>VXUF01000095.1:26533-57854 GCA_009837085.1 Holophagales bacterium
AACCCGATACGACCTGGAGATGCTTCGCGAACTCGGCTCCTGCGCCGGCATCGAGAACTACTCCCGCCATCTCTCCGGACGAGCCCCAGGCGAAGCACCGCCGACCTTTCTCGACTACCTGCCCGAGGACTTCCTGCTTGTCGTCGACGAGAGTCACCAGACGATGCCGCAGGTCGGCGGCATGTACCGTGGCGACCGGGCCCGCAAGGAGACCCTCGTCGAGTTCGGGTTCCGGCTGCCGAGCGCGCTGGACAACCGGCCGCTGCGCTTCGACGAGTTCGAGGAGCGTTGCGGTCAGCGCATCTACGTGTCAGCGACCCCGGGGCCGTTCGAGCTGGAACGGACCGGCGGGGTCGTGGTGGAGCAGATCATTCGACCGACCGGACTGCTCGACCCGAGGATCGAACTGCGGCCTTCGGCCAACCAGATCGACGATCTGGTGGCAGAGGCCCGCGACGCGATCGATCGCGGCGAGCGGGTCCTGGTGACGACGCTGACCAAGCGCATGGCGGAGGAACTCACCCAGTACCTGAACGAGCTCGGTCTCAGGGTGCGCTATCTGCACAGCGACATCGACACCCTGGAACGGGTCGAGATCACGACCGCCCTGCGTCGTGGCGACTTCGACATCCTGGTCGGCATCAACCTCCTGCGCGAGGGTCTCGACCTGCCCGAGGTGTCCGTCGTCGCCATCCTGGACGCCGACAAGGAGGGCTTCCTGCGCAGCGAGGTCTCGCTGATCCAGACCGCGGGTCGGGCGGCCCGCAATCTGAACGGCCGGGTGATCTTCTACGCCGACCAGCGGACCGAGTCGATCGACCGGTCGATGGAGGAGACGGAGCGGCGGCGGCGGGTCCAGGAGCGCTACAACCGCGAGCACGGAATCGAACCGGCTTCCATCCTGAAGGAGGTGCACAGTCCTTTGGTGCAGATGAGCAACCTGGACTACCTGCACAAGGCGGGCGCGGAAGCGGAGGCCGCGGTGGAGGACCTGTTGCGGGAGGACGCGCCCGAGATGCCGCTGGAACGTCGGATCGCGCGCCTGGAGAAGGCGATGAAGCAGGCTTCGCGGCGACTCGAGTTCGAGCAGGCCGCGGTGCTCCGGGACCGGCTCAAGGAACTCCGCGAACTCAAGGTGATGGGCTGATGCACCCGGAGCTCTCCCGCAAGCTCGGCGACCTCCCGGACCTGCCGGGGATCTACATCTTCAAGTCGGAGGCGGGGGAAGCGCTCTACGTCGGCAAGGCGAAGTCCCTCAAGCGCCGCGCCGCCGCCTACCGGAAGCCGGCGGACGACCCGCGCATCGCCCTGATGCTGCACGACGCGGCCGACATCGAGTTCGTCGTGACCGATACCGAGGCGGAGGCTCTGCTGTTCGAGAACAACTGGATCAAGCGGCGGCAGCCCCGCTTCAACATCCGCCTGCGCGACGACAAGACGTACCCGTACCTCAAGCTGACCCTGGCGGACGGACACCCGCGGCTTGCCTTCACCCGTCGCATCCGCCGCGACGGCGCGGAGTACTACGGCCCCTACCTGCCGGCTGGGCTGGCGCGCAAAGCGATCAAGTTGACTCAGAAGCTGTTCGGCATCCGGGTTTGCCGGATCGACATCGACGGCAGCCTGCCGCGGCCCTGCCTCTACTACGACATGAAGCGCTGCCTCGGCCCCTGCGTCGACGGGCTGACCACGGACGAGGCCTACGGCGACGCGGTGGAGAAGGCACGGCTGTTTCTGGCCGGCCGGAATGAGGAGCTGCTGAAGGATCTGCGCGCCCGGATGCGGGCGCACGCGGACGAGCTCGACTTCGAGGCGGCGGCGCGGGTGCGCGACACGATTTACGAGATCGACGAGGTCAGCCAGCGACGCAAGCTCCGGTCGGCCCGAGGAGAGGACGTCGACATCTTCGGCGTCCACATCAGCGGCGACAACGCGGCGGTCACCGTTCTGGTCATGCGGGGCGGCCAGGTGCTGGACCGCCGGGAACTGTTCTGGGAGGGGGTGCCGAGGATCACCGCCGAACGTCTGCTCTCCGAACTGCTGCCTCAGCTCTACGACCGCACGACGCTGATTCCGAAGGAGATCCACCTGCCGGCACCGATCGAGGGCGAGGAGGCGCTGATCGAGTGGCTGAGCCGCCGCAGGGAATCCAGGGTCTATCTCCGCATGCCGTCTCGCGGGCCGAAGGCGCAACGCATCGCCCTCGCCAACCGCAACGCGGCGATGGCCTTCCGCCGCCGTTTCCGTGGCGCGGGCGTCGCCGGTGAGGCCGTCGCAGCGCTGAGGAGGGCGCTCGACCTCGCCGACCCGCCGCGGCGGATCGAGGGTTTCGACATCTCGACCTTCGGCGGTAGCCAGACCGTCGCTTCGCTGGTCGTCTGGAACGACGGGCGGATGGTCAAGGGCCAGTACCGCAGCTTCAACATCCGCGGCCTCTCCCAGGCCGACGACTTTGCCGCGATCCGGCAGGCGGTCAGCCGTCGCTACCGGCGCGTGCTGGAAGAGGTGGGAGATATGCCCGACCTGATCCTGATCGACGGCGGGCGTGGGCAGTTGAACGCCGCGCTCGAGGCCCTCGTGGACCTCGGAGTGGACGAAACGCCGGTGGTCGGACTCGCCAAGAGGGAGGAAGAGCTCTACCTGCCGGCACGTCCGGCGCCGCTCAGGTTGAAGCGGAGCCATGCGGGCTTGCGGGTGCTGCAACAGGTACGGGACGAGGCCCACCGCTTCGCCGTCTCGCGCCACCGACGACGCCGTTCGCGAAGGACGCTGCACAGCCGCTTCGACGACCTGCGGGGCATCGGGCCGCAACGGCGCAAGTTGCTGGTCCGCCGCTTCGGCAGTTTCGCCGGCGTAACCCAGGCATCGGAGGAGCAACTGAGCGATGTCCTCGGACCGAAGCTGGCGCGCTCGGTCTACGCGGCGGTCCGCGGCGAGCGCTCACGCTCCGGGCCGTGAGCATGCGGAAGCTGGTACTCTCAGCGGCGCCGGAGGACCGGATGCGGTCGCTGCCGGCGGGGAACCGCCGGGGGAGGAAAGTCCGGACTCCAACGGACGGCATGCTTGCTAACGGCAAGGCGCGGTGACGCGACGGAAAGTGCAGCAGAGAGTAGACCGCCGGCCCTGGATCCTCGGGTCCGAAGAGACGCCGAGGGAGTCGAGGGCAGGCAAGGGTGAAACGGTGCGGTAAGAGCGCACCGCTCGGCCGGCGACGGTCCGAGGCGATGGCAAACCCCATGTGGAGCAAGACCAAATAGGGAGAGCGGATCGGGTTGTCCGTCCCGGTTCCGGGCTGTTCGCGGCACGGGACGCTCTCCGGGTAGGTCGCATAGATGAATGGCCGCCTCCCGAAGCCCCTGGGCTGTGGGAAGAACAGAATCCGGCTTACGAGGTCCTCCGGCGCTTGACCTTGCACTCCGGCCAGCGTGTCTCCCGCGTCGAGCGTCCGCCCGCGGCGAAGCCCGGGGATCGGGTGGGGATCGCCGCGCTCTCGGGCCGAATCGACACCGACCGACTGGCCACCGGCGTTGCCGCCCTGGAAGGTCTCGGGTTCGAGCCGGTCCTTGCCAGGAACCTGCTGCCCGAAGCGTCGCTCAGCGGCCGGTCGCTGTTCGCGGGGTCGGACCGGGAGCGTCTCGAGGCCTTCCATGAACTGGCGGGCGACGAGTCAGTCGCGGCGATCGTCTTTGCTCGCGGCGGATACGGCGTGCCGCGGATCCTCGAGCACGTCGACTGGACTCTGCTGGCTTCGAGGCCACGTCCGTACATCGGCTACTCTGACCTGACGCCTCTGCTCCTGGCGCTGGTTTCGAGGACGGGCACGATGGCGTTCCACGGCCCCATGGCGGTCGACTTCGCGAGGGGTCTGCTGCCGGAGGAGCGCCGGTCCTTCCTGGACGCGCTCGCCGGCCGGCTTTCGGGCCCCTGGGTGCTCGAACGGGTTTCGGCGAAGCTGTCGGCCGGCCGACCTCCGGCGATCGAGGGTCGCCTGTTCGGAGGGTGCCTGACCATGCTGGCGGCAACGGTGGGGACGGGGCTGCTGCCGAGCTTTCAGGACTCGATCCTGGTGCTCGAGGACATCGACGAGCCGGAGTACCGGATCGACCGGCTGCTGACCCAGCTCCGGACATCCGGTCAGGCGGCCGGTGTGCGTGCCGTGATCGCTGGCCACTTCACCAACTGCGATGCGCGCGCCAGTCTGGTCGACTTCGCCGAGGCGCTGGACGCGCCGCTGTTTGCCGGCCTGCCCGCTGGCCACCAGGCGCCGAACCACACCCTGCCGCTGGGCGCCTGGGCCCGCCTCGACGCCCGGAACGCGATCCTTGAGGTCCAGGGCTAGCGGCCCGCCGGGAACGATGGACCCGCGCGATCCAATCACCAGTACGCGCGGCGTCGGTCCGGTACTGGAGCGCCGGCTGACGGCCGCCGGTTGCCGGCGAGTACTGGACCTGCTGGCGCACCTTCCGCTCCGCTACGAGGACCGTCGCACCCTTGGCCGGCTCCCGGGGGCCGATCACCGTGCAACCGAGTCTGCGGCGCCCGGCCCGCTGACCGTGGTCGCGCAGCTTGAGAGCGTGAGGCGGGTGTTCGGTCGACGGCGTTTCTCCCGCGTGGAGGCGGTCGCCTGCGATGGCGCGGCCAGAGTCGGTGTCGTCTGGTTCAACCGCCCCTACCTGGCGCAGCAACTCGAGGAGGGTGTGCCCTACCTCCTGCACGGCCCGCTCCGGCGACGCGGTGGAGACGGCCCCTGGCAACTCTCGAATCCATCCGTCGAGCGGATCAGCGGTGGAGAACCCAACGGCGGCCCGTTCGACGGGGGTGGCGTGCGGCCCGTCTACGGCCGGATCGGGGAGGTGCCGCCATCACGAGTGGCTCGGCTCGCTGGCGATGCCATCCGGGGTCTGCGCGACACTTCGGGACCGGACTGGATCGAGGAGTGGCTTCCATGCGAGGAACGGATCAGGCACGGACTGCCTCGATTGGCGCAAGCCCTGACGGAGGTTCACTCACCGTCGGGGGAAGCATCGATCGAGGATCTGAACGCGCGGCGGAGCCCGGCCCATGCCCGCCTCGCCTACGGTGAGTTCCTGCTCCAGCAGTTGCAGCTCGCCGCAGCGCGTCGTCAGCGTCGTCGATCCGGGAAACCGCACCGCTACCGCGCTGATCGCGTCGCGTGGGCGGCGGCCTCCAGGCTTGTGCCGTTTCGCCTGACCGGCGCGCAGGAACGGGTGCTCGGTGAGATAGCCGACGATCTCGCCCGGAACGAGCCCATGCTGCGCCTGGTCCAGGGCGACGTCGGAAGCGGCAAGACGGTCCTGGCGGCCCTCTCCTGTCTCATGGCCGCCCGGAGCGGGCTGCAATCGGCGCTGATGGCGCCGACGGAGCTCCTGGCCGAGCAGCACTTCACCTCCCTGGCGCGACTGCTCGGTTCCCACATGACGATCGCCCTCGTCACCTCGAGCCAGTGCGCGGCCAGCGACGACGGCTCCGTATCCCGCCCGGAATCGACGGAGGAACGAATCGCGGCCGGCCGTATCGACCTCGTCGTCGGCACCCACGCCCTGATCCAGGAACGCACCCGGTTCGCGCGGCTGGGCCTCGCGGTGATCGATGAACAGCATCGCTTCGGCGTCGTGCAGCGCCAGTCCCTGGCCCGGAAGGGTCTCCGACCGGACCTGCTGGTCATGACGGCGACCCCGATTCCCAGGTCGCTTGCGCTCACGGTGTACGGTGACCTCGACGTGTCCGTTCTGGACGAGTTGCCGCCAGGTCGCCGCCCGATCGAGACCCGGGTGACGACGGACGGCCGGATGGAGGAGACGGTGGAGGAGGTGCGGCGCCGGCTGGAGAGCGGAGGCCGCGCTTACGTCGTCTTTCCCCTGATCGACGGTGGAGAGGGGGTAGCCACCGGACTCCCTTCGCTCAAGGAGTTCGGCCCGAGGTGGGCGCGAGCGCTCGCGGCTCCCCACGGCGTCGTCCACGGACGCCTCCGGCGCCAGGAGCGGGATGAGACGATGAGCCGCTTTGCCGCCGGGTCGATTCAGGTGCTGCTGGCTACCACGGTGATCGAAGTCGGCGTCGACGTGCCTGAGGCCACCGCGATGGTCATCCTGGGGGCGGAGCGCTTCGGTCTCGCCCAGTTGCACCAGTTGCGGGGGCGGATCGGCCGAGGCACGGATCCGGCGCTCGGAGATCCGCTCTGTGTCGCGATCACGGGAGATTCTTCGGCCGAAGCGAAGCGGCGGCTCGAGGCGTTCGCGGCTACGACCGACGGCTTCCGGATCGCGGAAGAGGACATGCGCCAAAGGGGACCGGGCGAGATTCTCGGCACGCGTCAGGCCGGACTGCCGCAGTTCCGGTTTGGTGACCTGGCGCGCGACTGGAGATGGCTGGTCGCGGCACGCCAGGATGCCTCGGGAGTCCTTGACCGTCTGGCCGGTCCCGGGAATGACGCTCTGCGGAGACAGTTGGAGCGGCGCATCCCCGGCCTGATGTCGCCGGAGGAAGGAAGCCCTCGGCCATGAAGGTGCTGCTGGTCGCCAACGTGCTGCCGCCGAGGGACCTGTCCGGAGCCGGGGAACAGGTGCTACAGCTCGCCTGGGGGCTGAGGCAGGCCGGTTGCGAAGTCGAGGTTCTGGGTCGCGACCGTTGCGGGCCGAACGTCTCGAAGTCTGCCTTTCCCTGGCGGGCTCGAGGCGCCGTCCTGCGCATGGTCCGGGAATGGCGTCCGGACGTCGTGCAGGTGCACGAGAGCGACGGCGGCCTGGTGATCCGCGATCTTGCGCGGCTCGACGGCGCAACGAGGCCGCTGCTCGTGGCGCTCCAGCAGGTGAGCTACGTGCGGGAGCGTCGGGCGGTTCGGCCACTCGTCGATCATGATCAGGGCGCCAGAGTGGTCGCCCGACCGGTTCGGAGCGAGCTGCTGTTCCGCGCCGTCCGCACTCCCTTGCATATCGCGCTCGGCCGGCTGACGGCAAGGCGATCCGACCTGCGGCTCGCCCCGAGCCGGGCGACCGCGCGGGAGATCGAGCACGACTACGGCGTGGACGGTGTGCGGGTGGTGCCGAACGTCACCGGGGCGGCGTTGGACGCCGGCACCATTGGGCCGGGGCAAGCCGCCGACCGCGACGAACCGGCGGGCGGTGAGCGGTATGTGCTGGCCGTGGGCCGGCTGCGCATACGAAAAGGAATGGAGATTCTGCTGCAGGCGCTGGCGCAGGCACGAGGTCGCGGCCATCGCCTGCGGCTGGTCGTGGCCGGCGACGGCGAGCGCCGCGAGGCTCTCGACACGCAGTGCGAACGGCTCGGGCTGGGCGCCAGCGTTCACTGGGCCGGTCGCTGCTCCCGGTCGGAGGCGGCGCGATTGCGGCGGGGGGCGGCCGCCCTGGTCGTGCCCTCGACCTATGAGGGCATGCCTCTCGTGATCCTCGAGGCGATGAGCGACGGCGTTCCCGTCATCGCGTCGGCGGTCAGCGGGATTCCCGAGGTCGTGATCGATGGGGAGACTGGCTGGCTCGTCCCGCCTGAACGGTCGGCGGCGCTCGCCGGCGCGTTGATCGAGGCTGTTTCGGATCCGGGTGCGGCTCGAGTCCGCGGCGAGGCGGGACGGCAACGGCTCGACCAGCGCTTTCGGCCGCAACATGGTGCGCGACACTGGTTCGAGGCTGTCAGTTCGGTCGGCTTTCCGGTGCCGACGTTGTGGGAGAATCCACCTGGATGAAGCAACCGGATGGGCACGGCAGCCTGTTGCCGGCGTCGTGGAGGGTCCAGCTCCCTGCTTTCGAGGGCCCCCTCGATCTGCTTCTGCACCTGGTCCGCATCAACGAGATCGAGATCACCGACATCCCGGTCGCGTTGATCTGCGACCAGTTCCACGAGTATCTGGCGCTGATGGACGAACTCGATCTGGACATCGCCGCCGAGTACATCTATGAGGCCGCGCTGCTGATTCAGCTCAAGGCCAGGGTGCTGCTGCCGCAACCCGAACCGGAGCCGGGTGAAGCGCCCGAGGATCCGCGGCGCGAGCTGATCGAACGGCTGCTCGAGTACCAGCGGTTGAAGGAGGCGGCGCAGACGCTGGCGGAGGTCGACGACCTCCGCCATGGGCTGTGGACGCGAAGCGGCAGGCCGACGGCAGCACCCGGCGACGAGGAGGAGTTCGACATGGGGGATCTCTCACTCTTCGACCTTCTGCAGGTTCTGCGCAACGTACTGAAGCGCTACGACGAGGAACATCCGAGTCCGCTGACCTACCGGGGCGAGACGTTCAGCGTCCGGGGCCAGATTGAGAGGCTTCTGCAGCGCTTCGACGGAGGCCGGTCGCTCGACCTCCAGGACGACCTCTTCGCGCTGTCAAGCCGGGCCGAGGCGATCGCCTGTTTCCTGGCGGTGCTCGAGATGGCGAGGCTGAACCTCGTCCGGCTTCACTCTGCAGGGGGCACCTCGGTGCTGCTCTTTCGAACGACGCGACCGCTGGATCCGATCTTGCTTGAGGACTTCACCGGATGACCGACCAGGCAGAGATGGCGGCGGTGTTCGAGGCGTTGCTCTTTGCGAGCCCGGACCCACAGCCCGAAGCGAAGCTGCTCGACGTCTTCCCGGAGGACTCCCGGGAGCAGGCACGCGAAGCTCTTCAGATGGTCCTCACCCGCTACCGCGCCGACGAGTCCGGCGCCCGGCCGGACCGTGGGGTCGTCGTCGACCGGGCGGGCGGAGGCTACCGGCTGGTCACCCGTCCGGACCTCCATTCCTATCTGCGAAAGTACTTCGAAGTCGCCGGACGCAGCAAGCTATCGATGGCCGCGCTCGAGACGCTGGCCATCGTCGCCTACCGTCAGCCGGTGACCAGTCCGGAAATCCAGGACCTCCGGGGCCGGAACTCCGCGGGTGTCCTCAAGACGCTGCTCGAACGGAGGTTGATCCGTATCGCCGGCCGCAAGGAGGTCGTGGGGAGCCCCTTTCTCTACGCCACGACCCGGGACTTTCTCCTTCACTTCGGCCTGCGCTCACTGTCGGAGCTGCCGCCGCTCGAGGAGTTCGAGGAGACCTTCCTGGCCGCGGCAGAGGAGGAGATCCCGCAGTCCGAGCTCACGCTGGCGCCGGTGGACTCAGGAGATGGCTGAGCAGGCGCACGGCGAACGGTTGCAGAAGGTCCTCTCCCGAGCCGGAATCGCGTCCCGCCGGGGAGCGGAAGACCTGATCCGGGAGGGGCGGGTCACGATCGACGGACGCGTGGCGGTGCTCGGCGACAGGGTTGCCGCCGCAGGCGAAGCCCCCGTCGTCGTCCGGGTCGACGGCGAGCCGATTCGCCGGCGAGTTACCTCCCGGTATCTCCTGCTGAACAAGCCCGCCGGCTACGTGACCACCCGCTCGGACCCGGAGGGACGGCCTACGGTGATGGATCTCATTCCTGAGAGGTGGCGCCGCCGTTTGAAGCCCGTCGGACGGCTCGACTATGGAACGGAGGGCCTGCTGCTGGTGACCGATGACGGTGATCTGGCCTACCGCCTGACTCACCCCAGCTTCGGCTGCAAGAAGAGCTACCTCGCCAAGGTTCGGGGCCTGCCGGGAGATTCCGCGATCGCGCGCCTTCGTGGCGGCATGGTGATCGCGGGTCGCCGAACCGCACCGATGAGACTGTCCCGGGCGTCGGCCCGGCGAGGCGCCCGCCCGGCCCGCGCCTCGAGCTGGTGGCAGATCGAGTTGGTCGAGGGGAGAACGCGTCAGATCCGCGAGATGTTCTTCCGGGTTGGCCACCCCGTGCAGCGTCTGCGCCGGGTGGCGATCGGCCGGCTTGAGGACCGGGAGCTCCCGCTCGGGTCCTGGCGCGAGCTCTCCACCGATGAACTCGCCGTTCTTCGCACCGGCTCGGGACCGAGGCCCGGCAGAGGCTCCCCGCGTCCGCGGCGGCGGAAGCCGCGGCGACGATGACCGTCGTGGCGATCGACGGCCCGGCCGGCGTCGGCAAGAGCACCGTGGCGCGCCGGGTAGCGGCCCGGCTCGGCGTGCCCTACCTCGATACCGGTTCCATGTACCGGGCGGTCGCGTGGAAGGCACTGCAGGCGGATCTCGATCCTGGGGACGGGTCGGCCATGGCCAGGTTGATCGCCGGGCTCCGGTTCGAGTTGCGTTCGCGGAATGACGAAGCCGAAGTCGTCGTGGACGGAACGGTGCCGGGCGCTCGGCTCCGAACTCCACGGGTCGACGTCGCGACGTCGCGGGTTGCCGTCCACCCGGCGGTTCGTTCCTGGCTCGTTGCGAAGCAACGCGAGTTCGCCGCCAGGGAGGGCGCGGTGGTGGAGGGAAGGGACATCGGCACGGTCGTCTTTCCGGATACCCCGCACAAGTTCTATCTGGAAGCTCCCCTCGAGATTCGGGCCGGGCGCCGGTTGCGACAGCTTGCCGGTCGCGAGCGCGGCGCCGACCGCAGCCGGTTGTTGAGAGAAATGCGCGACAGGGACGAGCGCGACATCCGCCGTAGCGCGTCGCCGCTGAGGCGGGATGAGACCTACGAAGTGATCGACACCTCGACTGGCGACGCGGAGCAGGTCGCGGACCGGATTCTGCGCGCTGTCCGCGCGGTGACGGCCGTGCCATGACGGTCTCGGAGGCCCGGCGTGGCGGAGGTACGGCTGAGCTTCGCATTATCTTCGGCCTGTTCGCTTTGTCCGCCGTCCTGTTCACGGTGGATCGCTGGCCCCGAAGGAGCGACGGCCCACCGTTGCCGACGCGCGCGCAGACGGCCGCGATGGAATCCGCCTACCGAAACCTCCTGCTGGATCTTCTGGCGGACGCGGAACGCTCCGCAGAGAGTGTCCGCCGCAGCGTAGAGGTGCCTCTGGGTTCAGTGCAGGCCAGACAGAGGGTCTTCGAGGAGTTGGACCGGGTCAGCCGCATGGGCGGGCACACCCTGGTGCTGGTTGATCCCGACGATCTGGCGCAGGCCTGGGGCGGCCCGGGACTTCGGCACGATCTGCCCCTGGATCGCCTGCTGCCTGGAGGCATCAACCAGACTGCCGGTTTCACGGCGGTCTCGCTCTACGCGGCCGTCGACATGAGTACGGGGGAGGGAGGCTGGCGGTTGATCGTCGGCAGCAGTTTCCCGACCGACTCGCTGCCGTTCACCACGCCCCTCGGGCTCCGGCGCCACGACGTCAGGTGGTCGGTTCGGGACCATGCCGCGGAACCTCTGACGCCGGCTCTGGAAGCACTGGGCATTCGTGAACTGGCCCCGCCTGATGGTGTTCCCGGACCATGGTTGCGGCTCCGATTCGAGCCCGCCGCCGGGCGGCCTTCGACCGTCGGAGCCTCGCTCGCCCTCGTCGCTCTGGTTCTCGGGGTCGGTCTGTCGATGGTCTGGCTCTTCCGCCGCTGGAGCGCCCGGGCGCCCGCAAGACCTCGGCCCGCGGCCGCGATCCTCTGCCTGGCGGGAGTCGCGGCGGCGGTGGGTTACGGTCTCTTCCGGTGGCGGATCCGGGTGACCGATGCCATCGGCGCGCCGCCGGACTTCGGGGCCTTCTTCGGGGGTTCGATCAGTGACGGGGCGGTGTTGCTAGCGGCCTGGGTGATCCTCGCCGCGGCCTCCTTCTGGGTCTTCGGCTGGCCGCAGGGCCGTGACTGGATGCATGTTCTGATGACCGCCGCGGCCGCCGCAGTGGGCGTCGGCCTACTGGCCGAAGTCACCCACCGGCCGGCACTGCGCGCGCTCCTCACGGAGCAGGTGCTGGAGGGTTTCGATGGTCCCCACCCCGAGGAAGTCGCGGCGCTTGCGGAAAGCACGAGCGCGTTCCTGGCAGCGACCGACCTGAGGAAGCTCGCCCTGGGCGATCCCGGCGAACTCGACGATCACCAGGATCTGGCCCTGGAACTCTGGAGCCGGTCGCCCCTGGCAGCTTCCGAGATGGTCTCCGCTCTCAGCGTGGTCCGGGAGAGCGGCGTTTCGACCTTCTCCTACGGCCTGCCAGTCGATCCGGAGACAGGGAACCTCGATGCCACCAGCGCACGCTGGCCGTCAGGTGACCTCCCGATCTGGCAGCAGCAGAGAGACGCCCAGGGCGAGTTCTCGTTGGACTCCGCGGGGCAGGACTGGGGTACCGTGCGCTTCTGGACGGCGGCACTGCCGAAGGTCGAGGTGTGGAGCAGCGGCTCGTCGGGCGCCGGTGCTGAACTGCAGGTGCGCCTGCTGCGCGGCGGTCCGGATCGAAGTCGGAGCGGCTCGGTTTCGTCTGCGAACGCGGACCTCGCCTATGTCGACGGCGCGGGCCGCCCCCTTGTCTCGCGGTGGCAGGAAGACTGGCTGCTGCCACCGCCGTCCGAGGCCGTGGATCCGCGGCGGACGTTGAAGGTGGAGACGCCGGCGGGACCTGCTCTGGCCTGGTTCAGCCACACCGACCTGCCGGGCCTCTGGATCGTTGCCTTGCTCCCGGAGGAGGCGGCGACGGAGCGTCTGTGGCGGATCGCAACGGTCGCGACTCGGCTGATGCTGGCGGTGTCCGCCGTGGCCGCTGCCGTCCTGCTGATCAGTCTCCCCACGGCGAAGCTGCGGAGGCGGCTGCTGCCCGACATTCGCCGCTACTCGGTTCGGCTCACCGCGGTGCTGGCTCTGATCGCCATCGTGCCGCTGGCCCTGCTCAACGGACTGCTCTTCCGGAACCTGGCCGCGCGGGTGCAGGCGGAGCAGGAGGCCGCGGGCCGTACCGCGCTCGTGTCGCTCGAGTACGTGCTGACGGACTTCCTCCTCGGTCTGGAAGCCGGCTTTTCGATTGACGCGCAACTGGACGACGAACTCCTGTCCTGGCTCGCCGAGGTCGTGGGCCACGAGGTGAACCTGTACTGGCGGGGCAGTGTCTACGCGTCCAGCAAGCCGGATCTCTTCACCGCCGGCCTGATGCCGGAGCGGATTCCTGGCAATGTGTACAGCAGGTTGGCATTGCTTGGCCATCCAACGGCAGCGCGGGTGCAGACCACGCGTGAGGGAACGTCCTACCTGGAGCTGTACACGCCGGTGTCTCTTGGGGAACTGCGCCCGGGGGAATCGGGTCTGTTCGTATCCGTGCCGCTGCTAGCGCAACAGGAGGCGGCCACGCGTGAACTGGCAGCCCTGAGGCGCCAGGCCCTGGTTGTGACCACCGTGCTCGTGCTGCTGCTGGTCACCGTCGGCGCGCGGCTCGCGCGCGGGTTCACCCGGCCACTGATGCGAATGATCGACGGCGCGGACCGCATTGCCGGTGGCGCGGCTTCGCTGGGTTTCACGCCACGGGAGACGGAGCTGCAGACGCTTGCCGAGGCAATCGACGGCATGGCGGTGCGCATCGCGTCGACGCGCGCCGATCTGGTCCGCGCGCAGCGACTCGAGGCCTGGGCCGAGATGGCGCGACTGATCGCGCACGAAGTGAAGAACCCGCTGACTCCGATCCGGCTCTCGACTGAACACCTGCGGCAGGTGTGGCGGGATGCGCCCGATCGGCTGGAGGAGGTGTTCGATCGCTGCACGAGGAACATCCTGGCGCAGGTCGAGGAGCTTGCGCGGACCGCGGGCGAGTTCTCGACCTACAGCAGGATCCCGCTCGCTCAGCCTGCCCCCGGCGATCTGGCCGAGGCGGTTCGGGAAGTGGTCGACGGCTACGGAAGTACAGCGCACGGGGCAGTGGCCGTCCTCTTCGAGTCGGCGCCCGGAGCGCCGGATGCACTGCTCGCGTTCGATCGGCGTCTGATGCAGAGGGCGCTTCGCAACCTGATCGAGAACGCCCTCCGGGCCAGCAGCAAGGACGGAGAGGTGGTCGTGAAGGTCGAGCCCTGCGGTCCGGACGGTGCAATCGCCGTAACGGTCTCGGATCGTGGACCCGGTGTGTCTGACAGCGACCTGGAGCGGATCTTCGAGCCCTACTTCTCGACCTCGAGCGGAGGCACCGGCCTGGGGTTGCCCATCGCCCGGCGGATCGTCCATGAGCACGGCGGATCGATCACCGCCGCGACGAGGACCGGAGGGGGACTCACGGTCCGCATCGTCCTTCCGGGCGGTCAGTCCGCCGAATCGTCGTCCGACGGCGCCTCCAGATGAATCGTCCGGGTTGGGAAGGCGATGCGAACGCCGAGCCGGTCGGCGAGGCGCAGGATGTCCAGGGCGAGGTTGTGCCGGAGCCGCAGCTCCGTGCTCCAGTCCGGCGCCAGGAAGAAGACGTAGAGCATGATCTCCAGGCCGTCGGCGCCGAACTCGTTCAGATGAATCTCGAAGGCGTCCTGCCGCATTGACTCGTTGGCGCGGACGATCTGCCGAAGCCCCTCGCAGAACGCGTCGACGGTCTCCGGCGGCGTGTCGTAGGTGATGCTGATGCGAGTGCTCCACCGACGAAACGCCCGGGCGCCGTAGTTGTCGACCGAGGCGTCGATCAGTCTCGCGTTGGGCAGGGTGATCAGGGAGGCGTAGAAGGTCCGGACGCGGGTGCTGCGGAAACCGATCTCCTCGACCACGCCTTCCACGTCGCCGACCTTGACCCAGTCCCCGATGCGAAACGGGCGGTCGAGAAGAACGGTGACCGAGCCGAACAGGTTCTTGAGCAGATCCTGAGCCGCCAGGGCTACCGCCAGGCCACTCAGCCCCAGGCCGGCGAGGAGCGCCGTTACGTCCCGGCCCTGCTGCGCCAGCAGGAACACGATGCCGAAGACGGCGACCGCCAGCTTCAGCGTCTTTGTCACGAACGGCACCAACTGGTCCTGGAACCGGTTCTCGGCCCTGGCGGCTCGCGCCCGCAGGGCCGTACCGAGCAGGTCGATCTGGGCGAATGCCACACGGCCGAGCGCCAGCAGGAACAGGACCAGAACGACCACGTCCAACCAGGCATGGACCCGGGGCGGCAAGCCCAGCCACTGGAGCCCCAGCCACCACACTCCGGCCATGACGAGCAGTCCGGTCGGGCGCAGGATGCGCCGCGCACCCTGGAGATCGAGGGACTCGTAGCGCCTGTTCAGCGGACCGGAGAACAGTCCGTAGGCGATCCAGACGACGATCCGGTCGATCAGCAGGCCGACCAGGACAAGGATCGGCAGCGCCAGCCACTGCCAGGGGTGAAGGACGAAGCCGCCGGTCCGCAGATAGGGCGGGACGCGATCCCGGAGCCAGGTGGCCGCCGTTACCGGCGCTTCCTCGACTCCTTCGACCACGGAGCGATCCCGCAGCTCCTGATAGAGGGTCGGGATGGACGCCACCGTCTCGCGCGTGAACAACCAGTTCCCGTTCTCGTCCGGCGCCAGCACGATCGGCGAGGAGAGCTCGTCGTTGAACACCCATTGATCGAGTTCCCCGTCGTCGGGGATGGCTTCGAACTCCACCAGTTCGAGCCGATCGATCACATGCTTCAGCTCACTCGCCAGATTCCGTCCCTGCCGCGCCCGCACCGGGAACGGGAGGTTCCCCAGATCCAGACAGTCCGCGGCGGTCTCCAGGTCCGGCCGTCCGTCTTCGGTCGCGAAGGCCTCGAGGAAGACGCGCATCGTCTCTCGCGGACTCGGCAATGGCTGGTCCACCGCTGGTTGGGCAAAGGCGAACCATGCCGCTGCCAGGAGCGCGCCACTGGCGAGCAGACTGACCCTGCGGAGGACGGTAGACGTCATGGCGCCGACACTCTTCCAACGACGGCCCGAACGGTCAAGCGCGGATCGCCGCTACGGGCTGTTACCGTCGCGGTCGCCACATGCGTGAAACCCTGCCGGCCCTTTGCCTCGCACTGCTCGCCGCTCCCGCGTGCGCGCCTGTCGGGTCGAGTGCTTCGGCGACGAACGACGGTCCGGGGCAGCGGCCGTCGGAACCGGAACGCTGGCTGGTCGAAGTCCTCGACCGGCGCGCACACGACACCGGGGCCTACACCCAGGGCCTGTTGTGGCGCGACGGCGTGGTCTACGAAAGCACCGGTTCGTATGGGGCCTCGAGCCTGCGGTCGTGGCGCTGGGAGGACGGCTCGGAGCTAGCCCGCGTCGATCTCGACGGTGACCTGTTCGGCGAAGGCATCGCTCTCGTTCCGGAGGCCGACGAGCGCCTGATCCAGTTGACTTGGCGTCGAGGTGTGGCTCTGGTGTGGACTCTGGAGCCCTTCGCCGAACTGGGCAGGATGCGCTTCACCGGTGAAGGTTGGGGGCTCGCCTACGATGGATCCGAGCTGATCATGAGCGACGGCACACCGGTCCTCACCTTTCGCGATCCCGAAACCCTGAACGTGCGCCGCAGACTGCGGGTGACGAAAGGCGGGATGCCCGTTGACGACCTGAACGAACTCGAGCTCGTGGAGGACCTGCTCTTCGCGAACCTGTTCGGCAGCGACGAGATCGCAGCCGTCGACGTGAACTCCGGTTCGGTGGTGGCCGTCGTCGATGCCTCGGGCCTGCTGACGGCCGAGGAGGCGGAGGACGCGGATGTTCTCAACGGCATCGCCTATCGACCGGACACCGGGACGTTCCTGCTGACGGGAAAGTACTGGCCCTGGGTCTTCGCGGTGCGGATCCTGGGCTACGATCCGCCGCCGGTCCGGTGAGGTCGGAGCACGGCCAAACCGAGGCGCGACGAAACCTCAGCGCCGGAAAGAGAGTACTCAAGGGCATGAGCGATCAGATCTGGTACCTGGCCATCGACGGCAAGCAGGAAGGACCGTACACAGGGGAAGACATCGAGGAGCGGATCCGTTCGGGTTCCGTCGCGCGTGGCGCCCACGTGTACCGGGACGGCATGGGCAACTGGGCGCCGGTCGTCAGCGAACCGCGGTTCGCCGCCGCCTTCGGCACGCCGATCCCCAAGCCGCCGGGCGGTGTAGCCGATGAGATCGACTTCGTGATCGTCGGCGAGGAAATGCAGTTCGTCGAGATCACGCTCGACCCGGGCGAAGCCTGCATCGCGGAAGCGGGGTCGTTCATGTACATGGACCCCGGCATCGAGATGAACACGATCTTCGGCGACGGTTCGGAGCGCGGGGCGGGCGGCTTCATGGACAAGCTCCTTTCCGCCGGCAAGCGGGTCCTGACGGGTGAGTCCCTGTTCATGACGGTGTTCGGCAACGGTGCCGGGGCCCGCCGGAACGTCGCCTTCGCCTCGCCCTATCCGGGGCGCATCATTCCCCTCGACCTTCCTGCCCATGGCAACACGATTCTCTGCCAGAAGGACGCCTTTCTCTGCGCGGCCAAGGGCGTGTCGGTGGGTATCGCGTTTCAGCGGAAGTTCGGAGCGGGCCTGTTCGGCGGCGAGGGCTTCATCCTGCAGAAGCTGGAAGGCGACGGACTCGCGTTCGTTCACGCCGGCGGCACGGTCGTCGAGCGCGACCTCGGCGCCGGCGAGACGCTCCGGCTGGACACCGGCTGCCTCGTCGCCTTCGAACGCCAGGTGGACTACGACATCCAGGCCGTGCCCGGGATCAAGACTGCGCTGTTCGGCGGCGAGGGGCTGTTCTTCGCCTCCCTCACGGGCCCCGGAAAGGTCTGGATCCAGTCGCTTCCGTTCAGCCGGCTGGCGAGCCGGGTGTACGCCGCCGCGCCCCAGACCGGCGGCACGCGGAAGGGAGAAGGTTCCGTGCTCGGTGGCCTGGGCGGCCTGGTGATGGGCGACCGCCGCTAGGCCGGCTCAGGTGGCGATCGACTCGATTTTCAGCATCCGGGCCCAGGCCGCACGCAGGCTCTCGGGCAGGTCCAGATCGTCGAACAGTTCCCGCACGTCATCCCGGGAGACGTAGTCCCAGATGTCCTCCCACTGCGCGTAGCGCAACATGCAGGAGATGGCTGCACACCGATCCTCGTGGCTCCCGCCGTGGAGCATCTCTTCGAGTTCCTCGCCGGTCACGTCCCGCTCCGGGAAGAAGTAGAGGGGCTGGGAGCTGCGGACCATCAAGCGCGAGGACGGGACGTGAGGGTGCGCATCATAGCGTCTTTTCTTCAGAGTCCGGCCGGGGCGCTTGACCGTCCGCGGGGGCTGGGTTACCTTGAACGCCGTCTGAGTGCCCGCGGGCATAACTCAGTTGGCAGAGTGCCAGCTTCCCAAGCTGGATGTCGCGGGTTCGAGTCCCGTTGCCCGCTCCAGATGCCCCGGCCGGCGTGTGACCTGGCCCAGAAACGAAACCAAGAGACAGGAAGGGTACAAAGAGCAGATGGCGTTCTTCAAGAAGGATCTCGAAGAAGACGCGGCGGAAGCCGCGCTGACACCTCCCGGCGAGGTGAGGTCGCCTTCGGCCGCGCCGGCGCGTACCTACGTGGCGCCCGGTTCGCACATCGACGGCAGCATCGCGGGCGACGCCGAGGTCCTGGTCGACGGCTCCCTGACCGGGAACGTGGAGCTCAAGGGCCGTTTCGTGCTCGGAAGACGAGGCCGGATCGAGGCTGACGTGGCGGCCCAGTCCGTTCAGGTTTCGGGCCACGTAAAGGGCGACATCCGGGCCTCCGAGAAGATCGAGGTGCTGTCGTCGGGCTCCGTCGAGGGCGACCTGACCGCTCCCCTGGTGTCCATCGCTGAGGGGGGCATCTGCAACGGCAGGATAGAGATGAGCGGCACGCTGGCGATCGGCGCGACGCCAAGTCGGAGCTATGCGAGCACTGCCGGAGGCTCGGGCGACTCCTGAGGGCCGATCGGCGGTCCCTGATCCAGGCGACAGGCCCGGCACAGCGTGTGGAAATCCTCCGGCACGTGAGCCGTGAAGGTGCGCGGGGGGGCGCCGGCAAAGCTCGGCAGCGTGAGCCGCAGTGCATGGAGAGCCGGTCTCGGGAACTCGCGCAGCGGTCGACGCAAGGGTGCTTCGAGGTTCCGCCAACGGGATTCGCCATAGGTCGGGTCGCCGACGAGGGGATGTCCGATCGCCTTGCAGTGAACCCGGATCTGGTGGGTTCTGCCGGTCAGGATTCTCAGCTCGAGCAACGAAAGGCCGGAAGTCTCAGCCAGCAGCCGGTAGCGGCTGACCGCCGGACGGCCTCCCCTGGAGGCACTGACTACCGCCATGCGCGTGCGCACAGCAGGGTCGCGGCCGATCGGTAGCTCGATCTGTCCCTGCGCGGGTTCGGGCCGACCGTAGACCACGGCCAGGTAGATCTTGTCGACTTCGCGTTCGGCAAAGGCGCGGCTCAGCCGCCGGTAGGCGATATCGCTGCACGCGACGGCAAGGGCGCCGCTGGTGCCCGCGTCAAGGCGATGAACGATGCCGGGCCGTTCCGCGGATCCGACCCCGGCGATGCCGGGGCGGTGGTGGAGCAGCCTGTTCACCAGGGTGCCTCCCGGCACGCCGCTTCCGGGGTGCACGATCAGACCGGCGGGCTTGTCCACGACCAGTAGGTGCTCGTCCTCGTGAATCACCGAAACGGGACCGGCCTCGGCGAGCGGTCGCTGCGACGGAGGCGGCGGCAGACGGTAAGCGATCTCCTCGCCACCGCGCAGCACATAGGACGGCTTGAGCGGCGAGCCTCCAGCGGTGACGAGGCCGCGGCGGAGGAGCCTCTGAACCCGGTTGCGGGGCTGGTCGAGGACCCGCGCGAGGTACACGTCGACCCGCTCGCCCGCCGCCGAGGCCGGCGCCTCGATGGAGGTCACTTCGACGTGCCGGCGCCGACCAGGTCGCTCCGGTCCGCCCCGACCTCAGCGGTCCGGTTTCCCGGGGACGGAACAAAGCTGTGGGCCAGCATCAGGACGATACCGACCGTGACCCCGCTGTCGGCGATGTTGAAAGCCGGCCAGTGGTGAGCGCCGACATAGACGTCCAGGAAGTCCGTGACCGCCCGGAACAGGACGCGGTCGACCAGATTGCCAACCGCGCCGCCGAGCACCAGGGAAAGGGAGAGGAGAAGCAGCGGTTCCTGTTCGGAGGTGCGCCGGAAGAAGACGGAGACGATGGCAAGCGCGGCGAAGCCGAGAGCCGTCAGTACCAGTGTGCCCCCCAGTTCACGCCCGGCCGGGAACAGCCCGAAGGCGATACCGGTGTTCTGCACGTGGACCAGATCGAAGAAGCCCGGCACGACTTCCAGTCGCTGGTGGGGTTCCAGGACGCCTTCGATCCAGAGCTTGGTCCATTGATCGAGCGCCACGACCAGAGCGGAAACGACGAGGAACCTAGCTCGCATGAGTCGTCTGCGTGGGCCTTCGGGACGCGGGATCACTGGGCTTCGGGATCACTGGCTTCAAGGGGCGTGATCGTACCAGCCGCGCCGGTCCACGCGGCCTTGAGATCCACCGCCGTGCGCCGGTCGACGAAGGCTCTGATCGCAGCCACA
This sequence comes from Holophagales bacterium, assembly GCA_009837085.1. Lineage (GTDB taxonomy): Bacteria > Acidobacteriota > Thermoanaerobaculia > Multivoradales > Multivoraceae > Multivorans. The sequence goes on from VXUF01000095.1 coordinate 46,757, forward strand.
CCGTGCGCGCCGGCACGGGCGATCGAGGCCGCATTGCCGGCATCGACTCCACCGACGGCAACCACCGGCAGGCCGACGCGCACAGCCCGTCGAAGCCGTTCCAGGCCCTGGGCCGGGCCGAAACGCCGCTTGTCCGGGGAGTCGAAGACGGGGCCGAACAGAGCGTAGTGGGCCCCGGTCTCAGACGCGGCCTCGAGTTCTGTCGGGCTGTGCGTGGAGACTCCCAGCAGCAGTCCTCGTTGGTGAACATGCGCGCCCACCTCCCGCCACGGTGCGTCGGACGGCAGGTGAACGCCATCCGCACCGCATGCCAGGGCGACCTCCAGGTCGCCGTTCACGATCAGGACGCCGTCGAAGGCGGTTCGGAGGGTGCGGCCGAGGCGGATCAAATCGGACCGTTCCAGGTCCTTCTCGCGCAGTTGAATCGCCGTACCGGCAGGGAGTGACCGGGCCCAGCTTCCAAGTCCACCGGCACCGCCACAGAGTCGCCGGGCGCTGATCGCAAGCAGGGATGGAATCTCGCGCCCTTCTCTCATGCCGTCGACCAGGCAGAGCCCCGGCGCATCAGAGTCTTGTCAGGGAACGAACGGCGGCGTCCGTCCGCCGCCGCCAGAGGGCGGGGAGGACGGCGGCGACGAGGGCGGGGAAGACGGTGGCGAATAGGTTGACGGACTTGAACTGGGAGGAGGAGAGTAGCTCCTGGGCGATGAGGAAGATCGCGGCGAGGAGCTCCTGGGCGTTGACCGTACCCGGGCGGGTCGCGACGACGACCTGGGCGTAGAGGCTCTCGGCGTCGAGCGCACCCGCGTGGGCGGCGCCGTTCTTGGCGTCGAACTACGCGGCGTCGAGCGCACGCGGGTCGGCGGCGCCGTTCTTGGCGTCGAGCTCCGCGGCGTCGAGCGCACGCGGGTCGGAGGCGCCGCCTCGGGCGTCGAACTCCGCGGCGTCGAGCGCACGCGGGTCGGAGGCGCCGCCGCCGGCGTCGAACTCCGCGGCGTCGACCGTACCCGCGTTGGAGGCGCCGTTCTGGGTGTTGAGGTCCGCGGCGTCGAGCGCACTTGGGTGGGACTCGAACCACTGTCCCGGCTCCGAATCGCATCCAGTACGCGGCGACCGGCTGTGGGTCGTCGGCTCGGCGCAGGCGCGACGCCGGGGCTCGTGGGCGCCGCTCTCCTGACGGACACGCCTGGCTTCGAGGGTTCCTCGTCCCGAGTCGCGGCAACCGGCGCGGACCGCCGGATCCCGACGCCCGTACCGTCGTCCCGGCCGACGCCGGCCCGGGTTGGCCTGGGTGGGGGAGCCGCCCGGCCGCCGCCGGCGGGAACGCTCGTCAAACCGGAACCTGTCCCCGAAGGCCGAGCGCGACGCACGGACACGACCGCCGGATCGTCGTCGCTGCGTCTGATCTCGGTTCCGAACGATGGGTCGAGGTCGGGCCGCCGCGCCACGAAGCTGTCGGCGTTCGGGAGCTCGGTCTCGTCCAGTCCACCGCGCCGACTGATCAGGACCCGTTGGGTCGCCACCGGGTCGCGCCAGTTCCGACGGTCGATCCCGCGCGTATCGGTCGTGATGATCCCGCGTTCGAGTTTGGGATGGCGGCGCCGCAGGGAGTGACCGTACGTGTAGCCCCGACCGTAGCCCAGGTAGCCGGTCGGGCAGAAAATCCAGGTGTTGAACGGATCCCAGTAACCGCCCGCCCAGCCGTAGAGCCCGAAACGGAGACCGTAGCCCAGACCCCCGTAGTAGTGGCGGTAGTAGCCGCGCGGAATCCAGCCAACGTAGGACGGCCCCCAGTACCAGTAGACATGGCTTGGGGCGTAGACCAGACCCGGGTACCAGATCCAGCCCCAGGCCGGATGCAGGTTCCAACTGCCGTAGTGGTAGGTGAGTGGCCCCCAGGGATCCCGGGCCACCCAGTAGAGCCCGGCGGGCGTGTCCGTCCACCGGCCCCGGCTGTACGGCTGCCAGTTCTTCTCGACGTACGGCTTCCAGGCCCGTTGATCGTCGACCTCGACCCACTCGCCATGGGCGCCCAGGGTGTCGCGGTAGCCGCCGGCATCGACGGCGGCATACGCAATGAGACTGGCCCGATGGCCCGCCGTCCAGTCATCCAGCGCGGCAGCCGCCACACCTGCGCCGTTCTGGAGCTCAATCCAGGGGTTGTCGAGACCGTTCGCCACGAGCGTCTCGCCGCCGCGAACGATCACCGACCCCCGCTGCGTCACGACTTCAGCGAATCCGGCAAGCACGGTCACCTCGGTCCACCGGCTTCCGTCGCTGTGAATCTGGTAGCGGCCGTCCTGCTTCACGTAGACCCTGGAGTTGGCGGTGTCCACTACCGGCAACTCGGATTCGAGAAGGTGATCCGCGACATCCAGGCTCAACCGGCCCCGGTGCAGGACGTAGAGCGAGTCCTGGTCCTCACCGTCCGGGGATCCGGCGATCCGTTCCAGGGTGATCTCGGAGTCGTGGTCCAGTACCAGAATCGAACGGTCCGACATGAGGACGGCGAGTCGCGCGTTCGGCGTCGTCCAGAGCCGGTCGCCCCGCAGAATCGGCAGGTGGACCTCGAGTTCGCTCTGGGCGCCGGAACGAGCAGCGAACAGGGTCGCGTCTCCATCCAGCGCGCCGACGAAGCTGTAGACGCCGGTGAGTCCCTCCGTTTCTTCCTGTCCCGGGGTGTTCGCTGCCCCGGCGGCCGACGCGGCAAGGACGATCGGTAGCGCGAGGACGCTGATCGGAAGCGGGTGTCTCATCTCACAGTCCCCCAAGGAGTCGGAGCCAGGGAAAGCTACCACCTCTGGCTCTGAGCAAATGGCGTGCCAGGCAGACAAGTCCCGCTGGACTCCGCCAGGACCGAGACTGGACTGCTCCGAAGCGGACGAGCGGGACACGCCTGTCACCTCCAGGGGACGGCCGGGTCGCGGTCAGCTGGGTCCCGTATGATTCCACGAGTCCGCCGTCGGCCGCGTAGCGCATGCCAGTTCTTCTCATTCGTCAGTACCCGGATCCCGTGCTCCGGGCGCGATGCGCGCCGGTCGAGGACTTCGGTCCCGAGCTGAAACGCCTGGTCGACGACATGATCCAGACGATGCACGACGCTCCCGGAGTCGGCCTCGCGGCGCCACAGGTCGGGGTCGAGTTGCGCGTCGCCGTGGTGGATGCCACGGCGGGGGTGGATCCGGAGGCGGTTCGGGTGCTCGTGAACCCGGAGATCCTCGATGCCGCGGGCGTCGATTCGGACACCGAAGGCTGTCTTTCGATTCCCGACTTCACGGAGCAGGTCACACGTCCCGCTTCCGTCCGCGTCGCCGCCCTCGACCTCGAGGGGAGGCCATACGAGATCGACGCGGACGAACTCGAAGCAAGGGCGATCCAGCACGAGCTGGACCACCTGGACGGCATCCTGTTCGTCGACCGCCTCCGGGGGCTGCGCCGGCAGCGTGCCAGGAGTTTCCTCCGGCGCCTGCGGTCACCCGAACCGGCCGTCGCCGGCGGGACCTGAGACGCTCCGCGGCCGCCGCGATCGGTGCGCGTTCCGATGGCAGCGACGGTGTTCGCCGCGATGAGCCTGCTCGGTTGCGAGAGCGGGGGAGGGAGTCCGACCGCTCCGGTGAGCCCGATCGCAACGAGAGGAGTCAGCTTCTCTGCCGCCACGCCGGACGGCGCCGCGATCGCTCTCCGTGGCAACGCCAGCGGGTCGATACTCGAGATCGAGGTCTACGCCGTCGGCGTCGAGGATCTGTACGGCCTGAGCTTCGAGCTTCGTTTCCCTGCGAACCTGCTCCGCTACGAAAGTCATGGCCAGGGCGTCTTTCCCAGTCTGGAGGCGAGTGAGACGGCCGCGGGCCAACTGCTCGTGGGTGCTTCCCACCTGGGACCGGTTGCCGGCCTGTCGGACGGCGGCCCCATCGTCGTGGTCCGCTTTGCCGCCATCGCCAGCGGCAACGGCCGACTCGACTTCAGCGGCGAGGAGGCCTTCGACAGCTTCGGCGACCGGCTGGCCCTGAACTGGCACGGAGGAACCGTCTCGATCGACCTCTGAAGGGGATCCCCGAGCAGACGACCTCGCAACCTGGCCCTGGTCGACCCGCGTTGCTACTGTCGCTCCTTCACGCCGGACTGCTCCGGTTGCGGATGAAGCCAGTGAAGCTTTTCAACTCCCTCGGACGGCGCTTGCAGGAACTCGAGCCGCTCGAGCCCGGTCACATCCGGCTCTACACCTGCGGCCCGACGGTCTACGACCGCGTGCACATCGGCAACCTGCGTACGTTCATCTTCGAAGACATCCTGCGCCGGACGCTCCGGTTCTTCGGCTACCGGGTCACTCAGGCGATGAACCTCACCGATGTGGAGGACAAAATCATTGCCGCGGCGCTCGAGGCGAAGGTCGACATCGGGAGCTTCACGGAGCCCCATGTCGGATCGTTCTTCGAGGACCTGGCCGCTCTTCGCATCGAACCGGTGGAGCACTACCCGCGGGCGACCGAGCATGTGGCCGAGATGATCACGATGATCGAGCGGCTGCTGGCGGCCGGCTACGCCTACCGGGCCGACGACTCGGTCTTCTTCCGGATCGCGGCCGATGAGGACTACGGAAAGCTGTCGGGGATCGATCTGGATCAGGTGCGGCGCGGCCAGCGCGTGCAGAGCGACGAGTACGCCAAGGAGGACGCGCGTGACTTCGTCCTCTGGAAGGGCGCGAAGGAGGGGGAACCCGAGTGGCCGTCGCCCTGGGGTCCTGGACGCCCGGGATGGCACATCGAGTGCTCGGCGATGAGCCAGAAGTACCTGGGAACGACCTTCGACATCCACTGCGGCGGCGTGGACAACCTGTTTCCCCACCACGAGAACGAGATCGCCCAGAGCGAGTCGGCCAACGACAGTCCGCTGGCGCGCTACTGGCTCCACTCGGAGCACTTGACGGTGGACGGCGAGAAGATGTCCAAGTCCCTCGGCAACTGCTACACCCTGGGCGACCTTCTCGACCGCGGCCTTTCCGCCCGCGCGATCCGTTATCTGCTCGCGTCGGTGCACTACCGCCAGCAACTGGACTTCAGCTTCGACAAGCTGGCCGAGGCCGGCCGCGCGCTGAAGCGCATCGATGACATGCGCTTCAGACTCGCCCACGAGGGGGAGATGGAGAGCGATCCGGCTCCGCTGGAACGGTCCGCCAACGACTTCGAGAACGCCTTCGCGGCGGCCCTCGCCGATGACCTGAACACGGCCGCCGCACTCGGCGCCGTCTTCACGTTCGTGCATGAGGTGAACGCGTTCATCGACCTCGGACTGCCGCGCGGGGGAAGGGCTCGGGTCGAGGCCTCGCTCGACCGGGCCGATCAGGTCCTGGCCGTACTCGACGCCGCGGCCTGGACGGAGGCCACGAAAGGTGAGGGCGCACTGAGCGACGCCGAGATCGACGCGCTGGTCGAAGCCAGGAGCGAGGCGCGAGCCAGCCGCGACTTCGCCGCCGCAGACCGTATCCGCGATCAACTGAGCGAGGCCGGCGTGCTGGTGGAGGATGCACCGGGCGGCAGCCGCTGGAAGCGATCCTGAGCGGACCGGGTGCCGTGTGCACTGCCAGGGGATCGCCTCCGCGCCTGAGCGGCGCGGAGGCGGAGCGGGCCGCCGCCGAGCTTCTTCAGGCCGGAGGCCACCGGATCCTCCAACGGAACTTCAGCTCGCGGGTCGGGGAGCTCGACCTGATCACGATGGACGGCGACACGCTCTGCTTCGTGGAGGTCAAGGCCCGCTTCGACCCGCGATTCGGCGGCGGGGCTGCTGCCGTGGATCGCCGCAAGCGCGGGCGCCTGGTTCGAGCCGCGGAGGCTTTCCTGTGCCAGCCGGAGCAATCAGCCCTGCGGCGCTGCCCGTGCCGTTTCGACGTCGTGACGGCGAGCTGGTCGGAGGAAGAAGGCGACTGGACATTCACGCACTACCGGGACGCGTTCACGGTCGACGACGCCGGACGGCGGAGCTGGCTCTGACGGCGCGGCGAGTTGACACTGTCCAGAATGGGGCCGTATTCTCGCGAATCAGGGCTTGCCGGTTGCATGGCCGGGTTCGCTCGGGCGCGGGAATAGCTCAGTGGTAGAGCACAACCTTGCCAAGGTTGGGGTCGCGGGTTCGAATCCCGTTTCCCGCTCCACGCGATCCACGCGGCCTGAGGCCGGCAGCGAGGTCCGCCGAGGCGACGTGGCCAAGTGGTAAGGCGAGGGTCTGCAAAACCCTTATTCGCCGGTTCGAATCCGGCCGTCGCCTCCAGACCCTCGACTCGCATCGCAAGGGCCGGAGTGGCGGAACGGCAGACGCAGGGGACTTAAAATCCTCCGCTCCTCTTGGGGGCGTGCGGGTTCGAATCCCGCCTCCGGCACCACCGTCCTGAGCGGAACGGTTCCCTAAGGGGCCATAACTGGTACGATCCCGGTCCGGAATGGACCGAACCCTGGCCGACGTGGCCGACGCCAGCGACGGGCGGTTGCTTGAGATCGCCGAGGTAACCGGTAGCGGCGCCGCCAGCAGACGCCTCCGGGAGATCGGCTTCTGCACGGGAGCGCCGGTTCGGTTCATTCGCCGCGCGCCGCTCGGCGATCCCGCGATGTACGAGCTTCGCGGTGCGCTCCTCAGTCTGCGCCGCAGCGAGGCGCGGCGGATCCGGGTCCATCGGGCCGGCGCATGACGACACTCGTCCGGTTGCGGCCGACCGCGCCCGCGAGGCGTCCCGGGCGTATCGCGATCCTGGGGGCTCCGAACTCGGGCAAGACGACACTGTTCAACGCCCTCACCGGGCATCGGGCCAAGGCCGGGAACTACCCGGGCGTCACGGTCGACCGGCGCGAGGGCGATCTCCAGCGAAGGTTCGGAGCCGACGACGTCCGGCTGATCGATCTGCCCGGCGTCTACAGCCTGCAGCCGCAGTCGGAAGACGAGACGGTCGCAGTTCGGGTGCTTGAGGGTGGTTTCGGCGAGCCGGCTCCGGACGGGGTCGTGGTGGTCGTGGACGCCACCACGATCGAACGGGGCCTGCCTCTGCTGGCCGAGGCAGCCGCCCTGGGTCTGCCGGTCTGCGTCGCCCTGACGATGATCGACGAACTGAAGGCGCGACGCGGCGAGATCGATCCGGCGGAACTCCAACAGGAACTCGGCGTGCCGGTGGTTGGAGTCGTGGGCAACCGCGGCTTGGGAATCGACGATCTCGGCGCGTTGGTCAGCGCGCCCTGGGACTGGGCCGGAAGCTCCAGCCTGTCTCGGGGCGCGGAGGCGAAGGCTCCCGAGGACCGATTCGCCTGGGGCCGTTCGGTCCTGGCCGCCTGCCGCCGCCAGGCGCCGGAGCCGAATCGCTGGACCCGACGTCTGGACCGCTTCCTGCTTCATCCGGTCATCGGCTCCGCTGTGTTTCTGACGTTCGTCGCGTTCTTCTTCCAGGCCATCTTCACGTGGGCCACGCCTGCGATGGACTTCCTGTCCGGGCTCATGGACGGGCTCGCCGATCAGATCCTGGCCGCGCTGCCGGACACCGCGGTCACGCGCCTCCTGGCCGACGGTGTGATTCGTGGCGTCGGCGCGGTGATCGTCTTCCTGCCCCAGATCGTGCTCCTCTTCACGGTCATCCTGTTCCTGGAGGCTTGCGGGTACATGGCACGTGCCGCGTTCGTCGTCGATCGCGTGATGGGTTGGGTCGGACTGGAAGGTCGCTGCTTCATTGCCCTCCTGTCCTCCTATGCCTGTGCCGTGCCCGGCATCATGGCGACCCGGACGATCCCATCGCCCCGCGACCGACTGACCACGATCCTCGTTGCTCCCTTCGCGACCTGCTCTGCCCGGCTGCCCGTCTACCTTCTGCTGATCGCCGCGTTCATTCCGGCCGATCCGGTTCTTGGTCCGTTTACCTGGCAGGGACTGACGCTGATGGGCCTCTACTTTCTGGGTACCGGCGTCGCCCTGCTCTCGGCGGCTGTGTTCAAGCGCGGTCTCCTGCGCGGCGCCTCTCTACCGTTCTACCTGGAACTGCCGCCGTACCGGTTGCCCCGACCCAGCGACATCGCTCTCGGAGTCTGGGACCGTGCAAAGCTGTTCCTGCGCCGTGCGGGCACGATCATCCTTGCCGTCAGCGTCGTTCTCTGGTTCTTGCTCAACTTGCCGCGGCGTCCGGCCGACCCCGAACTCTCCGTCGCCGAGAACCAGCGACTGGTTCTCGAAGGGAGCTACGCGGCTTCCGCCGGGCGGCTGCTGGAACCCGTCTTCGCTCCCATGGACTTCGACTGGCGAATCAACGTGGGTCTGGTCGCCTCGCAGGCCGCCCGCGAGGTGATGGTTGCCACGCTGGCCCAGATCTACGCCCAGGAAGGACAGGACGAGGAGGGCCTCGGCGTCCTGCTCTCCGGCAGCGGAGAAGGCGGGAGCGCGCCGCTCCTGTCCCGGGCTTCGGCGCTGGCCCTCCTGGTCTACTTCGCCTTCGCGATGCAGTGCATGTCGACGCTGGCCGTGATCCGGCGCGAGACCGGGGGGTGGCGATGGCCCGCCTTCACGTTCGTGTACATGAACGGCCTGGCCTGGCTGAGCGCCTGGCTGACCTTTGTCCTCGCCTCGGCAGCCGGCGCCTGATCTCCGTCAGGCCCCGACGAACCGCGGCGGACGTCGCTCCGTCATGGCCCGCACTCCTTCCGCGAAGTCCGCGGTCTGCCGTAGCCGGTTCTGCTCCGCCTTTTCGTGGTCGGTCGCGCTGCGGATCTCGGCCGCCAGGCGTCCCCGCATCATCTCCCGGATCGAACGCACCGCGAGCGGCGCCGAAACGGCGATCTCGCTGGCAAGCTCCCGGGCACGGGCACGAAGCTGGTCCAGTGGCACCAGATCGTCGCAGAGACCGATTCGGTGCGCTTCCTCGCCCTTGACGCGGCGGCCCGTGTAGAACATCTCCATCGCCCGCTGGCGGCCGACCAGGCGCGGCAGCGTCACGGTCAGACCGAAGCCCTGAACGAACCCCAGGCGGGCGAAGTTGGCGGAGAAGCGGGCTTCGGGACAGGCGACCCGGAAGTCCGGCATCAGTGCCAGTCCCAGACCGCCACCGATGGCCGCACCCTGGACCGCGGCCACGATCGGGGTCTTGGTGTCGAACAGGCGAACCGCCTCGTCGTAGAGGTGGCGCTCGCCGCCGTCGCCCGTCGCGTCCCGCCGCGCGTTCAGGTTCGCGCCTGCGCAGAAGTGCTTGCCCTCCGAGGAGAGCACGGCCGCGCGGCAGTCGTCCCGTTCGTCGAGTTCCCGAATTGTGGTGGCCAGTTCGCCGATCAGGTCGAGATCGAAAAAGTTGTTGGGCGGCCGGTGGATCTCGATTTCGGCGACCAGATCGTCGCCGATCACCACCGTCACTTCGCTCTTGCCCGGACTGCCATCGCTCATCGCGCGCCTCGCTTCCTGGTTCCTCAGGACTCTATCCGCCCGGAACGGGCGCGGCAGTGCCCTGGCCCCGGTAGTCTCCGAACAGCATCTCGACTCCGAAACGCAAGATCGGTACGGAGTCCCTGGGCTGACCCGGTTCCTCGCGACGCCAGGCCATGCCGGGGCCGATCTCGAGAAAGAGCCACTCCCGCAGAATCTGCTGCCGGTAGATGAACCGCACGAAGTAGTTCTCGACGAGAACCGGCGCGCCCGTCTCGCCGTTGGCGCCGACCTGGTGCGCGAGGGCACGGCGGCGGCCCAGCCGGTGGTAGTAGCTCAGCTCGCTGAACCAGTCGGCTCCCCTGGTGATGTCCGAGATCTTCCCGGCGCCGCGCCATCTCAGCATGGAACCGGTCGGGAAGGCGTGCTCGTAGTCGATCCGGGTCGCCAGCCCCCAGCCGTCTTCCCGCTCCCAGAACAACGTATGCCGGAAGCGGACGAGGTCGGTTTCCGAGAGAAAGGAACGGTGCTTGTAGCGGGCGCGGGCCCAGGGCTCGACCGGAAAGTTGAAGTTCATGCCGAGATCGAAGTCCAGGTCCCCGTTGCGGCCCGAGATCGGCCGGTAGCCGAGTCCCACCAGCCACTCGTCGTCTTCCGGGTCGAACATCCGTGGCAGGGAGGTCGTTCCGCGGCGCTGGGCGTCCTCCAGAACGTCTTCGCGGTCGTCGCGACCAATGAAGGCGTTGAGGCGCCGCTCCATGTTCGGAAAGTGGAGGCGGGCACGAAAGCTCAGCTCCTCCTCGAACCCGTAGTGCTCGTCCCAGACCACTCCGACGAGGGCACGCCCGTAGGTCGCTTCCAGTTCCTCGTCGAGGCGGTAGTCGCCGAACAGGTGGTCGAACCACAGGGCCGTCTCACAGGCGGTTCGATGGAGGCGAAGGTTCAGCCAGTCGATCCACGATCGCCCCTCCAGGTACTCTGAGGCGCAGGGATCGGCGGCCTCCGCGGCGGTGTCCGCGTCTTCGGCTTCAGTGCCGACGCGTGGATCGTCCTCCAACTCCTGGGCCGTCCCGGCGGCGGAGATCGACAGGCCCACGGAGACGAGCGCCGCCCAGGCGAGCGACGCGAACGGAGAAGCACGTTGGTCCATGGACTCTGGAGCCGCCGCCGCCGGCGGTCGGACACGGTTTCGGTGCCGCCTCATCTTCGCACGGCTCACGAAATCCGCAGCCCCGGCGCCGGGAGCTGCGGACGCGGCGGCGGCGCTAGGCTAGGGCTGCCAGAGGAGACGCGCGCGTGCCGATCGATGAAACCCACAGCCGGCCGCATAGCGAGGAATCGGAGCGTGCGGTACTGGCGGCGATCCTGCTCGACGCCGAGCGGCACCTGGCGGCCACCTCGAGCCGGCTGAAGCCCGAGGACTACTACTTCGAGCGCCACCGGCTGTTGTACGAGGCGATGCTCGCACTCCAGGAGGCTGAAAGCCCCATCGATCTGCGCACGGTCCAGGCGCGGTTGGAACAGCGAGGCCAGTTCGACTCCGTCGGCGGGGTCGCCTACCTGGCCACTCTCGAAGTGGACCTGCCCGACCTGGGCCGTGTCGACTCGTACGTCGAGATCATCAAGGAACGGGCGCTGCGCCGCCGCCTGCTTGACGCCTGCACCGAGATCTACACAAAGCCGCTTGACGGCGGTCTGGAGGCGGAGAAGGCACTTGCCGAGG
>VXUF01000067.1 GCA_009837085.1 Holophagales bacterium
TGGCCGCCCACTGGGTGCGCCGGCGTCCTCGCCGGCTGCCGCCGCAGGCGGCCAGAGAATCGCGCCGCGAAGCGGCTCCGATTGGCGGCCAGGTCCGTGCAAGCCTTGGCCGCCGTCCTGCTCCTGCTCGGCTGCCGGGGCATGCCGTCGCCCTTCCCGCCGATCCACCCCAACCCGAACATGGACTACCAGGAGCGCTACGACCCGCAGGAGGCGAGCGCCTTCTTCTACGACGGCATGGCGATGCGCCAGCCGGTCGCGGGCACGGTGGCGCGCGGGCAGCTCGACGTCGACCACCGCCTGCTGTTCGGCCGCGACGACGAGGGCTACTTCCTGGAGACCTCACCGATCGCGGTTACCGGCGACGTCCTCACCCGCGGCGAGAACCGCTACATCATCTACTGCCAGCCTTGCCACGACGAGCGCGGTACGGGCCAGGGCATCCTGTTCGAGCGGGCGAGCACGCCCACGGCCTCGCTCCACGACGAGCGGATCGCCGCCTACAACGACGGCCGCATGTACGACGTGATCACGAACGGCGTCGGGTTGATGGCGGGCTACCGCTACCCGCTGACGGTCGAGGACCGTTGGGCGGTCGTCGCCTACGTCCGTGAGTTGCAACAGCAACGCCGAACGATGCAGGCGGAGCGGGCGGCGCGCCAGTAGCGCCCGGGGTACAGATGAACAGAAACAGGATCATCTTCGGCATCGGCGTTCTCGCCTTCGTGTCCGTGATCGCCACGGTGCGTCTGGGCGGATTCCTGGTGGACAACGAGTACCGGCAGCCGGACCGGCAGGTAGCCGCGCAGGAAGAGCAGGGCGAGGCCGAGCTCACGCCGCGCCAGCAGGGCATCGCCGACGAGCAGGCCGCGGACGAAGCCGAAGCGAGGGCCAGGCCCTACGAGGAGGCCGAGTACCGGACGGTCTCGTTCGTCGGCAGCCGGGTCACGGTGTGGGTACTGGCGCAGCTCCATCTGCTGTTCGCGGCGTTCGTCCTCGCGGTGCCGCTGTTCGCCTTCATCATCGAGTTCGTCGGCTACGTGAAGAAGGAGGAGCGTTACAACAAACTCGCGTACGAGTTCACGAAGCTGCTCTCCGTCTCGTTCTCGATGACCGCCACCTTCGGGGCGTTCCTGACCTTCGGGCTGATCATCCTCTACCCGAAGTTCACGAACTACCTGATGCACATCTTCTCGCCGACGTTCCTGCCCTACGTCCTGCTGTTCTTCCTGGAGGCGCTGTTCCTCTACAGCTACTACTACGGCTGGGGCAAGTTCGGGCCGAAGATGCACCTGTTCCTGGGCTTCATGCTGAACATCGTGGGCACCGCGATCATGTTCATCGCGAACGCCTGGCTCACCTTCATGATGTCGCCCGGCAGGCGCGACGACGTGGACGGCGACGGCGTCCCGGACTTCGTCTCCGCCGTCTCGGAGAGCGGCGCCCTGCTGAGCCTGCGAGACGCCTTCTTCAACTTCACCTGGATGCCGATCAACATCCACCGGATCATCGCCAACGTCGCGTTCGGAGGCTCGATCGCCGCCGCGTACGCGGCCTTCCGCTACCTGCAGGCGAAGACGGACGAGGAGAAGGCCCACTTCGACTGGATGGGCTACGTCGGAAACTTCGTCGCCATCATCGCCTTCCTCCCCCTGCCGTTCGCGGGCTACTACCTGGCCGCCGAGATCTACGCCTTCAGCCAGACGCTGGGCATCCAGATGATGGGCGGCACCTTCTCCTGGCTGTTCGTCATCCAGGCGGCGCTCATCGGCAATCTGTTCCTGGGCGCGAACTACTACCTCTGGCTGGGGATGGGCCGCATGGAGGGCGGCGTTCACTTCCAGAAGTTCATCAAGTGGTTGCTGATCGCGATTGCCCTTTGCTTCGCCGTGTGGGCGACGCCGCGCTACGCCATCTCCTCGGTATCCGAGATCGCCGCGATGGGCGGCAGCAGCCACCCGCAGCTTTCCTATCTCGGGCAGATGTCGGCCAAGAACACGGCGGTCAACATCCTGATCCTCTCGACCTACATGAGCTTCCTGTTGTATCGGCGGACCGGCAGGCAATCGGTCCATCCGCATCGGCAGCTCCTCACCCGTGCGCAGGCGATCGTCTTCTCCTCTGCCGCGGCTCTAGTCACTTTCTACGGCGTCTACGGCTACTTCGTCGACTCCGCGACGCGCATCCGTTTCGCCATCCCGCAGGTCTACTCGGTGCTGGCGGCGCTGGTGGTGATCACGGTGATCGACCTGCCCCTGTACCGCAACGCGAGGCAGTCGGGCGAGACCAAATGGGGCAAGGTCCCGGCCATCTCGCAGTACGCCCTCATCTTCATCGCGCTCAGCTTCACCTGGCTGATGGGACTGATGGGCTACGTCCGCTCGGGCCTGCGCCAGGAATGGCATGTGTACGGCGTCGTCCTCGACACCTCGCCGGACGCCTACACGCCGAGCCTCGGCTTCGCCACTCAAGTCGTGTCCGTCACCGTCCTCATCTTCTTCGGCCTGATCGGGGTCGTCTTCTGGCTCAGCAGTCTCGGCGGGAAGAAGGACTGGGAACCCAAGGCGGTCGCTGACGGCGACGGCCGGCTCGAAGGGGGACAGGCGGCATGAAGCTGAGTGTTCCCATGCCGCTTCGCCTGGTTCTTCTCGTGCTGGGTACCACGGCCTTCTACATGTACCTGGGCCAGATCGTGCCGCAGAGGGAGGCCCACCCGCCGCCGCCCGTCCTGATCAGCGCCGAGATGACGACAGAAGACCTCGTCGCGGTCGGCGCCGAACTCGCCAGCGGCAAGGGACAGTGCCTCGTCGGCTGCCACACCGTCGGCCAGAGCGGGCCGCTCCGCTACCCGGACCTGGACGGAATCGGCGCCCGAGCCGCGACCCAGATCGAAGGGCTCTCCGGCCTTGAGTACCTGGCCCAGTCCCTCTACGAACCGGCGGCCTTCATCGTTCCCGGCTTCGCGGATGGAATGCAGCCGATAGACCAGCCGCCGATCAGCCTCTCGGAAGACGAAATGAAAGCAGTGATCGCGTGGCTGCAGAGCCTGGGCGGGACGCCGACCGTGACCCTGGACACCGAACTCGGCTATTGACGCCAGATTTCAGAAACTTCTGAACGAATGAGGAACATCCGCCAGCACGTAGCTGTTGTCTGGATTGACTGCTTCCCAGGCAGTCAGTTCACTGCCCCCCAACCACCAGGAAGCGATCATGTGGGGACTTAACCTTCCCGTCGTTCTGGCGCTGGCCGCCATCGGCGGAGTGCTCGCCTGGCGGCGGGCCAACACCCTCGTCTGGCTCCTCTACACCGGGGGCGCCCTGTGGGCCTTCTTCAGGTTCGGCTTCGCGGTGCCGATCCCGCAGTCCGTCGCCACGATCTACCTGGGGATCACCGGCCTCGCGCTGGTTTGCTACGCCTCTTCCAGCCGTGAGCGGTTGTCGGAGACGATTCAGCCCATTCAGCGCCTGATTCTCGAACCGCGCTACCGCCTGGCCCTGGCCGGTCTGCTCGTCGCGCTCCCGGCCCTGGCTGCCTACAACGTCTACGCCGATCTGACCGTTCCGCTCGAGGCGCCGGGCTTCGGCAGGGAGGTCCATCCGCCGCCGCCCACGGAGATGACGGTCCACGACGAAACGATCGACATGGCGACGGCCGAGAATCCGTACCTCCACTACAAGCACGACGACCCGGAGTTGTACGCGGAGCACCTGGAGAACGGCCGCCGGGTCTACTACGAGAACTGCTTCTGGTGCCACGGCGACGGCATGGGGGGCGACGGCATGTTCGCCCACGGCCTGAACCCGGTGCCCAGCAACTTCAACGACGTCGGCACGCTGCCGATCCTGCAGTCCTCCTTCGTTCAATGGCGGATCGCCAAGGGGGCCCCCGGCCTCCCCGCCTCGGGAACTCCCTGGGACAGCGCCATGCCCGCCTGGGAGAAGTTCCTGACCAACGAGGAGATGTGGGACGTCAACCTGTTCATCTACGACTTCAACGGCTACGAGCCGCGCGCCCTGGGTCAGCACTGATGACCGGACACGCCATGGGACGCACTCCGGCTGCGGCAACGCTCGCCGCCGCTCTGCTCGTGGCTCTACCGGCCAGCGCGCAGGTGGACCTCGGCACGGAGGAGCAGCGCGCGGCCGGCAAGGTCGTCTACGACAAGTACTGCGGCCAGTGCCACGGCGACACGGGTGACGGCAACGGCTACGCCACGCCCCGGGTCCGGCCGAAGCCGCGCGACTTCACCACCGGCAAGTACAAGTTCCGCACGACGCCGAACGGCATGCTGCCCACGGACGACGACCTGCGCCGGATCATCGAGATCGGCGCCCCCTACACCTCGATGCCGGGCTGGCCGAACCTGACGAGCGCCGAGATCCAGAACGTCATCTACTACATCAAGTCCTTCTCGCCCGACTTCGAGAACCCCGACCGCTACGCCGAGCCAATTGAGATTCCCCGGCCGCTCGAGTCGACCGAGGAGTCGATCGCCCGCGGCCGCGTGCTCTACGAGGAGCAGGCCTGCGGTGCCTGCCACGGCGAGGTCGGCCGCGGTGACGGCGCGTCGGCGCCGACCTTGGTCAACGACAAGGGCGATCCGATCAGGGCCGCCGACCTGACCCAGCGCTGGACCTACCGCGGTGGTCCGACCAAGGAGGACATCTACCGCACGTTCTCCACCGGACTGAACGGCACGCCCATGCCGTCCTACGCCGACTCACTCGAGGTCGAGGATCGCCAGCACCTGGTGAACTACGTCTACTCCCTCGGCGACGGAGACGATCCGAACTACGGCACCCTGATCACGGCGGTCTACTCGGACGAGCCGATCGACCTGCAGGACGGGGAGTCGCTCGACGCGCTGTTCGAGTCTGCGCCGATGACCCGCTTCCCCCTGGTCGGCCAGATCACCGAGCCGGGGCGCAACTTCTTCCCCCCCGTCACCTCGATCGAGGCCCAGGCGGTCTACAACCGCGACGAGATCGCGTTCCGGGTCCGCTGGCACGATCTGCGCGCCGACACCTCGGGCCGCAACAACCCGAACCTGGAAGTGCCGATGTGGGACGAGGACAACGGCATTGGCGGCGACGCGGCCGACGATAGTGGCGACTCCGACGACTTCTTCGGTGACTTCGGCGGCGAGGAAGTGCCGGCCGAGGACGACTTCTTCGGCGACAGCGGTGACGACTTCTTCGGCGACGGCGGCGACGACTTCTTCGGAACCGCCGTCGCGGGCGCCGGCGGCGCGGAGTTCTCCGACGCCGTGGCGCTCCAGTTCCCGGCCTCGCTGGCGCCCACGGAGAGCCCCGAACTCAAGCCGTACTTCCTGTACGGCGACGCCCAGAATCCGGTCGACCTCTGGTTCGTCAACCTGACCTACGGTGTCGCGGACACCTTCCGGGGCCGCGGCAGCGATGCGATCGAACCGACCGAGGCGGACATCGTCGAGGCGGTGACCTCCTACGACCAGGGCGCGTGGACCGTGACCTACAAGCGGCGGCGCTCGTCGCGAGCCGGAGTCAGCTTCGCCGAGGAGCAGTACACGCCGGTCGCCTTCAGCGTCTGGGACGGCTTCAACCGCGAACGCGGCAACAAGCGAGCCCTGTCGTCCTGGTTCTACGTCTACACCGAACCGAGCGTCGAGCAGGCCGTGGCGGGTCCCGTGCTCCGTGCCGCCCTGATCGTGCTCGTCGTCGAACTGCTCGTCGTCTTCCTGGTGCGCCGCCGGGCCCGCCAGAAGGCCGCTGACGAACAGGCCGAGGCCGCTTCCCTCACCGCAACCGAGGCGCCCGCCGTCTGACCCGAGGCATTCCGGCCTGGAAGCCGAATCTCTCTGACCCGACACTCCGTCAACACAAGAGACACAACCATGTACAAGACGATCTACGTCCCCGTCGACAACTCGGACTACTCGAACCAGGCGATCACGTCTGCGGTCGAGCTGGGCCGCAAGTTCGACTCCACGATGGTCGGCTGCCACGTCTACGCGGCCAGCATGCACGACTACCGGTTCAAGCAGATGGAGTACACCCTGCCGGACGAGTACCTGGAGGAGACAGAGCTCGACCGCCAGCGGAAGATCCACGACTCGTTGATCACGATGGGGCTGGAGCTCATCTCCGAGAGCTACCTCGAGCCGATGAAGGCCGTCTGCGACGACGCCGGACTCGAGTTCGAGCCGAAGATGATGGACGGCAAGCACCACGTCGAGATCGTCCGCGACATCCGCGAGTCCGGCTACGACCTGACGGTGCTCGGCGTGATGGGCATCGGCCGCGTCCGCGACACGCAGATCGGCTCGGTCTGCGAGCGGGTCGCTCGCACCGCCGACCGGGACGTGCTGGTCATCAAGCGCCTGCCGGCGAAGGCCGGAGCGGCGAACGGGAACGGGAACGGGCACCAGGCGGAGGCCGAAACAGACGGCCGCGACACGATCCTGGTCGGCGTCGACGGTTCACCCCAGTCCTTCGGCGCGCTGATGACCGCGATCGACCTGGCGAAGACCTTCGGCAAGAAGGTCGAGGCGATCTCGGTCTACGACCCCTACCTCCACTACTCCGTGTTCAAGGGCGTCGTCAACGTGCTGACCGAGCGCGCGGCGAAGATCTTCCGCTTCGAGGAGCAGAACCAGCTCCACGAGGAGATCATCGACACCGGCCTGGCGCAGATCTACCAGTCCCACCTGGACGTCGCGGAGACGATGGCGACCGAGGTCGGCGTCGAGTTGACGAAGACGCTGCTCGACGGCAAGGCGTTCCAGAAGGTCCTCGACCACGCCCGCAAGATGGATCCCTGGATGCTCGTCATCGGCCGCGTCGGCGTCCACAGCGACGACAGCGAGTCCGGACTCGGCAGCAACGCCGAGAACCTGCTCCGCGCCTGCCCCTGCGACCTGCTGCTGACCACCCGCCTGGAGTACCCGGAACTCGACGTCAAGGCCGAGGAGAGCATCCGCTGGACCCCCGAAGCCGAGGAGCGCTTCAAGCGGGTGCCCGAGCAGGTGCGCGGCATCGCCCGCACCGCCCTCTACCGCCTGGCGGTCGAACAGGGTCACAGCGTGATCTCCAGCGACGTGCTCGACGAGGCGATGGACCGCTACATGCCGAAGTACACCGCCCGCGAGACGGAAGCCCTGGCCGAGAAGATCGCCTTGCAGCTCGCGCGCAGCCGGCCCACCTTCATCTGCCGCAAGTGCGGCGTCACCTCGGCCGAGCCCGACCCGGTCCGTTGCGGCGTCTGCGGCAGCGACTCCTTCGAGCAGATCACTGAGGAGATGCTGGAACGGATCGCCGAAATGGAGGGCGGTCTCGAGGTCGAGACCACCTACGACGGCCGCAAGCTGAAGTGGACCGCCGACGCCCGCCTGGCGCTCAAGACGATCGAGGACGCCTACCGCCGCCGTCGCGCCAAGGCGCGGATCGAGAAGAAGGCCCGGATGAGCAAGCTGCCTACCGTCACTTTCGAGTTCGCCCGCGTGATGATCGAGGACGAGACCGGCGAACCGGTGACGATCGAGGCCCGCGAGCAGGCGGCCGAGGCCAACGGCAACGGCGCCGCCGAGACGTCGGCCGACGAACGCAAGCTGATCGCCCGCGACGACGACCGCGTCCCGCTGCTCTCGAACCACGAGTGGACCGCCGAAGCCGTCGAGCGCATCCTCCGGGTTCCCGCCGGCTTCATGCGCGACCGCACCCAGGAGCGCGTCGAACTGGTGGCCCGCGAGAAGCACGTCTCCCGGATCGGCATCAAGACGGTCGAGGAGGGCATCGAACTCGGCCGCAAGCTGATGGAGCAGATGATCGCGGCCTACGAGATCGGCAAGGATGAAGGCGCCCCGGCAACCGAAGTGGCCGAGGCCGAAGCAAAGGCCGCTCAGGGCGCCGGCAGATGCCCGTTCTCCGCGCTCGCCGAAGCCGGCGCGAGTGAGGCGCAGGTCGAGGCGGCCAGGGACGCGAAGGCCGGCACCTACCTGAACGAGGTCGGCCTGATGTCGGCCCTCGACGAGAAGCGCAAGGCCGGCGAACCGGAAGCCTGAGTGCAGTCTCTGCGGCGGTCACAGCGTCGGTGGGCTGTGTCCCGCTGCCTGCTGGCGGTACCGCTGGTCGCGGTGTCTGCGTGCGGGAACCAGGCCGAAGAGCTCTCTGACGTCGTGCTTGCGCGACACGTCCACACGGACCTCTACGACGCCTACCCGGGCATCCCGTCACCGGCCGCCGACCGGGTCGTGTTCGCCGACTTTGCCGCGGGCGCCAGATCGCTGACGGTCTACGATGTCGCGACGGGGGTGGGTCGTCTGTTGACGACGACGCCGGCGGAACGGTTCCGGGTGACCTGGTCGCCCGACGGTTCGCGCGTCGTGTACGTCGACCGCCGGGCCGAACATCACGGGGTCTGGACCCTGGACCCGGCGACCGGCCAGGAGTCGCGCATCGTGGATCCCGGAGACGCCCGCGTCGACCATCCGCGACTGCTGCCCGACGGGACCGTGACCGCGCTACGACACGCCGGCGACGACACCGCGTGGGTCGCGTATGCCCCGGGACTCGACGACACGACCGTGCTCGTCGAGAGCGCGGAAGGATGGGCCGCGCCCGTTCGATCCCCCGACGGACGCTCGGTCGCGTTCCTTCAGGTCGCCGGCGGATACCGCGCGGACCTGGCCGTGTCGGAGATCGCGACGGGCGAGACGCGCCCGCTCGCCGCCGACTTCCGGTTCGGATGGGACAGCCGCGTGGAGTGGTCCCCCACGGGAGACGCGCTCTATCTCGCGGCGGCGGGGCCCGACGACTCGCTCCTGGTCGGCTGGCGCGTGCCGCTGGACGGCAGCCCGGCCGAGCGGCTGACGCACGACGACCATGACGTGCTCGCGGTCACGCCGCTGGCCGACGGCCGCGTCGCTCTCAGCGTGTACCACACGCGCACCGCGGTGGGCCTCGTTCCGGTGACCGGAGGGGAACCCACCGATGCGACGACGTCAGGTTCCACGAGCGCCTTTCTGCCTTCCTGGCGTCCCGACGGAGGGGCGCTTGCCTTCAGCAGCCACGGCCCGCCGTCCGAGGGGAACCCGGGATCCGTGTACACGGTCGCCGTCGATCCCGCCACGGGGCTCGCCGCCGCCGACCCTTTCCGCGTCCCGCTCGAAGGGTTCCAGGGCTATGCCATGGGGGCCCGCTTCTCGCCGGACGGCGAGCGGCTGGCCTTCTACGGACGCTCGTTCGAGGATGGACGCGTCACCGTCTACACGGTGCCGGCCGCGGGTGGGACCCCCACGGCCGTTCTCTCCTTCGTCAATGGCGAGCCGTACAGCGCACCGGAGTGGAGCGCCGACGGAGCGGCGCTCTTCTACTCGCGCAACGACGGCTTCGGTCCCTTCCAGGTGTGGCGCGTGGACATCTCCACCGGCGCGACGGAACAGGTCACGACCGGAGTGCTCGGAGCCCTGCAGCCGAGCGTGAGCCCGGACGGACGCACACTCGCAGTGACGATGCGTAACGCCGCCATCGAGGTCGTCGTACTCGCGGCCGGAAGCGCGGGCGCCAACCCGGACCCGAACCAGGAGCGAAGATGACCAGACCCACAGACATCGGCGTCGTCGACCTGTTCCTCGACATCCCGGCCGGCGGCGCCGGCATGGGCATGGAGGCGGTGCGCCGGCTCAGCCGCGACCGCGGAACGGAGGACTTCTCGCACCATCCGGCCCAGTACCTGTTCAAGGATGCCGGACGGCGCATGGACAGGGCCTGGACGGCTGCCGATGTCGTCGCGATGATGGACGCGTTCGGCGTCCGGATCGCCCAGATCGGCGTCAGCGCCCAGAACCCGGAGCCGGCGCTCAAGGTGTTCGAAGAGTTCCCCGGGCGCTTCTTCGGCGCCGTGGGCGTCGATCCGAACGCCGGGATGGACGGCGTCCGCGCCCTCGAGGCGACGGTCAACCTGCACCCCGCCATCCGCGCCGCGTCCGCCGCGCCGTGTCTCGCGTATCCCCAGGTGCCGATCGACGACAAGCGCTTCTACCCGATCTACGCCAAGTGCATCGAGCTGGACATCCCGATCAACATGCTGGTCGGCGTGCCGGGGCCCCGGGTCCCCTACAAGTGCCAGTATCCCGGCCTGCTCGACGAAGTCGCCTGGTTCTTTCCCGAGCTCCGGGTCGTCATGCGCCACGGCGGCGATCCCTGGACCGACCTGTGCGTCAAGCTGATGCTCAAGTGGCCGAACCTCTACTACTCGCCCTCGGCCTGGGCGCCCAAGCACTATCCGAAGAGCGTGATCGACTTCGCGAACAAACGGGGACCGAACAAGTTCATGTACGCGGGCTACTTCCCCGGCCTTTCCTACGAACGCAGCTTCACCGAGATGGACGACCTGCCGCTGCGCGCCGGCGTCGGGCCAAAGTTCCTGCGCGAGAACGCGGCAGCCGTCTTCAAGCTGGACGATCTCCTGGCCTAGCGCCCTGCCGACTCCCCCCACCGGCCCGATCTTCCATGGCTGGAAGATCATCTTCGTCTCCTTTCTGGCGCTGTTCGTCTCCGTCGGTTTCGGCTTCTACTCGTTCAGCGCCTTCTTCGTCGCCCTGACCTCCGAGTTCGGAGGCGGCCGGGTCGGCGTCGGCATCGGCGTCGCCATCTTCGGCGTGACGAACGGCCTGGTCGCACCGTTCCTGGGTCATGCCCTGGACCAGGGACACGCGAAGCGGATCATGACGGCGGGCGCCTGGCTGCTGGCGCTGGGCCTGCTCCTGACCCCGACCGTCCAGAACCTGGTCCAGTTCTACCTGGTCCTGGGCACCTTCCTGGCCCTCGGAGCGGCGCTGATCGGTGGCGTGACCGCCTCCACCCTGGTCGCCAACTGGTTCGTCCGCCAGCGCGCCATGGCGCTCGGCATCGCCACGATGGGCATCTCCCTCTCGGGCGTCGTGATGGCCCCGGTGGCGACGCGCCTGATCGACCTGATCGGCTGGCGCGGCACCTTCGTGCTCTATGGCGCCCTGACCCTTGTCTTCGTCCTGCCGGCCGTGCGCCGCTGGGTCGTCGACCGGCCCGAGGACATCGGCCTGCACCCCGACGGGGCGGCGACCTCCCTGGCCGGCGACTGGACGTCGGCGCCAGCCGCGGGCGAGGGTCCGGCGGGCGTCGAGCCCGTCGCGCCCCTGCCGGCGGCCGGCGGCGCCCCACCCCGCAGGCCTCGGCTCGACTGGATGCAGCCGCTGGCGAACCGTAACTTCTGGGTCATCGTCCTCGTCGTGTCGATGTGCTTCTGCGCCAACTCCGCCATCCTCACCCACATCATCGCCCACGCGACGGATCTGGGCTTCCCGCCGGTCGAGGCAGCCTTCTGCCTGTCCACCATCGCGGCCATGGGCGTGCTGGGCAAGGTCGTGTTCGGTTGGATCAGCGACCGGCTCAGCAGTCGCGGCGCCCTGTGGCTCGCGGTCGGCCTGATGGGCTCCGGCGCCGCCGGCCTGCTGCGAGCCGAGAGCTATCCCGCGGTCCTCGGCGCCGTCGCCGTCTTCGGCCTCGGCATGGGCGGCATCATGCCGCTGTGGGGAACGCTGATCGGGGCCTGTTTCGGACGCCGTTCCTTCGGCCGCGTGATGGGCCTGATGAGCCCCTTGCTGCTGCCGATCCAGGTGCTCGGCGTCCCGTTCGCGGGTTACGTCTACGATCGGTTCAACAGCTACGACCTGGCCTTCACCACGTTCGTCGGCCTGTACCTCTTCTCCATGCTGATCCTCCTGATCCTCCGCATACCCGCACAGGAGCCGAGCGGTTCTCCGCCCTCCCCCGCGAGACTCGCGACCGCGGCGGCGCCGCGGACGGAGTAGCGGAGTGACCGCCTACCGCTTCTGCCGTTCGGACGACGTCCCCCTCATCGTCGACGCGTACGAACGCTGCAACGTCGGCTCCGGCGCCCGGCCCTGGCGCCTGACGGTGGACCACATGAAGCGACTGGGCCGCGAGATGAACCTCTGGACCAGCAGTTGCATGGTCGCCTTCGAGGGACCGGAGCCGATCGGCGTCCTCATTGCCGCCAAGCGGGAACCGATCTCCAGCCTGGTGCTCCACGTCGCCGTCCACCCGGACCACAGGCGCCGGGGTCACGCCCGCCACATGATGACTTCGCTCAGCCAGAAGATGGCGATCCTCGAACCGACCCTGATGCTCGTCGAACTGCCCGAGGACGACGCCCTCGGCCGCCGCTTCTTCGAAGCCTGCGGATTCACCGAGCGAGACGTCCTGACCGACTACTCCTGCGCGGGCGAGGCGCCGGCAGGCGTCCCCGGCGTCGACCTGGTCGCCGGAGTTGCCGGTGCCGAGCTCGTCTCGCAAACGGACTTCGAGGCCGTCGCGGAGCTCGACCGCTGCTGGCAGCGCTCTTCCCTGAGCATCCGGAACCTCCGTGACCGGCCGCGGGGCCTTGCGATCGCCACCGATCGAGGCTTCGAGGCCTGGCTGCTCCACCGGGGCGACGGCGACGCGGAGACGCCCCTGCCCTTCCTGGCGGCCCCGCCGACGCGGTCACCAGTGGAGGTCCTCGCCCTCGGCGGCAAGATGCCCGTTCCCGCGCTCGTGCGCCCGCTGCTCGCCGTGGCGTCGGACCGCGCCGGGCGCTCGCTCCACCTGCCCCGGGTCCATCCGTCGGAGATCCCCGCCGGCCGTCTCGAGGAGTATGGCTTCAGCCCCGGCGCCAGGACGATTCGCTACGAGAGCGAAGCATCTCCGGGGTAGCGGACTTGTTACTCTCCCTACCGCGATGAAGAGCTACTTCGAC
>VXUF01000090.1 GCA_009837085.1 Holophagales bacterium
GTGCGCCGGCGTCCCCGCCGGCATCAGGCGCGACGCCGCGAAGCGGCGAGCCCGAGCCGTACGCCTTGATCCTCCGCCGCTACACAGCGTTCCTGGCCCTCCTGTTCTTCGTTGCAGCCGCGGCCGCCCAACCGGCCGCGGAGGCACCGCCGGAGCTTCTCGACGCGTTCGCGTTCCGCCACATCGGACCGATCGGCAACCGGGTCTCCGCCGTCGCCGGCGTCCCCGGCGATCCACGGATCTACTACGCCGGCGCCGCTTCGGGCGGCCTCTGGCGCAGCAACGACGGCGGCGTCGGCTGGGAACCGATCTTCGACCGGCAGGAGGCGGCTTCGATCGGTTCGATCGCGGTCGCCCCCTCCGACCCGAACGTGGTCTGGGTCGGCACCGGCGAGAGCTTCATCCGCAGCAACATCTCGATCGGCAACGGCGTCTACCGCTCCACCGACCGCGGTGACAGTTTCGAACACCTGGGATTGGAAGCCAGCGGCCGCATCGGCCGCATCCTGGTCCACCCGGAAGACGCGGACACGGCCTTCGTCGCCGCGCTCGGCCACGCCTACGGCCCGCAGGAACAGGCCGAAGCGGCCCGCGGCGTCTTCCGCACCACCGACGGCGGCGACACCTGGGAGCACGTCCTGTTCGTCGACGCGGACACCGGCGTCGTCGACCTTGCGTTCGCTCCCGACAACCCGCGGTTCGTTTACGCCGCTGCCTGGCAACTCGAGATCAAGACCTCCGGCCGCACCAGCGGCGGCCCCGGTAGCGGCCTCTACCGCTCCAGGGACGGTGGCGACACCTGGGTGCTTCTCGAGAGCTCGGGCCTGCCCGAGCCGCCGCTGGGCAAGATCGGGCTCGCCGTGTCGGCCGACGATCCGGGCCGCGTCTACGCCCTGATCGAAACGAGTTCGAACCGCGACTTCGCTCCCTCCGATCCCTTCGCCGGCGTCCTGTGGCGCTCGGACGACCGGGGCGACTCATGGCGGCTGATCAGCCGCGACCTGAACCTGATCACCCGGCCGCTCTACTACACGCGAATGGCGGCGGCCCCCGACCGCGCGGACGAGATCACCTTCGCCGCCACCCGCCAGTCCGTTTCGCTCGATGGCGGCCGCACCGTCGCCACCGAAGGCTTCGATCAACCCGGCTGGGATCACCACGACATCTGGATCGATCCGCTGGACGCCGACCGGCGGATCGTCGGCCACGACGGCGGCGTCAGCATCACGAGCGACCGCGGGCTTTCCTGGTACCGGCCACAGTTGCCGATCGCGCAGATGTACCACGTGTCGACCGACCATCGCCGGCCCTACTTCGTCTACGGCAACCGCCAGGACGGGCCGTCGATGCGCGGGCCGAGCCGCGTCCTCTACGGAGGACGCACCCAGGGCATCCCGGTCGGCGAGTGGCACTCGGTCGGCGGCTGCGAGGTGGGCTTTTCGATGGTCCACCGCGCCGACCCGGACCTGGTCTGGACCGGCTGCTACGACGGCCAGCTCGAGCTCTATGACCTGCGCTCCGGCCAGTCCCGCGACGTCAGCGTCTGGCCCTTGGCCATCGAGAGTTCGCCGGCGTCGGCACTCGAGTACCGCTTCCAGTGGACCGCCCCGTTCGCCACCTCGCCGCACGATCCGGAGGCCGTCTACGCGGGCAGCCAGTACGTCCACAGGAGCAGGGACCGCGGCCAGAGCTGGGAGCGGATCTCGCCCGATCTCACCACCGCCGACCCGGCGCTCATGCGGCGCACCGGCGGCCTGACCCTCGACGACGCCGGACCGACGATCGCGCCGGTCGTGTTCGCGATCGCCGAGAGCCCGCTCGAGCCCGGGCTGATCTGGGCCGGCACGAACGACGGCCAGGTCCAGTTGACCCGGAACGGCGGCGAGACCTGGACGAACGTGACCGCGAACCTTCCCGACCTGCCGCCGCTCGGTACCGTCCGAAACATCGATCCCTCGGACGTCGAGGCTGGTGCGGCTTACGTCGCCGTCGACCGTCACCAGGAGGGCGACACGACGCCCTATGTGTTCCGGACGAACGACTACGGCGAGACATGGACCGATCTCGCGGCCGCCCTGCCGCGCGGACCGCTCGCCAACGTCCACGCCGTCCGCGAGGATCCCGAACAGGCCGGGCTTCTGTTCCTGGGCACCGAGAACGCCCTCCACGTCTCCTTCGACGACGGCGCGAACTGGCGAAGCCTCTCCCGGCGGAGTGACGGCGCCGCGAACCTGCCGCCGGCGCCCGTCCACTGGATCGAGGTCCAGGAGCACTTCGACGACCTGGTCGTCGCAACCTACGGCCGCGGCATCTGGATCCTCGACGATCTGACGCCGCTACGCGCGATCGCGCGCGGTCTGACGAGCCGCGGTCCGACGCTGATGGCGCCACGTGTCACCTACCGCTTCCGCAACCGTGGCGCGCCGATGGCCCAACCCGACGTGCCGGCGACCGGGACGAATCCGCCCTACGGCGCCCTGCTCCACTACTGGATTCCGGAGTCGGCCGGGGGCGACGACGCGGCCACGATCCGCATCCGCGACGCCGAAGGCGACCTGGTCCGTACCGTGAACGATCTCCCCGCGTCGCCGGGCCTCCACCGCGTGACCTGGGACCTGCGCCACGACGCGACGGCCCAGATCAGGTTGCGCTCGAAGCCGGACGAGCGGCCGGACTGGGAGATGCCCGAACGGGGCTGGCGGCCGCTGCCCGACGGCGGCCGCTTCTCCATGCTGGCGGCACCCGGCAGCTACCGTGTCGAGTTGGTCCTGACGGCCGACGGGGACGTGGAAGGAGGTGGCGATCCGGTGTCAACGGTCGACATGGACCTCCTGCTCGACCCGGACTCCACCCCGTCGGCCAGCGACCTGGCGGCGCAGCAGGCTCTGCTCGCCGAGATCCGCGACGGCATCGAACGGGCCGCCGACCTCATCAACGAGGCCGAGAGCCTCCGCCACGCCCTGCGGCAACTCGAAGACCGACTGTCGGGGAGCGGGGGCGATATCGACGTCTTCGAAGCGACCAACCAGGCCGGCTCGCTGCGGGAGGAACTCCGCGCGATCGAGGGAGAGTTCTTCGATCTTCGGATGACCGGCACCGGCCAGGACGCCCTGCGCTGGCCGCGCCGGCTCTACGCTCGACTCACCTACCTGGCGCGCTCGGTCGGGCAGGCCGACATCCGGCCCACGGATCAGCAGGCCGCGGTCTGGCGGATGCTCAGCGAGGAACTCGCCGAGCAGGAAGACCGCTTCAACGCTACTCTTGCCGGCCCGCTGGCGGACCTGAACCGGACGCTCGCCGACAGCGGTTTCCTGCTGGTGGCTCCTCCTTGACCCTGACCGCATCCCAGCCTCCGCCCCGCTTCGAGGCGACCACCTGCAGACAGCGACGCATCGAGGCCAGCGGCACCGAGCTCGAGACCTACGAGTGGGGCCCAGCGGATGGCCCCGCGATCCTGCTGGCGCACGGCATCCAGGACTTCGCGCTCACGCTCGCGCCGGTTGCCGAGGCCTTGGCCGCTGACCACCGGGTCATCGCCTACGACCTGCGCGGCCACGGAGAGAGCGCGCATCCCGGCATCTACACGATGGCCCACCACATCGCCGACCTGCACGCCGTATTCCTCGACTGCGAACTCGAACGGCCGATCGTCATCGGCCACAGCCTCGGAGGCCAGGTCGTTGCCCAATGGGCGGGCATCTTCTCCGAGTTGCCACGGGCCATCGTGCTGATCGAAGGTCTCGGGCCACCCTACGCCCTGAACCGCTTCCCCGAGGAGGTCAAGCAGAAACGGGCCAGGATGGGGGTCGAGGCGCTGACTCATCCGCGCAAACACCGGATGGTGGCGTCCAGGGACCACGCCTGGGACCTCCTGAAGCGTGTCCATCCGCGCCTCGACCCGGACCGCGCGCTCGAGTTCGTCGACCTGGGCACTCGCCCTCTGGCTTCCGGCGGCCTGGAGTGGAAGTGGGATCCCCAGGTCGTGACGACCTGGATGTCGAACGTGCCCGAAACCTCCGAGGAACGCTGGAGCTGGGTCACCTGCCCCACCCTCATCCTGACCGCCGCGCTCGCCAACGAGTTCTGGAGCAGCCGCCGCGGCATCGACGAACAGCACGCCACTCCTGAACCCGAAGAGATCGCCCGCCGCGTCGCCCTCTTTCGCCGCGGCCGGCACGAGGAGATCGAAGGCGCCGGCCACATGGTCCACTACGACGCCCCGGACCGCCTCGTCGCCACGATCCGCCGGTTCCTGAATCGGCTGCCGTAGCGCCGTTTACCGGTCGTTTCGTTCCAGAGGAAACGTCGCCTCGATCGTGTAGCGCGCCCCCGACGGGTGCAGGATGCTCGAGTACAGATGGAACGACTCGACTTCGCAGACCGGGCTCCGGAACAGGGAGTGGGCCGCCAGGTACCTCTCCAGGTCAACGCGCGGCGGCGGACGGCGGAATCGAACCAGACTGACGTGAGGAGTGAATCTCCGGCGCTTCAGAGCCACGCCGGCGCGCCGGAGGGCCCGCGTAACGGCACCGGCAAGGTCTGCAAGCTCGACCTTCGGCGACGCGCCCGTCCAGAGCACCCGCGGGGCGCCGCGCCCGGGAAAACAACCGAGGCCGTGAAGTTCGACATGGATCGGCTCGGCCTCGACCTCGGCGAGAGCATCTTCGGCCCGCTCCACGGCAGGGCCATCGACCTCGCCGATGAACGCGAGCGTGAGGTGAAGACCGGCGTCGTCCAGCCAGCGCGCGTTGCGTAGGCCGAACTGCAGGCTGCGGGCAGCCGCCTTCAACTCCGGAGGCAGGTCGAGGGCGACGAACAGACGGGGCAACGCGCGTCTACTCCCCGCAGCCCCTAGTGGTGCGGCAGCGCACGGAAGCGATCGTGAGATGCGCCTATGGCGCCAGGAGGTTGGTGAGCAGGTCAGCCAGGCGATAACCGGCGAGAGCAGCGCGCTGCAGGGAGACGTCGTAGGCCCGCTCGGCGTAGGCCCCGGACGGTGCTTCGCCCCGTTTGAGGTCGGGAGGATAGAGGGCGTTCCGGACGATCCGGTTGGACTCCGCTGTCCAGGCTTCGAAGTCGCCTGACTTGAGGTTCGCCCGGACGGCGTCGTCGAGCGGGTGGCGCGCGCGAGCCTCGGCTGCGACCCGGTCCTTGTGGCGCTCGTACTCGCGGTCGCGGGCCTCTCTGAAGAACCTCCAGAACTGGTCGGGCGGCGGTGGCCAGTCGGAAGGTGCGTCGAATCGAGCCTCTGTCCGCTGCTTGTACCGGGCCCGGAACCGGGCGTCGAGAGCGCCGTCCCAGAAGGCGTGCAGGTTGCGGTTCCAGTCGTCGAGAGCGAAGCCGTTGCCGCCCCGGTCGCCTTCGCGCTCGTCGCGGCGCTCCGTGACCCGCGACGCCGCGTGAAGCGGCTGGTGGACGTCGCCGACGAGGTGGAAGATCCAGGCCAGGTGGATCGCGCGTTTGCCCGGCCGGCCGGACGTATCGGCGACGGACCGCGCGAGTTCGACCAACTGGCTCACGGCATTCGGCTCGGGCACCGGTAGATCCGTGTCGTGGGCCGATCCATCGGCACCCTGGCGCCAGGTCCAGCCGATGTAGTGCCAGGTCGGGCGGTTGTACTTCTCGAGCTGACGTGCCAGGTCGGGCCAGTAGGCGGCCCGCTCGAACAGGATGCGGTCCGCGTCTTCGCTGCTCTCTGCATCCCCAAGGCGATACGCGAACCGACCACAGCCCCGACGGCGATCCTGGTTCAGGTCGAGACAGTGCATCAGGCTGTCCCTCGGCGCCTGCCGGAACAGCTCCAGGACCCGGCTCCGAACCTCCGGCTCGAGTTCCTGCCACGCGATCCGGGCCACGACTTCGTGGCCGAAGTCGTTCCAGGCATGGCTTGGCGTAGCCAGGGGCAGAAGAAGCAGCGCGACGGAGGCGATCGGAATCCATCGTCGTGTGGACATGGGTGAAGTGTAGCGACGGATACGTTTCGCGCTCCCGGCTTCGCCGGATCGCGCTTGATGCCGGCGCCGGCGCACCCAGTGTTTGCCGTTGATAAAGTGCGCGCCGGTTCGCCTCCGTAGAAGCCCCGTCTACCGTGTCCAGCGTTCAGAACTTCACGCTCTACGACGTTCTCGTCCGCAACGCGACGGCGTTCGGCGACCGGCTCGCAATCGTCACGGAAGACGGCGAGGAGCGGAGCTTCGCGGAGCTCCGCGACCGCGTCGACGCACTGGCGGCGGGCCTCGACGGTCTGGGGCTCAAGACCTCCGACCGTCTCGCGGTGCTGGCTCAGAACTCGGCGGCCTACGTGGAGCTCTACCTCGCCTGCGCCCGCCAGGGCATCGTCGTCTACCCGATCAACTGGCGGCTGCAGCCCGGGGAGATCGAGATGCTCGTCCGCGGGCGGGCGAAGCCCCGGGCCTTCGTCGTCGGAGGGGACTTCCTCGACGCGGTACCGGGCGGCCCCGGCGACGACGCGATCCCCCACTGGTTCCAGTTCGGCGACGATCCGGCGGAAGGCTACGCCTCGCTGGACTCGCTCTACGCTGCCGGCGCGGCGAACGACCTGCGGCGGCCCGACGTCTCCGCCGGCGAGCCCTTCGCCGTCATCGCGACCGCCGCCGTCGACGTGATCCCGCGCGGCGCCCTGCTCAGCCACGCGAACCTGGTCTGGGCCAACCTGCAGGAGATCGCCTCGCTCGGCCTCGACGGCTCGGACCGCAACCTGGTCGCGCTGCCGCTCTTCCACATCGCGGCGCTCGGTCACCTGCTGAGCGTCTTCCACGCGGGCGGCGCCAACGTGGTCACGGCGAAGTACGACCCGGCCCAGGCCGTCGAGCTGATCGACCGCTACGCGATCACGATGATCAGCGACTTCCCGCCGGTGCTCACCACGCTGCTGGACGCGGCTTCCGAGGCCGGCAGCCGTCTGGCCAGCCTCCGCCATGTCACCGGCCTCGACTCGCCCGACACGATGCAGCGGCTGCATGACGAGACGGACGCGACCTTCTGGGCCGGCTTCGGGCAGTGCGAGACGAGCGGTTTCGTCACGATCCAGAACGCCCGCGAGCGTCTCGGCTGCGCCGGCAAGGCGGCCGAACTCTGCAGCGTCCGCCTGGTGGACGACGATGACCGCGAGGTACCCGCCGGTGAGGACGGCCAGATCGTCGTCCGCGGACCGCTGGTCTTCCTGGGTTACGACGGGCAGCCCGACGTCACGGCTCACACCTTCCGGGGCGGCTGGCACCACACCGGCGACATCGGCCGCTTCGACCAGGAGGGCAACCTGTTCTACGTCGCCCGCAAGCCGGAGAAGGAACTCATCAAGCCCGGCGGCGAGAACGTGTATCCCGCCGAGGTCGAGGCCGCGATTCTCGAGCTCGACGCCGTGCGTGCCGCCTGCGTGTTCGGGGTCACCGACGACCGCTGGGGCGAGGCGATCCGCGCCGTCGTCGAGGCCGATCCGAAAGCCGGCCTGGACCAGGAAGCGGTCCGCGAGCACGTCGGTTCGAGCATCGCCCGCTTCAAGCGGCCGCGCGACGTCATCTTTACCAGCGAGTTGCCGCGGAGCGGCGACCACGTCGACCGCGCCGCGGTCAAGGACCGCTGGGGAGATCAGTAGGCCGCCGTGGCGGGGCCGCCGCGGAACACTGACCCGGAACTGGTCGGGATCGAGAACGCGATCCTGGACCTGCTGGTCCGCGTAGAGGACCGGCACCTCGACGAGATGGGCCTCGACAAGGGGATCATGAAACTCGTCAGCGCCGCGGAGCAGGAGGCGATCCTCGATCACGTGCTGAACCGCGACGGCGAGATCCTGCAACCCGAGATCGAGGCCGGCGGCTCCTGCGCCAACGTGCTGCGCGCCGCTTCGCTGCTCGGCGTTGCCGCCAGCTACAGCTCGGCGGTCGCCGGCGACGACACCGGCCGTCTGTTCGAGCGCGGCCTCAACGCCAGTCACGTCCAGAACCGGCTGGCGCGGATCGACGGCGTCACGGGCACGTCGGTCGTCCTGGTGACGCCAGACGGCGAGCGGACGATGAATACTCATCTGGGCGTATGCCGGAAGTACCGCCCGGAACACGTGCCCGAGGACGACATCCGGAGGTCCCGGATCTTCTTCACCACCGGTTACATCTGGGACACCCCGAACCAGATCGACGCGATCGAACACGCCATCGAGGTCGCCCGCGCCGCCGGGGCCAAACTCGCTATCGACGTCGCCGATCCGTTCGCGGTCCGCCGCTCGCGCGACCACCTCATGCGGCACAAGGAGCAGGGTTTCGACATCCTGTTCGCCAACGCCGAGGAGGCACGGATGATGACCGGTCTCGGGCCGGAAGCCGCGGCCCGCGAGCTGGCGAAGACGATCGATGTGGTCGCGGTCAAGGACGGTGTCCGCGGCGCCTGGGTGCGCCGCGGCGACGAAGTCCACCGCGTTCCCGCGCACCAGGTCGACGTTGTCGACACGACCGGCGCCGGCGACTGCTTCGCCGCCGGTTTCCTCTACGGCCTGCTGCGGGGGCTGTCGATCCGCACCTGCTGCGAGATCGGCATCGCCATGGCGGCGGATACGATCACGCACCTGGGCGTCAAGCTGTCGCCCGACATCCGGGAACGGCTAACGGCGATCGAACAGCGGCAAGCTGCGGCGGTCCAATGACAGGAGAGAGACCATGAACCGGAACATCGCTTTCATCGTCGTCACGCTGGCGGCGCCGGTCACAGTCACGGCCCAGACGCCGAACCCGATGGAGCCTCACCACGTCGCCACGCTGCGCAGCGTCGGCACGGTGGCGGTGTCGCCGGACGGCAGCCTCGCGGCCTACCTGCTGAGCGTCCCGCGGCGGCCGCTGGACGAGGACAGCGGCGGCTCGTGGACCGAGCTGCACGTGCTCGACATGGCCGAGCCCGGGTCCTCGCGGCCCTTCATCGCCGGTCCGGTGAACGTCGGCCGGCCGAGCTTCCGCGGCAACGACGAGATCCTGTTCACCTCGCGCCGCGGCTCTGACAAGGCCTCCGCCCTCTACGGCATCCCGGTCGGCGGTGGAGAGAGCCGCAAGCTGGTGGAGCACGCGAATGGCGTCGGCTCTTACGTCCTGTCGCCGGACGGCAGCCGGGTCGCGTTCCTGGCCCGCCAGGAAACCGCGAAGGAACTGAAGACACTCCGCGACAAGGGGTTCAACCAGGAGATCTACGAAGAGGACCGGCCCCTGACGCGGCTGTGGATCGCGGACGTCCCGGCGCTCGGTGCCGACCGTGGCGACGACGGGTCGAAGCCCGTCCTGGTCGATTCGGTCGATGGACACGTCATCTCCGCCGTCTGGAGCCCCGGCGGCGAACGCCTCGCCGCGGTGACCACGCCGACCGCCCTGATCGACGACTCCTACACGAGCAAGTCCGTCGTGGTCGTGGACGCGTCGATGGACGACTTCCCCGTGGTCTCGACTGTCAAGGCGATCGGCAAGCTCGGCCAGGTCGGGTTCAGTCCAAACGGCGAGCAGGTCGCCGCCGTCTCGGCCGCCGACCGGCACGACCCGGCGGCGGGCAGACTGATGCTCGTCGGCGCCGCCGGCGGTTTCAGCGACCTGCTGCCGGAACTCGAGGGTCACGTCGCCTCGTTCGCCTGGGAGGA
The DNA here is from genome assembly GCA_009837085.1 of Holophagales bacterium. Taxonomy (GTDB): domain Bacteria; phylum Acidobacteriota; class Thermoanaerobaculia; order Multivoradales; family Multivoraceae; genus Multivorans. The sequence goes on from VXUF01000090.1 coordinate 9,629, forward strand.
CGACGAGCACCTGCTCTACGCCGCCTCCGTCGGCGTCTGGAGCACCCTGGGCAGGGTGTCCACCGGCGGCGAAGCGGAAACGCTGATCGAACCGGGCGGCCCGATAGGCCTCAGCTTCAGCCTGCCGCGCGACGACGGCGCCGCGGCGCTGGTCGCGGACAGCCCCGATCACCCGAGGGAGATCTATCGCTACGACCCGGCGGAGCCGCGGGCACCGCCGGTGCGGATGACCAACTCGAACCCCTGGCTCGACGACATCGAGCTCGCCCGTCAGGAGGTCGTCCGGCACGTAGCGCCGGACGGACTCGAGCTCGAGGGGCTGCTGATCTACCCGCTCGGCTACGAGGAGGGCCGGCGCTATCCGCTAATCCTGTTCGTCCACGGCGGCCCGGAGAGCCACCACAGCAACGGCTGGCTGACCAGCTACTCCAACTTCGCACAGCTCGCCGCCGCCCGCGGCTTCGCCTCCTTCTACCCGAACTACCGCGGCAGCACGGGGCGCGGCGTCGAGTTCTCGAAGCTCGGCCAGCACGCCGCCGCCGGCCCCGAGTTCGACGACCTGATCGTCGCGGTCGATCACCTGATCGAGACTGGCCTGGTCGACCGGGACCGGGTCGGCATCACCGGCGGCTCCTACGGCGGCTACGCCTCGGCCTGGGGCGCGACCTACTACTCCGACCGTTTCGCCGCGGCGATTCCGTTCGTCGGCATCTCCAACAACATCTCCAAGCTGGGGACGACGGACATCCCGCTCGAGATGGAACTGGTCCATCACCGCACAACGCTCTGGGACGACTGGGACTACTTCGAGAAGAGCAGCCCCATCTACTACGTCAAGCGCAACCGCACGCCGACCCTGATCCTGCACGGCAAGGAGGACCCCCGGGTCCATCCAAGCCAGTCGCTCGAGCTGCACCGGCACCTGAAAACGCTCGGCCAGGCGCCGGTGCGTCTTGTCCTCTACCCTGGTGAGGGGCACGGCAACCGACGCTCGGCGGCGCGCCTCGACTACATGCTCCGCACCCTGCGCTGGATGGAGCACTACCTGAAGGGTCCCGGCGGCGATCCGCCGCCGCACGAGATCGACTATGCCGCCTACCTGCCGTGGGCCGAGGGCGGCGACGACACCGACGAGGAAACCGCAACCCCGGACGCCGAGTCGACGGGCGGCGGCGGCGAGTGAAGCGAGTCTCTCCGCTAGCCGGGGCGGGCATCCACGTGTTCGCCGGCCTTCTGGCGCTGGGCGTCCTCGGATGCGGACAGGAGGCCGCCGAAGGTGGAGCACCGGTCGCCCGCCAGGCCGCCGAGCGGCCCGCGTGGAAGCCGCCGGCGCCGCCGCCACCGCCGAAGCCCTGCGGTGTCGGCTGCATCGAGGGGGAAGGCAGCGCCACAGTACGGTTCCAGATGGCCGGCGGCGACCACACCGCCACGGCCACCGTCGAGGGCAACCGGGGAGTGTTCTCCGTGGGACCGCCCGTCGACATCTCCCAGAACGCGGAGGAGTGGTCGGGGATCACAACCTTCTTCGTCCCTGACCCGGGCGTCCACACGCTCAGAATCCGGGCCACGGGCAAGTGGAGCCTGACGATCCTGAAGGGGAAGCAGTCGTATGCGGATGGCTAGGGACCTGCTCGGCAGAAACCGGGCCCGCCACCGGTCGGAGCTGACGCCGCCGTGAGGCTGGGCGTCCTCGCGCTGCTGGTCGCGGTGTGGCTGTCCCTTTCCGGGCCGTACACGCTGCACGAGTGGCTGATCCTCGCCTTCGGGGTCGTCTCCGTCCTATTCGTCTGGCGCCTCTACCTCGCCCTCGACCGGGCGGCGGGCGGCGGTTCCGAGTTCTTCCGCGCCTCCTCCTGGCTTCGCCTGCCGCGGTTCCTGGTCGCTTTCGCGCTCAAGGTGGCAGCCGCCAACCTCCACACGACGAAGCTCATCCTGGCGCCGAAGATCGACCTCCAACCCCGCCTCCGACGCGTGCCCGCGAGCCAGAAGACATCGTTCGGCCAGGTCCTGTACGCGAACTTCATCACGCTGACGCCCGGGACGATCACCCTGGACCTCCGGGACGACGAGCTGCTCGTCTACGCCCTCGACGCGGAGAGCGAGGGGGACGTGATGGATGGCTCGATGGACCGTGACGTGCTGCGGCTCGAAGGAGGCCCGGATTGATGTACGTGGCGGCAATGGCGGCGATCGTGGTGACGATGTTCCTGGCGCTCGCCCGCGCCGCGATCGGCCCCACCGTGTTCGACCGCATCCTGGCCGTCAACATGTTCGGGACGAAGACGGTGCTGCTGATCGCCGTGGCCGGCTTTCTCACCGGGCGGCCCGAGTGGCTCGATCTCGCGATCGTCTACACACTCGTCAACTTCACCGGCACTCTGGCGGTGCTGCGCTTCGCGCGCTTCGGGAACCTGGCGAGAGACGACCGAAAGGCGGACCGGTCATGAACGGCGCGCTGGACATCGTGACCGCGGTGCTACTGGTTGCCGGCGGATTCTTCTGCGTCGTCGGCGGCATCGGTTTGCACCGCTTCTCCGACTTCTACCAGCGCACCCACGCGGCGAGCGTCACCGACACCGCCGGCGCCGGTCTGATGCTCCTGGGCCTGATGGTCCAGGGCGGCCTTTCGATGGTCACGCTGAAGCTGGTCCTGGTGCTCGCTTTCCTGCTCTTCAGCAGCCCGGCGATCGCGCACGCACTGGTCAAGGCGGCTCACGGCCACGGGCTGGCGCTCGAGCTGGACGACCCGGGGAAGGACGGCGATGCCGCCGGTTGAACTCCTCCTCATGCTGCTGCTGCTCGCCACCGTCATCGTCGTGGCGAGACTCAAGGACCTGTTCGCCGCCGCCATGCTGACCGGGATCGCGAGCCTGCTCGCGGCCGGCCTGTTCGTCCTGATGGACGCCGTGGACGTGGCCTTCACCGAGGCCGCCGTCGGCGCCGGCGTCAGCACCGTGCTGTTTCTCGGGGCGCTCAGCCTGACCTCGCGACGCGAGAAGCAGCAGGAACGAACGCGAATCCTGCGGATCCTGCCGATCCTGAT
>VXUF01000014.1:0-1777 GCA_009837085.1 Holophagales bacterium
GTGCAGTCCCACCACGCCGTCGGAGGCGAAGTCGACCAAGTGGCCGTTGTGCTCGAGAAAGTCGCCGATGTTGCGGGCAAGGTCGTGATGATCTTCGACGATCAGAACACGCACGACCGGCTCCGGCTCAGAAGCTGAATTCGACTCCGAACGACGGGAGGACGCCAAGCCACCTTTCCTCGTTCGGGACGTACTGGATCTCACCCGACGGCAAGAGCGCGAAGTTCCGCTCGTCGACCGTGAATCCCGCCAGGTTCTGTCGATCGTACAGGTTCTGGACGTCGATGAAGAGCTCGAACCGCTTGCCGCTGCGAAGTTCGACAAAGCGGCTGGCGCGTATGTCCAGGCGGTGGTAGTCGTCCAGCCGCAGCGCGTTCCGGGGACCGATCACCGCCTCGACCGCCAGTTCGCTGCCGGGTTCCTTCACCGCGCGACCGGACACGGACGTCGTTGGCCAGCCGGTGTGGTAGTTGAAGCGACCGCTGAGGCTCCACTTCGGGCTGAGGCGCCAGGTTCCGCCGAGCGAGAGTGCGTGCGTCTGGTCGTAGCTCCGCGAGACGTCGCGACCGTCGACTCGATCGGTGACCTCGGACCACACGTAGCTGCTCCACCAATCGAACTTCCTCCCACCCCGGCGACTCAGGAACGCCTCGATCCCTCGGGCGGTGGCGCTCTCGGGCGCCACGAGGATTCGATCCCGCGTCGCCTCCGGGTTGGGAGCGGTCGGCTCGAACAGGTTGGCGTAGTACGGACGCGGGTCGCTGATGTCGCGGTTGTAGGCGTCAAGACGAAGGTTGAAGGCGCCGAGGCTCCGCTCCCATCCGACGATGACGGTTTCCGCTCTCTCGGCGGGAAAGAAGTTCGTTTCGCCGTCTTCCACCTGCAACTCGTTGGGCCGCTGGCTCTGGTAGTAGTGCCCCCACGCGGCGCGGAGAGTACCGCCGCGCCCCAGGTCGTAGACGAGATTCACGCGCGGGCTGACCTGATCCTCATCGGTGAGTGTCTGGTGGTCATAGCGCCCGCCGACCTCGAGAACCAGAGAGGAACCGACCCTGAAACGGTCCGCGGCGTAGGCGGAGTAGTGCTCGCCGGAGAAACCGTTCACGAAGCGCGTCAGGCCCCCTTCGCCGATGGTCCCTTGAATCGCAAAGTCGTTCAAGTAGTCGTAGCCGACATCGTAGCTGCGCGCTTCGACGCCCCACTTGAGGTAGTGCCGATCCGCGATCTGGGCGTTCCAGTCCTGGCGCAGGCCGAGGAGGTCCATCTTCCGGACGTCGCGAATGTCCGCGCTCAAACCGAAGCTGCCTTCCGACGCGCGACGATCGCGATCCACGCGGCCGGCGGACACCGCGGAGTCGACGAACAGGCGTGAGCTGAGCAGCCCCTGATGCTTCAGCCACGCGTAGGAGTTGCCGTAGTTCGAGTCGAGGGAATCGCGTTCGGGGAAACCGAAGTCATCGATCTCCGTCTCGGCCTCCTCGAGACTGTTGTCCGACGTCAGCACGCTCAGCGTGAACAGGTTCGACGGCGACGCCTGGTGTTCGACCTTGCCGATCAGATCCCAGTACTGGGGCCCTGATCCCGACCGCTCTTCCTCGTCCTCGCCGACGAGACCGAGGATCAGGTCGAGGTACCCCCGCCGGGCGGAGACCTGCCAGCGGCTCTCGTCCTCGGTGCCGAACGACCCGGAGGCGGCGCCCCAGAAACCGGCAAGACTGACGCCCAGACGGGTTTCCAGGTCCGTCGCCGGCCGCGCCCTCGTCATGTCCAGGACGCC
>VXUF01000014.1:1787-12476 GCA_009837085.1 Holophagales bacterium
GCCGGGAAGCCGCCCGGAATCAGATCCAGTGAGCCGATCACCTTCGGATCGATGATGCTGAAGACCCCTCCGCGCCCAAAGTCCTTGAGATGGTACGGCTCGAAGATCTCCAGGCCGTCGATGCGGATCGCGGTGTCTCGAAACAACCCGCCGCGCAGGTTGAACTTGGCCGACTCCTCACTGGAGGCGATACCCGGAATCGCGGCGACAGCCCGCATCAGGTCGTTCGCGAAGTGGGGTAGCCGAAGAATCTCCTCGGTACCCAACGCCGCCGTGGGGACCGGATCGTCGCGATCGAGCGCGTAGCTGGCCGTGACGTCGATGTCGGCCAGGAACTCACGCGCCGGGACGAGCGTCAGGACAACCTCCGCCCTTTGCCCGGCGTCAACGACGAGCTCCGTGCTGACTGGCTCGTAGCCTTCCAGGCTCGCTGCGAACTCGTACGAACCTGGGGCGAGCTGGACCTCGAAGGTACCGTCGGTCCCGGTGATGGCCGTAGCGTCGCCGGGCGACACGGTGACATTGGCAGACGCCGCAGGACGCCCAGCCTCGTCCTGTACGCGCCCGGTCACCGAGACAGCGGACGGTGAGTCCTGCGCGGCAACGGCAAGGGCCGGGAGGATGAGAGTCAACGACAGAACAGCTACGGTGCGGAAACGAGCCTGGTGCAAGGGTGAGCCTCCGTTCCTGGTTGAGGGCCTCCATGCGAAGGCACTGATCACGCCTTCCAGGGGCAAGGCCCTCGCCGCGGGGACCGCGACCGTGCCTGAAGCTAGGCCATCGCGCGTCAAACGGAGCTGAGATGTTCGACAAAGAACTGTCAAACACGGTCACGTGGTTGGCCGGCGGCTATTCGGCCGCGGCAGCCTGCTCGTCGGCGAGCATGTTGCGGCGGTGGAGGACGTAGGCCTTGAGCAGGGCGACGTCGTCGCGGTCGAGGACGGGGGCGAAGCTGGGCATGCCGAGGTCGACCAGGGCCCCCTCGAGCAGGGCGGCCTCGTAGGAGTCGAAGACCCGCTGTGACGACTGTCGCAGGTCCGGGGTGACGCCGCCGGAGACGGCGCCGTAGCCGTGGCAGACGAGGCAGTACTGGTTGAACAGCCGACGCCCGGCATCGATGTCCGCGGTAGAGGCGCCGTGATCGACGCGGGTGACCCGCATCTCGCGCCGCTCCTGTCGCTCGATGGGCCGCCCGGTGGCGCCGAGGGCGTAGACGAGGATGCGGCCCTCGCTTTCGACTGCCTGCCGGGCGGAGCGGCTGCCGACGATGCCGAAGGCGCCGCCCCAGCCGGACATGACGGCGATGTGCTGGGTGCCGCCGGACTCGAAGGTGATCGGCGGCGCGATGACGCCGCTGCCGGTGTAGCTCTCCCAGAGCTTCTCGCCGTCATCGGCTCGATACGCGGTCAACTGGCCGAAAGGCGTGCCCTGAAAGACGAGGTTGCCGGCCGTGGCAAGCACGCCGCCCGACCACGGCATCGTGTACTGCGCCCGCCAGGCCTCGCGCTGGGCGACGGGATCCCAGGCCAGCAGGTGGCCCGAGAGCAGGGCCGGCGGCGCGTCCTCGGCCAGCATCTGGCCCGAGAGGCCGGTGGCGTCGACGATTGCCTGGGGGATGTCCTCGGGGGCCGCCGCGCGGACACCCAGGTTCCACTGTCCGGGGGTGTACTGGTAGTTCGGGTCCGGAACGTAGAAGTTCCCCATCTCCATCGCCGGGATGTAGACGAGGCCGGTCTTCGGGCTGAACGCCATCGGATGCCAGTTGTGGCCGCCGAGGGGCCCCGGCGATACGTTGACGGTCTGGTCGGTGTAACGGGCGCCGGCGAGCTCGACCGGCCGCCCGCTCGCCAGGTTGACGTGGCTGGCCCAGGTCACGGTGACGAATTCCTCGGCCGAGATCAGTTCGCCGGTGCGGCGGTCGAGGACGTAGAAGAAGCCGTTCTTCGGCGCTTGCATGAGGACCTGGCGGACGCGGCCGCCGATCGGCAACTCGGCGAGCATGATCGGCTGGGTGGCGGTGTAGTCCCAGGTGTCGCCGGGCGTGGTCTGGTAGTGCCAGACGTACTCGCCGGTGTCGGGGCGGAGCGCCACGATGGACGACAGGAACAGGTTGTCGCCGCCGCCGGGGCTGCGCAGGTTGCGGTCCCAGGGCGCGCCGTTGCCGACGCCGATGTAGAGCAGGTCGAGTTCCGGGTCGTAGACGATCGAGTCCCAGACCGTGCCGCCGCCGCCGCCGGTCCACCACTCGCCGGTCCAGGTTTCGGCGGCCATCCGCATCGCCTCGTTCTCGAAGCCGTCCGCCGGGTTTCCCGGCACAGTGTAGAAGCGCCAGGTGCGCTCGCCGGTCTCCGCGTCGTACGCGTCGACGTAGCCGCGCACGCCGTACTCGGCGCCGCTGTTGCCGATGATCACCTTGCCCTTCGCGATCCGGGGCGCGCCGGTGATCGTGTACATCGAGTCCTCGGGCACGGTCATCGTCGACCAGGCGAGCTCTCCGGTCTCGGCGTCGATGGCGATCAGCCGTCCGTCGAGCGTGGCGGAGATCACCTTGCCGCGGTAGAGGGCGGCGCCGCGGTTGACCGCGTCGCAGCAGGTCTTGTTCGCGATGGAGCGCGGAACCTCCGGGTCGTAGGTCCACAGCGGTTCGCCGGTCACCGCGTCGAGGGCGTAGATGACGTTCCAGGCGCCGGTCGCGTACATCACGCCGTCGACGATCAGCGGCGTGGCCTCGAGGCCCCGCTTCGTGTTCGTCTCCTGGACCCAGGCGATGCCGAGCTGGCCCACGTTGCCGTCGTTGATCTGGTCCAGCACGCTGTAGCGCTGTTCCTTGTAGGTGCCGCCGTAGGTCAGCCAGTCGGCGGTGCGGCCGGCGGCGGCGACCAGCGCGGCGTCGTCGACTCCGTATGCGGCCTCGGCCCGCCGCGGCGGCGGTTGGGAGGCCGCCGCGGCGGCCAGGAACAAGGCCGTTCCAACGGCAAGAAGGACGGTGCGCTTCAGCATCATGGTCAGGGTTCCTCTCGGGGCAGCGCGAGCGTGACGAGCTCGGGAGTCGTTCCGCCGCCGCCCATTCCAAACCGGCCGCCGCCGGTGGCGACGGCGAGGTACTGCCGGCCGCCGTGCTCGTAGCTGATCGGGTTCGAATTGGGAGTGCCGGGAAGCTCGATGCCCCCCAGGTATTCGCCCGTCGCCTTGTCGTAGACGCTGATCTCGGGCGGTACGTCGGGTTCGTTCGCTTCCGGGTCGCCGGAGTGCTCTCTCGTCGCGGTGACGAACAGCAGCGTGGGCGTGACCAGGGGCGCCGCGGTGTGATTGGCGACCCCGAGCCGGCCGAGTTCGAGGTCGGCGATGGCTGGGTGGTTCACCGGACCGACGCCGTGCGGGACCATCCAGAGGTGCTCGCCGGTGTTCAGATCAATCGCCGTGATTCGCCCGTATGGCGGCTTGACCAGGGGCAGTCCACGGGGTCCCTCGACGGTCCGGTACCAACGATCCGGCACGAAGTTCAGGTCGGAGCGGTTCGGATCCGGCCTGGTCAGGGAGACGCTGGCCGAACGGGTATGGGAGACGACGTAGAGGATCCCGGTTTCGGGATCGACCGCGGCGCCGGTCCAGTTCGCGCCGCCGCCGTCGGCCGGCAACTGGATCGTCGGCTTGCCCGACTCTTCGAAGCGCGGCGGCGTGTAGAGCGGCACCAGGTCGTAGTCCGCTGCGATCGCGATCGCCTCGGCGCGGAGTTCGGGAGTCCAGTCGATCAGGTCGTCTTCGGTGATGCCCTGGCGGTCGAAGGCGGCCGGCCGGGTCGGGAAGGGCTGGGTTGGCGCGGCACGCTCGCCCGGCACGTCGCTCGGCGGCACCTCGCGTTCCTCGATCTCCCACACCGGCTTGCCGGTCACACGGTCGAAGACGAAGGCGAAGGCCTGCTTGGTGACCTGGACCACGCCGCGCACCCGCTCGCCCTCCACCGTCGCCTCGAACAGGTTGGGTGCGGTGGGCGGATCGTAGTCCCACAGGCCGTGGTGAACGAACTGGTAGTGCCAGCGGCGCTCGCCCGTTTCGCAGTCGACCGCGACGATGCTCTCGGCGTAGAGGTTGTCGCCGAGCCGGTGGCCGCCGTAGAGATCGTTCGTCGGCGTGCCGACCGGCAGGTAGGCGGTTCCCGCCTCCTCGTCGACCGTAATCATGGACCAGACGTTCGTGTTACCGCTGTAGCGCCACGACTCGTCCTCCCAGGTCTCCACGCCGAGTTCGTCGTTCTGCGGGATGGTGTGGAAGACCCAGGCGAGTTCGCCGGTCGGGATGTCATACGCGCGCACGAAGCCGGGCGGCGCTTCCTTGTGAGTTGCGAAGTCCGCCACGATCGAGCCCACGATCACGGTGTTGCCGCAGACTGCCGGCGGCGAACTGTGCGTCGTCAGGCGCTCCATCACCTCGCGACCCAGGTGCGGGGTCATCTCGACCGCGCCGCCATCGCCGAACCCGGGGTCGGGTTCTCCGGTCCGGGCGTCGAGCGACACGAGGCGGCGGTCGTGCGTGGGTATCAGGATCCGCTCGCGTTCGCCGTCGGTCCACCAGGCGACTCCGCGGTGGTGGAAGCCGAGGTTCGCCGGTCGGCCGGCGCGCCAGCTTTCCGGGTCGTAGGCCCAGAGCGTCTCGCCCGTCCCGGCGTCGATCGCGGCGACCTGGCTGAGCGAGGTAGCGACGAAGATCCGGCCGCCGACCTCGAGTGGAATCGCCTTGAACTGACCGCGTCGCACGCTGCTCGGGACTTCGGTGTCGGCGGCGATCGAGCGCCAGCGCCAGACGACCTCGACATCCTGGAAGTTGTCGCGGTCGATCTGGTCGAGGTTGGAGTACTTGCTGTTGCCGGGATCCCCGCCGAAAGCCGGCCAGTCGCCGGCGGCTCCGGTCTGCCCGGGGAGGGGCGGACAAGAGAGCGCGGCGGCGAGCATCGTCGCAGCCATCGCCCGGCTGGAACGGGTACTCAGGACAGCAGCCCGATCAGCCGGGCGTAGACTGAAACGCTGGTCCAGATGCCGATCGAGAGGAAGCCGACCACCTTCGGCCAGTGTCCGAGCGTTCCTTCTTTCGCGAAAGCGACCCGGCGGCGGATCGTGAAGTTGAAGAGCAGTCCGATGACGATGATCTGCATCTTCCACCAGAAGAAGGGGCTGTAGTACTGCTTGAGCGCCGTCGAGAGGACCTGGGGCGCGCCGGTCACGAACAGGGCGACGAAACTCCAGATCATCCACCGGTCCAGCTCACGGGCGAGCTGGTTGAGAGGCGTCTTGATCAGGCCGCGGCCGAGCAGGCGCATGTCGACGACCAGGACCGCGCCGGCGAAGCCGACCAGTGCGACCAGGTGAGCGCACTGGATGATCGGCGACGCCCAGGTCTCCTCCAGCATCCAGGCGCTGAAGGGCAGGCCCTGCATCCACTCGAAGAAGGACTGCAACATGGGACGATCCTCCGCGGCCTCTTCAGGCGCCGATGTTCAGGTTGTTCCACCAGCCGGGCATCAGGCCGCTGTAGGCCATCATTCGCCCCGTGACGACCACCGCCGCCCACAACACCAGGGACACGACGCCGGCCAGTCGGGCGTTCAGCGGAATCTCGCGGCCCTGGTCCCACGCCTGGACCGACTTGTAGGTCGCGTAGTGGAACCAGAACATGTTGATGCCGGCGACAAGCATCAGCGCCATCTTGGCCCAGAAGTAGAAGTTGCCGTAGTACCGCATCGGCTGGCTGTAGAGCAGCAATGCCCCGGTGATCAGGTTGATGCCGTAGCCGGTCAGCGCCCACGGGAAGAGGCGGGTCGGGATGTTCGATACCGGCACCTTCTTGAGCGTGAACCCGATCAGGCGCATGTCCCAGTACGCGATCAACCCGGCGAACAGGCACATGCTGACGACGTGGATCGTCAGCATGGTCGGGTACGCGTTCAGCGACTCCCGCAGCGCGATGCTGCTGGGAAGCGCGTCGACCCACTCGAAGAGGCTACGCATGGAGGGTCAGTGCGTGGCTCGGGAGGCGGAGGCGCGTCGCCGGGGAGCTACTTGCAGCGGGACGATTCCGGGTAGCGGCGATAGATCGCGTGGCAATCCTCGCAGGCCCCGGCGAGATCGTTCGTCAGGTCGCTCACCGTGTCGCGATCCTCTTCGTGCGCTGCGGCGTAGATCTTCTTCGCGACCTCGGTCAACTGCTTCGCGTACTTCTGGTAGTCCTCGTTGCCCACAGGGGCCGGCGTGCCGTTCTGGCACATGCGGTCCGGGTTCATGATCAGCGGTTCGATCTCGGCGAGCGCCAGGGCCGCCTGCTGGGGGACCTGCCAGCCGGTGTAGATGCCGGAGAAGAGGGAGGATACGGAGCCGTCGCCTTCTTCGGCCGGGTCCGGCGGGCTCCCCGGGTCCGTCATCTGGACGTCGAACAGGAAGTTGGAGTTCGGGAAGAGGATGGCGCGCATCAGTTCGGCCAGGTTGCCGACCGGTTCCTCGTGCTCGGAGGCGGCAGCGGGCGACACGGCGATCGCTGTGCAGGCCGCGAGGACAACGGCGGCCGTCAGCATCGCCGCCAGGTTCTTCGAACGCATATCCGGGATCTCCTTCACCTCAGGGGAATCGGTCGTGGTAGCTGCGGTGGTTTGAGCCGCGCGAGTGTAGCTCAGTCGTCCGAGTCCTCGTTCGCCGTGGCCTGGCCGAGTTCGAACGTCGTCGTCGTGGCGATCAGCCACTGCATGTCGAGCCCCGCGGTGCGGTGGACCGAGTACTCGGCGACGCGCGGGTCGCCGATGATGCGGAGGAACTCGGCCCGCGAGGGGTACTCCATCAAGGCGATCGCGTGGAAGTACTCGTCCGTGTCGCCGATCACCATCGAATCGACCCGGCCGGACCAGATCAGGCGGGCGCCCTGCGAGGTGACCCACTGGACCATCTGGGCGCCATATCTGCCGTAGGCCTGTTCGCCCGTGAGGCCCTCGTCGGGGGCGTCGGCCTCCTTCTTGAAGCGCAGCAGGTTGACCATGACGACCGGTCCCTCGGCCGGTCCCTCGAGGAGTTCCTGGATCTGTTCGGGTTCGGGTGCGATCTGGGCCATGGCGCCTCCTGCGGCCAGCATGGCCACGGTAAAGGTGATGAACGTAGCGGCGGAGAGGGATCGGATCATGACGGGCTCCTTCTGGTGGGACGTCAGGCGGGCGCGCGCACCGCCATGGGCTGGAACTTCATGTAGGTGAGAGACCGCCACAGCCACTCCAGCGGACCGAAGCGGAAGCGGGCCAGCCACCAGGGCGACCAGACGAGTTGCAGAGCCCAGATCGCGAGGACGATGCCGAGCTGGCCCAGGCGGTCGACGCGCTCGTAGAGCCCCAGGCCGTGGCCGTAGAAGATGAGCGTGCAGATCACGCTCTGGCTGATGTAGTTCGTGAAGGCCATTCGTCCCGCTGCCGTCAGGCGTCGCTGGAGGCCCGGCAGCCAGCCCTGCTGAACCGCCAGCATGACGAGGCCGACGTAGCCGAGGAAGACGCCGAGCGAGCCGACGTAGTTGAACGTCTGCCCCTGGAACTGCGAGTGCTCGAACGCGAAGTCGTGGTGCGTGTTGTAGACGACGCCGGCGATGACGATCGGCATCCCGAGTCCGAATCCGGCGAACGCCATTCGCCGGTAGAACCCGGAAGATCGTCTCGCGGACAGCACGCCGAGCTTGTAGAGCCCCATGCCGACCAGCATCAACCCGCCGCTGCGCCAGAGGAACACGATGAGGAAGACGAACGTCTCCAGGCTCAGGGCAGCGCCGATGCGCAAGGGCATTTGCGTGAGCCAGCCCGACCGGTAGGTCGCGATCTCGGCCTGGGCCGCCGCCGCCGTCGGCGCCCAGCCCGGCTTCATTGCTTCAATCACTTCGGGAGGCCAGTACTGCATCGACCACGCGGTGAACAGGAAGATGAGCGGCGTGACGGCGGTCATGGCGAAGCCCGCGATCAGGAGCTTCGTCGGCTTCAGATTGCGCAGGCTGTACAGGATGAAGCCGCACAACGCGTACGGCACCAGGATGTCGCCGTACCAGATCAGATGGGCGTGGGCCAGGCCGAGCACCAGTAGCCAGAACTGGCGCCGGTAGTGGACGCCAGTAGCCGACGCGTTGCGGGCGGCGGCTCGCTCGGCCATCAGCGCCATGCCGGCGCCGAAGAGCGTCGAGAAGATCGACATGAACTTCGTGTCGAAGAACACGTGGGACAGGAGCCACACCGCGAAACCGATTCCTGCGCCCTTCTCGTTCGCCGTGGGGTTGAAGTACGCCGCCGTGATCATCGAGTAGCTCTGCACGTTCATCACCAGGATGCCGAGCACGGCGAAGCCCCTCAGAACGTCGAGCGCCGCGATGCGCTCGCCGGCGCGGACGGGCGCCGCCTTGGGCGTGGGGGCGGTTTCGGCGAGTGAGTCGGTGGTCATCACGGGCTTGCTGCTGCGTCAGCCGGCGAGAAAGGCGCGCGCCACGGCGACGAACTCGTCGAGCTGGTCGTGATGGACCCAGTGGCCGGCGCCTTCGAAGTTGCGCAGTTCAGCGTTCTGGAACGCCTCGATCCGGCCGTCCTCGACCGGGTCGCTGGCCCAGCTCTCCGTGCCGCGCACGAGCAATGTGGGACAGGTGATCCGGCCCCAGATCCCGCGGAGTTCCTCCTCGTCGTAGCGGTAGGGCGGGAAGGAGCGGACGTAGTTGTCGAACTTCCAGGTGTAGGTGCCGTCCTCATTGCGCGCCATGCCGTTGACCGTCAGGTGGCGGGCCTGCTCGGGGCTCAGGAAGCTGTTCACCTCCTGCATCCGTTCGGCCGCGGCGTCGAGCGACGGGTAGCGCCGCGGCTGGCGTCCCGCGAGCTTCTGCATGCTGCCCACCCAGCCTCGCATGCGCTCGTCGACCGCCGCGTTGACCCGGTCGGCGAGGATGCGGGGAGGCGGTCCCATCCCTTCGATCGCCACCAGCTTGTGGACGTTCCCGGGGTAGAAGCCCGTGTAGTGCAGCGCGATGTTCGCGCCCAGCGAGTGGGCGACGATGCGCACCGGGAAGCGGTCCAGTGCTTCCAGCAACTGCGCGATGTCGAGGACGAAGTCGGTGATCGCGTACATGCCGCCGATCGCCCATTCGCTGTCGCCGTGACCACGAAGATCCGGCGCCACGATGTGGTAATCATGGCGGAGCGCGTTCGCCACCCAGTCCCAGTTGTGGGCGTGGTCGCGACCGCCGTGGATCAGCACCAGGGGCGGTTTGTCCTCGTTGCCCCAGTTCAGGTAGTGAAGCCGCAGTCGCTGGGAGATGTAGAACTGGGACGACGGGCCGACGATGTCCCGGAAGCGACTGTCGCTGAAGGCGGTGCTCACTGATCGGCGTCAGGGCGAGGTGGATTGATCATGATGTGTGCACCAGCGGTGCCGGGGAACATCAGCCAGGGCGCGCCGGGAACCGGGCGGGTCGTCAGACCGGTCGACTCGGGCGTTGCGTACGGCGTGTAGATCACCCAGCGCAGGTAGGCGCCACTCACCTCGCCGGTCGCGGCGTCGAAGCCGCTGCCATGGAGCACGTACAGGGTGCGCGGCTCCCGTGGCATCGGCAGCTTGCCTTCCGCGATCTCCCGTTCACGAATCTCGATTCGTTCCTGGCCCTCGATGCCCTGGGCCGTCAGTTCGCGGCCGCGGGCCATGAACGGCTCCAGCGACTCGTGGTAACAGGCGACGCTCCACTGCGCGTCGCCAGGCCGGGCCGCCAGGCAGACGAGGTCGTTGCTGCCGGCCCGGAGTTCCACCACCTTGCCATCGGCGGTCCAGCCGAGGACGCGCGCGCCGTCCCGCCGGTCTTCCGGCGCCGCCTGAATTGCGGCGGCAAGCTGAGCCTCGGCATCGCCGGGTTCCGCGGCCGGTGAGGCCGCGGCCAGACAACCGAGCGTGAGCGCGGCGACCGCTGCTTTCGATGTCCTCGTCCTGACGTGCACTTCGTTCCTCCTGTCTCGCCCGCTACCTGGCGCACGGGCGCGGAGAGCGTATCGCGGGCGGGTCGGCGAGTCCGCTAACCTCCGGGCGTTTTCATCTAAGGGGAGCATCGCGATGATCGATCTGCACTACTGGCCGACGCCGAACGGCAAGAAAGTCACGATCCTGCTCGAGGAGTGCGGGTTGTCCTACCGCATCGTGCCCTGCCGGATCGGCTTCGGCGACCAGTTCAAGGAGGACTTCCTCAGGATCTCGCCGAACAACCGGATGCCTGCGATGGTCGATCACGAGCCGGCCGACGGCGGCGAACCGATCGCGCTCTTCGAGTCCGGCGCGATCATGATGTACATCGCAGAGAAGGCCGGCCAGTTCTACCCTCAGGATCTCCGGGCCCGCCACGACGTGAACCAGTGGCTCATCTGGCAGATGGCGAACCAGGGGCCGAAGTCCGGCGAGTGCGGTCATTTCCGTCGTCTGCGCGACACGGAAGGCGACCAGAGCTACGCGGTGCGCCGCTTCACCGACGAAGTGAACCGCCTCTACGGCGTGATGAACAACCGCCTCTACGATCGCCGTTACCTGATCGGCGACGAGTACACGATCGCCGACATGATCTGCTATCCGTGGACGGTTCGCTGGGAGGACCAGCAGCAGGACATCGAGGAGTTTCCGTACTTCAAGCGCTGGTTCGAGGAAGTTGGCGCCCGTCCGGCGG
>VXUF01000091.1 GCA_009837085.1 Holophagales bacterium
CGGCGACGGCATGGTCGGCGGCAACTACGAGTGGATGGCTGCGTTCACGATCATCCTGCTCAGCCTGGTCTTCGTGCCGATCTACTTCAGGAGCCGGATCACGACGCTGCCCGAGTTCATGGAACGGCGCTACAGCCCGGCCGCCCGGACCACGCTCTCCTTCATGTTCATCATGTCGGCGATGCTGATCCACATCGGCATCAGCCTCTACGCCGGCGCCGCCGTGTTCGAGCGGTTCTTCGGCATCCCGTCCTTTGCGTCGATCGCGATGATCTCGATCATCACGGTGATCTACACCGTGGTCGGGGGCCTGCGCGCGGTCGTCGTCACCGAGACGATCCAGACCGTCATCCTGCTCGGCGGCGCCATCCTCATCACGGTCATCGCGATGACCAGGCTGCCCGGCGTGGGGATCGACTCCTACGGCGATCTACTCGAAGCGACGAAGCCGAACCAGCTCAGCATGATTCACCTCCCCGGGGAAGAGGGATTCGACCCCGGATCGATCTGGTACGGCTTCCTGCTCGGCTTCCCCATCCTCGGCCTCTGGTACTGGTGTACGGACCAGACGATCGTTCAGCGGGTGCTGGGCGCGGGAACCCTGCGCGACGCGCAGCACGGCGCGCTGTTCGCTTCCCTGCTCAAGTTCCTGCCGCCGCTCTTCATGGTCCTGCCGGGCGTGTTCGCCTACGTGCTCTTCCGGGACATCATCACCGAGCCGACGGACGCCCTGCCGACCCTGATCACCGAGCTGCTGCCGACCGGGCTCATCGGCATCATGGCGGCGGCGTTGCTCGCGGCCCTGATGAGCACGATCGCGGCCGCGGTGAACAGCACGGGGACGCTCGTCGCCGTCGACATCGCGAAGCACTTCCGGCCCGGCCTGTCGGAAACGTCGCAGGTGCGCATCGGGCGCGTCAGCTCGGTCGTCGTCATGGGCGTCGCGATCGCCTGGTCCACCCAGGGCGAGCGGTTCGGCTCCATCTTCGAGGCGATCAACAAGCTGCCGGCGCAGTTCATCGCGCCTCCCATCGCGACGGTGCTCCTCTGGGGCGTCTTCTGGCGGCGCGGAACACGTCAAGCCGGCACGTTCACCCTGCTCTTCGGCTTCGTGGCCGGCTTCATCATCTTCCTGTTCGACATGGGATTCGGATTCCTCGGCGGCGTCCAGTACGTCTCCGACCCGGTGAACGGCCTGGGGATTCCGTTTCTGCTCCAGGCATGGTGGTACTTCTGCATCCTGAGCGTCATCTACGTGGCCGTCAGCCTGGCGACCCCGCCGCCGAAGCCCGAGCAGATCGACGGACTGACCTGGGACAAGCCGTACGCGTTCCTGGCCCGGTCCGAGATCACGGGTGTCCGCGACCCCCGGCTGCTGGCGGGGTTGCTGGCTGTTGCTCTGGTGGCGATGTACGTGCTGGTGCGGTAGGGCCGTCCAAGAGACGGGCTCAAGATCCGTCCTAGCCCTATGAAGGGCGGGAAAGCGATGCAGAGCACAGCAGTAGAATGGCGGGAAGCACGACGCAAGCTTGAGGAAGTCGGGTTCGACCCGAGTCAGGCTGAGGCGCTGGTCGAGATGGTGAGCAGCCGCGAGCAACAGCTGGCAACGAGGGACGACGTAGCCGTCCTTAGGGGCGATGTCGCCGTACTCAAGCACGACGTCGCTCTGCTCAAGGACGATGTCGCCGATCTGAAGGTCGGAATGGCCTCGATCGAGGGCCGTCTGGATGGCCTCACGGCTGTAGTCGACACCCTAAGGCGCGAAGCACGGGACCGCCACGAGAGCCTGAGGAAGGAGCTCAACGCTCGAATCGACGCCCTGGAGGTCAGCGTAGGCGCACGTCTGGAAGCGTTCAGCAGCGAGTTGAACGGCCGGATGACGGCGTTGGAAGGTGATGTAACCGGCCGGATGACCGAGCTGGAAGCTGGTGTGACCGGCCGGATGACCGAGCTGGAAGCTGGTGTGACCGGCCGGATGGCCGCGTTGGAAGCTGGTGTAACTGGCCGGATGACCGCGCTGGAAGGCGGCCTGACCGGCAGGATGGACGGCCTCGGCAGTCAACTGACGACGATCAAGTGGTTCCTCGGCGCCATGATCGCCATGATGGCGCCGGCCACGGTGGCGCTCGTTCGCCTGGCTCTCCTGTAGGCGGCGGCTGCCCGCGGACGCCGAGACGATCGGTGGAGCCGAAAGGAGGACGCCTGCCTTTCCCTCTTGCGCGACGCGACTTTCTCCGGGCCTCCCTCATCGGGTTCGGCGCCAGTCTCGGACTACCGTCCTGGGGCGCGCAACCGGCCAGTGACCGCGACCGTTTCGGCGGCTGGACCGGGCTGAAGTTCGGCGCCACGGGCTTCTTTCGCACCGAGCACGACGGGCGGCGCTGGTGGCTGGTCACTCCCGAAGGCCACGCGTTCATCAGTTGGGGCGTCAATCACTACCACGCGAACTGGTGGGCGCAGGACTACAACCGGGATCACTGGTTGCGTCGGTTCGGCGCGGAGGAGGTGTACGACCGAGCCTGGAACCGGGGGTTCCGCGAGGCAGCGCTTGCCGATCTAGGAAGACTGGGCCTCAACACCCTGGGCATCCACACGAACGCCACGATGCTCACCCACCCGCCCGGTCAGGCCCGGTTTCCCTTCGTCGCCCCCTACGAGCCGCTGGTGCTGTCGCACTACCTCAAGCCCCAGCCCGACGCCTACGCGGACATCTTCGCCCCGGAGTTCGAGGCGCTATGCGAGCGCACGGCCCGGCGAGTCGCCGCCCCCTACCGTGACGACCCCATGGTGCTGGGCTACTGCATGGCCGACTGTCCGCCCCTGACCGACAACGAGGCGGAGTGGAACGGCAGCACCACGTGGCCCCGGCGACTACGCAACTTCGCCGCCGAAGCGCCCGGCAAACAGGCCTACGTCGACTGCATGCGCGAGCGCTACGGCGACGTGTCCGGTTTCAACGTCACCTACGGCACCCGCTTCGCGGCGTGGCCGGATCTGCTCGAGGCAAGAGACTGGCGGCCCGATCAAGCCCCCCTGAACCGGGCGGAGCGCGACGACAACGCGGCGTTCCTGCTGCTCTGCGTCGAGCGCTACTACTCCGTCGCCAGCGCCGCCCTCCGCCGGGCCGACCCGAACCACCTCTTCCTCGGCGACAAGATCAACGGCGACACGGACGGGCTCGACTCGATCGCGGCCACAACCAGCCGGTACACCGACCTCGTGAACACCCAGCACTACGCCCGCTGGGAGGGTCAGCGCGAGACGATGGATCGGCTGACCGACGTAGTGGGGCAGCCCTTCCTCAACGGCGACGCCGCCTACACCACGCCGACCAGGACGATGCCCAATCCCCATGGCCAGCACGCGCGCGACATGGCGGAGCGCGCCCTCTGGACCCGGGAGTTCATGGAGAACGCGACCGCCCGTCCCGACTTCGTCGGCTGGCACATGTGCGGGATGATCGACACCGCGAACACCATGCCCGGCAAGGAGCAGGCTCAGCACCAGGGTCTGATGACGACCCGCGGCGAGTTCTACCCGGAGATGGAGGAGACGGTCCGCGACATCTCGGACGGCCTCTACGTCCTCGCCACCGGAGGGGCGTGAGCTGACCGAGCGCGCTCAGCCGAGCGCCTGAAACGCCTTCTCCGTTCCGGCGAGCGCCTGCTCGATGTCGGACTCGGTGTGCGCGACCGACAGGAACATGTTGTGCCAGGGGTGCAGGTACACGCCGTGGTCGAGGGCGGCGCTGCAGAAGGCGAATCCCTTCTCTCTCCTGTCGTCATCCTCGAACAGGACCGCCGGCATCTGCGGAGGTCCGGTCTGGCGGATCGCGTGACCGTAGCGACGCGCCTGCTCCTCCAGGCCGTCCCGGAACTGCTGCCCCAGACGTTCCACAACAGCCGGCGCGTCGACTTCGGCCAGCAGGTCGAGCGTCTCGATGGCGGCAGCAAAGGGCGCGGCCTGGTACCAGAACGAGCCCGTGACGAAGACGCGCGTCGCGGCCTCGCGGTACGCCTCGCTGCCGAGAACGGCGGCCACGGGTTCGCCGTTGCCGATCGCCTTGCCCCAGGCCGACAGATCCGGCTGGACACCGAGCTCGGACCAGCTCGCGTCGAGCGACAGGCGCAGCCCGGCCCGCACGTCGTCCAGGATGAGGGCCGCGCCCTCGGCGTCGCAGATCTCGCGCACGCGGCGCGCGAAGGCGAGATCGGGCATCTCCTGGTCGTGGCCGGCGTCGTGCCTGAAAGCGGAGACGACGATTCCAGCGAGGTCGCCGGCCGCCGCCCGGGCGGCCGCGTCGAGGCTGGCTACGTCGTTGTAGCGATACGTCGGGAAGTGGACGTGATCCTCCGCCGGCGTGCCCCTCGACATCCGGTTGGCCCAGGGCGCGGCACCGTGGTACGCGCCCTCGGCCACGAGGATCTTGCGCTTCTCGCTCCGCGCGCGCGCCACCATGTTGCAGACGGTCGTCGCGTCGTTGCCGTTCTTCCCGAAGATGGCCCACTCGGCGTGGCTGACCTGCCGCACGAAGCACTCGGCCAGGTCGACGATGAGCGCCGGGGGGCCGTTCGCGATGTCGAGCCGGTCGCGCTGCGCGTCGGCCGCGGCCCGAATGCGCGGATTGCCGTAGCCGGCGATCATCGGACCGAACGAGCACATGAAGTCGATGTACTCGTTCCCGTCCGCGTCCCAGAGCCGGCAGCCCTCCGCCCGCTCGAAGTACTGGGGGTACCGGGGCGGCAGGAGGCGGTACGTGGACATGTGTCCGTACATACCGCCGGGGAGCACCCGCTCACCCCGGGACTTGAGCGCCCGGTTTCGATCGAGCAAGGAGGTCAGCCCGCCTTCTTCACCTCGAACGGCACCGCAAGCCTCTCCCACTGCAGGGCGACCCACGAATCCACGATCACGAACTCCATCTCCTCCACGTGCTGTCCGATGGACTTCGGCGTGGCGGTCACCCGCAGCGCGTCCTGACCGGCGTCATGCCGGAAGGCGCCCCACTGCTTCGCGACCTTGTTGAAGATGACGGTCCACTCGTTCTCGCCCGGCTCGGTGAAGAGGGCGTAGGTGCCCGCGGCCAGCTTCTTCCCGCCGATCTCGACGTCGGCGCTGAAGGTGATCGTGGTCGCCTCGTCCGCGCCGGTCCGCCAGACCTGGCCGTAGGGAACCAGGCCGCCCCAGATCGTCCGGCCCTTCACCTTGGGCCGTCCGTACTCCACCGTGATGGAGACGCCGTCGATCTTCCCCTTCACCATCCCGTTCTTGCTCGCCCGGTCGGCATCGTCAGCGCGCTGCGCCATGGCGGGAAGCGCGGTTAGCAGGAAGGCCGCAAGGGCCAGCGGGATCATTGCTCGGTACTTGTGCATTCTGTCCTCCAGCTAGAGAGTGTTCTGTCTGCTCGCGACCGTAGGATAGACGGAAATGCTGAAACAGTTCGCTTCTCTTGTCGCCGCGCTGTTCGTCGCGGTCCTCGCCTGCCAGCCCGCAGCCGAGAACGAGCCGCCCAACGTCGTCCTCCTCATGGCCGACGACATGGGCTGGGCGCAGACTGGCTACTACGGCCATCCACTGCTCCAGACGCCCCATCTCGACGCGATGGCCGGCGCGGGCCTGCGCATGGACCGGTTCTACGCCGGCGCGCCGAGCTGCACGCCGACCCGGGCAACGGTGTTGACCGGCCGCACGAACGACCGCACCGGCGCCTTCCGCGTCGGCGACTCGATCAACAAGCAGGAGAAGTCACTCGCCACGGCCTTCCGGCAGGCCGGTTACGCAACGGCCCACTTCGGCAAATGGCACCTGAACCAGGTCCACCCGAGCGGCGACAATCCGCTCCCCGGAGACGACCCCCACAATCCCGGCGAACTCGGCTTCGGCTACTGGCTGAGCCACACGAACCAGTTCAACCTGGACCCCGTCTTCAGTCAGAACGGAGTGCCGAAGCAGTTCGAGGGCGACTCGTCGGAAGTCCTGGTCGCCGAAGCACTCCGCTACATCTCGGAGCAGCGGGAGAACGGGAAGCCGGTGTTCGCGGTGATCTGGTACGCCTCACCGCACCGGCCCTTCGGCGCCTTCCCGGAAGACGAGGAGCCCTTCGCGTCGCTGGACGACGCCTCGAAGACCCACCACGCCGAGATCGTCGCCATGGACCGCTCCGTCGGCGCCCTCCGCGAGGGCCTGCGTGAACTCGGCATCGCCGACAACACCCTGGTCTGGTTCACCAGCGACAACGGCGGCCTGCCCGACATCTCCTACGGCCCCGAGCATCCCGGCGTACGCCCCGACACCACCGGCCACCTGCGCGGCTTCAAGAAGGACTTCTACGAAGGCGGCCTGCGCGTACCGACGATCATCGAATGGCCGGACGGCATCGCTCCGAGGATCTCCAGCTTCCCCGCCAGCACGATGGACATCTTCCCGACCCTGATCGACGTCGCCGGGCTCGACCCGTCGTCGATCAACGAGGTCCACGACGGCATCTCCATTGCCGGCGTGTTCGAGTCCGAGCCCGCTCGCCGGGAGCAGCCCATCGGCTTCCGCGCCAGCGGCGGCCTCGCCTGGCTCGACAACGACGTCAAACTGGTGCGGAACTACTTCTCCGACCCGACCGATCCCTTCGAGCTCTACAACGTGATCGACGATCCCGGGGAGCAGCACGACCTGATCGAGCAGCAGCCCGAGGTCGCAGCCCGCATGCGGGCGGAGCTGGAGGCCTGGAACCGGTCCGTCGACAAGAGCGTCACCGGCGCCGACTACCCGGAGGGCAGGGTGTTGCCTTCAGGCCGCGACAGCTAGGAATCCGCCGGAGAGCCTCGACGGGCCAGACTGGGTGCGCCGGCGTCCCCGCCGGCATCCAGCGCGCTAGCGCCGGCTCTGGTTCTCGTGGTTGACACGGATCCCGTGTACACCTATCCTGTGGACATGAACGTCACGCTCTCCATCGACGATCGGGTCGTTGCCGAGGCCCGGCGGATCGCCGCTCTCCGGGGAACCAGCCTGAACCAGCTCGTGCGGGACTACCTCCACGAACTCACCCGCACGGACGACTCCGAAGCCGTGGTCGCACGGCTGGACGCGCTCTGGGCCGAGGAAAGCTACGGTTCCGAGCGTTCCTGGACGCGCGAGGAACTGCATGAACGGTCGTGAATTCCTCGACACAAACGTTCTGATCTACGCCGACGACGGGCGCGACCCGCAGAAGCGCGAGTGTGCCCGGGAGTTGATCCGCCGCCTCATGCGCGAAGGACGAGGCGTGCTCTCGCTACAGGTCCTGCAGGAGTTCTTCGCGGCCGCCACGCGCAAACTGAACATGAGCAGCGAGAGGGCCCGAAGCCGCATCGTCCAGTACTCGCGCTTCGACGTGGTGACACTCGACACGGTCGACCTGATCGCGGCGATCGACGTGCACCGCCTGCATCGGGTGTCCATCTGGGACGCTCTTGTCGTCCGCGCGGCTCTCAACGGAGCGTGTACGACCTTGCATACCGAGGACATGCAGGACGGGTATGTCGTGGAGACTCTGACGCTGCGGAATCCGTTCCAAGCCTGATCAGCGGCACCAGCAAAACGGTCGCCGCTTCGCGGCGCAGCTTCCTCAGAAGCCGGCGGGAACCCGTGTGGCGCGATCCGCGCCACACGCGCACCCAGTGGGTGGCATCAGTGAATCACCCCCCGCAGCCGCGGGTCCAGCAGATCCCGCAGCGCATCCCCCACACAGTTGAACGACAACACCAGCAGGAAGATCGCCACGCCGGGGACGATCGACAGCAGCGGCTGCTGCTCGAGCATCGGGAAGGCCTGCTGGAGCATGTTGCCCCAGGTGGGCGTGGGTGGTTGGATGCCGACGCCGACGAAGCCGAGGGCGGCCTCGGTGAGCACCGCGTAGCCCATGCTGAGGGTGCTCTGGACGATCACCGGGGCGATGCAGTTCGGCAGGATGTGGCGCAGGATGATGCGCGGGTGGCTCAGTCCCAGCGACTCGGCTGCCTTGACGAAGTCGCGCTCGCGGATGGAGAGCCCCTGGCTGCGGACGATCCGGGCCATCCAGGGCACGTTGGCGATGCCGATGGCGATGATCACGGTGCGGAGCGAGCCGCCGAGCGCGGCGGCCAGACCGACGGCGATCAGCAGGCTGGGGAAGGTGACCAGCGCGTCCATGAGCCGCATGAGCACATCGTCGACGCGGCCGCGGAAGTAGACCGACAGCAGGCCGAGGGGCACGCCCAGCAACACGCCGAGGCCGACGGCGCCAAGGCTGACGGACAGCGCGATCCGGGCACCGACGATCAGCCGGGCCAGGGTGTCGCGGCCCATCTGGTCCGAGCCGAGCCAGTGCGCCGCGCTAGGACCCGAGAGCAGGTTGTCGAAGTCCATCTCCTCGGCGTCGACGGGCACGATCCAGGGGGCCAGCACCGCCGCCGCGCCGATCAGCACCAGCACGACGAGGCCGGCCAGCGCCTGCGGGACGGAGGCGAGCTTGCGCAGCAACTCGACGGTCGGGTGGCTGGGGGCTGCGGAGCCTCCAGAGGCCGGCGCTTCGCGCCGGATGCCGGCCAGAAGGCCGGCGTACCCAGTGTTGCGCCGCACGTTCCTAGCCATCGAACTTGATCCTCGGGTCGAGCCAGGCGCAGGCGAGGTCGGTGACCAGGTTGGCGGCGAGCACCGCGACCGCCATCAGCAGCACCGCCGCCTGCACCACCAGGAAGTCGCGGGCGAAGATCGCCTGCACGATGTACTGACCGGTGCCGGGGATGCCGAAGAGCGTCTCGATGACGATCGCCCCGGCGAAGATGCGGCCGGTCTGCAGGCCGAGAATCGTGATCACCGGCAGCAGCGCGTTGCGCAGGGCATGCGACCAGATCACGGTGCGCTCCCTGGACCCCCGGGCACGCGAAGTACGCAGATAGTCCTGGGCGAGCACCTCGAGCATGGCCGAGCGGCTCTGCCGCATGATCAAGGCGCAGCTCGTGACACCGAGGGCGAACGCCGGCAGGACCATGTGGCGCAGGCTCTGCAACGGATCATCGAAGAGGCTCACGTAGCCCTGGCTCGGCAGCCAGCCGAGCCCCACGCCGAAGAGCAGGATCGCCATGATGCCGAGCCAGAAGTTCGGGATGGCGACTCCGCCGATGGAGACCACCGTCGCCGCGTAGTCGATCGGCTTGCCGCGATAGACCGCCGATGCAATGCCGGCCGGCACGCCGACCAGCACCGCGAGAATCCAGGCCGCGAGGCCGAACTGAAGGGTCACCAGAGCCCGGCCGCCGAGTTCCTCCGCGACAGGCCGCATGTTCTGGGTCGAACGGCCGAAGTCGCCCTGCAGGACGTTGCCGAGCCAGATCAGGTACTGGACGATCACCGGTTCGTCCAGGTGGTGACGTTCGCGGATGAGCTGCAACTGCTCCTCGTCGAGCGCCTCGCCGGGGCCGATGAACGCCCGCGCCGGGTCGCCCGGAATCGCGAGCATCAGCGCGAACACCAGGAACGTGACCAGGAGGAGGACGGGCACCGCCTGCAACAGGCGGCGCGCGAGGTAGCTGCGCAGGTGCTACTCCTCCAGCCAGATCGTCGCGAAGTTCATCTTGCCGTCCCAGCCCATCAACTGGTCGAGGTTGCGAACCCGGCCGGGCGCCGCCGCGAAGGTCACGCCGTAGAGCAGCGGCGTGAACCAGGCCTCGCCGAGCACCGTCCGGTTGAGCTCTATGTAGACCCGTTTGCGGGACTCGTTGTCGTAGAGCGAGGCGCCCAGCTCCACCAGTTCGTCGACGTCCGGCCTCAGCACGTTGCCCGGGTTGTAGTAGCCGTCGCTCTTGTAGGCCAGCGAGGCCATCCAGTCCGGCTCGGGATAGCGGCTCCAGGAGGTGATGAACATCGGGTACTCCTGGCCGTGGTTGAACCTCTCGGTCGCCGGTCCGCTCGACAGCACGTCGATGTCCATGTGGATGCCGATCTTCTTCAGCATCGCCCGCACCACCTCGGCGCTGGAGACGAGGAGGGGATTGTGGTGGGTGACCGCGGTGAACTCCAGGCCGCTCTCAAGCCCGGCCCTTTCGAGGTACTGCCGGGCCTTGTCGACGTCATAGGTCGGCCGTTCGCCGTCCGGCTCGTGGACCCAGGAACCCACCGGCCACATTCCCGCGTCGGCCTCGATCGCGCGGTCGAAGAAGATCGCCCTGTTGATCACGGTCGGGTCGACGGCGTGCGCGATCGCCAGCCGGACGTTCACGTCGTCGAGCGGCGGCTTGTCGACATTGAACACCAGTGTCAGCGCGATGCCGCCGCCCGGCATCGTCTCGATCCGGACCCGCTCGTCGCGCTCGAAGGTCGATACATCCTTGTAGGGGAGGTAGGTGACGTCGATCTCGCCGGTGCGCAGGGCGGCGGCGCGGACGGTCTCGTCGCGGATCACCCGGATCGTCACCTCGTCGAGATACGGAAGCTGGTTGCCGTGCTCGTCTCGACCCCAGTAGTCCTCGTTCCTCACGAAGTGCACGAGGGTGCCGGTGATCACCTCCTTCACCCTGAACGGCCCGGTTCCCGACGGGTTCCAGCCGTAGTCGGCGCCGAGCGCCTCGATCGCGGCCGGCGAGCTCATCACGCCGCCCCGGTCGGCCAGCATGCCGAAGCCCGCGCCCCACGGCCCGGCCAGATCGAAACGCACCGTGTACTCGTCGATGACCTCGACGCCCTCGATCACCGCCAGCGAGGCGCGCGGCGTGGCGACGGTAGCCGGATCGAGAATCCGCTCGATGTTGACCTTCACCGCATGGGCATTGAGGGGGGTGCCGTCATGGAAGACGACGCCCTCCCGCAGGTGGAAGGTGATCGAGTCGGGATCCGTCGCGATCTCCCAGGACGTCGCGAGCGAGGTCTCCGGCCGCGGATTGAGCTGCGGGTCCGCGTCGATCAGTTGATCGAAGATCTGCCGCCAGAAGTAGGCGTCGGCGCCCGATCGGCCGAGGATCGCGTCGAGCGACGTGGGCTCCAGAGAGTGGCCCACCCGCAGGTGGCCGCCGTAGCGCGGGCCGCCGACGGCGGGGGGTCGGGGCGCCAGGGTGCCAGACTCCAGCCGGTCGGCGCGACTCTCGGGCGCGCAGCCGACGAGGAAGGTCAGTAGCGCTGCAAGCAGAAGGAGCGACGCGGATACGCTCGCTCTCAACGGCGACGGCAGCGGAACAACAGACATCTCGGAATCGTGCAACTCTAATGACTCGCGGGACGCAGGCCATGAAGAAGCAAACCGCACTCCTCTTGCTCGGCGCACTGCTCGCCGTGCCCTGCGCCGCGCAGCCGGGCGACCGGTCGGATCAGCTCCTGCTGGCGGCCGCGGCGCCGAATCGGGAAACGGGGCTCGAGGAGCGTCCGAACGTCCTGTTCATCGTCGCCGACGACCTGAACGTCGCGCTCGGCGCCTACCTCGACTCGGCGCCCTCCCCGCAGTACGCGGGCGCGAAGACCCCGAACCTGGACCGCTTGGCCGCGGAGGGCATCCGCTTCGACCGCGCCTACGTCCAGAACCCGCTCTGCAACCCGTCGCGGACCTCGTTCCTGAGCGGACTCCGGCCGCCCGCAACCGAGATCTACAACGGGCAGACCCCTCCCCGCACGAAGATCGGCGACGACCTGCGCATGCTGCCTGAGCACTTCAACGACCACGGCTATTTCACGGCCCGGGTCGGGAAGATCGCGCACAACACCTTCGAGCACGCGGTGTCCTGGGACGTATCCGCATTCGCCCTGTCGCGAGAGCCCGAGATGCGCCTTCACCTGCCGGGCTACCTGCCCGGCGTCGACCTGTCCACCGAACGCGACAACACCTGGGTGGACGGCTCCGAGGACGGAATGTCCCGCGCCGACGTCCTCGCACCCCTCGGCCGGCAAGGAGGTCTGCCCCTGTCGTGGCGCGCGACGCGCGAATCGCCCCGAATGACCCCTGACGGAACCACGGCGACGCGGATCGTCCAGTTGATGGCCCGGAACCGCGACAGGCCCTTCTTCATCGCCGCCGGTTTCCACAAGCCGCACCAGCCGTGGGTCGGCCCCGTGGAGTTCTTCGACCAGCACCCGGTCGATGAGATTCAACTGCCGGAGACGCCGCCGGACGACACCGCCGACCTGCCAGCCGCAGCGTTCCGAATCCTCCCGGACGACGCCGCCCACACGGAGAGGCAGCGCAAGCAGGCGATCGCCGCGTACCACGCGATGGTCACGATGACCGACTTCTACGTCGGCCAGTTGCTGGACGCCCTGGAACTTCTCGATCTCGCCGACTCCACCATCGTCGTCTTCACCAGCGACCACGGCTTTCAGCTGAACGAGCACGGCGGTCTGTGGCGCAAGACGGTCCAGTTCGAGGAGTCGACCCGAGTGCCGCTCCTCGTGCGGCTCCCGGGAGGAGGCCAGGCC
>VXUF01000092.1 GCA_009837085.1 Holophagales bacterium
CGCCGCCACACACTGGGTGCGCCGGCGTCCCCGCCGGCTGCCGCCGAAGGCGGCCTCGAAGTCGCGCCGGCCGTCAGGCCGGCGTCCGCTTTGGTCCGCAGTCCTGCTCCTGTCCCTGATGCTCCCGGCGACCGCTGGAGGGGTCGAGTACACCCTCGGCCCCGACTCCCTGCCCCAGGAAGGCGTCCCCACAGGTACGGTGGAGAAGCGCACCTGGGACGCCAGCCGCATCTACCCGGGCACGACCCACGAGTACTGGGTCTACGTCCCGGCCCAGTACACGGAGGCCGAACCCGCGGCCGTCATGGTCTTCCAGGACGGTCAGTTCTACGTCGAACCCGAGGGCCCCGTCCGGGCGCCGACCGTCTTTGACAACCTGATCCACAGGGGAGAGATGCCGGTGACGATCGGCGTCTTCATCAACCCCGGCATGAAGGAGATCCCCTGGGACCTGCGGAGCATCCAGTACCCGCCGGTCGACGACGCCTACGCGCGCTTCCTGCTGGAGGAGATCCTTCCGGAGGTCGGCAAGGACTACAACCTGACCGACGAGGCGGCCGGTCGGGCGATCGCCGGCATGAGCGACGGCGGCCTGGTTTCCTTCACCGTCGCCTGGCACCGCCCCGACGCGTTCAGCAAGGTCGTCAGCCACGTCGGCAGCTACACGAGGTTCATGGGCGGTTCCATGTACCCGCACCTGATCCGGGCGACCCGCGGCAATCCGAAGCCGATCCGCGTCTTCCTCCAGGACGGCGAGAACGACATCAACCTCGCGGAGGGGAACTGGGCGCTAGCCAACCTCCGGATGGACTCCGCCCTGATGTTCGCCCGCTACGACTACCGCTTCGAGATGGGCACGGGCGGCCACGATCTGAAGCACGGCGGCGCGATCTTTCCCGACACGCTGCGGTGGCTCTGGCGCGACTATCCCGGTGTCGTGGGCGCCGGAGAGCCGGCGGATCCCGCCGCGGTGGTCGGCGAGTGGGACGTTCTGACGAAGGTCCTCGGCGAGTTTCGCCGCAGCGTGCTGACCGTCTCCGAACAGGACGGCGCGCTCGCCGCGACGCTTCATGACGAGGTGGACGGCGCGATGGAGGTCGCGGCGGTCCGGTTCGAGGACGGCATCCTGAGCTACGAGTACGTCGCGTCCGGATCCCAGGTGAACTGGGGCAAGGGATCGGTTGGCGAGCTGAGCGCCTGGCTACAGGTCCGGGGCGACACCTTCCGCGGCGCCCTGAGCCTCGACGTGCCCCCCGAGGGCGACTTCGCCGTCGAGGGCCGCAGGAGAACGGCGGATCCCTAGCGCCGCGGCGTAAGCTCCCCGCAGGCGTGGACGATCTGAAGCAGGCACGCGCCCTCCCCTTCTGGGGCGAGGGGGACACGCCTCCGGAGCCCCCGAGCAAGGCCCCGGAGGAGCAGGGCTTCGTCGCCGTCTTCCGGATCTTCGTTCGGACCTGGCCGTACCTGTGGCCCCAGATCGTCGGCCGCTGGCGGGAGCTGCCGCGGGGGAAGGCCGTCGATGGCGAGGCCGCCGCGGACGGCGCGTGGAGCTTCCGCCACGTTCCGCCCCTGGTCACCGTCCTGACCGCGCTCGGCCCGCTTCTGTGGCTGGCGCCCCTGGGGACGGACTGGCGCCACGACCTCCTGCTGGCCGGCACGGTCCTGATGACCGGCCTCGTGTGGACGCTCCTCTTCGTCCGGGGCCGCGCCTACCTCTGGGCGTCCTTCGCGCTCGTGCTCGCCGGCACGGCGACGTTCCTGTTTGCGCTGTTCGGCGTGGAAGGTCTCGCCGACAGCCTCTACGTCGGGCTCGTGGCGGCGGCCTGCGTGTGCATCTGGGTGCTCCAGTACCGGGTGGACGGCGGCAAGCTGCGCTTCCGCGTCCGACTCGCCAGCCACCTCGTCTACTACTTCGTCCTGGTGTGGGCCTCGACCCTGCTGACGATGGTGATCGCTCTCTTCTCGGTGGACCTGATCAGCCAGTCCATCCTGCAGGCCGAGCCGCTGACTCCGTTCCTGGCGGACTTCATCGGCCGGTCGGAACTAGCCGGCGAGTCACAGCCCGAAACCACCGCCGCCGAGCCGAACATCGACCTGGCGCCGCTGACCGCCGAGCAGCGGCACAGCCTGAAGTGGATCTACGCGGTCTTCATGGTCTTCGGGTGGTTCGCGCAGCTCCCGGTGATGATGCTGCTGCCCTACTACTACATCTTCATCATGCAGCGGGTGAACCAGGACCTGCGGATGGCGCTGGTGGAGCGCTGGCTCGGGCTGTCTCTGCGCTACCACAGCGACCACCGGGTGGGCGATTCGGTCTACCGCATCTACCAGGACAGCGCCCAGGTCACGGCCGTCATCGGCAACGTGACGCAGTCGATGCAGATGCTGAGCACCTACGCGATCGGCGTCGTCTTCCTGGCCGCGCTCGATCCGATCCTCGGCGGCATGGCGCTCAGCATCGTCCTGCTCGCCGTCCTGTGGGGGCGCTGGTTCTCGCCGCGGATGCGCGAGCGATCCCTTGCTGCCCGGGAGGCCAGCTCGGACTTCACGTCGCGCGTCCAGGAGACGTTCGCCGCGATCCGGGTGATCAAGGCCTACGGTGCGGCGGACAGGGAGCAGGAGCGGCTCGAACGGGATTCCGTCAGGGCGTTCAACGCGTCCTTCCGGGTCCGGTCGCTGATGGCCGTCGTCGGCATCGTCACCTTCTCGATCGCCGCCACGGCGCTCCTGAGCGCGCAGTTCCTGATGGCGGTCTGGGCCAACGGCGAACGGGAGACGTTCGCGATGGCGCTCGTCGCCCTCGTGGGTCTCAGCTTCGTGACCTGGAACCTCGCTGCGTACAACTGGGCCCAGGAACAGATCGGCGCGTCGAGCGTTTCCGTGCGGAACGTCGTGACCCTGTGGTCGCAGGCGCAGGACATGGCGATGGGGCTCGACCGGTCGTTCGACATCCTCGACATCGAGCCCGACGTGAAGAATGCCCCCGACGCGGCGCGGATGGGACCCTTCCGGCGCCAGATCCGCTTCGAGAACGTCGACTTCGCCTACGAACCGGACCGTCCCGTTCTGCGGGGCGTGAGCTTCGCCGTCGAACCCGGCACGATCACGGCGATCGTCGGCCCGACGGGATCGGGCAAGAGCACGCTGGTCAGTCTGTTGCTGCGGTTGTTCGATCCCGACTCCGGCACGGTCTCGATCGACGGCGTCGACCTGCGAAAGCTGGACGTGGACAGCCTGCGCGGCAACGTCTCGGTCGCCCTGCAGGAGAACGTGCTGTTCGGCATGTCCGTGCGCGACAACATCCGCTACGTCGTCCCCGATGCGAGCGATGAGCGGGTGCTGGAGGCGGCCCGCGTCGCCTGCGTGGACGAGTACGTCGCCGGTCTGCCGGAAGGCCTGGACACGGTCCTGAGCGACCGCGGCGGCAAGCTGTCCACGGGGCAGCGCCAGCGCCTCTCGATCGCCCGGGCGGTCGTCAAGGACGCTCCGATCCTGATCCTCGACGAGCCCACGGCCGCGCTCGACGCCTACACCGAACACCGGGTGCTGGAACGCCTGTCGGAGTGGGGCGAGGGCCGCGCCATCTTCCTGATCACGCACCGGATCTCGACGATTCAGCAGGCGGACCGGATCCTCTATCTCGACGGCGGCCGGATCGTCGAGAACGGGTCACATGACGAGCTGATGGCGGTGGACGGCGGGCGCTACCGGTCATTCGTGGAGACCGAGGCGAGACTGTCGAGACGCGCCGGCGAGGCCGGTTGATGGCAGAGGCCGCTCGCGCTTCTCGCCCGTCGCTGCGGGAGCACGAAAAGCAACTCGACCGCGCGGCCAGCGTTCTCGACCTGGGCACGGATATCGGGTTCCGGGAGGTCCTGCGCATCTTCGCGCGGGTCATCTCGACCTTCCGGCTGTTCAAGGCGCGGATCGCGACGAAGCTCGGCTTCATCACGGTGGAGCTGGCCTTTCGGCTGCTCGTCGCGCCCTGGCCGGGCAAGGTCGTCGTCGACCACGTCATCCTGGGCATGCCCATCGGCGACGCGTCGGGCTTTCCTGCCTTCCTGGCTCCGGCCGTGCTGTTGCTGGACGGTATGGGGCCGGTTGAGATGATGCTCTGGGTGTTCCTGCTCGGGGTGTTCATGGTGACGGTCTTCGGGTTCACCACGAGCCGGGGCGCGGGCAGGTCTCCCAGCGGAGCGCCCACAGGGGCCTCGGCGGGCTCTTCCGGGGGAGCCACGGCTCTCACGCCGCAGGGCCTCGGCACCCTGGCCCAGGGCCACGACATCGCCACGCAGACGGAGAACCAGGCGAACCTCGGTTCGGGCCTGATGGCGGGCATCCTCGGGTTCATCGACTTCCGGGTGCATCTTCGCCTCTCGCAGTCGATGAACCACTTCCTCCGAACCCGGGTAGCCGGGAAGCTGCGGTCGCTGCCGATGACGACCCTGGACGACCTGCGAATCGGCGACAGCGTCTACCGCGTCCTGTACGACTCCACCAGCGCCAACATGCTGCTGCACGGCATCGCGCTGGGGCTCTACTCGGGCCTGCTCGGCGTGGTGATCACGCTCTACATCATGTTCACGTACTTCGGCGCCGCGACCGAGGTCATCGTGCTGGGCATGCTGGCCTTCCCGATCGTGTTCCTCTTCGTGTTGCCCTTTGCCCGCATGGCGCGGCGCCGGGGTCAGGCCAGCCGCGCCTCCGGCTCGAGCACGACGAGCAACATCGAGGAGGGGATGAGCAACGTCCTCGCCGTTCAGAGTCTTGGCGGTAACGAGCGGGAGAGCCGTCGATTCCGGCGGGCCAGCGCGGAGTCGTTCAAGCGTTTCCGCACGGAGTGGTTCCTGGTGCTCACGGTTCAGCAGGCCTTCAGCCTGGCGCTGATGCTGGGTCAGGTCCTGTTCTTCATCGTGATGGCGGGCCGCGTAATCGACGGCACGTTCACCGCCGGCGACTACTTCGTCCTCACGTACTACTACTTCGTCCTCAGCGCGACGTTCGGTGCCTGGGGTTTCGTGTACACGGAGTGGCAGGGCTACGTCGCGGGCATGCGCCGGGTGTTCTTCCTGATGGACCTGCCGGAAGAGAAGACGCGGGACGGCGTCGAACTGGACAGGATCAAGCGCGGCGTCGAGATGAAGGGCGTCGGCCTGACCTACCCGGACGGCCGCCGCGCGCTCCGCAACGTCGATCTGGAAGCCCGCATCGGCGAGATCGTGGCGTTCGTCGGCCCGACCGGCGCCGGCAAGACGAGCCTCGCGTACCTGGTGCCGGCCTTCGTTCAGGCGACCGAGGGCACGGTAGAGGTCGACGGCGTCGATCTGAAGGACGTGGCAGTGGAGAGCCTCAGGAAGCAGGTGTCCTACGTCTTCCAGGAGACGCAGCTCTTCTCCGACTCGATCCTCGAGAACATCCGCTACGGCAACCCGGCCGCGACCGAGGCGCAGGTCGAGCGCGCCGCGCGCGTCGCCGGCGCCCACGACTTCATCGCCGCCCTGCCGGACGGCTACCGGACCAACCTCGGCACCGTGACCAGCAAGCTGTCGGTCGGGCAGAAGCAGCGCATCGCGATCGCTCGGGGGCTCCTCCGGGAAGCCCGCATCCTGATCCTGGACGAGCCGACCTCGGCGCTCGACCCCGAGACCGAGGCCTACCTGGTCGATGCGCTGCACGAAGCGGCGAAGGACAAACTGGTCATCATCATCGCCCATCGCCTGTCGACGATCGCCAACGCGGACCGGATCTACTTCCTGGAGGACGGCGAGGTCCGGGAGTCCGGATCGCACGAGGAACTGATGGCGATGCCGGATGGGCGGTACCGCGAGTATGTGTCGCTTCAGGCTGGTTCACAGGCTTGAGGGTCACACCGGGAGGGTCGAGGCCCTCGCGGTGACGCCTGATGGCGGGCGCGTCGTCTCCGCGTCGGCGGATGCGACGCTGCGTGTCTGGGACGTCGGGTCAGGGCGTGCCCTGCACACGCTCGAAGGCCACGGCGCCGGCGTTTGGTGTGTCGCCGTTACGCCGGACGAAGCCCGCGCCGTTTCCGCATCCTTCGACGCGACGCTGCGGCTCTGGGATCTCGACTCGGGCCGCACGCTGCGGGTCCTCAGGGGACACAAGACGGAGGTCTACTCCGTCGCTGTGACGCCGGACGGCAGCCGCGCCGTCTCGTCGTCCGCGGACGCCACATTGAGGGTGTGGGACCTCCAAACAGGCCGCTGCCTACACACCCTCGGCGGTCACAGGAATGACGTCAAGTCCTTTGCCCTTACTGCGGACGGTCGGAGAGCCCTTTCCGCCTCCTGGGACCGGACGGTTCGGGTCTGGGACCTCGAATCCGGAGACGTGCTGCACAGGTTCTCAGGACACACCGACGCGGTCCATGCCGTCGCCGTCGCCCCGGACGGTGGCCGAGCGGTTTCGGCATCCGGGGACCAGACGTTGCGAGTCTGGGATCTCGACTCGGGCCGCGAATCGCATGCGCTCGAAGGACACGCGGCGGAGGTCTATGACGTGGCAGTGGCACAGGGCGCCGCGATGGCTGTCTCCGCGTCGGAGGACCGGACGCTGCGGGTGTGGGACCTTCCGACTGGCAACATGCTGAATCTGCTGGAGGGGCACACGAAGCCGGTCTTCGGCGTGACTGTGACCCTAGAAGGAACCCGCGCCGTCTCGACGTCACCAGACCGGTCGCTGCGGCTTTGGGACCTGGAATCTGGGTACTGCTTGGCCAAGTACGAGTGTGACGACCGCGTCCGTTCGTGCGCTGTCTCGCCGGACGGCCGCACCGTCGTCGCCGGTGACGCAAGCGGCACGATCCATGTCGTTAGCGCCGACCCAGTTCGTCGAGACGCTCGGTCAGCGTGCGGACGACTCTGAGTAGTTCCACGATCGCAGCCTCCGGAGAGGTGACTTGAGGCCCCGTTCCGGCTCCGAGCTTGTCCTCGATCCGGGCGAGCTGTTCGGTGATCATGCGGAGTTCGGGGTCGTGGAGCTTCATCACATACGTCCTTAGTAGGGATTCGAAGGCGTGATCTTCCAGGCTTTTAGGGAGTGCACGCGGGCGTCGCCGGCGGCGGAGAAGACCCTCACGCCGATGCTGTCCCGGCGAGATGGATAGATGCGCCGGGCGATGGCCTGACGACTGTTGGCGAAGACCTCGACCACCGACTTGTCGACGAAGACGCGCAGCTTCAACCGCTTGCCGGGCTTCAGTTCGAAGGGAGCTGCTTCGACCGCCTGCGGCGTGTCGTCAGGACCTGATCTGCGCGTGTCGACTTTCAGCAGCTTCGCTTCGGCGTCGTAGAAGATGGACGTTTCCTCCTGGCCGTCGGGCGAGGCGCAGACCTTGACACCGACGTGCGATGCCTCCGCGCCTTCCATCTCGACTAGCAGCTCGAGGCTGTTGCCGGCGACGCCGTCCATGGGTACTTCCTCGTCGGCCGGCACGACGAACGGCCCCTTCCGCACTTCGCCGTAGCGGAGCGCCTCGATCTCCTCCGGCACATCGATGCGGAGCAGTCCGTCATCCCCAAGCGACAGCACCCGCGGCAGGCTCAGCGTCCCCGACCAGCCGTGCTTCGTTCGCGCGCCGAAGAGAGGCTCGTCGAGGATCCAGGCCCACATGATGCGACGGCCCCGGTCGTCGACCAGGCTCTCCGGAGCGAAGAACGAGTTGTCGACCCAGCTCATCCGGGCGTGGGATTCGGGATGAAACTGTTCGTCCCTCCATTCCCCGACGTAGTAACGGCAGCCGAGCCGGTGGCTGATGCAAAGGAGGACGTGCTTGCCGCCGAGTTCGAAGAGATCGGGGCAGGACACGTCCTCGTTGAGCGAAACACCTTCGACACCGTGGGCGAAGAGGTCGCCGGCGTACTTCCATTCGCCGTCGAGTGCCGGCGACTTCGCGACGGCCGGACGCTGGCCGCCGAAGATGGCGTAGTAGCTGTCGCCTTCGAGCCATCCGAAGGGATCCCACGAGCGGTACTTCCCGTGGTGCTCGTCGCCCTCCCGTGTCTCCGGCGTGATCGGGTTCGAGTCGAGCTTCTTCCAGTCGTTCAGGTCGTCGTCGAGCGCCACCGCCATCGCGTTGCCCTCGCCGTGCTGGTGGTAGCAGATCGTCGGCACGCCGTCCTCGTTCAGGAAGCAGTTGCCGCTGTACATCCCGTCGAGCAGACCGGTGGGATGATGGCGCCAATGGAACAGGTCCGTGCTCGACACGTGGCCCCAGTGGTCGGAGCGCTTACCCAGCCGGGTGTCCTGGAAGATGTAGAACAGGTGGTAGCGGCCCTTCCAGTAGATCGCTCCGTTTGGGTCGAAGGGCATCGCCACGCCTTCGGGCATGACGAAGTGGTAGCCGGGCCGTGCCGGGTCGCTCAAGATGCGTTCGCGTAGTTCGCGGGTGTTCTCGGCCGGCGCATCGGCCACCCGGGACAGCGCGATCGCAACGCAGCGCCACGCGCCGTCGGGCTCCCGCGTCATCCTGAACTCGAAGGAGCCGTTCCCGGTGGCCGATCGGAGCTTCACGAGGTCGACGGTCGCCGTGTCGCCGTCCACGACCACGGTCGCGTCATCGAGGACGAACCGCTTCTCGGCGTCTCCGGTCCGGTCGCCTTGCTGCTCCAGTTGTTCTCGCAGTTCGGCCTTCGTCGTACCGGAGTTGCTTCGCCACGCTTCCGCGAAGAAGGCGACCTGCCCGTCGATGTCCCCGGCTCTCGTCGCGGTGTCGTAGGCCCGTAGTGCCGCCAACACTTCGGTCTCGATTCCTCGGGCCGGCGGCGTAGTGGTTTGTCCACCCATCTCGAGTGCAGAGTACAACTCGCGGAGAGCCCAGCTCTTCCCGCACGTGCCAGCCATGTGGTACACATAGTCCATGGATGGGACAACTACAGTGTCGGTGGGAGATCGAGGGAGAGTGGTGATCCCTGCGGCGGTTCGTGACCGAGCCGGTCTGGCCTCAGGGACTGTGCTGTGTCTGTTTGAGACGCCGGGCGGTTTGGTCCTGCTGAAACGCGACCAGCTCCGCGACCGGGTTCGAGCGGACCTCGCGGGACTCGACCTCGTCTCCGAACTCCTTGCAGAACGTGGCGTCGCGGCCGACGCGGAGGATGCTGTTTGAACGTCCTGGATGCGTCGGCGATCCTGGCCTATCTGCTGGGAGAACAGGGAGCTGACCGGGTCGAGGACGTCATGAACGAAGGCGCCGTCTGCGGTGCTGCCAACTGGTCCGAAGTGGCGCAGAAGGTGCGCGCCGTGGGTCGAGACTGGACAATGGCTCGCACCCTCCTGCTGAGCTACGGTCTCGGTGTCGAGGGGGTCACCCAGGAGGACGCGGAGTGGGCCGCCGTCCGCTGGAGGCGCGGTGAAGGCCTGTCGCTGGCTGATCGGCTCTGCCTTGCGCTAGCCGAACGAGTGGACGGCACCGCGTGGACGGCTGATCGGGCCTGGGGAGACGAGGGGCGGATGCGGCAGATTCGGTAAGGAGCGAGGCTGCGCCTCGCCCGTTGTCCCGGACGCCACCGCTTCTCGGTGTCGCCCGGAGGGCCGGCGGGGACGCCGGCGTACCCAGTGTGAGGGCCGCGCAGGCGGGCCGGCTCAACCCGCCCCCGCCTGCAGCGCGGCGTACCTCCGGTATCGCCCGTCGGGTACCGCCATCAGCTCCTCGTGGGTTCCCTGCTCCCGGATCTCGCCTTCCTCGAGAAAGTAGATCCGGTCCGCGTTGGCGATCGTCGACAGGCGGTGGGCGATGATGATGACCAGCCTGTCCTTCGCCGCTTCGTGCAGGGCGTCGACCAGGTAGGCCTCGGTCTCCGGGTCGAGAGCTGAGGTCGGTTCGTCCAGGATCAGGATGCGCGCGTCCCGCAGGAGCCCCCGGGCGATCGCGATGCGTTGCTTCTGTCCCACCGAGAGCTTGCTCGTCACGGTGCCGAGGTTGGTCCGGTAGCCGTCGGGCAGGGCGGCGATGAAGTCGTGCGCGCCGGCGACGTGCGCGGCACGCTCGACTTGCGCCTCGGTCGCGTCCGTGTTCCCGTAGCGGATGTTCTCGAGGATCGAGTCGGAGAACAGTTGCGTCTCCTGGAAAACGTAGGAGACCTGGTCGCGGAGGCTGTCCACCGACACGTCCTTCAGGTCGACGCCGTCGATCGTCACCGTACCTTCGGTCGGCTGCACGAAGGCCGGCACCAGGTAGGCGAGGCTGGTCTTTCCCGCGCCGGTCGGGCCGACGAGGGCGACGATCTCGCCCAGGCGGGCATCGAGGTTGATGCCGCGGAGCGCCCGGCGACCGTCGGGATACGTCAGCCCGACGTTCCTCATCTCGACGCCGCGGCTGATCCGGGGCTGCTCGACGCCTTCGCTCGTCTTCTCCGATGGCAGGTCCATCAGGAAGAACACCCGGCGCAGTCCGGCGATGTTGTCCTGCAGAACCGGGTAGATGAAGCCCATCCCGCTGAACGTCGCGCTCAGGACGAAGAAGTAGTAGTTGAGGACGAAGTAGTCGCCGGCCGTGAACGTGCCGTCGATCACGCGTCCGGCGATAACGACGAAGAACAGGACCTGGCTCAGCAGGAAGGCCAGGCTGCCGAATTGCTGGTAGGTCAGCTTGAGCAGCGACTCGATGCGGAAGCGCCTGAAGGACTCCTCGCTGGCCTTCCTGAATCGCTGGCCTTCCCGCTCGTTTCCACCGAGGCTCTGCACGGCGAGCACGTTGCTCATGCCCTCTTCGATGTTCGCCGTCGTGGCGGCGCCCGAGGCGCGGCTGGCCTGGCTTCTGCGCCGTGCCATCCGCGCGAATGGACCGACGAAGATGAGCATGATCGGCAGCGACAGGGCGGCCAGCAGGATGACCTCTGGAGCGTCGCCGAAGTACGTGTACATCATCATCGCGCTGAGCGTGATGCCGAGCGCGTGGGAGTAGAACTCGAGACCCACCTCGTAGAGAACGCGGCTGACGCTCGTCGTGTCGTAGAGGACGCGGTAGATGCTGTCGCCGATCCGCTGGTCGTCCAGGGTCGTCATCGGCAGGCGCTTGATCCGCCCGGCGAGTTTCGTCCTGAGCAGGTGGTTCATCGACTGGGTCAGGCGCAGGTGCACCCGGAAGTCGAGGAGTCCGAGAATGCCGCCCATCAGGCCGGAGCCCCGGTTGGCCTCGTTCTCGGTCCGGGTCGCGGTGTCGTGCCCCTGGGCCAGGGTGCCGTGCCCCTGCTGGAGAAGGACGGTGGCGCCGCCCGACGAGGCCGCGGATGCTCCGGTGGGCATCCCGGTCGCGGACCTGACGGTGCCCCGGTTCGTCGTGAACCCGAACACGGTCACCATGAAGACGCCGAGGACGAGTACCCACGCCATGATCTCCAGCGGGCCCCTGCCGGCCAGGAGCAGCACGAACGGGCTTAGGTAGGAGGGGAACCCGGCCGCGTCCACGATGGGCATGCCGAGGATGACGTGATCGACGACGATCTTGCCCGGCCAGGGCGCGACGAGCAGCCGGAACGCCATCTCCGCCGTCAGCAACCCGAACTTGGCGGCGACCCGCGCCTTGAAGAGGCGCATGTAGGCGAGGGCGCGCCCGAAGATGCGCAGGACCTCGCGGAACGGGATGTCGGTCCGGGTGTCGAGCGCGCTCGCCGAGCGATCGAGCGCTTGTTCTCGCTCTCGCAGCCGTGCCCGCCACGATGGGCGGCGGCCCGGGAGTCGCGGGGCGGCTGCCGGCTGCGTCAGATCGACTCCGGCAGCGCCGCCCGCCAGCCCGCGCGAAGGCGGCGGGACAGTTCCTCGATCTGCTCACGGCGGCCTGGATCGGACGCCAGGTTCTCGTACTCGAAGGGGTCTTCCTCGAGATCGTAGAGCTCGCGCTCGGTCTCGTCGCCCGTTGCCCTCAGCGGCGTCCACTCCGTGTAACGGTAGCGCTGCGTTCGCAGGGTGCGGCCGTGGAAGCCCTGGCGGATCGATTCCGAGAAGGCCGCCGACTTCCACGGGCGGGCCGGATCGTCGAGCAGCGGCCGGAAGCTCGTGCCTTCGAGCTCGTGCGCGGGGGCGGGGAGATTGCACAGTTCGACGAGGGTCGGGTACAGGT
>VXUF01000029.1 GCA_009837085.1 Holophagales bacterium
AGGTCGGACCGGCGTTCCGGCGGGAACTGTTCCGTCTCGGCGACCTGAGGCTCGACGGGGTCCACAACGTGGAGAACGCGATGGCGGCCGCCCTCCTGGCGGCCGCCGTCGGCGCCGACCCGAGCCGTTTCGCGCCGGCGTTGCGCGGGTTCGATGGCCTGCCGCACCGGATGCGTCTCGTCGGCACGGTTGGCGGCGTCCGCTACTACAACGACTCGAAGGCGACGAACCCGGCGGCGGTCGTGAAGGCCCTGGCCGGGTTCGGCGACGGCAGCGTCCACCTGATCCTTGGGGGCCGGGCGAAGGACGAGGGCGCGGCCTTCGCCGAACTGGCGGCGGTGGCAGGCGTCAAGGCGGCGGCGGTGTACCTGATCGGTGAGGCGGCTCCGGTCATCGCCCCGGTGCTCGCCGGCGCCACCGAGCGCCGCCTCTGCGGCACGCTCGAGAGAGCGGTCGAGGCGGCATCGGCGGCTTCGAGCGAGGGCCAGACGGTCCTGCTCTCGCCGGCCTGCGCCAGCTTCGACCAGTTCGAGGACTACGCGGATCGCGGCCGCCGTTTCGAGGAACGGGTGCGGTCGCTTGCCGCGGCCGGCAGGGAATGCGGCCATGGCTAGGAAGCTCGCGATCGACAAGGTCCTCTTCACGGTCGTCGTGCTGCTCGTCGTGGGGGGCCTGGTGATGGTCTACTCCGCCAACCCGCCCGACCCCGACGGCGGCTTCAAGCGCCAGTTCGTCACCCAGTTGCTGGCCGCCGTGGTCGGTCTGGCGGCGATGCTGGTGCTCATGAGCATCGACTACCGGAGCTGGGCGAAGCCCTGGCTGGCCTATGCCGGTCTCGGCGCGTCGCTCGTCCTCCTGGTCGCCGTGCTGGCGGCGGCGCCGATCAACGGCAGCAGCCGCTGGTTGTCCGTGGGACCGTTGACCTTCCAGCCCTCCGAGCTGGCCAAGATCGCGGTCGTCGTCTTCATCGCCTACCAGATCCACCGCTGTCCGGAGGGCGTCAGCCAGCCCCGGGTGCTCGTGCCGTGCGGCCTCGCGGTGGGGTTGGTCACCCTGCTCGTCCTGCAGGCGCCGGACTTCGGCAGCGCCGCTCTCATTCTCGGAATTGCCGGGGTCATGCTGTTCCTTGCCGGCCTCTCCTGGCGCTGGATCGTCCCCGCGATGCTGGTCTTGCCGGGGCTGTTCGCTCTCTTCATCTGGTCCGAGCCCTATCGGCGGGAACGTCTCCTCGGTTTTCTCTCACCCGAGAACGACCCTTCAGGGAACGGCTTTCAGGTGCTGCAGTCCCTGATCGCGATCGGATCGGGCGGCCTGACCGGCCAGGGCCTGGGAGAGAGCGCCCAGAAGCTGTACTTCCTGCCGCTCGCGAGTTCCGACTTCATCTTCTCGATCGTCAGCGAGGAGCTCGGACTCCTCGGCGCCGCCGCGGTGCTGGCCGCCTTCTCGGTGCTTGCCTGGCGCGGCTATGTCGCCGGACACCATGCGCCGGATGCCTTCGGCCGCTTCCTTGCCTGGGGCTTGACGTCGGCGGTCCTGATCCAGGTCCTGGTCAACGTCAGCGTCACCGTCGGACTGGTTCCGGTGACGGGCACCCCGTTGCCGTTCCTCTCGCACGGGGGGTCGTCCCTCGTCATGACACTCAACGCCTGCGGCCTCCTCTTGAGCCTTACGGAGCATGGATGAGCACCGGCACTCACCGCGGCACGGTCGTCTTCTCGGGCGGCGGCACGGGCGGACACGTGTTCCCCGGTCTGGCGGTGGCCGAGGAGCTGCGGACTCTCGGCTGGAAGGCCGCCTGGATCGGTCGCCGCGGCAGCCTCGAGGAGCGCCTGGTTGCGGCGGCCGGAGTCGATTTCCAGGCCTTGCCCGCCCGACCGTTCGTCGACCGGGGCGGTCCGCAGCGGGCGGTGGCCCTGGCCGTTCTCCTGCTCTCGACCCTCCGCGCCACGGCGCTGCTGCGCCGGTTCCGCGCGGCGCTCGTGTTCGCGACCGGCGGCTACGTTTGCGCGCCGGCAGCCCTGGCGACGCGGCTCCACGGCTGCGGGCTCTATCTGCTCGAACCGAACGCGGAGAGCGGCTCCGCGAACCGGAGACTGTCGCGCTTCGCGACCGAGGCGGGCGTCGCCTTCGAGTCCGCCGCCGGGGGCCTGGCGTGCGAGACGCGGCTAGTCGGCGTGCCGGTGCGCCGGGCCTTCGGGGAGATCGACGAACTTCGCCTCAGCGACGATCGCGTTCGGGTGCTCGTGCTTGGCGGCAGTCAGGGTTCCGACGCGCTCAACCGTCACCTGCCGGGTCTGTTCGCCCGTGCCGTGGCGCCGTGCCGGGTCGAGGTGACGCACCAGTCCGGTGCGGCTTGGGTCGACGAGACCCGCGACCGTTATCGGGGAGTGGCGAGGCCCGGGCTTTCCTCGACGGTGACCGGCTTCATCCAGGACATCGCCGGCGCGATGCAGGCGCACGACCTGATCGTGTCGCGCGCCGGAGCGGTGAGCGTTTCCGAGCTCGCCGGCGGCGGGCGGCCGGCGGTCTACGTGCCGTTGCCAATGGCCGCCGGACACCAGCGCGGGAACGCCCGCGCGATGGTCGAGGCGGGCGCTGCGATCCTGGTCGAGCAGGAGGAACTGCAGGGCGAGGCCGCCGCGGAACGCTGCGCGCGGCTCATTGCGGACCGCGAGCGTCTTCCGGCCATGGCGCGGGCGGCTCGGGGCTCGAGCCGGATCGACGCGGCGAGCGTCATAGCCGCTCGCGTGTGCGAGATCGCGGAGCGGAGAGACTCCGGGCGTGCGGGGAGGACCGCCTGATGCTGCTGTTCCTCCGTACCGCGGGCCTGGAGCGGGTCCATTTCGTTGGCATCGGCGGCGCCGGCATGAGCGGGATCGCCGAGATTCTGCTGAACTACCAACTGAAGGTCAGCGGCTCCGACCTGGAGGGGAGCGAAACGACCGAGCGGCTCGAGGCGCTCGGCGCTCGAATCGCCATCGGCCACAGCGCCGAGAACATCGATCGGGCCGACCTGGTGGTCATCTCGTCCGCGGTGCCCGCCGGCAACGAGGAAGTCACGGCGGCTCGCCGCCGCGGAGTGCCGGTCGTGCGCCGCGCCCAGATGCTCGCCGAACTGATGCGGCTCAAGTACGGCGTCGCCGTGGCCGGCACCCACGGCAAGACGACGACGACTTCGCTCATCGGCACCGTGCTGACGGACGCCGGCCTCGACCCCACGGTGATCGTCGGCGGACGCCTTCGCGTTTCGGGCACCGGCGCCCGCTACGGGAGCAGCGACTATCTGGTCGCCGAGGCGGACGAGTTCGACCGGAGT
Source organism: Holophagales bacterium (assembly GCA_009837085.1). Classification (GTDB taxonomy): domain Bacteria; phylum Acidobacteriota; class Thermoanaerobaculia; order Multivoradales; family Multivoraceae; genus Multivorans. The sequence goes on from VXUF01000029.1 coordinate 3,317, forward strand.
TTTCTCGATCTGGCGCCGGTGATCGCGGTGATCACGAACATCGACGTTGATCATCTCGACACCTATCGGGACCTGGCCGACATCCAGGACGCGTTCGCGCGGTTCGCCGGCCGCGTGCCCTTCTTCGGCCAGGTGATCGCATGCGCCGACGACTCGAACGTCCGGGACCTGCTGCCCCGCCTCGCCGACCGGCGGATCGTCACTTACGGTTTTGAGCAGGGGGCCGATCTCCGGGCGCTCGAGGTGTCGGCGACCGGCGCGGGTGTCCGGTTCGAGGTGGCCGACGCCCAGCTCGGCCGGCTCGGTGTCCTGGAACTGCCGATGCCGGGGCGTCACAACGTCCTGAACTCCCTCGCGGCGGTGGCCGCGGCGCGGGCGGTCGGGCTCGACTTCGAGGCGGCGGCCAGGGCGCTTTCCCGTTTCCGTGGCATCCACCGGCGGTTCGAGCGGGTGGGGCAATGGCGGGGCGCGACGGTGATCGACGACTACGCGCACCATCCGACCGAGGTCGAGGCGACGCTGCGGGCGGCCCGAGAGGTGCTCGCTCCCGGCGGCAACGGCGCCCGGACGGTCCGGATCCACGCCGTCTTCCAGCCCCACCTCTTCAGTCGCACGCGGGACCTGGCGGACGACTTCGGCCGCGCCCTGCTGTTCGCCGACAACGTGCTGGTCGCCGACATCTATCCGTCGCGGGAGCGACCCATCCCGGGAGTCGATGCGGGTCTGGTGGTGGCCGCCGCGGCGGCCGCCGGCCATCCCAGCATCAGCGGCTGCGGACCGTGGCAGGCGGCGGCCGACCGGCTTCGTTCAGAGGTCGGGGAAGGCGATCTGGTCCTGACTCTGGGAGCCGGCGACATCTACCGCCTCGCTCATCGACTCGCCGCCGGCGGAGAGGGCGTCTCGTGAACCGCCGGCCGACTCGCAAGCGGTCGGGCGTTCGCCGACCCGTGCGCCGCAGACGGCCGCGGCCCGTCGTCTGGCTGGCGCTGGGAGTCGGAAAGGTCCTCCTCGGCATCGCGCCGGTGGTTGGGGTCGGCGTGTGGTTGGCGACGGCGCCGGTGTTCGACCTCGAGCTCGACATCCAGATCGAGGAGGCTGAGCGCGTATCCGAACAGTGGGTACGGAGCCGGCTCGCTCCGCTGGAGGGACGGAACCTGCCGCTGCTCTCCCTGGAGCCGGCAGCTCGGCGGCTCGATCACGAGTGGATCCGTGAGGCGGAACTCGTCAAGCGCCTGCCGAACGAGCTCACGGTACGGGTCGTGGAACACCAGCCGGCGGCCCTGTTCGCGGCCGGTGACCGCGCGTGGGTGATCGACCGGGATGGCAGGGCGATCGTTCCGTGCGAGCGCGCGTCCGACCTGTGCGGCGGCGATCTGGTCCGCGTGTCGATCGAGAGCGCCCTGGCGGGAGACCGCCTGGGGGACGGCCCGGCGCGGAACCCGGGCGCTGGCTCTGACTCGTTCAGACGGGCTGGCTCGTCCAGGGACGTGCAGGGCGAGGTTCTCGCTCGAACGCTGAAGCGGGCGCTTGACGTGACGACCGAACTCAGGGCGTTCGAGTGGGGACGGCAGGTCCGGGCGGTCGAGGTCATCAGCGACGACGACTACCTGCTTGCGTGCAGTGGCCGGCCGGCGACCGTGCTCGTCCGCGGCAGCGACCTGACGGCCAAGGCTTCGGTGTTCGAGCTGCTGCACAGCGCGATCACGGAACACAACGATCCCGAAGTCGTGGATCTGCGGTTCAGGGATCGGATCGTCCTGTCGATGGAAGCGCCGGGGGCCCAGATCGCTACGGACGTCGAGGGCGCCCCGGTCGCCCAGGACGGAGTTCAGGCCCCTTCATAGCCAGAGAGGACGAAGAGGATGCCAAAGACGGATACGGGCGTGGTCGCCATCGATGTGGGCTCGGCGAAGGTCGCCGTGTTGATCGCCGACCGTACGGAGGTCGACGGAGAACCGGCGCTCAAGATCGTCGGCGTGGGGCGGGCGCCGAACCGCGGCACGTTGAGGGGTCACATCGTGCACCTCGACGCGACGGTAAGCGCGCTCAAGCGGGCGACCGAGGAGGCGGAGACCATGGCGGGTGTCGAGATCTCCCGCGCCTTCGTCGGCATCGGTGGATCCGATCTGCGGTCGGCGAACAGCCACGGCACCGCCTACGTCGATTGCGGCGACCGGGGGATCGCCCGTGCGGACATCGACCTCGTCCTGAACGCGGCTCGGGGAGTGCCGCTTCCGCCCGACCGGGAGATCCTGCACGCGATTCCGCAGGAGTTCTCGGTCGACGACCACGGGGGCATCGCGGATCCGCACGGGATGCTGGGCAGCCGGCTGGAAGCCAAGGTTCACCTGGTCATGGGGCACGCGCCCCGAACCAGGACGCTTGTCCGATGCCTGAACCGAGCCGGCGTGGAGGCCCGGGAGATCGTGTTCGAACCGCTCGCCACGGCGGAAGCGGTCCTTCTTCCCGACGAGCGCGAACTGGGCGTCCTGCTGCTGGACATCGGGTCCGGCACCTGCGGCTTCGCTTTCTTTCAGCACGCCGAAGTGCAGCACAGCGGGGTTCTTCCGTTCGGCGCCAGTCACTTCACGGCTGATCTCGCTTCGGTGCTCAGGACATCGTTCGCCGGCGCCGAGACGCTGAAGCTGCGGGACGGCTGTTGCCTGGTCGGTCTGGTCGACGGCGACGACGGACTGGTCGTGCCGAGCGTCGCCGGCGGAAGCAGCAAGACGATCGCCCGCGGGAACCTCGCCGAGATCCTGCAGGCCCGCGCCGAGGAGATGTTCCAGCTGATTCAGGCGGAGCTCGAGAAGGCCGGCTGGGCCGATCAGTTACGCGGCGGACTCGTCCTGAGTGGGGGCGGTTCGAAGCTGGTCGGCCTCCCCGAGCTGGCTCAGCAGGTCTTCTCCTGCGACGTTCGTTACGGGGTGCCGCTCGGTCTCGTGAGTGAGATCGAGGGTCTCACCGATCCGACCTGGGCCACGGCCGCGGGTCTTCTTCGCTATGCGGTCGCCTCCGAGGAGGCTCGCCTGCCCATTGCGCGCCGCCGCTCTCTGGGCGGGGTGCGCTCGGTGATGGGCAGTCTGCGCCAGATGTTCAGCGATCTTGTCTGATTTGAGTTTGATGAACCAGGGTTCGAAATGGAGGGAGCCATGATTCTGATGGAAGAGCAGCAGTCGACCGAGGTCAATCCGACGATCGACACGGAGGCCTCGTCCGAGGAGAGCTTCGGACCGGCCAAGATCGTCGTGGTCGGGGTGGGAGGCGGCGGCGGAAACGCCGTCAACCGGATGATCGCCGCCAATCTGGGTGGGATCGAGTTCATTGTCGCCAACACAGATCTGCAGGCTTTGCGGCGCTGCGAAGCGCCGACGAAGCTGCAGCTCGGGCGCAAGATCACTCGCGGTCTGGGCGCCGGCGCCGATCCGGAGGTCGGTCGCAACTCGGCGCTCGAGGACACGGACAAGATCCTCGACATGCTGAACGGTGCGGACATGGTGTTCCTGGCGGCCGGCCTCGGCGGCGGCACGGGCACCGGCGCGGCGCCCATCATCGGCTCCCTCTCGGCCGAAGTCGGCGCCCTGACGGTCGCCGTGGTCACGAAGCCGTTCGCGTTCGAGGGCCGGCGCCGGATGCTGCTGGCGGAACGCGGGCTCGAGGAGCTGCACAAGGCGGTCGACACCGTGATCGCGATACCGAACGAGCGGCTGCTGAGCTTCGTGGACCGGGGCACGTCCCTCGCCGACGCCTTCGTGACCGCGGACGACGTCCTGCGGCAGTCGGTTCAGGGCATCAGCGACCTGATCACGATGCCGGGCGAGGTGAACGCCGACTTCGCCGACGTGCGGGCGATCATGTGCGGCCAGGGCATCGCGGTGATGGGCACGGGTGTGGCGTCGGGCGACAGCCGGGCGCTCGAGGCGGCGCAGCGGGCGGTGTCGTCACCCCTGCTCGAGGATGCTTCGATCGAGGGAGCCAAGGGTTGCCTGATCAACATCACCGGCGGCAGCTCGCTGACCCTCCACGAGGTGGCGGAAGCAGCCAGCACGATCTCCGACGCGGTCGATCCGGACGCGACGATCATCTCGGGTCTCGTCGTCGACGGAACGATGGACGAAGAGGTGAAGGTGACGGTGATCGCCACCGGATTCTCCGAAGACCGACAGCCGCGCGACGGCGCCGGGACCAGGGTCGCCGAGACCGGGGCAGCCGCTCCGGCCGACCCGAAGTTGGCCGATGCCGCGCCAGGGGACGACGAGGCCGGCAAGGAGGAAGGCGGCAAGGGCGAGTTCCGGGACCGGATGCTGGCCGAGCACCACAAGATCGATCCGGGCGGCTACGGACCCAATTGGAGGAACGTCGACGACTACGACATTCCGACGGTGCTGCGCAAGCAGATGGACTGATAGCTCGCGCGGTACACACTGGGTGCGCCGGCGTCCTCGCCGGCCCTTGGAAGAACGCGCCGCGTAGCGGCGGCCATTCGGCCGCGCGGGCAGTCGTTACATCCGCTCAGGCAGCGGCACGCCCAGGATCGCGGCGAGCGCTTCGAGCGAGCGCTCGAAGACCTGGGTGACCGCGAGCCGGGCGTCCCGGAGGTCGACGTCCTGCTCGTGCAGGATGGGATGGCGGTGGTAGATCGCGTGGAACTTCTGCGCCAGGTCGACTGCGTGCCGGGCGATGAGGGAGAGTTCGAGCGTCGCCGCTGCCCGCTCGACGACTTCCTGGCACTGCGAAGCGAGCAACACGAGGTCCCAGAGGTCGTCGGACCAGACGCCGGCGGACAGCCTGGCGACGCGCTCCCCGGGGACCTTCTGAGCCAGCCCTTCTTCGCGCAGGCGCCGGCGAATGTTCCTGGCGCGCACGATGGAGTACTGGAGATAGGGGCCTGACTCGCCCTCGAACGAGGTGGCGTCGTCGATGTCGAAAGCGATCACCCGCGTGGTCGTGGCGCGGGCCATGAAGAAGCGAAGCGCCGCGACGGCGATCTGGCGCGCCAGCAGGTCGACATCTTCACCAGCTTCGTCGTCGCCGGCGGCGGCGCGCCGTTCCAGGATCTCGTCCCTGCTCTTCGCCTCGAGCTGATCGAGCAGGTCGTCGGCCTTGACGCCGATGCCTTTCCGGCCCGACATCTCCAGCCTCGCATCGCCTGAGAATCCCAGGCGCTCGGCGGTCCTGGCAGACAGGGCGACCATCTCGTACGCGAAGTGGATGCTGTCGCGGGCCTCGTCCTCGTGTCCGAGCGCTTCCAGGCCGGCGCGTACGATGCGCTGCAGGTAGGCCTGCCGCGCGTCGATCACGTTGATCACGCGGGAGCCTTCGCCGAACCGCTCGCCGCCGGCGTCGCCGGTAGCCGGTTCCGCCGGGGCGGTTTCCCATAGGGAACCGCCGCCGAACCGGGCGTACTCGAAGTCGCGTCCCAGCAGGCCGAACTTCCAGAGCTGGTAGGCGATGTCCTTCCCGACGTAGGTCACCGTGCCGTCTGAGCGAACGATCACCTTGTCCGGGTCCTCGAGGCCCTGGAACTCCTCGCTTTCGGCCAGCGGCATGACCCAGCAGCCGGCGTTCTTGCCGCTCTCTTCGAGCCGCACGGCCCCGGTCTTCTTCAGCTGCTCGAAGGCGGCGACGAAGAAGTCGAGGCGGAGAATCTCGCTCTCGCGGGTCAGCAGGTCGTAGTCGATGTCGATGCGGGCCATCGTGGCCAGATGCCGCACGACGATCCTCCTGGCGACCAGCCGGCCGGCCTCGGCCCGTCGGCCCTCGCCCGCTTCCAGCGCGTGGAGCGTGCGCCGACGGAGTTCGAGCCGCTGCGCGTCGCCTTCGTACCAGCGGCCGACCTCGCTGTAGACGTCCCAGCAGACGTAGTCGAACGGCTCGGGCAGGGCCTCGATGTCGGCGACGGTGCAGCCGCGCAGGTCGAGGAAGCCGACGACGACGTCGGCGACCTGCACGCCGGTGTCGTCGATGTAGTTCTGAACCTCCGTCGCCTGACCGAGACGGCGGAGCGCGCGCGCCAGGACGTCGCCGAGGACGGCGTTGCGCAGGTGGCCGATATGCGCGGCCTTGTTCGGATTGATGTTCGTGTGCTCGACGATCACCTTGGCCCGCGGGTCGATGGCCGCGGATCGGGACACCGGAACCGCGTCGATCATCGCTGCTGCGAACCGGCTCCTGCCGAAGTGGAAGTTCACGTAGCCGGCGCCTTCCACCGTCACCCGCTCGAAACCCTCAGGCACCTCGAGGCACTCGACAAGGCGCGCCGCGATCGCCCGCGGCGCCTGGCGCAACTCTCGCGCGAGGTGCAGGGCGCAGGGACTCGCGAGGTCGCCCAGGCGACGTTGGGGCGGCACCTCGACCACCGGGTCGTGGTCGAGCCCGAAGGCCCGCGAGAGGGCGCTGCGCAGCGCGTCGGCGACGATGGTTCTTTCGCGCTGCAGCATCGGGGGCGCAGCCTACAGGAGCCCGCGGAACGGGTTGGGCCAGAATACGAACGTGCGAGGATCGACGCCATGACCAGACGCGAAGGGCCGCCGACCGTACCGGGCTCGGTGCTCGCTCGGCGGGTTCTCGTCCTGGCGCCCCACTACGACGACGAGGTGCTCGGCTGCGGGGGGCTGCTCCTGCAGCTCGCCGCGGGCGGCGCGGAGATCGTTTGCGCCTTCCTGAGCGATGGTTCGGGAGGCGTCGAGGGGCCTCCGGAAGGGATGAGCGGCGGGGACTACTCGGCGCTGCGGCGGGCCGAGTCCGAAGCCGCCGCGGCCGCGCTCGGCATCGCCCGAGTGGAGCACGTGGGCTATCGCCGGGGCTTCCCGGACGGTGGCCTGGTCTCTTCGATGGGCGCACTGACCGGGCAGATCGAGGCATTGCTCGAGGCCGGCCGTCCGGACCTCGTCCTGGTGCCTTCGCCGCTCGAAGTCACCACGGACCACCAGGCCACCTTTCGCTCCCTGCACGAGGCTCTGATCGCCCGACGTCGGGGAGGGGCGGACGGGAGCGAACCTTCGGACGACTCGTCGCCCGGGGACCTGTTGCTCCGCGTGCTCTGCTACGAGGTGAACCATCCCTTCTATCCGGATCTGCTGGTCGACGTAACGGCCGAGGTCGAGGGGATCGCCGCGGCGATGGCGCACTACCGGAGCCAGCAGGAGCGCCACGACTACCTCGATTCGTGTCTCGGCCTGCGCCGCTTCCGCGCGCACAGCCTGCCGCGGGAGTCCGGGTCCGCCGAGGGCTATTGCCAGTTGAAGGCGAGCGACTTCACGACCCGGAGTCCGGCCCAGCTCATCGCCCATCTGGGAGGGGTTCCGGCCCTGGTCGAGGTGGACTCGCCGCGCCGGGTTTCGATCGTGGTGAGAACGTACAACCGGCCGCGGCGCCTGGCCGAGGCGCTGCAGAGTCTGGCCCGGAGTACCTACCGGAACGTCGAGGCCGTGCTGGTCAACGACGGGGGCCGCCCGCCCGAGGCGCCCGAGGGCTTTCCCTTCCCGCTGGTGCGCGTCGAACACGAGTCCAACCGCGGGCGCGCGGCGGCGGCCCAGTCGGGCGTCGAGGCGGCGACGGGTGAGTGCATCGGCTTCCTGGACGACGACGACCTGCTCGCGCCCGAGCACCTCGAATCGCTGACCTCGATGCTCCGCGGCGACGTCGACGTCGCCTACAGCGATGCGGCCGTGGTCACCTACGAACCGACGGCGGCCGGTTACCGGGAGTCGAGCCGCGGTCTTCCCTACAGCAGGGACTTCGACCGCGGGATCCTGCTGCTGGACAACTACATTCCGTTTCATACGGTGCTGATGACCAGGGATGCCCTTGAGAAGGCCGGTCCCTTCGACCTGGGTTTGCCGGCCTTCGAAGACTGGGATCTGCTGATCCGGCTGTCGCGGTCGTCTCCGTTCGTCCACCTGGCGCGGACGACCTGCGAGTACCGGCACTTCCTGGGCGGCGCCGGCGGCGGTTCCTCCGGCGGCCACGCCCTGGGCGGAGCGGCGTCCGAGCGACACGACTTCGAGGCTCTGAAGGCACGCGTGCTGGCCAAGTACGCGGACGAACTCGACGCGGAGTCGCTGGCGGGCGCGGTGACCCGAATGCGACGCGAAGCGGTGCTGGCCGCCGCGGCCGCACGGTCTATGTTGCGGAAGACGCAGGCCGAACTCGAACTCGTCCAGGCTTCGAATCGGGCGCGCGGGGCGGAGGTCGAGCGGCTCCACCTTCGGGAGCGCGATCTGATGGCGGAGATCGAGAAGATGAAGACAACCCGTGCCTGGCGGCTGCACGAAACCCTGCAATCCTGGCGCGGTTCCGGGTGAGGGCGACGGCGGGAGGACGCCGGTGACGCGGGTCGGTCTGGTGTGCAGCGAAGCGCTCGGGGAGCGCGCTGCCGGCATCGGCATCCGCTACCTGGAAATGGCGCGGCGGTTGCCGGGCTTCGGTTTCGAGGTTGCCCTGGTTTCGCCCTGGCGTTCCGGCGAACCGCCGGAGGTGCCGGCCGGTTCCGTCGAGGCTCGCCGGTTCGACTCCTTGCCGCTGCCGGAGCTGTTGAGGGACTGCGACGCCGCCGTCGCGCAGGGACAGTTGGCGAACGACGTGCTGCACCAGTTGCCCGATCTGCCGACCGTGATCGATCTCTACGACCCCTTCCTCGTCGAGAACCTGACTCATCTCTCGACCCTGGGGCTCGACCCCTACCGGAACGATCACCGGAGCTGGATACACCAACTGTCCCGCGGCGACTTCTTCCTCTGTTCCTCCCCCGAGCAGCGGGCGTACTACCTTGGCTTCCTGACCGCGCTCGGACGGGTGAACCCGCATCGCTACCGGGACGACCCCTGTCTTTCCGGGCTGATCGCCGAGGCGCCGCTGGGCGTGCCGGATCCACTGCCCGAACATCGGCCGCTGCTGCCGCCGCGCGCGGACGGCGAGCGGCGCGTGCTGTTCGGCGGGTTGTACGACTGGTACGACCCTGAGCCGCTGCTCGAGGCGTTCGCCGCCCTGCCCGAGCCGAACGCGAGGCTTCTGTTCGTGCGGCAGCCGCCTGGCGCTCAGGCGCCTCAGCGCCTGCTGGCGAAGGTGGAGGCGCGCAGCCGGGAGGAAGATCCGCGTCGCATCGGCTTCCTCGACTGGGTGCCCTTCGAGCGCCGCTACGACCTGCTGCGGGACGTGGACGCGCTTGCGGCCTGCCACCGCCCCGGGCTGGAGACCGACCTGTCCCTCCGCACGCGGTTCCTCGACGCGCTCGTGGTCGGTTGCCCGGTGCTCACCACGGAGGGCGGAACCGTGCCGCGGCTGCTGCGGGAGTGGGACGCGGGCCTCGTCGTTCCCTGTGGGGATGTCGAGGCGCTCCGGGCCGGCCTTGCCGAGCTGGTCGCCGGCGGCGGGAGGGTCGAGGAGCGGGCGCGTCGGGGCCGGGAGCGGATTCTGCACGACTACTCCTGGGAGCGCACGCTGGCCCCGCTGGTGGCCTTCCTTTCGTCGCCGCGTAGCGACCCGACCAAGGCCGGGTTCGCCTTCCGGCCGGAGACGGCGGCGCCGGCCGACGAACCGGGTTTCCGCCTGCGGCGCTGGGTGCGGACGCGGCTGGCGGGCGCCCTCCCGGCGGGCCGGTCATGAGCGACCGGGTCGACAGCGTCGCCATCCTGGTGGTGAGCTGGAATGGTCGGCGGCACCTGGAGACGCTGCTGCCGGCGCTCGAAGCGCAGCGCGACCCAGGCGCCACCGTGGGGATCAGGCTGTTCGACAACGGGTCGACGGACGGAACGGCGGCCTGGGTGCGTTCCGAGCACGCCGGGATCGATCTCGTCGTGCAACGGACGAACCTCGGTTTTTCCGCCGCGAACAATCGTCTCGCGGAGGCCAGTTCGGCCGACGCGCTGGTGCTGGTCAACAACGACACGCGACCGCGGCCGGACTGGCTCGCCGAACTCGTCGCGGCGTTGCGGGAGGCACCTCCGGATGTGGCCGCGCTGTCCGGCTGCATCGTCGATTGGGACGGGAAACGCCTGGACTTCGGGCGCGGCGTCATGGCCTTCGACGGCCACGCCTTCCAGCTCGACTACGGCCGCCGCCTGGAGGACGTGGAGACCCCGGCCGAAGGTGCTGAGCTGCTCTTCCCCTGCGGCGGCAACATGATCGTGCGCCGAGACGCCTTCCTTTCGGCCGGGGGCTTTGACGAGAGCTACTTCGCCTACCTCGAGGACGTCGATCTCGGGTGGCGGTTCTGGTCGGGCGGCGAACGCGTACTGTCGGCGCCGCGGGCCGTTGTTCACCATCGCTCGAAGGCGACGAGCAATCTGCTGGGCAACGCCAACCGGGGCCTGCTGTTCGAACGCAACGCCTACTTCACCGCCTTCAAGAACTACGACGCCGAGCTCTGGCCGCAACTGATGCCGGCAGTCCAGTTGACGCTGCTCGCCCGCACGCAGCACCTGCTCGCCCGCTGCAACCCGAACGGCGACGTGCTGGCGCAGGATCCCTTCCGCGCGGCTGTGGACGGAAGCGAGGCGGCCGCCAGCGCCGGCGGGGCTCCGCGGGGCCTGTGGCAGCGGGCACGCGACGTCGTTGCCTTGCGGACCCGGCTGAGAGGGCTCGCCCGGCGGTTGGGCGGCTTGCCCGCCGGTGCTCCGGCCGTCGTCGACGACCAGACCGTCGCTCAGGTGCGGGCGCTGTCGGCGATCGTCCGCGGTCTGGACGGCGCCTCGGAACGGCGCCGGCTGGTGCAGGCGCGGCGTCGTCGGCCCGACCGCGAGATCCTGGAGCGTTTCCCGCTGTACGTGGTGCCGACCTATCCCGGCGACGAGCAGCTGTTCGCGAGCGAAGGCTTCCGATCCCTGTGGCCGGAGGATCTGGCTCCGGTTCGTCTGCGTCTGGACGACGTGATGGAGGTGGAGCGGTGAGCGCGTCACCGGACTGGAGCATCGTCATACCGACCTTCGACCGTCTGCCGGCGCTGAAGGAAGTGCTGGAGGCCGCCTGTGGCCAGGAGGGGCCCGCGTTCGAAGTCGTCGTGGTCAACGACGGCAGCACGGACGGCACCGCGGCCTGGCTCGACGAGTGCGCCTCTGCCGGAAACTGCGCTGAGCCGAAGTTGCGCGTGCTCCACCAGGAGAATCGGGGACCCGCGGTGGCTCGGAACCGCGGAGTGGCGGCGGCCCGCGGCCGCTGGGTGGCCTTCCTCGGGGACGACACTGTCCCCGCCCCGGGATGGCTGGCCGCGCACCATCGTGCCCAGGAGGAGCCACTGGCGCAGTCGGTTCGCGCGGAGGGCGGTTGTGTCGGCGTCATCGGACGCACCGACTGGCACCAGCGCATGCGGCGCACGCGGTTTCTGGACTACATCAACGAGAACGGATTGCAGTTCGGTTTCGCCCTGATCGAGGACGAGGACGACGTGCCGTTCAACTTCTTCTACACGTCGAACCTCTCGATCGACCGCGAGGCGATGGCGGCGGAGCCCTTCGACCCGGCGTTTCCGTTCGCGGCCTGGGAGGACGTTGAAGCCGGATACCGCCTGGCCGGGCGCGGCCTGCGCCTCCTGTATCGGCCCGAGGCTCGGGTCGCCCACGACCATCCGACCGGTCTCCAGCGGTTCGCGAAGCGGCAGTACCGCGCGGGGTACTCCGCGGTCGTCTTCTTCCGGCGGCATGAGCAGCTCGGCTCCTTCCTGGGGTTCCACGACGGCGAGCCGCCTCCGGCCGGCGGCGTTCGCGACCGGACCGTGCAGTGGCTCGAGGAGCGGTTGGCGCGGACGTTGCAGGGACTTCCGGTGAGACTGCCCCGGCTGTGGGAGAAAACGATGCGATATCACTATCTGGAAGGTCTGAGGAACGGCTGGTCCGATGGCGTCGGCCTGGATCGGGGAGGTGCATCGTGAGTTCGAATGCGTGTGCGGCTCGGATGGCGCTGCCGTTGGCCGCCGTGCTGGGTCTGGGCCTGGCGGGCGGCGCGGAAGCGGCCAACCGCGGGCATGGCGGAACGCTTCCGGTGGCTCGAGCTCTCGCGGTTCAGGCGCCGGTGGCGGTCGCGGCCAGCGAACGGGGCCGCGGCGGTGACGGCGACCGCCGCAAGGGCCGCCGTTCCCGCGTCTACGTGCGGCCCTACTACGGGTCCTTCGGCTGGTACGGCGGCCTTGGTTCCTTCTGGCCCTATGCGTACTCGCCGCACTACTACGGTTACGGACCCTACGGCTGGGGTCCCGGCCCCGTCGGCTATGTGGGGGACGCGGGTGCGCTCGACATCAACACCCGGCCCAAGAAGGCCTCCGTCTACATCGACGGCGAGCTGGTCGGGCGAGTCGACGGCTTCGACGGCTTTCCGCGCTACCTCTGGTTGCGCGACGGCAGCTACCGGATCGCAATCTTCATGGAGGGCTACGAGACCCTGGAGCGCCAGATCCGCGTGCAGCCGGGCGTGGTCATCCGGATCGACGAGGATCTCGTCCCAGGGACCGCGGAACGGCCTCGGCCCGCGCCGTCCAGGCCTGCCGCGGCGCCTCCGGCCCCTGAAGGCGAATCGTGGAGGGTCGAGAACCGCGGCCGTCCGATCGAGCAGGACCAGCGGCGGGACCCGGCCCGGCTGCAGGTCGAGGTCGAGCCTGCCGACGCCGTCGTCTACCTGGACGGCCGTCTACTGGGGAGCGGCTCGGAACTCGCGAGTCTCCACTCGGCTCTGATCGTGGATCCGGGCGCCCACCGGCTCGAGGTGATTCGCCCCGGCTACGTAGCCGAGGTACGCGCCTTCGAGGCCACGCAGGGAGAAGACGTTGTCCTGCGCATCGTGCTTCGGGAGGACTGACCTCTTCCTCGCGTCGACATAGAAAAGTAGCCATGCTACCATGACTTCCGTGGTGCATGAACTCGCGAGCCGTGCCGGGTCGCGCGCCGGTGCGCCCGCCTGGCCCGCGCCGCGCGCCGCCGAGCCGCTGCGAGTGCTGGTTGCCTCGCCGCTCGGTTCGCTTGGCCTCGAGTTCATCGGTCGGCTCATCACCCGGCTCGTCATCGCGCCGAAGGGCGCCGAGAAGGCGCTGTTCACTTCCCTGGGGTCGGTCGAGACGACCGACTTCGTCGACGAGGCCCTGGGCCGCCTGTCGGAGTACTTCGCCGGCGCGCGGCGAAACCTCGATCTGCCGTACGACCTCGATCGGACCGGGATCGATGCGCTGTCACGGCGCATCTTCGAGGAGACCGCCCGGATTCCCTACGGGCATACGCGCACCTACCGCAATGTGGCCACCTCATCCGGCCAGGCGGGGGCCTACCGCCTGATCCGCTCCAGGTTGATGGCCAACCCGTTGCCGATACTCGTTCCGTGTCACCGGGTCGTGCCGCGGCGGAGCGGTCCCGGCTCCTACATCGGCGGCGAGAAGCGCAAGGCGCAACTGCTCGCACTGGAACGCAAGCACGCCGAGGACTAGCGCGGCAGAAGGCCCGGAAGCCGGCGCTTCGCGCCGGATGCCGGCGGGGACGCCGGCGCACCCGGTTTCTGCCGCGCCTCCGAACGGGCGAGCCTGCGTCGGGCGTCCTCCCAGATCGCTTCCAGAGCCTGATCGAAGCTGCGCTTCGGGCGCCATCCCAGGGCGCGCAAGCGGCTGGCGTCGCCGCACATGACAGGCACGTCCGCGGGTCTCATGCGGTCGGGATCCTGCCGGATCTCGACCTCCAGGCCGCTGATCCCGACGAGTTGCCTGAGTGCCGCCTCGAGTTCGATCGCTTCCCCCCGGGCGACGTTGTAGACGCTGCCCGGTTCACCGCGCTCAACGAGGAGCGCGTAGGCGCCGGCGCCGTCGTCGACATGGACGAAGTCCCGGCGCGGGCTCAGGTTGCCGACGTAAAGCACGGGTTCCTCCCGACCGGCTTCGATCGCCGCTAGTTGGGCTGCGAACGAGGGAAGGGCGAAGTTGGCGCCCTGTCCGGGCCCGACCAGGTTGAAGGACCGGACCACGATTGCACCCAGGGGAAGGGTCAAACGTTCGACCGCGGCCTTCGTCAGGGCGTAGGGAGAGCCCGGGTCGAGGTCGCGGGCCTCGGGCACCGGCAGTGCCGCTTCCGGCACCGGTCCATAGACCTCGGCGCTCGAGGCGACGACCAGCCGGCACGTTTCGGACAGGGTGCGCGCAGCGTAGGCGACGTGCTCGGAGCCCTCGACGTTGACCCGGTAGTAGTCGTCGATGCGCCGCCAGGAGTCCGCGACGTCGGACAGGCCGGCCAGGTGGACGACCGCATCTGGCGCCGCATCCCGGAAGACGCCCTCGACCGCGTCGCGATCGCGGATGTCGAGGGCGATGGGCTCGACGGGAGCTCGTGCGCCGCTGACCATTCCCGGGGCATGGCAGGCGATGACGGTGGCCCCCCGCGCCACCAGTCGCGGCACCAGGCGGCCGCCGACGAACCCCTCGGCGCCGGTGACGAGGACGCGCGTCACGCTTCCGCCTTGCCCTGTCCCAGCCGCTCGAAGTAGTCGGCGAGGCCTGAGTTCCACTCCTCGACCCGCCGGTTGGTGAGGGACTCGAAGCGTGCCGTGTCGAGCACCGAGTAGGCCGGACGGACCGCGGGCCGGGGCAGGTCGGCGGTCGCGATCGGCTCGACCTCGGCGTGAAGGCCCAGGGCGCCGACGATGGCGACCGCGAAGCCGTGCCAGGAGGTGGCGGGTGCGTTGCAGTAGTGGACGATGCCCGCGGCGCCGGCCGCGCGGAGGTCGACGAGAGCGCGGGCGAGATAGGGCGCGTAGGTCGGGCAACCGACCTGGTCGGAGACGACGCGGAGCGGTTCTCCGCGGCCGAGGCGGGCGGCGATCGCGGAGACGAAGTTCCTGCCCTCCGGCCCGAACACCCAGCTCGTGCGGACCACCAGCCCGCCGGCATCGGCCACGGCCTGCTCGGCGCCGAGCTTCGAGCGTCCGTAGGCAGTGGCGGGCGCCGTCGCGTCCTCTTCGCGGTACGGACGCCGGCCGCGGCCATCGAAGACGTAGTCGGTCGAGACGTGGATCAGGCGGCAATGGTCCGGCAAGGCGACCGCCAACCGGGCGGGCGCCCTGCCGTTGATCTCCAGGGCGGCCTCCGGTTCGCTCTCGCAGCCGTCGACATCGGTGTAGGCGGCGCAGTTGTAGACGGCGGCGGCGCCGAACCTCACTGCCAGCGCCGCGCTCGCCTCGGTGTCGGTGAGGTCCACGCGCCGGCGGTCGGCGGCGAGCACGTCGACACCGCGCCGGCGGAGTTCGTCGGCGACCTCCCGTCCGAGTTGACCCGCCGCGCCGAGCACGACCGCCCGTTCGCCGGCACCGGGGGCGTTGGCGGTCACAGTGCTTCGCTCTGGCCGCCGGTGATGTCGAAGAAGGCGCCGACGCTCTTCAGCGTCACCAGCAGCCGGTACTGGGTGTCGCGGCGGAGCGCGGTGCGGAAGTCGGCGATCTCGAACTGGAGTTCGTAGCAGCAGGCCCTGAAGTCGACGACATGCCGCTGGATCTGCATGATCTTCTGCTCAATGTCGTAGCTCACCATGCTGTTCACGCGCAGCTTGCCCGGGATCAGGTCGAGCCCGGCCGAGACCTGGGCGTGATGTCGGCGCGTTCGGTCGAGTTCCGGGTTGCGCCGGACCGCCCAGCGCAGGCCGACCGAGCTCGTCCGGCTGAGGCCGAGGCTTCCCGAGATGGCGGTCGAGGAGACCTGGGAGAACAGGGTGTCGTAGAGCGCGTCGAAGCGGACGCCGGTGCGGCGCGACGGATTGAAGCGCAGCAGGGCGCCGACCGGACCGTTCTGGCTGGTCAGCGACCGGTCGAGCGAGCGCTGGAGCGGCCGGTCCGCGTCGAGTGACACGTCGCGGAAGAACTGGACCGAGAGGATCTCGAACGCGCCGCCGGCGTTGGGGTCGGCCGGTTTGGCCAGGACCCGGTTGAACAGGCTGACCCGGGCGACGTTGCGGCCGCGAAGGTTGTCGATCTCGTCGAAGAGCGGGATGCGGAGCCGGTCGTCGAAGTCTCGGAAGTAGCCGTAGGTGATCCGCGGTTCGATGACGTGCTTGAGCCGGGAGAAGCGGCCGGCCTCCCCCAGCTCGAAGATGCGCGAGAAGCCGGGGCCGACGATCTCGGCGCGGGCGGTCGGGACTACGCGCAGCAGATCCTCACCCCGGAAGTCCGACTCGCTGACAGTCATCCTCCGTTCCTCGGCGGTCAGCAGGCTGTCGCCGTACCAGGTCAACTGGCCGCCGGCGGTGAGCGAAAGGGACAGCCAGCTCGTGAGCGGCACCGGGATGCTGATCTCGGGCAGCAGGTTGGCGCGCGCATACTGGCCCTGGCGGCGCGCCGAGCGGTTGACGTCGAGGTAGTGCAGGGAGCTCCGTAGCTGCAGGTACAGGGGCGAGCGGCCGAGGCGGGTGGAGCGGAGCTTGTACTCGATTTCGGGGAGTTGGCGAAGCTGAACCTCACGATTGGCCGAGATGAACGTCTTGCGCTGGTCGAGCTGGACGTTGAGGGACTGGTTGCCCCAGTTGCGGCTGACGAAGGCGGTCGAGTAGAGCTGGCGCAGTGTGTTGCGGTCGACCCGGCGCTCAAAGTCGCGGAAGAACTCGAAGTCGGAAACGTCCTCGAAGCGGATGACACCGCGGAAACCGCCAGGCAGATCCCGCGACTGGTGATTCCAGCGCATGCGCCAGCGGCGTTCGCCGCGCTCGGTATCGTCGATCAGGTAGCCGTCGAACTCGCCCGCCGTCCCCTCGCTGGGCCGGTAGCGGAACTCCGTGCCGAGGCCCCAGAAGGCTTCCGTGGAGAAGGCCTGGGTACTGCCGCTCGGCGCGCCGGCGTAGAGGTCCACGTTGAAGGTGGCGTCGTAGCTTCTGTTGATCGCCCAGTAGTAGGCGAGGCCAAGCGAGGGGCCGCGGCGCGTCGAGAAGCCGGGCTTCGGGGTCAGGAAGCCGCTCACCCTGGAGCTCTGGACCGGCCACAGCATGTAGGGCAGATAGACGAGCGGCACCTTCCTGGTGCGAAAAGAGACGCCGCGGGTCTTCGCGTAGCCGTTGGCATTCACGTCGACCCGCTTCGCGCGGAAGCTCCAGTCCGGCGCCCGGCCGTCGTCCCCGACTTCGCAGGCGGTGAACTGGGCGTCGAGAATCGTGAAACGGTCCTCGCTCAGCATGTGGACCGCCGCGCCGGTGAAGAAGTAGTCGGTGCCGACGTTCCCGTCCGCGTCGAAGATCGAGGCTGTTTCGGCCGCCACGTCGACCTCGAGTCGCGAGCCCCGCATCACTTCGTTGCCTCGCATCAGAACGACCGGCCCGTCGGCCTCGAACCGTTCGTTCGCGTGGTCGTACACGGCCCGGTCGCCGGAGACCTGGTAGTCACGGAGCCGGATCCAGAACCCGTTCGACAGCGTGTGTTTCTCCTCGAACGTGCCTTCCATGACGCCGGCCCAGCCTTCCACTTCTCCAGGGCCGGACTCGTCTTCGATCCCAAACCTGAAGGTGTTGGCGTCGGGTGGCGCTGGCGGTCCCGTATCGGCGGGTTCCTCGACCGCTGCCGGAGCGTCTTCCGGGGTCGCCTGGGCGGGTTCGGGCTCCTGGGCCGCGGCGGAGGCCGTCACGGTCAGCGCCAGCAACAGGGCGGCGACCGGCTGGTCAGCGCTGGACATCTCGGTATGACCCACCGTCAGGATCGTGATGACGGCTCAGCCGTCCG
Organism: Holophagales bacterium; assembly: GCA_009837085.1. GTDB lineage: Bacteria > Acidobacteriota > Thermoanaerobaculia > Multivoradales > Multivoraceae > Multivorans. The sequence goes on from VXUF01000029.1 coordinate 20,972, forward strand.
GGACGCCCTGTGCATGGTGGTCATGCTAGCAATTGCCCGGCCAACTCGAGGCGCCTGGTCCCGCTCGGTTGACAGTCCCGCTGGCCCGTTTCAGAGTGATCGCACTGTGCGTTTTCTCGGCATCGATCTCGGCGAGAAACGCGTCGGGGTGGCGACGGGGGACTCACAGGTCGGCGTCGCGGTGCCGCACTCGACGATCCGGCGCACCGGGGACCGGCAGGTGATCGCCGAACTCAGGGCGCTGGCGGCCGATTCCGGGGCCCAGGTCCTGGTGGTCGGCGAGCCGCGGCGGCTGGACGGCTCGGTGGGGCCGGCGGCCGAGCGCGCTCGCGCCTTCGCTCAGAAGCTGGGCCAGGCCTGCGATCTGCCGGTGCGAACCGTGAACGAGTCCCTGACCTCGGTGGAGGCGAAGCGCCGGCTGCGGGAGGCGGGTGTCGATCCGCGGCGGCACCCGGAACGGGTCGACGCGGTGGCGGCGCAGATCCTCCTCGAGGAGGAGCTCGGCCGGGAGACGGTGTGAAGCGGAGGACGCCGCCGCGACGTCGCCGCAGGCGGCGTCTGCTCTTGTGGCTCGCGGTCGGCGCCATTGCGGCGCTGGCGGCCCTTGCCGCCGCCGCGGCCGGTCTTGTCGCCTGGGCGGAACGGGAACTCGAACGGCCGCGGGGAACCGGGACCGTCGAACTCGCGATTGAACGGGGCGCGCCGATAACCGCGATCCTCGACCAGTTGGCCGCGGCGAACGTCGTGGGCGATCCCCTGCTGGCCCGGCTCCACCTCGACTACCGGCGTTCCGGCGAGACGTTGCAGGCCGGCGAGTACCGCTTCGAGCAACCGATGAGCCCGGTAGCGGCGCTCGACCGGGTGATCCGCGGCGAGGTGGTGACCTACGCGGTGACGGTGATCGAAGGCCTGACCCTGCGGGAAACGGCGGAGAGCCTTGCCGGCGCCGGCTTCGGCGAGTTGGACGCGTTCCTTGAGGCGATGTCCTCGCCGGGGCTCATCACAGACCTGGACCCCGCGGCCGAGTCCCTGGAGGGCTACCTCTTCCCGGACACCTACGCCTTCCCGCGAGGTACCGGCGAAGGTGAGATCGTGGAGGCGATGGTGAGCAACTTCCGGCGCCGCGTCGAGGGTCACCTGGACACCGCGGCCGGCCATGGTCTCGATCTGCGGGGTCTCGTGACGCTCGCGAGCATCGTCGAGAAGGAAGCGGGCGCGATAGAGGAGCGTCCGCTGGTTTCGGCCGTCTTCCACAACCGGCTGGAGCGCGGCATCGGCCTCTACGCCGATCCGACGATCATCTACGCGCTGAAGCTGGCCGGCACCTGGGACGGCAACCTGCGCCGCCGCGATCTCGAACTCGACTCGCCCTACAACACCTACGTCCACCCCGGCCTGCCGCCGGGCCCGATCTGTTCGCCGGGCGAGCACAGCCTACGCGCCGCGGCGGCGCCCGCCGACGCGCCATACCTCTACTTCGTCAGCCGGAACGACGGCACTCACGTCTTCGCGGAGACCCTCGCCGAGCACAACCGGAACGTCGCCCGCTGGCAGGTCCGGTACTGGCGGGAACGCCGGTAGGCGGGTCCCTGAACCGGCACGAATCGTGCGTCTGACCGGGCTAAGCTCCATGCCCGATGCACCTGCCCACTCTCAACGCGATCCTGAACGCCACGGCGGCGACGCTGCTGGTGATCGGCTACGTGCTGATCCGCCGCGGCAACCGGGAGCGGCACAAGCAGGTCATGCTGTCGGCGTTGGGGTGCTCGGCGGCGTTCCTGATCTCCTATCTCTACTACCACTACCAGGTCGGCTCGGTTCACTTCGAGGGCGAGGGGACCGTGCGGACGGTCTATCTCGGCATCCTCCTGACCCATACGGTGCTGGCGGCCGCGGTGCCGCCGCTGGCGATCATCACGGTCGTTCTGGGTCTTCGGGGCCGGTACGAGCGGCACCGGAAGATCGCCCGCGTCACGCTCCCGATCTGGCTCTACGTGTCGGTGACCGGGGTCGTCGTGTACTGGATGCTCTACCGCATGTCGTGGTGACGTTCGCGGCAAACCGTGTGCGCGCCGTTGGCGTGCTGCTCCTGGCGGCCTTCCTGCTGGCGGCCCTTGCCGTCGCCCAGGAACCCGAGTGGCGGCTCACCGAGTGGACTGCCGACGAGCGGGAGTTCTTTCTCGACGGGCCCCAGTTTCTGCTCGCGCCGGCGGAACTGGAGCGGGTGCGGAACCTGGATCCGCTTTCCCGACTGGAGTACATCGACACCTTCCTGGACCGCGGCACGGTAGCCGAGGCGGTCGAGCATCGGCGGCAGCGGGTGCGCATGGCCGGTTTGCCGTTCTTCGACGTCCGTGCCCGGTTGCTCTTCCTGCACGGCGAGCCGGACGCGATCGACCCGGTCGACTGCGATCAGACGTTCCGGCCACTTCAGCTCTGGCGCTACGGACCGGAGGAGGGCGAGCACACGAACCTGGTCCTCTACCAGCCGAAGCCGAACGAGGTCTTCCGGCTGTGGTTGCCTGAGGATACGAAGCGCGCCCTCTACATGCCGGAGATGGAGTACTTTCTCGAACAGTACGAGGAACTCCGGGGCCTGTTGCGGGCCCGCCGCTTCGACCTGCAGGTCTGCGACGAGGCCCGCCGGGTCGACGAGATCACCGGTATCCGCGGCCTGTTCGGCTTCCGCCGCGACCGCCGGACCGACGAGGACTTCCTGGCCTGGCTGGCGCCGCCCGCGGATGTCGAAGCGTGGGCGGAGAAGGCCGCCGCGGACGTGGTGTCCGGACCGGCGCCGCTGGAACTGGAGGATCCGATCCTCACCTTCCCGGAACAGCGCGGGCAGCGGATCCTGGCGCGGATTCTCCTGTCGCTACCTCCGGGCGCTCCGGTCGAGCCCTTCGTCGACGATGCCGGCAGGCAGCAGACGCGGATCAACGTGGAGGGCATGGTCGAGTTGCCGGGTCGCGTCTTCGACACCTTCAAGATGCGGTTCGTCACCGGCGCGCCGGACCCGGATCGCTCGATGGCGCTGCCGATCGAACGCGCCTTCCGGCCGGGTTCCGTCGTCCTGCTCCGGCTCTTCGTTCGCGACGAGGTCGGTGGCAGGGCCGCGTTCGCGTCGGTGCCGCTCGAAGTGCCGCTGAGGCCGGAGGCGGTTCCCGTCGAACCGGAAGATCAGCTGCGGCTGGTCATGGCGTCCGAGGATCTGCCGGAAACCGTGCTTGACGCGCGGAACGCGATCATGCTGGTGCCGCCCGAGAGCGAGGTCGTGATCGGTCTCTGGCGTGCCGACACGCTGATCACCGGCGACAACATCGTCGCCGTCCGGTTCCTGGTCGACGACACGGTGCAGGTGACCCGCCGCCGGCCGCCGTTCACCGCGGAAGTCCGGCTGGCGAAGTACCCGGAGGAACAGGTGGTACGCGTCGAGGGTCTGAACGCGGAGCGCGAGGTCGTCGACGCCGACGAGATCGTGCTGAACCAGCAGCGGGGCGAGCTTCGGGTCACGATCAACGAGCCACGTCGCGGCGCCCGCGTCTCGGGCACGGTGGAGGCCGTGGCCACGGTCGTCGTGCCGGAGGAACGCGTCGTCCGGGAAGTCGAGTTCAGCGTCGACGGGAAGGTCCAGACGGTGCTACGCCGGCCGCCCTGGCGGGCCGAAGTCGAGGTGCCGGCCGGCATGGGCGAGCAGGACCTGGTCTACCTGACGATCGCGGCCACGCTCGACGACGGAAGCCGGGCCGAGGATGTCCGCTTCCTGAACGCGCCGGCCTTCACCGAGACGCTCGAGGTCGATCTCGTGGAGCTCTACACGACGGTCGTGGACGGCCAGAACCGGCCGGTGACGAGCCTGGTGGAGAGCGACTTCTCCGTCTTCGAGGACGGACGGCGCCAGGAACTGGCGAAGTTCGAACTGGTCGAGGACCTGCCGCTGACCCTGGGGGTGGTGATCGACACGTCGGGCTCGATGGAGACCTCTCTGGGCGAGGCGCGCCGGACCGCGTCGCAGTTCCTGACGAACATGATCACGCCGCGCGACCGGTCCTTCGCCGTGGCCTTCGCAACGCAGCCCGAGTTGTTGATCGGGCGGACCTCGGACGTCAGCGCGGTGGCCTCGGTGATCGAGAGGTTGCGGGCCGTGGGCGCCACGGCGTTGCACGACGCGTTGATCACCAGTCTCTACTACTTCCGGGGTGTTCGGGGCCGGCGCGCTCTGGTGCTGCTCTCCGACGGCGAGGACACGTCCAGCAGCGTCGACTACCGGGACGCCGAGGAGTACGCGCGGCGCTCGGGCGTCGCGATCTACACGATCGGACTCGGAGTCGGCCGGACCCAGATGATCCTGCGGAACAAGCTGAGCGATCTGGCCAAGGTCACCGGCGGGCGCTCCTTCTTCATTTCCAAGGCCGAGGAACTGGCGCCCGTGTACGGCGACATCGAGCGCGAACTGCGCTCCCAGTACCTGCTGGCCTACACCTCCGACCGCGGCGGCGAAGGCGAGGAGTACCGCGAGGTCGAGGTCCGGGTCAAGGGACGCTACAAGGCGCGCACGATCAGCGGCTACTACCCGTGACCGCCCGCGCCGGCTGCTTGTGGGCAAGACACCTGGCGCTGGTGTTCGCCGTGTTCGTGCCGGTCCTTGCCCAGGAAGCTCTCGCCCAGGAGAAAGCGGGCGTCCGGACGGTCTCGTTCGAGCGGCTGAACCGGGTCTACGAGCAGTTGATCGACGACCTTTCCCTCATCGAGATCGGTCCGGCCGAGGTGGCCCTGCGCTCTCCCGCCCACTCGCTGACCGTCAGCCGCCATGTGGCGACGCTTACGGCCGGCGACGACGGCGTCTTCGAGGCCGAACTCGAGCTGGAGGTCTCCGGTTCGGGCCAGATCGCCGCCGACGTGGTGATCGGCAGCCTGGAGAGCCAGTTGACCCAGGAGCTGGTCGTGCCCGCCCAGACTCTCCGCCTGGAGGGCGAGATCGCCATCCGGCGCGACGAGGAGGGCTACTGGATCCGCACGGAGCGCATGCCGCCGACGACCCAGGTGCGGATCGAGAGCGAGCTCGGCACCCAGCTCTTCACGGTCTGCCGGCAGATGGCGCTTGTCCTGGTCAGCCTGGACTGCGAAGCGATCGAGCGCGCCGTCACGCTGATCAGCGTCCCTCTTCCGGAGGCGGGCGGCGAGTACCTGATCGCCCTGGAGGACACGACGCCGGAAGAAAGACGGGATTTCGACCGGTTTCTGGGCCAGAGCCGGAAGCCCTGAACCACGGGCCGCCGGGGGGCGCGCGAACCCCCGGCGACGCCCGCGATCCGGTAGGATTCGCGCCCGCTCGGCCGCTACGGCCGACCAGGAGTCGAATACCCATGGCTACCCGTCGGATGATCTCGCGCCTCTTCTACTTCACGATCGAAGATGAGGGCATCCTCGCCGAATCGTTCGGGGGGCTGGACTCGGATACCTTTGCGATCGCCTACAAGGTCGAGGACACGGACGACGTCTTCGTCATGACCAGCGAGACGCGGGACGCGCTGGATCGGTCGGACGTGCCGTACAACCTGCTCGCCGAGGAGGACGGCTCGAAGATCGCCCTCTTCCACTCTCCGCTCTCGCGCGAGGAGCTGTCGGACTTCGAGGAGCCGCTGAAGGCGCTCGCGCTGGCGTACCGCGCGATCGCCATGGCCTGCGTCGGCGTGAACGGCGAATCGGATCTCGGCTTCGACCTGAGCGAGGGGATGCGCAACTACACCTACTTCACCGCGCCGGCCGGCCACACCTTCATCTGGCGGCTGTTCACCCATCGCGACGAGGCGCGCCAGTTCCTGGACAAGCTGACGATCGGCGACAAGAACGCCCTGGAATGGGCCGAGGGGATTCCGATGGAATCCGTGGCCGAACTCAAGGGCTTTCACTGAGCCGTCCCAGGCCGCGCGAGTTGAACCGCCTCGATTCCGAACTGCCGGCCGGCACCTACACCGTCTCCGAGTTCGCCTGGGAGATGAAGGGCGTGCTCGCCGACGCGTACCCGGCGGTATGGGTCGCCGGGGAAGTCCAGCGGCTCCAGTCGGCGGCCAGGGGCCAGCTCTACTTCGAGCTGATCGAGAAGGGCCGCGGCGACCGGATCCGGGCGAAGCTCGACTGCGTGCTCTGGGCGGACGAGCGGGCCGTTACCGAGGCTGAACTGCGCGAGGCCGGAGTCGAACTGACCGAGGGCGTCGTGCTGCGATGCTGCGGGCGGCCCGAGTTCTGGCCCGGCGGCGGCCGGCTCCAGTTCACGGTCCGCGAGGTCGATCCGCTGTTCTCGCTCGGCGCGCTCGAGAAGCGGCGCCGGGAGACGCTCCGGGCACTGGAGGCCGCGGGCCTGCTCGAGCGCAACAGGAAGCTGGCGCTGCAGCCGGCGCCGCTCGAGGTCGGGCTCATCACGTCCGGGGGGAGCGCGGCCTACCACGACTTTCTCGACACCCTTGTCAACTCCGGCCTGGGTTTTCGCGTGTACCTCGTCCATTCGGCGGTCCAGGGAGCGGCGGCCGAGGCCGAGATCGCCCGTGCGTTCGACTTGCTGGCCGCCTTCGCGCGGGGCGGCCGCCGGCTCGATGCGATCGCGCTGATTCGAGGCGGTGGGTCGCGCTCCGACCTGGCCACGTTCGACAGTCGCCGGGTGGCGCGCGCGGTGGCCCGGTCGCCGGTGCCGGTCATCTGCGGCATCGGCCACCAGATCGACGTGTCGATCGCCGACGTCGTCGCCCACACCTCCTGCAAGACGCCGACAGAAGCGGCCGAGTTCCTGGCCGGCAGGGTCGGAGAGGCGGCGTACCGGGTCGAGGACGCGGGCCGTGCCCTCGCGCGGCAGGCCACGGACCTCTTGCGCGCCGCCAGGCAGCGGGTTTCCTCCGTCCCGCTCCGGCTGGCGTCACCGAGCCGCGCCCTGTTGAGGAACCGTGTCGCCGAGTGCCGGGCCCTCCGGCGCGACCTGGGTCGCGCGGCCGGGAGAGTACTGTCGGCGCGAACGGTGGAGTGCCGGCTGGCGGCGAGCCGCGCGCGGACGGCTGCGGAACGGCTGGTGGCGGCGGCCAGGCAGCAGGAGGAGGTCCGTCGCGAGGGTCTCGTCCGCAGCGCGTTCAAGCCGGTGGGTCGGGCGGCCGAACGGCTGGAGGCGCACAGCCGACTGTGCGAGCAGCTCTCGCCGGAGCGAACGCTCGCGCGCGGTTTCAGCGTCACCCGCCGCGCCGACGGCGGACTCGTGCGGCGGGTGGCTGACGTGGCGGCGGGCGACGAACTTCGTACGCGGCTCGCCGACGGCACGGTGGCGAGTACCGTCGGCTCGGGCGCCGCGGCCAGCAAGGAGACGGCATGAGCGACGACCGGACCGGCGGTGACGTGGCCGAACTGAGCTTCAGCGAAGCGATGGAAGAACTCGAGAGCGTGCTCCGGCGGATCGAGGGCGACGAGATCGATGTCGATCAACTGGGCCGGGAACTGGGCCGGGCGGCGCAGTTGCTCGAGATCTGCCGCAAGAAGATCCGCCGGGCCGAGGTCGAGGTCCGGCAGATCGTCGATCAGATCGAGGAGGACGTGGCGGACTCGGGAGCCGCGACGCCGGAGGCGCCGGAGGCCGAATCGCCCGCCGAGCAGCCCGCGTCGCCTGACGACCAGGACGACATCCCCTTCTGATGTTCGAGCGCCAGAAGACAGGCTCCGTCGTCTGCCCAGGCTGTGGCCGGCTGGTCGGCGTGCAGGACGAGCGCTGCTGGAACTGCGGCCGTGCCCGGCCCAGCCTGTTCGGCTTCTCACGCGCCCTGCAGAACCTCGGCAACGAGGCGGTGTTCTCCACCGTCGTGATCGGCATCTGCGTCGTCATCTTCGTGCTCGAACTCCTGATGTCTCCCCGGGGAGTCAACACGCAGCTCGGCTTCGGATTCCTGGCGCCCGACCTCGAAGTCGGCGTACGGTTGGGCGCCAGCGGCGCGCTGATCGTCTTCGACTACGGCCGCTGGTGGACCATTCTGAGCGCCGGCTGGCTGCACGGCGGCCTGCTGCACATCGCTTTCAACATGTACTGGGTCCATCAGCTCGGGCCGGTCATGGCCCGGCTGTTCGGCGTTCCCCGCGCGGCGATCATCTACCTCCTCTCCTCGGCGACGGGCTTCCTGGTGACCAGCGCCATGCCCGTGGTCGCGCCGTGGATGCCGTTCGCCAACCGCAACAGCGTGACCCTGGGCGCTTCGGCGGCCGTGTTCGGCTGGCTGGGAGCGCTGATCTGCTACTCGCGGCAGACCGGCGGACGCATGTTCATGAGGCAGGTGATGGGGATGGCGATACCTCTCGTCCTGTTCGGCCTGCTGATTCCCGGGATCGACAACTGGGCTCATCTCGGTGGGCTGGCCGGTGGGTACCTGCTGGCGAGTCGCTACGGTCCGAACACGGAAGAGCGTCCGGGGCAGGTTCTGACCGCCCTCGTGCTGCTCGTCGTGTCCCTGCTGGCGGTGCCGCTCTCGTTCCTCTCCTGGTCGTTCTGACCGACTTGCCGGCCGGCGAATAAGTTTTCGCCAAAGTGGTGTACTATTCGCGGCCTTGTGATTCGGGCTGCGATCGCCGGGGCGTCCGGCTACAGTGGAGCGGAACTCGTCCGGTGGCTGCACGGCCACCCGGAAGTGGAGCTTGGTGCGCTGGCGGCGGGCCGTCAGGCGGGCCGCTCCGCCAGTGACGTCTTCCCTCACCTGGGCGCCTCCGTCGCCGCCGACCTGGTGGAGGCGGACTGGGATCGCCTGGGAGACGCCGCCGACGTCGTCTTCCTGGCCCTGCCGCACGGCGAGGCACTCGGCGCCGCGGGCCGGTTGCTCGAGGCTGGAGCCAGGGTCGTCGACATCGGCGCGGACTTCCGGCTCCGGAGCCCGTCCGCCTACCGGCGCTGGTACGGCGGCGAGCACACGGCAACGCCCCTGCTCGCGGAAGCGGTCTACGGCCTGACGGAGTGGCACCGTTCCGCGGTGGCCGGGGCGCGCCTGGTCGCCAATCCCGGCTGTTACCCGACCGCCTCCGTCCTGGCGCTCAAGCCGCTCTTCGAGCAGTTCGGCGACAGGGTAGCCGGCGCGGTCGTGATCGACGCGAAGTCCGGGATCTCGGGCGCGGGCAGGAACGCACGGGACGGCTACCAGTACTCGGAGTTGAACGAGAACCTGAAGCCGTACGGTGCGGGCGTTCATCGCCACCAGCCCGAGATCGAGCAGGAGCTGGCCACCCTTGGCGAGACGCCTCGGGTGTTCTTTTCGCCTCATCTCGTGCCGATGACCCGGGGCATCCTCGCCGCCTGCTACGTGCCGATGACCGAGCCGCCGAGCCGCGAGGAGCTACAGGCGGCGTACCTCGATCGCTATGCCAGCGAGCCCTTCGTACGGGTGCTGACCGGTTCGGCGTTACCGCAGACGAAGGCCACCCTGGGCTCCAACTACTGCGACCTCGCTGTCCGCGTCGATGCCGAGCGCGGGCTCGCGGTCGTGTTCTCGGCGCTCGACAACCTCGTCAAGGGAGCCGCCGGTCAGGCGGTGCAAAACATGAATGTGATGTTCAATCTCGAAGAAGCGACGGGCCTCTCGGCCGTGCCGGTGTTCCCATGAGCTGCGGCGTCACCGCCCCCAAGGGGTTCGTTGCCGCCGGCGTGCACTGCGGCCTGAAGAAGAGGCGGCTCGATCTCTCGATCATCGCCTCGACCGCCGACGAACCGTCGACCCTGGCGGCCGTGTTCACGCGCAACCAGGTCCAGGCGGCTCCCGTTCTCTACTGCCGCGAGGTCCTTGCGGGCGGCCGGGCACGAGCGATCGTGGCCAACAGCGGCAACGCGAACGCCTGTACGGGTGAGCCGGGCCTGGCCGACACCCGGGCGATGGCGGAGCGCGCCGGCGCGGCGCTCGACATGGACCCGGGTCACGTCCTGGTGGCTTCGACCGGCGTGATCGGAGTCCCCATGCCGATGCCGACCGTGCTAGCCGGCATCGACCAGGCGGCGACCGAACTCAGGCCGGGCGGCGGCGTGTCGGCGGCGGAGGGGATCCTGACGACCGACACCCGGCCGAAGATCAAGGTCGAGAAGGTAAGCCTTGGCGGCGGCGAGGTGACGATCGGCGGCATCGCGAAGGGCGCGGGGATGATGGCTCCGGACATGGCGACGACCCTGGCCTTTGTCACGACGGACGTGAAGGCGTCGCCGGCGGCGCTCGACCTCGCCCTGCGAACGGCGGTGGAGCCGACCTTCAACAGCATCACGGTCGACGGCGACACGAGCACGAACGACTGCATCCTGCTGCTTGCCAACGGCGCCGCCGGCGTCGAGGCCGAGTCCGCGGACGACCTGGAGGGCTTCACGGCCGGCCTGCAGCGTGTGCTCGGCCGGCTCGCGGTCGCCCTGATCGCCGACGCCGAGGGAGCGAACCGTGTGATCGAGATCCGGGTGAAGGGCGCGCGCACCGACGCCGCGGCCCGGCAGGTCGCGAACACGATCGCCAACTCGCCCCTGGTCAAGACGGCCTACCGTTCCGGCCAGCCGAACTGGGGCCGCTTCATGGGAGCGATCGGCCGCGCGGGAGTCGACATCGTCGAGCAGCGGATCGGCATCGCGGTGCTGGCCGACGGCGAGCGGGTCGAGGTCGTGCGGGGCGGTCTGGGCGTGAGCGACAACCTCGAGGGCCTGGCCCGGACGATGCTCGCGGACCACACGGTTCTCGAGGTTGATCTCGGGCTCGGCGGGTGTCGCTGGACGGTCTGGACCTGCGACCTGTCCGAGGGCTACATCGAGATCAACGCCAGCTACATCAGTTGAGGACGGACGCGACGATGAAGGCAGAGCGGGATCTCGGCCAGGAGATGGCGGCGGCGCTGCGCTACGCGTCGGCGTGGCGTGGCAAGCGCGTCGTCATCAAGTACGGCGGCCGCGCGATGGCGGGCGAGAAGTTCGGCACCCTGATCGAGGATCTCGTGCTGTTGCGGAGCGCCGGCTTGCGCCCGATGCTGGTCCACGGCGGCGGCGCCGAGATCACGACGATGCTCCAGACGATGGGTATCGAGCCCCGCTTCGTCGACGGCCTCCGGGTCACCGACGAGGACACGATGCGGGTTGTCGAGATGGTCCTCGGCGGTTCGGTGAACAAGCGCCTGGTGGGCATGATCCAGCGTGCCGGCGGCCGCGCCGTCGGCCTCACCGGCAAGGACGGCGACCTGCTGCGGGTGCGTCCCCACGCGCGGGCGGAAGAACTCGGATTCGTCGGCGAGATCGAGAGGGTCGACACGTCGCTCCTCGATCAACTCACGAACTCCGGCTACGTCCCGGTGATCGGTTCCCTCGGCGTGGGGCCGGGTGGCCAGACCTACAACGTCAACGCCGACACCGCGGCCGCCGCGCTCGCCGCCGAGGTGGCTGCGGAGAAGCTCCTGCTTCTGACCGACGTGCGCGGGATCAACGACAACGGCGCGTTCCGGTCGCGGCTCACACCCGCCCAAGCGCAGGAGCTGATCGACTCCGGCGTGGTGTCCGCCGGCATGGTGCCGAAGGTGCGAGCCTGTCTGAGCGCGCTGGAAGCCGGAGTCGGGAGCGCCCACATCGTCGCCGCCGGCGAACCGCACGGGCTCCTGGTGGAGCTCTTCACGGAAGGCGGCATCGGCACAATGATCAAGCAGCCCCAACCCAGGGAGTAGACCGGCAATGACCGAGGACAGCCTGTTCGCAAACTACAAGCGGGCGCCGGTGGCGTTCAGCCACGGCGACGGAGTGCGCCTCTGGGACACCCAGGGCCGCGAGTACCTCGACTTCCTGGCCGGCATCGCCGTTTCGTCCCTGGGCCACAACCACCCGGCCCTGACCGAGGCGATCACCCGCCAGGCCGGGCGCTACCTGCACGTCTCGAACCTGTTCCGGATCCGGGAACAGGAGCGGGCGGGCAAGTTGCTGGTGGAGGCCACGAACGGTTTGCTCCAAAGCGCCTTCTTCTGCAACAGCGGAGCCGAGGCGATCGAAGCCGCGATCAAGCTGGCGCGGCGCTACGCCTACGACCGCGACGGCTCGGGCGACCGGCACCGGATCGTCACCGCGGAGGGCGGCTTCCACGGTCGTACCCTGGGCGCTCTGGCGGCGACCGCCACGCCCGCCTACCAGGTGGGCTTCGGCCCCCTCCCGGGAGGTTTCGCGGCGGTGCCCTTCGGCGATCTGGCGGCGGCGGACGGCGCGATCGACGGCAGCACCTGCGCGGTCCTCATCGAGGCGATCCAGGGCGAGGCGGGCGTGATCGAGCCGCCGGAGGGCTATCTCGAGGGCCTGCAGGCACTTTGCCGTGAGCGCGGCGCCCTGTTCATGCTCGACGAGGTGCAGACCGGGATCGGCCGCCTCGGCCGGGCCTACGGCTTCCAGCACTACGGCCTCGAACCGGACATCGTGACCCTCGCCAAGGGTCTCGGCGGCGGCGTTCCCGTAGGCGCCGTGCTGGCGCGCGACGAGGTCGCCTCTGCTCTCGTGCCGGGCACCCACGGCACGACCTTCGGCGGCAACCCGCTCGCCAGCGCAGCGGTCCGGGCCGTGCTCGAGACCGTGTTCGAACCGGGCTTCCTCGAGCGGGTGGTTCGCGCGGGCGAGTACTTGCGGGCGCTGCTCGGTCAGCTCAGCGCCGGCGGTCTGGTCACCGAGGTGCGGGGCCAGGGACTGATGACGGCGATCGAGTGCACGCCGGACGCGGCCGATGTCGCGACTCGCTGCCTGGAGAACGGCCTGATCGTCAACGCCCCCCGGCCCCACAGCATTCGCATGCTGCCGCCCCTCGTGGTTCACGACCCGGAGATCGAGCGGGCAGTCGGGATCCTGGCGCACGCACTGGAGGAAGCCGCGGCTTGAGCGGGAAGACCGGCCGGCCCGCTACGCCCCGCCTGTGGGGCGGCGCGTTCGACGCGGAGGTCGATCCGGTCATCGACGCGTACACGCGGTCGCTTCCCTTCGACCACCGGCTTGCCGCCGCGGACCTGATCGGCTCGCTGGCGCACGCCCGGATGCTGTTCGAGACCGGGGTCGTCGACCGGGACTCGGCCGCCGCCATCCTCTCCGGCCTGAGCTCGATGCTCCGGCGCGTCGAGGGGGGCGAGCTCGAGGTCGGGGGCGCGGACGAGGATGTCCACACCTGGATCGAGCGGCAGCTCACCGAGGAGATCGGCGACGCGGGTCGGCGGCTGCACACCGCCCGCAGCCGCAACGACCAGACGGCGGTGGCCTTTCGACTGTGGCAGCGCGCGGAGGCCGAGCGAGCGGTCGGTGCGGCCCTGGGACTGGTGGAGGCCCTGCTCGACCGGGGGCGGCAGCACGTCGAGACGGCCCTTCCCGGCTACACCCACATGCAGCGTGCCCAGCCGACGACGCTGGCGCAGCACCTGCTCGCCCACGCCTGGTCCGTCCTGGCCGACGCGGGCAGGCTCCGGGGGGCGCACCGGACGGCTGGTCTGAGTCCGCTCGGCGCCGGGGCGATGGCCGGGTCGCCCCACCCGATCGACCCGGTCCGCAGCGCCGAACTGCTCGGGTTGGACGCCGCCTATCCGAACAGCATGTGGGCGGTGGCCGACCGCGACTACGTCGCCGAGGCGCTCTTTGCCTGCGCGCTTGCCATGGTCCACCTGTCCCGCTGGGCCGAGGAAGTCGTGCTCTGGACCTCGAGCGAGTTCTCCTTCGCGCGGCTCCAGGACCGGGCCGCCAAGGGCTCGAGCATCATGCCGCAGAAGAAGAACCCGGAACCCGCGGAGATCCTGCGCGGCAAGTCGGGTCGCGCGGTGGGCGACCTGGTGTCGCTGCTGGTGACAATCAAGGGCCTGCCGCTGACCTACAACAGCGATCTGCAGGAGGACAAGGAGGCCCTGTTCGACGCGTTCGACACGGTGACCGCCTCGTTCGAAGTGGCCCGGGTGCTGGGCGAGAGTCTCGAGTTCGACCGCGAGGTGATGGCGGCGGCGCTGGAGGGTGCGTACATCACCGCCACTGATCTGGCCGATCTCCTGGCCGCTGCCGGCGTGCCCTTCCGCAGCGCCCACGAGCGCACGGGCGCCGTCGTCCGTGCCGCCAGTGAGCGAGGCGTGGAGCTGTGGCAGCTTGCGCCGTCGGATCTCGAGGAACTCGTCCCGGAGATCGAGGACCGGGAGGGGCTGCTGGCCGCGCTGCGGCCCGAGGCCTCGCTCGCCGCTCATCGAAGCTACGGCGGTCCCGCGCCCGAGCGGGTCCGCGAGCAGATCGAGGAGATGAACGAGCGGCTCGCGGCGGATCGACGGTGGCTGGATGCGCAGGAGCCGCCGCCGATCTACCGGGCCCATGTCGAGGGCACCCTCCTCGCGGAGACCATTCCGGGAGCCGGCTCATGACCACCGCGATCCGTCACGGCGCCATCCTGGACATCATCGGCCGGCGGCCGGTGTCGAGCCAGAAGGACCTGGTGCGCGCCCTCGGACGCCGCGGTTTCCAGGTGTCCCAGGCCACCGTGTCGCGCGACGTGCGCCGGCTCGGTCTGCTGAAGGTGCCGCTGGCCGGCGGCGGCTTCCGCTACGCGCCGGCGGACCAGGCCGCGGGCCCGGTCCGTCCCGACGTCGAGCGGGCCATGCGGATGTTCGTGACCGGCGTGGCCGAAGGCGAGGCGCTCCTCGTGCTGAGGACGCGCAGCGGCAACGCGAACGCCCTGGCCGTCGTGATCGACCAGACCGACTGGCCCGAGGTGGCCGGCACCCTGGCCGGCGACGACACCGTCCTCCTCGTCCTCAAGAGCGTCGCCGCCCGCGACCGCATCCGCGAGGCCCTCGCGGCGTTACTCGAAGGCGACTGATCTCCGTACCTGCCACGCCTCCCGCGTCTCCTGCGACGAGAACCGCTGCTCGGTCCAGGGGTCGCCGTACGTGTGGTAGCCGTTCCGCTCCCAGAAACCCCGTTCGTCGGCGTTCAGGAGTTCGATCCCGGAGACCCACTTGGCGCTCTTCCAGGCGTAGAGATGGGGCACCACGAGCCGGAGCGGACCGCCGTGGTCCGGCGCCAGCGGTTCGCCACCGTGACGGTCGGCGAGCAACGCGTGCTCGGAGAGCAGGTCGTCGAGCGGCAGGTTCGTCGTGTAACCGCCGTAGCAGTGGATCATCGCGTGGGTGGCGCCGGCAGACGGCGCCACCGCGCCGAGCACGTCCCGGGTCGCGAACCCGGACCACGGGTTGTCCAGGGTCGAGAAGCGGGTCACGCAGTGGAAGTCGGCGGTCACCTCACGTCGCGGCAGCGACTGAAGCGTCTGCCAGTCGAACGCGTGCTCGGCCTCGACGCGGCCGAACAGCCGCAGTTCGAACCCGGCCACGTCGACCTCGGGCGTGTCGCCGACGGACAGCACCGGCCACTTCTTTGTGACGTACTGGCCGGGAGGTACCCGATCATCGCCTCGCCTGGGGGAATCGTCCATGGCGGCGAAGAGTATCGGTTGAGGGCGCGTCGTGCAGCGCGCCGGTTGTAAATGTGAGCGATGTGGTCAACAATTCCCGCTCGCCGCGCCGCGGCTCCCCGGGAGCCGCCCGCCGGAGTCCGCACGATGATCACCGAATCCGCTTCCAGGGAGTACGCCGCAGCCGCCGTCGAGCTGGCCGGGCCGCCGATTCCGGACGGGCTCGGCGATGGCGCCCGGCGGCTGCTATCGCGGATAGGCAACACGCCCCTGCTCGACCTGAGCCACGTCCTCGGACCGGCCGCGCGGGAACTCGGATCGGAGCTCCTGGCCAAGGCGGAGATGGCGAACCCGGGCGGCTCGGTCAAGGATCGCCCGGCGCGTCACATGATGCTGGCGGCCCGGGACGCCGGCCAGCTCGACGGCGGCCGCCGCGTCCTGGACGCGACCTCGGGCAACACCGGCATCGCGCTCGCGATGATCGGCGCGGCGATGGACATCGGCGTGACGCTTTGCCTGCCGCGGAACGCCTCGATCGAGCGGCGGCGCATCCTCGGCGCGTTTGGCGCTGAACTCGTGCTCACCGATCCGATGGAAGGCTCCGACGGCGCGATCCGCGAGGCGCGCCGGATGATCGAGGCGGATCCGGAGGCGTTCTGCTACGTCGACCAGTACAGCAACACCGCCAACTGGCGGGCTCACTTCGAAACGACCGGCCCCGAGATCTGGATGCAGACAGAGGGCCGGCTCACCCACTTCGTCGCGGGTCTCGGCACCAGCGGCACCTTCTGCGGCACGGCACGGTACCTGGCCGAACGGGCTCCCGGTGTCCGCCTCATCTCGATGCAGCCGGACGGCCCCTTCCACGGCCTGGAGGGCATGAAGCACATGCCGAGCGCGCTGGTGCCGGCGATCTACGATCCGTCGATCGCCAACGAGGAGGCGGAGGTCAGCACCGAGGACGCCTACGCCGAGATCAAGGCGCTCGCCCGCGGGAGCGGCCTGCTCGTCGGCATCTCGGCGGCCGCGAACGTGGTGGCCGGGCGGCGGATCGCCGAGCGCGACGCCGAGGCCGGGGAGCGCGCGGTCGTGGTGACCGTTCTCTGCGACGGCGCCGACAAGTACCTGTCCGAGCCGTTCTGGGACGAGGACTGAGCCGCCGATGATCGAACTGTCTCCAGGCGACCTGGCCCGCATCCGCGCGCACGGCGAGTCGACGTACCCGGAGGAGTGCTGCGGCATCCTGGTCGGCAGCGTCGAGCGGACTGCCGGCGAGAACGGCGCGGCCCTGGCCCGGGTCGTGCGGCTCGTGGGCGCCGAGAACGAGCGGGAGCAGGAGAACCGGCACAACCGCTACCTGATTCCGCCCGAGGTCATCCTGCGGACCGAGCGGGAGGCGCGGGCGGACGGCCTCGACGTGGTTGGCTACTACCACTCGCACCCGGATCACCCGTCGCGGCCCAGCGACTTCGACCGGGACCACGCCTGGCCGGGCTACAGTTACCTGATCGTCTCGGTGCGCGAGGGCCGCGCCAGGGACGAGCGGAGTTGGCGCCTCAGCAACGACCGTTCCCGCTTCGACGAGGAACCGATCCGCGTTCCTGAACCGCCCCCGACCTGAACACATATAGACCGAAGAGTGTCCTGTGGAGACCGACGATGACCGTACTCATACAGATCCCAACGCCCCTGCGGGGCTTCGCCGACGAACAGTCCGAGGTGGCGGTGGCCGCCGCCACGGTCGGCGAGGCGATGGAGCAGCTCGTCACCCGGTACGAGGGCCTGCGGCCGCACCTGTTCGGTGACGACGGCAAGCTGCGAACGTTCGTCAACCTGTTCCTCGACGACGAGGACGTGCGCTACCTGGAGCGCGAGGCGACGCCGATCAACGGCGACGCGACGCTGGCGATCATCCCGTCGATCGCCGGCGGCACGGTGGCGGAGCCGCCGGCTCCAGCGACCACCGAGGAGCTGAGCCCGGAGGAGATCCTCCGCTACAGCCGGCACCTCATCATGCCCGAGGTCGGCTCCGAAGGTCAGTTGAAGCTCAAGGCCGCCAAGGTGCTGATGATCGGCACCGGCGGGCTCGGCTCGCCGCTCGGCATGTACCTCGCCGCGGCCGGCGTCGGCCGCCTCGGCTTGGTCGACTTCGACGTCGTCGACGAGTCGAACCTGCACCGCCAGCTGCTCTACAGCAACGCGGACGTTGGCCGTCCCAAGATCGACGCGGCAGTCGAGCGGCTGCGGGAGGTGAACCCGCACATCGAACTCACGCCGCACCCGGTGCTGCTCAACTCGAGCAACGCGCTCGAGATCTTCGAGGACTACGACGTGATCGTCGACGGCACGGACAACTTCCCGACCCGCTATCTCGTCAACGACGCCTGCGTCCTGCTCGGCAAGCCGAACGTCTACGGCTCCATCTTCCGCTTCGAGGGCCAGGTGTCCGTGTTCTGGGGCGCCAGGGGTCCCTGCTACCGCTGCCTGTTCGCCGAGCCGCCGCCGCCGGGACTCGTTCCCTCGTGCGCCGAGGGCGGTGTCCTCGGGGTGCTCCCCGGCATCATCGGCTGCCTGCAGGCGAACGAGGTGATCAAGCTGATCATCGGCCAGGGCGATCCGTTGATCGGCCGCCTGGTCCTGTTCGATGCCTTGCGCATGAGCTTCCGCGAGCTGAAGCTGCGCAAGAACCCCGACTGCCCGATCTGCTCCGAGATTCCGATTCAGAAGGAGCTGATCGACTACGAGCAGTTCTGCGGCGTCCCCGCCGTCGCCGAGGAGCCGGCGCTCAACGACATGATCGACGTGACTCCGACCCAGGTCCAGTCCTGGATGAACGACGGCCGCGACTTCAGCATCCTCGACGTCCGGGGCCCGCAGGAGTACGCCATCTGCCGGATCGATGGCTCGACCCTGATCCCGGTTGCCGAACTCGAGGGCCGGCTCGCCGAGCTCGATCCTTCGAAGCTCTGGGTCGTCCACTGCCACCACGGCCCGCGGTCGACCCGGGCGACGAACATCCTCCGCGACAACGGCTTCCCGCAGGCCTACAACCTGGCCGGCGGGATCGATGCGTGGGCGGTGGAGGTCGATCCGTCGTTGCCGCGGTACTGAGGGTGTGGCCGCCGGCCTGGTTCGCCCAGGCGGCTAGCTCGGCTTCCGGGAGCGGCTCGAAGAAGCGCTCGTCGATCGAGACGCGCCCTCGAAGAGCCCCGAACTGGCGTCGGGCTCGGGGGCGATAGGCCATGAGTTTGGCGACTGGTTTGCCGTGGCGGGTGATCACGACATCCTCCCCGCGCTCGACCTGAACGAGCAGGCGTGAGAGCTGGGCCTTCGCCGCGGTGACGCTTACGGTTCGCATCGTGGGAGTGTACCGCCGAGTTGGTGCTCTCCCCCTAGGTCTCTGGAGCGAGTGCTTCGAAGCGGGTAGCCCGTCCTTCGATCCGCACCCGAGCCTGCGGTAGTGCCTCGACGGCCCGCCTCGGCAGCAGGGCGAGGCCGATGGCGGCGTCGTCGCGCGGCGACGGGGAAACGCTGCTGACCGTACCGGCGCTTCGACCGTCGAATTCGATCTCGGCGCCGGCGGCCGGGAGGTGCCCGGATTCGAAGACGAGCCGGCACATTCTCCGGGCCGGTTGGCCGCGGTAGTGGATGCGGGCGACGATCTCCTGACCCAGGTAGCAGCCCTTCTCGTAGTCGACGGCGTCCTCGATGCCGGTCTCCTGGGGCAGGTTGGCGTCGTCGTAGTCGACGCCCCAGAGCGGATAGCCGTGCTCGATGCGGAGGGCCTCGGTCGCCTCGCGGCCGACTCTCTGCAGGCCTGCTTCGGCCAGGTCGTCGGCCATGAGAGGCGCGATCGCCGAGGACTGCCAGAGAGAGTAGGCGGGCGTGGCGCTATTGCCTTCGCGTACCAGGCGGGCCTGGTAGTCGAGGAATTCGACCTGGGTGTGACTCCACGGCTCGGTCAGGTCGCGGGCCGCTGAGGCGCCGAGATCGGCTAGAGCCTCAGCGCTCTTCGGCCCGGCGATCCTCACCGAAGCCATGTCGCCGAGCGGCAGGATCTCGACCTGGTCGGTGACGATGTACTTCTCCAGGTGCTCGATGATCGTCCGGCCGCGGCCCTTCGGGATCTCCAGCCACAGTCGGTCTTCGAGGGCCAGCACGGTGGCGCTGGCGAGAATGCGGCCGCGGACGTCGGTGATGAAGCCGAAACAGCCCGTGCCGGGTTCGAGGCCTTCGACGGCCGCGGTCACCATGCCGCCGAAGAACCGTTCGCCGTCGGGGCCCATGACTTCCAGCCGGGAGGCCGGCGGCGGTTCGCACAGGGCGGCTTCGGTGGTGAGCAGTTCGACGTCGCGTTCGAAGCTCATGGCGTCCGCCGCGGGCCGCCGTGGCCGTCGAGAAGAATCTCCCGCACGGAGGCGTGGCGCAGGTCCGGCACGACCCAGCGGGCACCCGCTTCTTCCAGCCGGTGGTCCGGGGTGAAGCCGGTGGCCACGGCCAGCACCGGGACGCCATGGGCGTCGCCGCAGGCGATGTCGCGGACCGTGTCGCCGATGATGACGATGTCGTTCGGCTCCGGTGGAGCGCCGAGCTGCCGGGCCGCTCGTTCGACGGCGACGGGCACCAGCTCATTGCGCCGGACGCCGTCCTCGCCGAAGGCCCCGAAGTTGAAGAAGCGGTTCAGACCGAAGGGTTCGAGCTTGGCCCGGGCGCCGATCTCCCAGTTGCCGGTGAGCAGGGCCACGCAGGTGTCCTCGGCGGCGGCCAGTTCCTCGAGCAACTCGACGACGCCGGGCAGAAGCCTCATCTGGTCCGGGTCGAGCCGCTCGAGCAGATCGCTGTAGTGCGACCGCACCTCGCCGAGGCGGTCTTCGACCTCGTCGCGCGGCACGCCGGCCTCGGTCATCAGGTCGATGACCGCTTCCGTGTCCGTCCTGCCGCCGAAGTCGTAGGCGCGGACGTTGCCCGTCTGGCCGAAGGTGCGCTTGAGCGCGCCCATGAAGATGGGCCCGATCTGAGGGCCGCACCGAACCAGGGTGCCGTCGATGTCGAAAAGCAGGAGCCGCATCGCGTTTCCAGAGTTGGAAGTAGGCGGGGAGACTATCCGCCCTGTTAGCCTCTGTGCCTTGATCGTACGGGTGCTGAGCTTTGCCACCGCGCTGGACGCGGTAGGCAGCGCCGAGACGGAACACGACCTTCCGGAAGGCAGCACGGTCGCCGACCTGGTCGAGCGCCTGACGGCGGCCTATCCGGGTCTGGAGCAACTGTGGCCGCGCCTGGCGGTGGCCATCGACGGTGAAGTTGCCGGGGATCGGACGGTCCCCCTTCACGACGGCGCAGAGGTCGCCCTTCTGCCTCCGGTTTCCGGCGGTTCATGCGGCGGCGGAGCCGGTCGCCTTCGAGACGGCGCCGTCGACACTGACACGGTGGCCTCCGTACGCGCCGGCGTAGAGGACGCGGGCAAGGGAGCGGTCGTCGTGTTCGTCGGCAACGTCCGCAACTCCTTCGGCGGTCGCCCCGTGGAGCGCATCACCTACTCCGCCTATCCGGCGATGGCGGAGAGGCGCCTCGAACGGATCGTGAACGACCTCGAGGCGGCGGAGCCGGGAACTCGGGTAGAGATCGTCCACGGCTTGGGCACGCTCGAAGTAGGAGATGCGAGCGTAGTCATCGCGACTGCTTCTGCCCACCGGCGTCAGGCCTACGAGGTGAACCGCCTCGCCCTGGAGCGTCTCAAGGCAGAAGTGCCGATCTGGAAGCGAGAGCACTACGCGGACGGCAAGTCGGCATGGCGGGAAGAGGAGCCGCTGGACTAGAGGCCTGTCCGGCGTACGCCGAAGCGCGGCCGCCCTGACGGCCGACGCGTCTCGAAGCGAAGACTCCGGCGTGATTCCTCGTTCGCCGACTCTTTGAAGAGTGTCAGAAAAAGAGATAAAGTTCCGACAGTCGAGAGGTGTTCGCCATGGAACGATTGAGCGAAACGGTACTGCGGTACGCGGAAGAACAGCCGGAAGGTGCCCCGGTGCTGGCGAAGGGGCTGTTGCACCTCGGCAGTCGGGCGGCGATCGACCAGGCCCTGTCGCGTCTGGTGCGGCGCGGCGCGCTGCTGCGGGCGGGGCGTGGTGTGTATGTTCTACCGGTAGAGAGCCGTTTCGGCCGCCGCGCACCGTCCGTCGAGAAGACAGTCACGGCACTCGCGGCCGCGCGCGGGGAGCGGATCGCGAACAGTGGCGCGATGGCGGCCAACGTGCTCGGCCTCACCGGGCAGGTGCCCGTCAGGCGCGTCTTTCTGACGTCGGGGCCCAGCCGAACGCTGACGCTTGGCCGCGAGCGGGTCGAGTTGCCCCATGCGCCGCCGTGGCAATTGGCGCTGGCCGGCCGGCGTGCCGGTGAGGCGGTCCGGGCGCTCGCCTGGCTCGGGCGCGACCGGGCTGGTGAAGCGACGGGGCTGGTGCGGGAACGGTTGAGCGAGGAGGAGCGCCGGGAACTCGGCAGCGTGAGCGCGCAGATGCCGGGGTGGCTGGCCGGGCCGGTGAACGCAGTGGCCCATGGCTGAGCGGTATCTGGAGCTGACCTTCGACGATCGCCGGGAAGTGCTCGATGTCGCGGCAAGCGCATCGGGCCGGCCCGCCTATCTGCTGGAGAAGGACATCTGGGTCGTGTGGTCGCTCGAAACCCTGTTCGCCGGCCCGCCCGGGGCGCCGCTCGTCTTCAAGGGCGGTACGTCCCTGTCCAAGGCCTACGGCGCCATTCGCCGTTTCTCGGAGGACATCGACCTCAGCTACGACATTCGAGCGCTTGCGCCGGAGTTGGTCCGCGATCACCCGGATGCGCTACCGCCAAGCCGGAGTCAGGAGAAGCGGTGGACCAAGGCCGTGGGTCGTGCTCTGAGCACCTGGTTACACGAAGTCGCCGCGCCGACGCTCGCTCGGTCGTTGCAGGTCGTCGAGCCGGGCGGAAAGGTCGCGGTTGAAGGCGGCGACGTGATCATCCGGTACGCCGCGTTGCAGGAGGGTACGGACTACGGGCGGCCGGAAGTGAAGCTCGAGTTCGGTGGCCGGGCGACCGGGGAGCCCAATGCGGCGATGGGGGTTCGCTGCGACGCGGCGGACCATGTGCCGGGCGTGGAGTTTCCGACGGCGAAACCCCGGGTCTTGCAGGCGGAGCGTACGTTCTGGGAGAAGGCAACGGCGGCGCATGTGTACTGTGTGCAGCGGCGGGGGCGCGGCGATGGGTTCGCCCGGCATTGGCACGATCTCGTGCGGCTCGACGACGTCGGCGTCGTGGCCAGCGCCTTGGCGGACCGCGGGATCGCGGAGGAGGTTGCGGCACACAAGGCCACATTCTTCCGAGCGAAGGACGCGTCGGGCAACTGGGTGGACTACGGAGCGGCAGTGACCGGCGGCTTGCGGCTCGTTCCCGCTGGAGACGCGCTGTCGGCCCTGGCCGACGACTACGCGCGGATGGTGGAGGGCGGATGGCTGCTCGATGAGGCGGAGCCGTTTGACGTGTTGATGGATGCCTGCCGGGCGATCGAGGATCGGGCCAACGGGCGGAGCTGAACTCGCGCTTACGGCCCCGGGAGCGGTCCCGGTAACCAGGGCGCCGCTGGGTTACGCATCAGTCGGCCACCACGCGGTCACCGCCGGCTAGCGCCGGTGGACCCTCGATCACCACCCGCTCGCCGGCCGAGACACCAGCGAGCACTTCGACGTCGCCGCCGTCCTCGAGACCGGTAGTGACGGCCCGCCGCTCGACCGTTTCACCGCGCACCACGAAGACCACCGGACGGCCGCCATCGCTTCTCAGCGCCTCCGACGGGATCCAGAGTCTGGGCGCGTCATCGGGGACCTCCGCTTCCGGCGGTCCGCTTTCGAGGAAGGCCACGTTCACGCCCATGTCCGGCAGGATGCGGGGGTCGCCGAACTCCTCGAACCGGATACGTACCAGGACCGTCGCGCGCTGGCGATCGGCGGCCGGAATCGTCGTGATGACGCGGGCCGGTATCTCCCAGTCGGGGTAGGCGTTCAGGGTCGCAACCACGCGCTGTCCGGGCGAGACGCGGTCGATGTAGCTCTCGTTGACGTCGACCTCGATCTCGAGTGACGACATGTCGACGATGGTGCAGACGCCGGTGCGCGTGAAGCCGCCGCCGGCGCTCATCGGAGAGATGATCTCTCCCGGCTGGGCGTCCCTGGAGATGGCCACGCCGCTGAACGGCGCTCGGATGACGGTGTCCTCCCGGGCCGTCCGTCGCACGTCGATTTCGCGCTCGGCCACGACCTCCTGTTCCCGCTGGTTGGCGATCCGCGCCTCAAGCGAGTCCGCGTCGGCCTGCGTCGCGTCGAAGTCCGCCTGCCCGATCAGGAGTTGGTCCAGCAGCCGGCGCTGCCGATGGAGGTCGACTCGGGCCTCCTCGTGCCGCACCTCGAGCTCAACCAGGGCGCTCCGCACGGCGCGGAGCTGGGCCTCGGCCAGCGCCAGGTACGACCGCTCGGTCGTGTCGTCGAGTCGGGCGAGGACCTGGCCCTCCGTCACCGCCATCCCCTCCTCGACCAGTACTTCGGCGATGCGCCCGGTGATCTTCGAAGAAACGGTCGACTGCAACCGAGCCGTGACGTAGCCCGAAGCGTTCAGGACCGTCGGCTGGCCGTCGGCCGGCAACGTCTGGCGCACCATCGCGGTCCGCACGGTGGGAACCCGGGCCCCTTCCCACCAGTACCAGCCAGCAAGGCCCCCGCCGCCCAGAGCGGCGAGGACGAGAATCAGCCAGACGATTCGCACGATCCCGGACCGGCCGCCCCGCGACCGGTCGATCTTCAGTTCGTCGAGTGACGCTGCCATGACTCAGGCCCCCCGCAGAACGGTGGTGATCGGTAGACGCGCCGCGCGTATCGCCGGCGCCAGGCCGCCGATGACGCCCACTGCGATGGCCCAGGCGAGACCGAGCCCAATCGACTCCGGTGTCACCCGGAACGCGAAGGCCAGTTGAGACCCCGCGGCCGGGTTGAGAGTCGATGCGGTGTAGCCGTCAAGAACCGCGTACACGACGGCGGCGCCCAGGACTCCCCCGGCGACGGCGAGCACCGTCGCCTCGACCAGGACCGAGACGACGACCGGAACGGAGTGGAAACCGAGCGCGCGGAGGGTTGCGATCTCGACCGAGCGCCGGCTGACGGCTGTGAACATCGTGGCCAGCGCGCCGAACACCGACCCGAGGGCCATGATGCCGGCGATCAGGTAGGCGAAGGCGTCGATCAGCGCGGCGCGTGATGCCGACAGGGCGGCGAAGAACTCCTGCTCGGGAATCAGCGTGCTGGTCAGACGGGGATCGGCGGCGAGGCGCTGGTTCAATGCCTGCACGTCGGCGTTCGCAGCCAGCTTCACGCGGGCGACGCTGACGGCGGACGCGCGACGGAAGACGCTCTGCGCGATCGCGCGGTCCATCCAGATTTCCGACTCCGCCGCGGTGCCCTCGGCGACGAAGTGGCCGACGACTTCGAGCACCGCGGTGCGCGCCTGCACCCTGTCGCCCACGTCGAGTCCGGCGTACTGCCGCGCGGCGGAAGCGCCCACGATGACCTCGTTTCTTCCCGGCACGAGCGTGCGTCCACGGACGATCCTCACCTCGGGGCGCAACGTGAACGCCGCCGCGGTGACGCCGCGGCAGACGACGTCGACCGTGGTGTCGGCCCCGCGCTTCGGCACGGTGAGGGTTGCGTAGGTCTCCCCGCTGGTGATGTCGAAGCCCTCATACGTCTCGAGGATCGCGAGCTCCTGAAAATCGATCCACCCGTCCATCTCGTTGTTGCTGCCGTTCCTGAGGATCAGCCCTCGATCGGGCCTGGCCGTATCCACGAGAGCGGATCGGAAGCCCGAGGACATCGCGAGCAGGCCGAGCAGCACGGCGACCACGGCCGCCGAACCGACGACGACCGTCGCGCTCGGGGCGGCACGCGAGCCAAGGCTCTCCAGACTCATGCGGGTGACGGCGACTGTTTGCTTGAGCATCTAACTGATCTCCCTTAGTGCGCGGACAATCGACAGGCGTTTCGCGGCGGCCGCCGGCGGCAAGCCGATGGCCAGCCCCAGCCCCCCCGCGATCGCAACGGCCAACCCGGCGTCGAGCCAACTCATCTGGAAGCGTCCGACGACAGGTGCGAGCTGCGCATTCAGCGGCATCTCGAGCCCGAACCCGATCGCGACACCGCCCACGACACCCATGAGGCAGAGAGCCAGGGCCTCGGCGAGCACCACGACCGCGGCCGTGCCGTCCTTGAAGCCAAGGGCCTTCATGACGGCCAGTTCCGGCACGCGCTCGCGAAACGCCAGCGCGGCGACGTTGGCCGTCAGCAGGAGCATCGTGAAGAACACGGCGCCGAGGATCAGGGTCGCGATGAGGCCGATGTCTCCAAGCTGGTTCGCGAACTGCCGGCTCCACTCATCCTCGGACAGCGAACGTGTCGGATCGGACGAGTTCTCGAAGCGGCCATCGATGGCGTCGACCACCACCTTGGGATCGACGCCGTCGTCCAGGCGCGCCACGACCCAGCCGACCTCGTTCCTCGCCCAGCCCGCGACCGATTCGTTGAAGTAGTCGTATCGGAGCAGGAACCACGGCTGGAGAACGCTTCCGGGCGGTACTTCGTAGGTCCCCGCGACCTCGAACTCCCAGTCCCACGAGCCGTCCGACTTCGGCCAGATGTCGCCGACGATCGGGATGAGGTCGCCGGTCCGCCAGCCGTACTCGTCCGCCATGGCGACGGGAACGACCACGGCCCGGCGCGAGGCCTGGAACCGGGCGAGCACATCGTCGGCGATGACCAGTTCGGGAAAGACGCGGAAGTACTGCGTCTGGTCGACGGGGGCTTTGGCGAAGGCGTGCGCCGGATCCTGGTAGTAGCCGCCGAACCAGCTCATCTGCGTTGCCCCGGCCACGCCGGGCATCTCTCGCACGCTCTGCACCGCGGCGAGCGGCAGGTTGTCGGTCATCGCGTACTTGGCGTCGACGAGCAGCCGTTGGACGCCCGGAACGCTGGTGCCGCCCGTGAATGCTGCGGTGAGAGCGCGCAGCAGCATGAACAGGACGAAGGCCACCGTCAGCGACAGCGTTGTGAGCACCGTCCGGGTCGGTTTGCGCCACAGTCCGGTTCTGACCAGGCTCAGCCAGGTCATGCCGCCGCTCCGATCAGTGCGCCCTTGTCCAGGTGAACCACGGAATCGGCGTACTCCGCGGCCTGGGGGTCGTGCGTAACCATGATGATGGTCTTTCCCATTTCGCGATTCAGCGACTGGAGGAGCGACAGCACGCCGGTCGCGGTCTCCCGGTCGAGGTCGCCGGTCGGTTCGTCGCACACCAGCAACGTCGGGTCGGTGACGATCGCGCGGGCAATCGCGACCCGCTGTTGCTGGCCGCCCGAGAGGGCCGACGGCTTGTGCGCGGCCCGATCCTCGATCCCGACGATCTGAAGCGCGGTCTCCGCATGCCGCCGCCGCTGCTTTCTCGTGAGCGATGTCAGGAGCAGCGGTAGCTCGACGTTGGCGACCGCGGACAGCCCGGGCAACAGGTTGTAGAACTGGAAGACGAAACCGACGTGGCTCGCCCGCCACTCAGCCAGTGCCGTCGAGTTCAGGGTGCCAAGCGGCACTCCGAGGACTCGAACCTCGCCCGACATCGGTCGGTCCAGGCCGGCGATCAGGTTCAGCAGCGTCGTCTTTCCGGAACCGGATGGCCCCATCAACGCCGTGAAGTCGCCCTTCTGAACCGTGAGATCGAGATGATCCAGCACGACGAGCTTCTGACCGCCTCGTGTGTAGGCGTATGTCAGGTCTCGGCATTCGACCAACGCTTCGCTCACTTGCGAACTCTCTGCTTCACTCATCGCAACACCTCCTCGCGCCTTTCTGGCGCAATCGTTGAGCGAAGCTAGATTTCGACGGAGGAGCTTGTCTCGGCGAATCGTTGAAGCAGTAGTCGGTTTCGGGAATCGCCCGGAGATTTCAGGAATCGGCCAGCTTCTGCCGGCTGCGGGCGCGGAACTGGGTCGGCGTCATCCCCTTGAGCGACCGGAACGCCCGGTTGAAGGGCGAGATCGAGTCGTAGCCGGCCGACAGGGCCAGCGTGAGCACGAGCGTGTCGTCCTGCGAGGGATCGGCCAGCGCTTCACTGACCTCCGCCACCCGGTAGTCGTGCAGCAGGGTGTTGAAGTTGCGATAGCCCAGATCGTTGTGGATCAAGGCGCGGAGCCGATACTCCGGTATCTTGAGGTGCCTGGCGAGCGCGCCGACCGTGAGCCCCCGGCGCCGGTACACCCGCTCGGATTCGAAGGCGGCGCGAATCCGCGCCACGTCGTACGCGTGCCGGCTCACGTCGGCTACGGTGTCGACGGGCGTCGGTCGTCGCGGATCGACGAATCGCACGGAGTCGGGTCGAAGGAGCAGCAGGACGATCGCGCCGGACAGCAACAGGCCGAAGGCGATGATGCCGGCATGCACGGGGAAGAAGACGTCGATGGGCAGCGCCCATATCTGCATGGCAAGGCGCTCGACGAGCAGGGCCAGCACGATCTGGGCGACCGTCAGCACGACGAGCACGGCCCGGGTCTTGCGGCGCGCCTCCACGAGGTCGGCGTCAGATTCGCGCAGCACCCAGATGAGGGCGAAACCGAGCATGACGAGCTGGAGCGCTGACGGGACGACCTCGAAGACCACGAACGTCACGAGCGGCTGTGCCTGCTCCCAGGCGGGCGGCGCCATCCATTCGAGCGGCTCCTCGAGCGACATCTGTACAGCCCAGACCGCCAGCAGGGGCGGAGGCAACCGTTTTCGGTCCTGAAAGATCGAGTGACAGAGGAGCATCACCACGCCGGACGTGAGGTTCCTGGCGAGGTTCATGGGAACGATCAGCGGTCCCAGGTCCACCGCGAACTCGGCTGGGAGCACTTCCACGTAGGAGTGCCGGGCGGACACGACCGCACAGACCGTGCAGAAGGCGAGCAGCACGATCAACTGCACGTTCCGGTTTCGCGGCGCCAACGTCACCAGGCGGATTGCGAGCACCGACAGGAAGGCGATGTTGGCGCCGTCGATGGCGGCGTAGAGAAGGTGCAGGTTCATTGCCGGGACAGGCGCCGCGGGCCTGCGCGACGCCGCGCCGCAGCTAAACCGCGAACGACGACCCGCAGCCGCAGGTGCCGACGGCCTTGGGGTTCGAGAACTTGAAGCCGGTGCCGGCGACGCCGAGCTGGTAGTCGATCGTCGTGCCCTTGAGGTAGCGGGCGCTGATCGGGTCGACGTAGACGCGCAGCCCCTCGTAGTCGAAGACCTCGTCCGTCTCGCGGCGGTCCTTCTCGAAGTCGAGTGCGTACTCGAAACCGCTGCAGCCGCCGCCGCGGACCGCTACCCGCAGCCCGTGGTCCGCGGACAGGCCCTCGTCCTCGCGGGTGAGCTTGATCATCCGCACCGCCTTGGCGGTCACGTGCAGGGTGTCCGGCGCCTGCGCGGGAGCGGGCGTCGGTGCCGGCGGGGTCGGAAAGTCGATCTCAGGCATCGGTTCAGGGAGGCGCGCGAATGGGCGGCCTCGTTGCCCGAGAGTATCATCGAGGCGTGCTGACCGGGACGTTGGAGGGTTCGATGAGGCCCGCCGCGGGCAGCCGCGACGCGACGGGAGAAGGCCCGTGATCCGGGAGCAGGGCCGGGGCGACGGCGGCTGCATCGAGGTCATCAGCGGCGGCATGTTCTCCGGCAAGAGCGAGGAGTTGCTGCGCCGGCTCCGCCGCGCGCTGATCGCGCGCCAGCGCGTCCAGGTGTTCCGCATCGCCACCGATACGCGTGGCGGCGAGGCTGACGTGCTGCGCACTCGGGACAACCGCAGCCTGTCCGCGGAGACCGTGGCCTCCAGTGCCGAGATGCGCGAGAAGCTGATGCTTGGCGTGGAAGTCGTCGGCATCGACGAGGCCCAGTTCTTCGACAGGGGCCTGGTCGATCTGGTGACGGAACTCGCCGACCTGGGCGTGCGGGTGATCGTGGCCGGGCTGGACCTCGACTTCCGGCGGCGACCGTTCGGGCCGATCCCGGAGCTCATGGCGATCGCGGAGTACGTCGACAAGATGCACGCGGTCTGTGTGCGCTGCGGCGCCGCCGCCCAGTACTCGCTGCGGATCGCTGGCGGTGATCAGCAGGTCCTGGTCGGGGACATGGAGACCTACGAGGCCCGTTGCCGGCGTTGCTTCAACTCGTCGAGCGAGACGGACGAAGTCCGCGCCAGCTAGCACCCGCCTGTCCGGAGGTCGTGGGGGAGGGCTGTCCGCTAGGCTTGCGACCGTTGCCCGCAGGGGTGTAAGACAACGTTCATGCGGTGCCTGGAAGCTGGTGCGCGTCGAGTGGTCCTTCGTCTTCGGAAAGCGCCCGCAACTCGGCGACGTCGTGGCACGTCCGGCACGGTCTTTCTTGCCGCTGGCACCGAATCCCCGACGCTACGGGACCGCTTGCTCTCCCGTTACTGGCTCTGGCGAGCACGACGGGACTGGAGCCGGCAACTGCGGAAGCACGACCTGCCGCGCTTCTACCGGCAAGCGAAACAGAGCGACGTGCACGGCTTGGTGGTGCCCGGCCCGAGCGGGACGGTGGGCGACTTCCTGCCGGAGGGGTTCGAGGCCTATGTGCGGCTCCCCAATCCGTTCTGGAAGGTCGTGCCTGCGCAAACCGAGACCGCGATTCTCCACCGGGCCGACAGTGACGACAGCCGCGACACCTGGGCGAAACCAGTCCCCTGCGCCGCGGTTGCCGAGGAGAATGGGTTGCGCATGACCCATGAAAGCAGGTGGGGTCAGATTTGCGGACCGCATGACGGTCACCTCGCCGCGAGTCCAGATCAAGCCTGGAGCTGGGCGCCGCACGAATGCGACCTCGATCCCGTCAGGGCGGAGCGGTTGTTCGCGCTGCTCGCGAGCGAGACCGGCCCGAGGGACCGTTGCCTGTGCGGCCAGTGGGAGGGTGGCAGCAGCGGATGGGACACGGACGTGCTCCTCGTCACGCCGTATTGGAACTACTTCGTCTGGCGTGCGCGCTTTCGCGATGTCGCTGAGTGGCTGCAACAGCCGGACTCGTACGAACGACACCTGCATGTTCCCCACGTCGTCTGGCCGGCCGACCGCCGGTGGTTCCTGGCGACGCTGTACAGCGGATGTTCGAACTACCTCGCGGGGTCGCGGCCGCTGATCGACACTGTGCTGGCGAGCGGGCTCGAAGCCTACGAGGTGCGGCTGGCGGACGAGGCGCACTGATCGAGTACGGCGCACGGTTACCGTTGTCACCCGCAACCCGCTCCTCCTCCCGGTTCTCTCCGCACGCCGGTCCGGCCGTCGCTTGCTTCGAGGCCGCTGGGACCCTCCCCGACGACCTCCGGACAGGCTGGACGATGTCGACCTGGCTAGTCGATCAGTCCCTGAAGAGTTCGCCGGATGGTCGGGCCCAGCTCCGGCGAAGACAGGTCGTGGCCTGCGCCTGCCACCTCGAGGCAGCTCCCCAGCGTGGGCCAGCGTTTGGGCAGCCGGCGGATCATCGCGTCCGTGGTGAACGCGTCGAGCTGGCCGTAGACGACGGCGACGGGGACGGTCGCGGTGGTGGCGGCCTCGAAGTCGTAGTGCGTCAACGGCGGCGCGATGAGTAGCACCCCGCCGGGGGGATCCTGCGCTGCCTCCGACTGGGGCAACCGCGCCATGGTGACGACGGCGCCGAACGAGTAGCCGATGCCGATGCGCGGCAACCTCGGGAAACGGCGCCGGAGTTCCTGCTCGCAGGCTCCGAGGTCTTCGATCTCGCCACGCCCCTCGTCGTGGCGTCCCTCACTGCCGCGCGTGCCGCGGAAGTTGAAGCGGAGCGCCGCGCCTCCGAGTTCGACGACGGCGTCCGCTGCGGAGGTCACGACGTGGTTGTCCATGTCGCCACCGTAGAGCGGATGGGGGTGCGCGACCGTGGCGACGAAGGAAGGCGCCGCGTCCGGTTCGATCAGTTCGGCTTGGAGCGCGCCGGCCGGGCCCTGCAGGCTGAGAGGGGTGATTCGAGGCATTCGTGGAGCGGTCCGTTGGAGGCAGCGCGGAATATACTGCTGTCCGCGCCGGATTGACCTTCGCGCAGCCCTGTAGCGGTGCCGGGTCGCTTGGACGCCTCGCGAAACACTGCCCTCCACGGGAGTCCGCTCGATGATCTTCGATCCCATGTACTTCGTCTTCCTGGCGCCGGGCCTGCTGCTGTCGCTGTGGGCCAGCTTCCGGGTGAAGCGAGCGTTCAACAAGTACTCCAAGGTGCGCTCGGTGACCGGCATGACCGGGGCGCAGGCGGCGCAGCGCCTGCTCGCCTACGCCGGCATCACCGACGTGCAGGTGGTCGCTACCCGCGGCCGGCTGTCCGACCACTACAACCCGGTGACCAAGAAGCTCGCCCTGTCCGAGCAGGTCTACGGCTCGAACTCGGTGGCCGCGATCGGCATCGCCTGCCACGAGGCCGGGCACGCCATCCAGCACGCGAAGAAGTACGCGCCGCTGTGGCTCCGGTCGACCCTGGTGCCGATGGCCGGGATCGGCAGCAACCTCGGCTACTTCGTCATGTTCTTCGGCCTGATCCTCGGCTCGATGCAGATGTTCCTGGTCGGCGTCGTCATGTTCTCGGCGGTCGTTCTCTTCCAGCTCGTGACGCTGCCTGTCGAGTTCGACGCCACGGCGCGGGCGAAGCGGCTAGCGGTCGAACAGGGTCTGATCCTGCAGACGGAACGGGTTGGCATGGACCGGGTTCTCAACGCGGCAGCGATGACGTACGTCGCGGCCGCGGTGACCTCGCTGTTGACGCTGGTCTACTTCCTGATGCGGGCGGGGCTGCTCGGAGGCCGGGACTAGCTAGAGCGGGTCGCCTAGCTGAGCGGTCAGTTCGGCCTGGCGGGCGGTGAGTTCCTCGGGCGTCGAGGCCTCCAGGACGAGGCGTAGCAGCGGTTCCGTGTTCGACGGGCGGACGTTGAACCACCAGTCGTCGAAGTCGATGCGGATGCCGTCGAGGCGGTCGAGCGCGCCACCGCCTTCCGTGGCGTAGCGCTGGACCAGGGCTTCCATCGTCCCGTCCTTGTCCTCGACCTCGAAGTTGATCTCGCTGCTCTTGGCGTAGCGGCGAAGGGGGGCGGTGATCTCGGAGAGGGACCTGCCCGAGCGGCGGAGCAGGTTGAGGACCGCGACGACGGCGAGGAGCGAGCTGTCGGCGCAGTAGTTCTGGCGGATGTAGTAGTGGCCGGCGAGCTCGCCGCCGAAGATCGCGCCCGTGCGGCGCATCGTCGCCTTGACGAAGGAGTGGCCGACCCGTTCCGGCAGCGGCGTGCCGCCATGCTCGCGGATGTACTCGGGCACCGCCCGCGAGGAGCGGATGTCGTGGATCACGGCGCCTCCGGACTCGCGCTGGAGCATCTGGCCGGCGATCAGGGCGGTGATCAGGTCGGAGCCGATCGGTTCGCCGAGTTCGTCGACGAAGGCGGCGCGATCACCGTCGCCGTCGAAGCTGACGCCCAGGTCCGCCTCCTGCTCGACGACCAGCGCGCTCAGGTCGCGCAGGTTCGCAGGCAACAGCGGATTCGCCTCGTGGTTCGGGAAGCTGCCGTCGAGCTCGAAGTAGAGAGGCAGCAGCTCCACGCCGCAGGCCTCGAGCAGGGGCCGGTAGATCGTGCCCATGCCGTTGGCGGCGTCGGCGGCGAGCCGCAGCTTCGGGGCATCGCCCGCCTCGAAGGCGCGGTCGAGGAAGGAGAGGACGTGCTCGGCGTACTCCGCTTCGATGCTCCTCACCTCGACCCGGCCGGGGGTCGCGGCCGGAGCCGGCTCTTCGCCCAGGGCGTGCCGCTCGATGATCGGGATGCCGTGATCGCCTGACACCGGCACGGCGCCGGCGAGACTGAACTTGAGGCCGTTGTACTCGGCGGCGTTGTGGCTTGCAGTGACCTGAATGCCCCCCGCAGTGCCCAGGTGGCCGGTGGCGAAGTAGTTCATCGGCGTCGTGGCGAGGCCGATGTCGAGGACGTCGAGCCCGGCCGAAGTGAGCCCCGCGCACAGTGCCGAGGACAGCGGCACGCTGTGGTCGCGCATGTCGCGGCTGACGACGACGGTGCGGGGCAGGGCCGCGCCCTGGTCGCCCTCCAGCGTGACCAGGCGCTCGAACGCCATGCCGATGCGCCGCGCCAGCTCCTCGTTCAACTGCCCCGGGTAGAGGCCGCGCACGTCGTATGCCTTGAAGATCCCTGCCATGTCGCTCCTGCTCAGTGGGGCTGCACTTCGATCGCGAGGGCGAAGGCCCGCCCTTCGATCGGCGCGTCTTCCAGGCCGTCCGTGCCGTCGCCGTTCACCGGCTGCAGCGTCACGGCGAGCGTTTCACCGCGGATCCAGTCGCGGTGCGTGTCGATCGCCGCTTCCACGTCTTCGGCGGCGCGGTACCGGACCGCGATGCGGTCGGCGTAGTCGAGATCGGCGGCGCGCCGCCGGTTCTGGACCCGGTGCACGACCTCTCGCGCCAGGCCTTCGGCGATCAGTTCGTCGTCCAGTTCGACGTCGAGAGCGACCAGGAGTTCGCTGTCGCCGTGGACGGCCACACCGGGCCGCTCCTCGAGCCGTACTTCGACCTCCTCCGGCTGCAGATGGACCGTCTCGCCGTCGACCTCGATCGCGATGCGCCCTGACTGATCGAGTTCCCGCTTCAACTCCAGGCCACCGCGGGCGGAGAGGGCGGAGCGCACGGCCGGCATGGCGCGGCCGAAGCGGGGCCCGCACTTCGGGTAGTGCGGTACGACGTCGAAGGACACGTACTCCGAGCTGTCCGCCGCCCAGCGGACCTCGTGCACGTTCAGTTCGTCCTGGAGCAGCTCGACATAGGGAGCGACGAGTCCCTCGAGTTCCGGGTCGGCGCTCACCAGAGTGACGGTGCGGAGCGGCTGGCGGATCTTGATGCCGTTCGCGTTCCGCGCGGAGCGGCCGTTGCGGGCCACCTGGAGCACGGTGGCCATCGCCGACTCGAGGCGCTCGTCGGTCCGAGCCGCGGGCGGCTCGGGCCAGGACTTCAGG
>VXUF01000040.1 GCA_009837085.1 Holophagales bacterium
GCGCGCGGCCGCGGCCACCCGGGTCCCGCCCTCGAACACGCTGCCCTTGGCGCCCCGGTAGGGGCCGTTGTCGCCGATGCCGACCGAGCCGCCGTTGTCGCTGAAGAACAGGACGAGCGTGTTGTCGGCGATGCCGTGACCGTCGATCGCGTCGAGGATGCGGCCGACGCCCTCGTCAAGCGAATGGACCATCGCCGCATGAACCCGGCGCCCGTTGCGGCGCCGCTCGTCGGCGGCAAGCGGCCGGCCGGCGGTCGACTCCTCCCAGCCGCGCGGAGGTTCGAGCGGCTCCAGATCGGCGTAGCGCGGCAGGTCTTCCTCCTTCGCCTGCAGTGGCGAGTGCGGCGCGCTGAACGGAACGTAGAGGAAGAACGGCGCCTCGCCGCCGGCGTGGCGATCGATGAACCGCACCGCGTGCTCGGCCAGCAAGTCCGTGACGTAACCCTGCTCGTCGACCGACTCGTAGTCGTGGCTCCAGTCCCGCTCGCCCTCCCGTTCCTTCGTGAAGTAGTCGACGGCCGTGTTGTGGCCCACGAACTCGGTGAAGCCGCGGCGCAGGGGGTGGTACTTGCGGTCGAAGTGGCCAAGGTGCCACTTGCCGAAGATGCCGCGGTGCTCGTAGCCGGCCTTCGCCAGCACCTCCGGCAGCGTGACCTCCGAGGTGTCCATCCCGTAGTCGCGCCAGGGCGCGATCACCGCCCGCATCAGGCCGAAGCGGATCGGATAGCGGCCCGTCATCAAGCCCGCTCGCGTCGGTGAACAGACCGGGGCGCTGTAGAAGCGCTCTAGTTGCACCCCTTCGGCAGCGATCCGGTCGATGTTCGGGGTCGCGATCTCGCCGCCGTGGAAGCTGACGTCGTGCCGGCCGAGATCGTCGGGGACGATGAGGACGATGTTGGGGAGGGGCGCTGAAACCGGTGCGGTCGGCGTCTGTGAGGCGCCGCACCCGGCGACAAGGACCGTCGCGGCGACTAGCAGGGACGCCTGGGAGAGACCCACCGAGTGGCTGGACACCGTCCTTCTAGGGTACACGGCGACTCGGGCTCACCGTTTCGCGGCTCGCCTGAGTTCCGGCGGGGACGCCGGCGCACCCAGTGTTTACGCTTCGCGGAGAAGGTCGGTGATCTTCTGCCGCGAGGCGCCAAACGCCGGCAGCAGGCCGCCGAGGACGCCGGTCACGGTGGCCAGGAAGATGCCCGAGAAGAGGGCGAACGGCGTCGTGCGCAACTGGAACGTGATCTCGCTGAACGTCACCTGGTTCATCGTGCCGGTCTGGATCGCGTTGAGGGGAAGCGACAGCAGGGCGCCGAAGCCGCCCGCGACCACCCCGAGCAGCACCGCTTCCAGGAAGAAGCTGCCCATGATCGAGCGCCGCTTGAAACCGAGGGCGCGCAGGGTGCCGATCTCGCGGGCGCGGGCGGCGACCTGCGCGTACATCGTGTTCGCGGCGGCGAAGCAGGCGCCGATCGCCATCAGAACGGCGAGCACGTTGCCGAGGATGATGAACTGGCCCGATGACGTGTCCGACTGAAGCTCGTAGTACTCGGGTTCCGTCAGGGCCTGCACCTGGAGCCGCTGGTCGGCCTTGACCGTGTCGATCAGGTTGCGCGCCGCGCCCGGCGACGCGGCCTGGAGCCGGGTCGACGAGTAGTAGCCGCTGCGGCGGAACGAATCGCCCAGGTCGCGGTAGTCCCCCCAGATCTCGGAGCCGTGGGCGCCCACACCGGCGAACGTGCCGACGACCCGGAACGTGTTCCGGCCCATCTTGCGCTCGTCGCCGACCCGCAGGCCGAGCCGGCCGGCCAGGCTGCGGCCGACGATGATCTCGCCGCGGCCGGGCTCGAAGACCCGGCCCTCGGTGACCTCGAAGCCCGGCCGGATGGCGAACGCTCCGGGCTCGACGCCGCGGACCATCACGTTCGTCTCGCTTCCGTCGACCCGCTTGAAGATCTGGATCGTGACCGTTTCGCCGGAAGCCATCACCGCGCCGTCGGCCGTTCGCTCGACGCCGGGCATCGCGGTCAGCAGCCGGTGGCTCTCCTGCGCGTAGGAACTCTCCATCTCCGCACGGGTGCCGTCGCGCATCACGATGACGACCGACGGGTCTCCGGTGTCCGCGAAGGCCGCCCGCAGGCCGCCGGCGAGGGCGAGCACGCCGATGTAGACCAGGACGACGAAGCCGATCGAGGCCAGCGTCATGAACGCCACGCCGCGTCGCTCGAACAGGTTGCGGTAGGTGTACTTGATCGGGATCATGCCGTCTCCTCGCGCGTTCCGGCCATCGTCAGAGCCGCCTCAGTCCGTCGACGATCTTGAGCCGCGCCGCCGCAACCGCCGGGAAAACACCGCTCAGCAGCCCGACCGAGATGCCGATCGTGACCGCGGTCACCAGCACCTGGGAATCGAGCGCGAAGCCGCCGAAGCCGAAACCCATTTGCTCCAGGAACGGCGTCGCGCCCTGAATGGCAACTGCTGTGAAGCCGACGCCGAGCAGGGAGCCCAGCACGCCGACCGCCAGGGACTCGCCGATCACCATGCCGAGCACCTGGTTGCGCCGGAAGCCCAGGGTACGGAGCACGGAAACCTCGGTGGTCCGCTCGCGCGCCGCCATCGCCATCGTGTTCGCGGTGATCAGGAAGATGGAGATGACGATCGCGAGTCCGATCATGGTGAAGAAGAACTGGATGTTGCCCAGCATCTCCGTGAACGAGGCCGCGAACGCCTCGGCGGTCTCCGCCCGCACCTGGTTGTCCGAGTTCTCGAACATGGCCTCGGCGGCCGCGATCACCGCGGGCGCCGCGTTCGGATCGTCGAGGCGCAGCCAGTAGGTGCCGTTCTGGCCGGGATTCCCCATCGCCTCTTCGACGTAGCGCCGGTGGAAGAAGATCTGCCGCTCCTGGCCCGGTTCGTCGTAGTCGAAGATCGCGCGCAACTGGAGTTCCACGTCGATCGGGAAGATGTCCCCCTTGATCGTGATGACGTCGCCGAGCGACCAGCCCTGGATCTCGGTCAGCTCGCGGCCGGCGGCGAAGGCGGTGCGCTGCTCCGCGAACGCCTCCCACTCCTCCTCGTTC
This sequence comes from Holophagales bacterium, assembly GCA_009837085.1. Lineage (GTDB taxonomy): Bacteria > Acidobacteriota > Thermoanaerobaculia > Multivoradales > Multivoraceae > Multivorans. The sequence continues at coordinate 3,075 of VXUF01000040.1, forward strand.
CAGGTGTAGTCGTAGAAGACGCTCCGAAACGTCTCCGGATCGACGCTGAAGCGGGGAAAGAAGTTCTCCGGCCGCTGGTCCTTGTAGACGCCCTGGAACCAGTTCTGCGGCGTCACCGCGACCACGTTGTCGATCGTCCGAAGCCGCTGCTCGTACGCCTCGGGAAGCGGGAAGGTCAGCGAAATCGCGTTGCGCACGACCAGCCGATCGGGGATCTCGGACTCGTCGGCGAAGCTCATCGCATCGTTGACCACGCCCAGCAGCGACAGGATGAACAGCGCCATCGCCAGGCTGGCCATCGTCAGGAAGGTGCGGCGCTTGTTGCGCAGCAGATTGCGTCGAATCAGCTTGATCATGCTCCAGCTCCCGCGTCGCCCGACACCAGTTGTCCCTTGTCGAGCCGCACCAGGCGCTTCGCCCTCGCGGCCGCGTTCGGATCGTGGGTCACCATGAGAATCGTCTTGTTGAACTGCTCGTTCAGTTGACCGAGGAGGTCGAGGATCTCCCGCCCCGAGTCCGCGTCGAGATCGCCCGTCGGCTCGTCGGCGAGCAGCAGCGTCGGGTCGGTGACGATCGCCCGGGCGATCGCCACTCGCTGTTCCTGCCCCCCCGAGAGCTGCCGGGGATAGTGCTTCATCCGGTTCTGCAGCCCGACCACCGAGAGCGCGGTCTCGACCCGCCGCTTCCGCGCCGCCCGCGACCCGCGCCGCAGCGTCAGCGGCAGCTCCACGTTCTCATAGGCCGTCAGCACCGGAATCAGGTTGTAGAACTGAAAGATGAAGCCGATGTGCCGCTGGCGCCACCTGGCCAGTCTGCTCTCGTTCATCCGGCTCACCTGTTCGCCGGCGACAACGAGATCGCCGCTGCTCGGCTGGTCGATGCCGGCGAGCAGGTTGAGCAGCGTGCTCTTGCCGGACCCGGACGGCCCCATCAGGGCGACGAAGTCGCCCGCCTCGACGTTCAGGGTGATGCCCTGGAGCACCTTCAGCTCGAAGGCGTCGCGCCGGTAGTTCTTCGTCACGTCGCGCATCTGGACGACGGTTTCAGCCATCTATCAGCTCCCTCGTTGGACTCTGTCTGCCTGACTTCTAGGAGGCCTCGCGTACCCGCAGGCCCGGTGTGAGCTCCGGCGTCGGACTTCGCACGACGACCTCGCCGCCGCGAAGCCCCGATAGCACCTCGAACTGGTTGCCGTCCTGCTCCAGGCCGAGCTGGATCGGCGCCCGCTCCAGTTGGCCGTCGCGCAGGAGCAGCACGTAGTCGCCGCCGCCGTCGTTCACCACCGCCTCCGCCGCGACCAGGATCTTCGGCTCCGCCTGGAGCACGGTCTCATCGACACCCTCCTGCAGGAAGGTGACGCTGCAGCTCATGTCCGGCACCAGGCGCGCGTCGCGGTCGTCGATCGTGACCTTGACCTGGACCACGGCGCGCTGCCGGTCGGCGGTCGGCACGATCTGCCGCAGCGTGCCGTGGTACTCGTGGTCCGGCACGGCGTCGACCTTGATCGTTGCCGGCTGGCCGAGCTGGATCCGGGCGATGAAGCTCTCGTTGATGTCCGCCTCGACCTCGAGCGAGGTCGGATCGGCGATGCGGACCAGCGCGCCGGTGGCCTGCTGGCTGGTGAATCCTCCCGGCGCGACCATCTCCCCAACTTCGACCGTCCGCTCGATGACCACCCCGTCGACTGGAGCGCTGATCACCGTGTAGGCGAGCTGCGCCTCGATCGACTCCAGGTTCGCCCGCGCCGTGCCCACCTGGGCCCGCGTCACGTGAAGCTGGGTTACCGCCGCGTCCAGGTCGGCGGAAGGCGCAACGCCCGCCTCGACGATCCGCCGCTGGCGTGCCTCCTCCCGTATCGCATCGGCGAGCCGCGCGGTCGCCTCGATCAGCGACGCCTGGGCGCGGCGCACCGCCGCCTCGAGGTCATCGCTGTCGAGCACCGCGATCACGTCGCCGGCCGCCACCGCGTCGCCCTCGTCGACGTGGAGCTCGGTGATCCGGCCGATGATCTTCGCCCCCACCGCCGCCCGCACCCGCGCGTAGGTGTAGCCCGTCGCGGTGAGCACGGTCGACGCCTGCTCGGGCGTCAGGCGCTGGACCGTCGTCGTCTCGACCTCGGGCATGAGGAAGGGCACGTACTGGTCGGGGGGCACCCGATAGAAGGCGAAGACCGCGGCCGCCACGAGCAGCAGCACGATCCCCCACTTGATGAAGCGTCCGCGGCGGGGCCGGTACTCGTACTCGTCGTCGTCGCGCAGGATGGACAGATCCGGCCGCGGCGGCGAGAGTTCGGGACCGTCGCCCTGACTGGCAGGTGCGCTCACCGGCGCACCACTGGCTTCGGCGGACTGGCGCCGCCGGCCGATCGTTCCATGCCGCGCATTCTATGGTTCTGGTTTACGCGGCGTGGAACCGATGGTTTCGGCGAGCGTCAGCTACTCCTCGCGTGCCTGGCGAAGGGAGTCGTCCGTCATGAACAGGTACTCCGTCACCTGCCGGTACGTTTCTCCGGGCCGCAGAACGGTGCTCGGGAAACCGGGTTGGTTCGGAGAGTCGGGGAAGTGCTGGGTTTCGAGGCAGAGGCCCCCTCGGTGCGGATACGGTCGGCCACCCTTTCCCACCAAGGTGCCGTCGAGGAAGTTCCCGGTGTAGAGCTGCAAGCCAGGAGCGGTCGTCGTGACGAGTAGCAGCCGACCGCTCTCCGGCTCATGGAGCCGTGCAACCGTTACCGGTTCGTCCCCCTCGTCCGCCGGTTCGTCGACCACCCAGTTGTGGTCATAGCCGCCACCGAAGCGAAGCTGCTCGAAATCGTCGTCGATCCGGTCGCCGATCCGCGTTGGAGGAACGAAACGCATTGGCGTCCCCAAGACGGACGCGATCTCGCCTGTGGGAATCAAGTCGGCATCGACCGGCGTGTAGGACAGGCTTTCCAAGCCGAGTTCGTGATCCAGGATGTCCCCTTCGCCTTCCCCCTTCAGATTGAAGTAGGAGTGGAAGGACAGGTTCACCACGGTCGGCTGGTCCGTCGTTGCCTCCGCTTCGATGCGAAGATCGTCGACGCCCAGGATGTACCGCACTTCGAAGTCGACGTTGCCCGGGTAGCCCTCCTCGCCGTCAGGACTCCTGTAACGGAGCGCTACCCCGCGACCATGTTCGGTCCTGATCGGTTCGCCGTCCCAGACCACCCGGGTCAGCCCGCGCACGCCGCCGTGGAGGCTGTTTTCGCCGTCGTTCCGTGGCAGGTTGTAGGTCTTGCCGTCCAGCGTGAACTGGCCGCCGGCGATCCGGTTCGCGTAACGGCCGACGACGGCCCCAAAGTAGGGGTTCGTGTCCGCGAGATAGGAATCCAGATCGTTGAAGCCGAGTACAACGTCGGCGAACTCGCCGTCGCGATCCGCAGCGGTCAACGACACGATCGCACCGCCCAGTTCGGCGATCTCGACCACGGTGCCGGACCGCGACTCGAGGCGGAACAGCTCGACCTCCTCGCCGTCGACTTCGCCCCAAGGGCGTCTGGTCACCTCCACGAAGAGTCCAGGATCAAGGAGACAGCCGCCGGTCGCCAGGGCGGCCACCAGGACGAGGAGAACAAAGGACCGCATGAAGCACGGTGCAGACTACCGAACTTGCTTCGCGGTCATCCGTCGCGCAGACTCAAGGACAGCCATGCCTGACTTCCAGCACCAGCACATGTTCGAACACGCCGGCGACGAGCCGGAGTACCGTCGGTTGACGTCCGACCACGTCCGCGTCGAGTCCGCCGGCGGCCGCGAGACCCTCCATGTCGATCCCGAGGCGCTGCGGCTGATCGCCCGCGACGCGATGGACGACATCGCCCACCTGCTGCGCGCCAGCCACCTGGAGCAGTTGCGCCGCGTCCTGGACGACCCGGAGGCGTCGGCGAACGATCGCTTCGTGGCGATGGAGCTGCTGAAGAACGCGAACATCGCCGCCGGCCGGGAACTGCCCGGCTGCCAGGACACCGGCACCGCGATCGTCCTCGGCTACAAGGGCCAGGACGTCTACACCGACTTCGACGACGAGGAGGAACTCTGCCGCGGCATCTTCGACGCCTACCAGGAGCGGAACCTCCGCTACTCCCAGATGGCGCCGCTGTCGATGTACGAGGAGAAGAACACCGGCACCAACCTGCCCGCACAAGTCGACCTCTACGCGGCGCGCGGCGACGAGTACCGCTTCCTGTTCATCGCCAAGGGCGGCGGCTCGGCGAACAAGTGCTTCCTGTACCAGGAAACGAAGGCGATCCTGAACCCGATCTCGCTGACGAACTTCGTCGACGAGAAGCTGCGCACTCTCGGCACGTCGGCCTGCCCGCCCTACCACATCGCCCTGGTCGTCGGCGGTACCTCGGCCGAGGCGACGATGAAGACGCTCAAGCTCGCGACGTGCCACGCGCTCGACGACCTGCCGACGAGCGGCAACGAGCGCGGCCGCGCCTTCCGCGACCTGGAGATGGAGCAGCGGATCTTCGATCTCTGCACCCGGATCGGGATCGGCGCCCAGTTCGGCGGCAAGTACTTCGCCCACGACGTGCGGGTCATCCGGCTTCCCCGTCACGGCGCCTCGCTTCCGGTGGGCCTCGGTGTGTCCTGCTCGGCCGACCGCCAGATCCTGGGCCGGATCAACCGCGACGGGGTCTTCCTGGAGCAGCTCGAAGAGAACCCGGCCAGGTACCTGCCCGACATCGACGAGAACGAACTCAGCGGCCAGGTCGTCGCCATCGACCTGAACCGGCCGATGGACGAGATCCGGGCCGAGCTGTCGAAGTACCCGGTCGCCACCCGGCTGGCGCTCACCGGCCCGATGGTCGTCGCCCGCGACATCGCTCACGCCCGGCTCAAGGAACTGCTGGACCGCGGCGAGGACCTGCCTCGGTACTTCAAGGACCAGCCCGTCTACTACGCCGGCCCCGCGAAGAAACCCGAAGGCAAGGCGTCCGGCTCGTTCGGGCCGACGACCGCGGGGCGGATGGACCCCTACGTCGACCTGTTCCAGAGCCATGGCGGCAGCATGGTCATGCTGGCCAAGGGCAACCGTTCGCCTGAAGTCCGCCGTGCCTGCCAGGAGCACGGCGGCTTCTATCTCGGCTCGATCGGCGGTCCGGCGGCGGCACTCGCCGAGCAGAGTATCCGGAAGGTCGAGCTGCGCGAGTTCGAGGATCTCGGCATGGAGGCCATCTGGCAGATCGAGGTCGAGAACTTCCCCGCTATCATCGTGATCGACGACAAGGGGAACGATTTCTTCGCTCCGTTCGCCAAAACGCGAGCTGTCGCGATCGGAGGCGGAAGAAAAAACTAGAAGATGCCCTGTTTCTCCCCGAGAAAATGACTCGCACAGCCAAATTTGTCGAAAAACTCGCCTCCTCGGCCCTGTTTCTCTCGGTTTTCTTCGCCGCCACAGTGGCGACCGCTCAGCGAGCCACCTACCCGCCTGGAGAATTCGCGGAACGACGGGCGCGCCTCTGCGAACGCCTGGACGGCGGCGCGGTGCTCATGTTTTCGGAGACCATGCCGCGCTACGGCGCCCGCTTCCGGCAGGACCACGACTTCTTCTACCTGACCGGGTACGAGGGCCGGAACGCCGTACTTCTGCTTGAGGTCGAAGGCTGCGAGGCCCGCCTCTACCTGCCCCACCAGGGCGCCCGCGAGAAGTTCATCGACGGGCCGAACTGGCTCTATGCCCCCGAGCAGGCCGAAGGCAGAGGCTTCGATGTCGACCACCTCGCCTACCTGCCCGAGCACCTGGCCCGTCGCCGTGGCCGGATGCCGGGAGAGGCCGGGAAGCTGCTCTGGATGCGTCTCGGCGAGCGCGACGAACTCGACCTCGCCCGCAGCGAGAAGGGGCTGTACCTCGGCCGGCGCGAGCAGAACCCCTGGGGCGGCCAGCCGACCGAGCAGGCCCACCAGATCGCGACGATCCGGAGCCGTTATCCATACGCAGAGCTGCGCGATCTGACGCCGCATCTCGACCGCCTGCGGACGATCAAGACGCCGCGGGAGATCGAGATCCTGCGTCGGGCCGGCAGGGTCAGCGCCGACGGCATCGCGGCGGCGATCCGCGCCACCCGCACCGGCGGCTGGGAGTACGAGCTGGAGGCCGCGGCCAAGCACGTCTTCCTGAAGCACGGCGCCGAGATGGAGGCCTACCCCGCGATCGTCGGCTCAGGTCCCAACGGCCTGATCTGGCACTGGGTGAAGAACGACCGGCAACTACAGGACGGCGACCTGGTCGTCATGGACTACGGCGCCTCCTTCGCCTACCTGACGATGGACATCACCCGCACTTGGCCGATCAATGGGAAGTTCGACGCGGTCCAGGAGCGCGCCTACCGCGCCGTGCTGGAAGCGCAGAAGGCGATCATCGCCGCGATGCGCCCGGGCGTCACCCGGCGCGAGACCACCGCGATCTGCCGGGAGATCTACGACCGCTGGGGCTTCGAGGACAAGCCCGCCCACGGGGCCGGTCACTTCGTCGGTCTCTCCGTCCACGACGTCGGCGACAGCTCCCTGCCCTTCGAGCCGGGCATGGTCATCGCCGTCGAACCGATCCTCGAGATCCCGGAGCGGAACATCCACATCCGGATCGAGGACACGGTGCTGATCACCGAAGGCGAGCCGGAGATCCTGAGTGCGGCTGTGCCGAAGGAGGTCGATGCGCTGCTCGCCCTGGTCGGAGCCGCTCGCTAGCCGCCACTTCGTCACCCTGGGCGACGAGCCTCCGGCAGTCGCACCGTCACGTCGTCGTTCTCCGCGGCCAGTCCCGCGGCGAGATAGTCGACCGCCCTCGCGCGGTCGACGGCCTCCTCGGCGAACCGGCTCTCGAAGAACGAGAAGGCGGCGAGGATCGTCAGCATCTGCTGGCGAGCCGGCCGCATCCCTCGCACAGTGGGGAGAGGATCGCACGGCGTGCTGGCCTGGCCGGGATCCACTCCCTGTTCCAGTCCTCCCAGCCCGGCCACGTCGCCGAGGTTGGCGTCTTCCGCCACCGCTCCCATGAGGGCGCCGCACGCCAGAGAGTCGCCGTGCCTGGACCAACGGGAGGTATAGCGGGCGATGTCGGCGAAACCCACATGGGAGCCATGCCGCAACGTGACCAGCCCGCTGCGCGGCGCTCGCTCGGGCAGCGAGGCCGCGTTCTCCGGGTACGGCACGATGGCGTCGGCGTCGCCGGCGATCATCAGAAACGGCACCTCGGCCATCTCGAAAAAGGCCGGCGTGAACATGACACTGGGTCCGGCGATCGAGACGGCAGCCCCGATCCGATCGTCCCGGAGGTCCGGATGGAAGGCGGCAAGCGTGCTGGTCATGCCGCCAAGAGACAGGCCCATGACGCCGATGCGCTCAGGGTCGATGGTCCCGAAGAACTCGTGAGTCGGGTCGTCGTTCCAGCGCAACACGCTGTCGATCAGGAACCCCACGTCGCCAGGCTGGTGAATCACGTCTTCGAAACGCGGCCCACCAGGACTCGCAAAGTTGGTCAACGGATAGTCGGCGGCGACGAGGACGTAGCCGTGGCTGGCGAAGTGCCGCGCCAGGTAGGCGCCCTCCGACCGCCTGGACATGAAGCCGTGGCTGTAGACGATCAACGGAAAGCCGTTCGCCGGTCGGCCTTCCCGCGCCACCCCCCGTGCGTTCGGATTCGTCGGATAGTTGATCGTGGTCACGAGGCGCCGCTCGTCCGAGCCGCTGAAGTCGTTGTTGGCCTGCGTCGGGCGGCTCCGGTCGACGAACGTGGTGTCCAGCCTCTTGACCTGGTAGGGCCCCCGCGCGAGTACTTCGCGGCTCGCCGGGCCCTCCGGTCTGTCGACGCCGGCTGTAGCCAGGAACAGGCCGACCGCACAGGCGAGCATCAGAACCAGGCCGAGCCCGGCGATCGCGACGATCTTCAGGATTCTCATTGCTGCACCCCGACTCCGGACGCTAGCAGCCAGCGTTGAGCGCGCTCAGCGCTGGAGAACCCCCTCTCTGACGAGTCGCGCCACCAGGGTCAGCTTTCCCTCGGCATCCAGGCAGTCGGGCAGGTCCTCGATCGCGAACTCGTCAGTCGTCGTCGCGAACTGAAGCGCCGGCCACACGCCGGCCGGCAGCCTGATCTCACGGCCACCGAACCGGAGGAGACACGTTTCCCTGTCCGTCACGGCTTCCGTGAGCAGCCCGGCCCGACGCCTTACCCGCGAGCGGGGCGTCAGCCGGTCTCCGTGGAGCCGCTGGCTGAGCAGGTCGGTGAACAGGGGTACGTCGGCGGCCAGGACTTCGTCCGCGAAGCGGCGCCACACGACCTCGGCATCGAATCGCGACTGCACGAACGCCAGCTTCTCGCCGAACAGGCGCTCTCGCTCGGCCAGGGGGAACTCCTCGCGAGCGAAGTCGCGAGGGAGATTCCGGCGCAGCGATTCTTCCTCGAGCGCCGCCGCGGTGACGCTTTCGACGAGGAACTCGGCCCATGTGAACGCCGTGAGCCCGAGCGTGATGTGCAACGACGTCTGCCCTGTCGAACGGGCCGAGTGCATCAGACCTCGTGGGATGTAAAGGGCGCTGCCCGGGCCGAGTTCGAACTCGTCGGTGACGTCGCCGGGAGGCGTACCGCGTTCGAAGCCCTGGCCCCGGAGCGGCAGTTTCACCTTGGTGTCGTAGATCGACCAGCGCTTGGTGCCACTGATCTGCAGTACGAAGACGTCATGGGTGTCCCAATGCGGGGCGAAGCCCTGCTCCTTGGGCGGCGTGAGATACACGTTGGTCTGTGCCCGCGACGAGAAGCGCCGTCCGAGCGCGCCGCACAGCCGGGCCAGCGTCGGTAGGCGCGTTTGAAGCTGGTTGAAGATGATGGTCGCGCCGTCGTCGAAGTGCCTGGCGACCTCGAGCGGTTGGACCCTGCCGGCGTCGTTCGCGTACTCACGGGAGGCAACGTCGCCGTCGGCACGAACCAGCTTGATGTCGCGATGACCGGCCGAGTGGGTGCCGAGCACGGTGTCGAGGTCGCTCACCGAGAGCAGCCCGGCGTAGTACGCCGGCGCGTCGCGCCGGATGTGAAGAAACCGCTGCTCGTAGTAGTCGTTCTCAAACTCCGCCGGCGGCAGCGGATCGAGGAGCCAGGCGTACCAGTCGCGGTCGGTCGCCGATCCCGGCCCGGGGTGGTCCGTCGTCATCTGGGCGCTCCCTGCGTCGTGGCCCATCGTGGTTCGTTCTCGCGCATCGGCTCCGGCAGTCGGGTCGCCGCTTGACACCCAAGGCCTGCATCCCTACTATACCGGACTCATTCGGTCCCAGTTTCCAAACGCAGGAGCAACGTCATGGGTAGATCGGAGAACAGCGAGCCTGGAGCCAACCGTCCCGCCACGCCGATGTCGCTGACGGACGAAGACATCACCACTGTCCGGGTCGATCGCCGCTCGTTCCTCTCTCGCGCGGTCGCGGTCGGATCGCTCGCGGCGGCCGCCGTCGTGACGACGGCCTGCCCCGGCGGGACCGACTCCGACGGCGAGGGCGACGCCGCTGCCCCGGCCGACTCCGATCAGGCGACCGACTCCGACCAGCAGTAGGAGCGCTCGCGGCACTGTCCCTGCGCCGGGCGATCTTCTGGATCCATCTGGCGGTCGGCGTCGCCGCCGCCGTCGTGATCCTCATGCTGGCGGTGACCGGCGTGATCCTCACCTACGAGGCGCAGCTCAACCAGTGGGCGCTGCGCGACTATCGCGCCGACCCGCCCTCCCCGGGCGTTGCGCCGCTCGGGCTCGACGACTTGATCGCGCGCGTCGCCGGCGGGACGCCCGCCGGTCCCGTCACTTCCGCTGCGTTGCACAGGGATCCGCTTGAGCCAGCGGTCGTCGGGCTCGACGATGGAGCCACCGTCTATGTCGACCGATTCACCGGCGAGCGGCTGGGCAACGGCGACACGCGGACGCGACGCTTCCTCCAGAACGTCATGTACTGGCACCGGTGGTTCGCCCTCGACGGGGAACACCGGATCATCGGTCGGACGGTGGTGGCAATCGCCAACCTCGGGTTCCTGTTCCTGCTCGTCAGCGGTGTCTACCTCTGGTGGCCGTCGACCCGCAGCCGCGCCGCCTGGAAACACGGCCTGTGGTTTCACCCCGGCCTCAGGGGACGGGCGCGCGATTTCAACTGGCACAAGGTGATCGGCTTCTGGTCGGTCGTTCCGCTCGTCGTCATCGTCTTCAGCGGGGCCACCATCTCGTATCAATGGGCCGCCGACCTCGTTCATCGGCTGGCTGGCGACACGCCACCGTTTCAGCAGTCGCCGCGCCCGCACTCGGACGCGCGGGAGACCCCATCCGTCACGCCGGACCCGGCGACCTCCTCCCCGGCTACGCCCGGGGTGTTCGCGCGTGAGCTCGAATCGATCACGGGCAGGTCATCGTTTGCCGAGCTGCAGGCACTGGCCGCGAAGGCCGGCGCCGAGACGCCCGGATGGCGGACGCTCACGATCGACCTTTCCGAGTCGACTCACGATCCCGTCGTGGTCACCGTAGACCGGGGGACGGGCCGCCAGCCGTCGAAGCGCGAGGACCTGCTGTTCGACCGGGCGACAGGCGAGCTGGTCGGGCGGGCCGGCTATCCGACCTTCACGCGCGGCTTCAAGATCCGCCGTTGGTTACGGTTTGCCCACACCGGCGAGGTGTATGGCGTGGTCGGACAGACGATCGCAGGCGTCGTGTCACTCGCCGTCGTCGTCCTGGTCTGGACCGGTCTCGCGATGAGCTGGCGCCGTTTCTTCGGCCGTGCCGGCCGGACCTGACGGCCCTCACCCGCTCGCTGCAAGGCACCGGTCAGCGAGCACTTCCAGCGTCTCGCTGCCCGGTCGGATCTCCGCCAGCCGCCAGCGCCAACGGCTTGGTATCGCCTTCAACCCGAATCGGGCACCGAGCACCGCGCCGGCCACCGCGCCGTTCGTATCCGTGTCTCCGCCGGCACTGACGACCGCCACCAGCGCCTCCTCGAAGTCGGTGGCCTGCGTCGCGCACCAAAGAGCGACCTGCATCGCCTTTAGGGTGTAGCCCATGTCGAGGCCGTCAAGGGCCAGATCCGCCGGAGCAATGACACCGGCGATCGAGCACGCATCCACGACAGTTTCCGGCAGCGCCCCTGCGACACCGAGGCCCGGAATGGAGTCCCCCAGTACCGCTGCAGCGCGGCGGGTTCGCTTGACGACTTCCGAAACGGCGACATCCTCACCCCTGAGCGCCATGGAAACCGCGACGTTGACCAGAATGGAGGACCACACGCAGCGCGGGTCTGCGTGAGTCGTCACAGCGCTCACCGCGGTGTTCCTGGCAAGAGCAACGTCATCCCGCAGCCACCGGATGGCGAGCGGCGCGCACCGCATGACGGCTCCGTTGCCCGCGGAGTAGCGGTCGGACTCCTCCCAGACCTGCCTCGCCGCCGCCACTGCCGGTAGCCCCCTCGGTTCCCGCGCCTGAAGTCCAAGCCCGAGGCCGCCACGCGGCCTGGCACCGCCGATCAGCGACAGCACGTCTGCGGTCTGAATCCCGATGCCGCGGCCGTTCTCCTCTGCCCACACCCAGAACCGCCGGCCGATTGCGTCGATGTCGAGATCGCCGGCTCCCGCTTCGATCGCAGCTTCGGCAAGGATGATCGCCTGGGCGAGGTCGTCGTCGTCGGGCTCGCCGGGCTCCAGTTCGATCTCTCGGATTCCATGTGGGTAGGAAGCCTCGACCGCGTGACGTGGCCAGCCCTCCTGGGGCACGCCGAGCACGTTGCCAACGCCGAGGCCGACCATGAGGCCGCGGCAGCGATCCACAGCATTCACGTTGATGCCCTCCCCGCCCATCTCAAACAGCGAAGACGCCGGGAGTTGGTCATCTGCTCCCGGAACTCCGTGAATCGGCGAGTTCTCCCTCGTACCAAGTCTCCCTTTCGCCGAAGGTGCCCTTGCCTCGATCGACCTCCTCCCACGCGTTGTTGACCTCCCGAACCCAGTGGCTGCGCCAGACGGCGAATGCAGGCTTCGCTACTCCGTCTTCCTTCTGGCGGTGCAGATCGTCGAACTGCTTGTCCTCCTTCGCCTTGAGTTCGCAAGCGTCGTGCAAGTAGTCGGGCCATTCTGTGCCCCGCGGGGCCGATCGAGACCCCCGCGCTCGACTCGAGGCAGCGGCCACGTCAGGAAAGTCCGGATAGCAGGAATCGTGGCGCCCGGTGTAGTTGCTCATCCCCGGCGCCGTGAGAATCCCCTTCGGGGCGGAATGACTCCAGACCTTGTGGCGGGGATCCTCGGACCTTGAGCGAGCGGGCGCGTCGCGGCTGCATCGCCAGGAGAGATTGCAGGTCCCATCCTCGGAAAAGAACACCATTTCCGAGTACGGCAGATGATCATGGATGAACCAAGCAAGGGAGCGCCAGTCGCGGTCCGGGTGCTCTTCCAGCCAGTCGACGAACCACGGAATGACGATGCAAGCCGTGGCGCCGATGTAGCCGTGCTTGTCCTCGTGGTCCCAGATGTGGTTCGCGTAGCTCGCCTTGTTGGAGGAGCAGCTTGAGAAGTGGCAGTTGCCGAAGCCGTTCACGCTGACGCTGCGAAAGGCGGAGCGGATCGTGACGTGGCCGAAGATGCTGTGAAGCGGTTCGAGGAGGTTCTCGCACAAGCCGCGCCCGGTCTCGACGGCCAGCTCAGCGTCGTCCGGCACGTTCGGAATGCCGTGAACCGAGGCGATCTCCGAGTAAAGGAAGTCGCGCATGAAGTAGTGCTTCGAGAGCCGCTCACGGCCGAAATCGTCGAGCGCGTTCAGGACACTGAAGCCTCCGACGACCTTGGGGTCGGCCTTGATCCTTGAACAGCAAGCAGTGCCCATCGGGCCGTCTTTGCCACACTTCTCGTCGGCCAGTCAGGAACACGTCCGGGTCTTCTGTTCTTCGGCCAACTTCTTCAGTGTGGACTTCGTCATCGTCTTCACTTCCGCACTCCCTCTCTTGCTCGCGATCCCTCCGCGATGCACCCGCAGAGTCATCGTCACCGTTGGTCCAAGCCAGTTGGTCCAGCCGTCAACTTAGGCTTCGCCGCTCTCGCGACTCACCTGATGCCGGCCAGAAGGCCGGCGCACCGACAGTTCGGTCCGGCGACCCTATGCCGAAAACCGGGGCGAAGTCGCCGCAGCGTGCGGGTCGGAAGACCCGCGCACCCAGAGCAACGTCGTCGTGCCGCGACACGGCACAGTCCAGCCTCCGGCAGCGACGCAGGCGGGTCGGACCCAGGGCTGACGCGATGCGCCGCGACGCGGCCCGAAGCCGCGCCTACTCGGCGCCGGTGCTGGCTCCGCTCAGAGCCTCCGACTCGAGGAGGCGGGCGCCGCGGAGCGTGCCGCCCATCGAGTAGTTGCCTTCGTGGCAGGCGTACTCGTAGACGAGGCCGTCAGCGGCCTTCCACAGATACTCGCCGGTCCACGGAGCGGTCCAGACCGTGTCGTCCTCGACGGTGAAGTTGTAGATCACGTTGCCATCGTGCTGCACGGAGAAGCGCTCGACGACGCGGGTGTTCTCGGAACCGCCGCGGAATCCGCGGCCGCCGACACGGAAGTTCGTCGTGTCGACGACGAGGGTGTCGCCTTCCCACCAGCCGATCGAGTCGCCGAGCCACTTCGTCACCTCAGGTCCCGGGTGCTCGGAGTCGAGGCGGACGATGCGGGCGTCGTGGATCATCTCGAGAAGGATGACGACGTGCGTCTCGGTCTGCGCGATTCGCTTGTAGTTGTTGTACAGGCTCGGGAGCGTCGGTGCGGCGCCGGTGAAGCCGGCAAGGCAGCGCTCGCTCGTCGGCAGCGACTCGGGGTCGTCGTAGGGGCCGGGGCCGTCGTGCTCTACCCACCAGGCGGTGCCGTCATTGGCGCGAATGAAGCCGGCTAGAGCAGCCCTCAACTGCGCCTGCGCCGCATCCGTCATCGGCGGCATCCGGCCGTTCGGCGGATCGATGATGATCGAGGTCGGGATCTGGCCGTCGACCAGGTAGGTGTCGGTTCCCCGGTCGATCCAGAACAGGTTGTAGCCGCCTACGTTGCCGGCGCCGAACTCGTTGCCGCCCCCGGCGGTGTGTTCCAGACCGACCACCTTGGCGCCACCCTCGGGCGGTGCCTCGCGGTTCGCGTCTGACCGCTGGACCGCGCCCTCCTGGATCAGCCGCTCCTCCTCGGCGATCTCGGCGGCTTCCTCCGGCGTCAGGTACGCCCGCTCGCCGAGATGCACCGGTCGCTCGAGCGGCGTCAACGTAGCGGCGTCGTAGGTTCCGTTCAGATCCGGCCGGCCGCTCGCCGTTCGCGGAATCCCGTCGTCCTGGGCGGCGAGGGCCGGGACAAGGACGAGAAGGAGGACGGCTGCCGACAGCAAGCTCGCGGTGCGCTTCATTCTCAGAACCTCCGATTCAGATTGAGATCGATGTCTCTAGTGTACGCCACACAACGCCGAGCGGCCACCTACTCAACCGAGCTCTTCGCGACCTCCGCCGCCCGGAGGACCCGGAGGAAGTTGCCGCCCCAGATCTTCCCGATGTCCTCCTCGCTGTAGCCGCGCTCCAGCAGGCCGACAGTCACGCCGAGAGCTTCGCCGGCATGGTCGAAGCCCTCGACTCCGCCACCGTGGTTGAAGTCCGTGCCGATCCCGACATGGTCGACGCCGATCCGGTCGACGATGTAGTCGAGGTGGTCGAGCATCGAGTCGACGCTGCCCGGGCCGAGGAGGTCGCTGATCGACTGCGTGAAGGCGGACCTGGCAGCCGGATCGTCGATCTCCCAGTACAGCTCGAAGGGATAGAGGTAGTCCTCCAGGACGCCGGCCTCGCGCCGCGCCTCGCGGATCGCCGCGTCCAGCGCAGCATCGTTCGAATCGTAGAGGTAGCCCCGGAACGGGCAGACGTGGATCACGCCGCCGATCGCGCCGATGCCGTCGATCTCCTCGTCGCTCAGGTTGCGACTGACGTCGGTGAGTTGCCTTGCGTTGGAGTGACTCGCGATGACCGGCGTCGTCGAAACCTCCAGCACCTGCAGCACCGCGTCCCGGGACAACTGGGAGACGTCGACAACTCCGCCGAGAGCGTTTATCCGTTCGATCGCCGCGACCCCAAGGTCAGACAGCCCGCCGTGCTCGGCCGCTTCGTGCGTGCCCGTCGCCGCGTTGAAGACCGGACGCGACGAGTCGGCGAAGTCGTTGTTCCCCAGATGCGTGAGCGCGAACACGCGAGCTCCGGCGTCGTAGAAGTCGTCCAGCGTCGAGACTTCCGTGCCGAGAATCATCGCGTTCTGGAAGCCAAGGACGAGGGCCGCCTCGCCCTGCTCATGTGCAGCGACGATCTCATCGGCCGACCGGGCGATTACGGCATTGTTCGCCGGGTCCGCAGCCAGCCCGAGCACCGCCGCGACCTCCTCGTCGGCCCTTGACCGGGCGGCTGCGTAGCCTTCCGCGGTGCGCGGTCCCGAACCGACGGCGACGGACATGACGACCGCGTCGACGCCGCCCGCGTGGAGCTTGGCCGGGTCGACCTGGGACAGCCCATCGTCGCCGACGTAGGGGGACGGCGCGTCCGGAAGCTCGGTGTCCGCGTGGGCGTCGAGGACCAGCACCCGGTCATGGATGGCGCGGGCCTGTTCAAGGAGGGCCTCGGGCGAGGGGTCGGTGTCCACTGCGTTGTCACCTGGAGGACCGGCGGCGCAACCGAACGCCAAAGCAGCGACGAGCGCGACGGTCAAGAGTGCTCTTCGGTCCATCGTTTCGCTCCCTCCAGTCACGACGCGACGCGCACGATCCGCGTCCCCACGTTGCCGCCCGCCAGCAGGTCGACGAACGCCTCCGGTGCTTTCTCCAGACCCTCGAAGACATCCTGCTTCGGGACCAGCTTGCCACCCTCGACCCATTCGCGCATCCGGGTCCAGGCCTCCGGATAGCGCTTCGCGTAGTCGAAGACGAGGAAACCCTCCATGCGGACGCGGAAGTTGATCAGCAGGCCAGGGACGCCGAACGGCCCCGGTGCCGGCTTGGACGTGTCGTACTGGGAGACCACGCCGCAGCAGACAATGCGGCCACCGACCTTCATTCGCCGCAGCGCGCTGCCCAGGACCTCGCCGCCGGTGTTGTCGAAGTAGATGTCGATGCGATCGGGCGTCGCCTCCTTGAAGTCGCTCCGAAAGCTCGGGCTCTTGTAGTCGACGGCGGCGTCGAAGCCGAGTTCCTCCGTGAGCAGCCGGCACTTCGCCTCCCCGCCGGCGACGCCGACGACGCGGCAGCCGGCGATCTTCGCCATCTGGCCCACCAGGTGGCCTACCGAACCGGCGGCGGCCGAAACGAGCACGGTTTGCCCTTCCTTCGGCTCGCCGACGTCGAAAAGCCCGAAGTACGCCGTCAGCCCGTTCGTGCCGTAGACGCCGAGATGGTGCGCCGGATCGCCGCCGCCGTCGCCCTCATCCACGACGCGCACTTTCGCCGCCTCGTGGACCGAGTAGTCCTGCCAGCCGGCCGGACAGACGACGAGCGAACCAACCGGAACAGCGTCGTCGTTCGACGCCTCGACGCGGGCTACCGCGGTGCCGCTCATCACGATGCCGGCACGGGGTGCCCCGGCGTAGCTCGCGCTGCCCTGGAGACCGGCCCGCTGGCCGGCCCCGATCGTGATCGCCAGCGTGCGGCACAGCACTTCCCCGTCGCCCGGCGCGGGCGCCTCGACGGTCCGGAGCGCGTAGTTGCCGGGCTCGAGCCGGTCGGTCGGCAGCGAGTCGATGATGATCTGGCGGTTCTCGGTCATGGCTGGCTCCGGGGGATCGTGGGTTCACCGGCCGCGCGCCGGTCGCGGCACCCTATCCTCCGCCGCCGTCGCCCAACCGCTTCTCGATCCGCAGCAGCGAGTCCCTGATCTCGCTCAGCAGCTTCGCCGATTCCGCGCTCGCATCGCCCTCTCCGCCTACGGCTACCCCGGGTGCGGTCGACCTTCCGTCTGCTGCCCCGACCCGCTCGCGCTGGGCCAGCACGGCCGCACGGAACTCCTCCGTCCCCTCGATTCCGACCAGCTTGATCAGACTGCCGGGACCGGACTGGCCCGCCGTCTCCACCGACAGACCGCGCAGGCCGAGCTGCCGCATGATCGGGCCGTGCGACATCGCCAGGTCCGTGATCTTGTCGAGGGGGACCGTCTTCTCCTGCCGCACCAGGACGCCCCTCGCGACGTGCAGGTTCTTCTCGGTCAGCACGCAACGAACGCGCTCCAGGTAACGGCCTGTCAGGGCGTAGCCGATGGGAAACCAGAAGATCAGCAGGGGGATCCCGACGATGCTGACGGTCAACACGAGCGCGCCCGTCAGCAACCAGTAGGTGCGCACCTTCGGGTTGAAGGTCGCCTCGCGGAGGATCGGCTCCTCGCCCGTGTGCAGGTCCGGATCGGCTATGGCGACATCGGTCATGAGCGGCTCCCCGGTGTTGGGACGGTTCGTAGAATCGGGACGAAACCGACCCGGAGAATGTAGCCCATGAAGAACGTTGCGCGGCCCATTGTCACGACGGTCGCGCTGGCAACGGCGTTGACGACCTGGAGCTGTCAAGGCGACCCCCTTCCCTGCGGCGAACTTTCCGGCACCGACGTGGAGGAGTGGAGTCCAAGGCTCCGGGGCGACGTCGAAGCCGCTCTTCGCTCTCGCCAGGAGGCCTTTGAGGCAGACCCCGACAACGACGAAGTCCGCCGCGCCTACGCCGAAGTCTTGTTCAAGCTGGGCGACATCTGGGAGGCCAACGAGGTCATCGCACCCTTGGGCACGCCCGCTACATGCCATGCGGGTGACCTCCGGCTCGCGGCCAGGACGGCGTACCTGCTGGGCGACTACGCCCGGGCCGTCGCCCGGAACGAACGGCTTCTCGAACTCGCCGACGAAGGCTCGGACGCCCACGCCCAGGCCCTCCGCGCACTGACCCTGGCCCACTACCAGACCAACGACTTCGCGAGGGCCCGTGAGCTTCCCGCGCCGGCCGCGGCGGAAGGGTCGGCCAGCCTGCTCACCTTCATGCGGGCCTTCGAGGGCGAGCCCTACGGCATCGAATGGACCGGCGAGGACCGAATCGCCCACCTGCCGATGACGAACGACATCACGCAACCCGGCGCCCTGCCCCTCGTGACGCTCAAGGTCAACGGCGAACTGGTCAACCTGATCCTCGACACCGGCGGCGACCGGCTCTATCTCGACAAGGGCATCTACGAACGCATCGGCCTTCCGACCCTCGCCAACCGCGAAGCCCGCTACGCCTACACAGGGGGCGAGACGGTCGAGGAACCGCTAGGCGTCGCCGCGACCGTCACGATGGGCGACGTGACGCTCTCGAACGTGCCGGTCATCGGCGCGACCTGGAAGGCCCTCGGCCAGACCTCCGACGGCGTGCTGACCACGCAGATCCTCAAGCAGTTCCTGACCACTGTCGACTACGACAACCGCCGCATCACCTTCCGCGAGCGAAGCGCCGAGGCCCTTGCCGAAGTGATGGAGGCATTCGGCGACATGCCGCCCGTCGAAGTTCCCTTCTACATGACCAGCACCCACCTGATGTTCGCGAAGGGCAGCCTGAATGGCCACCCGGGACTGAACTACTTCCTCGATTCAGGCCTGGCCGCGAGCATGCCGCTCGTCATTGTCGAGGAGACCGTTGAGCTCCTCGAACTGGAGAAGAACGAGATCCAGGGGACGCCCTACTACTGGTCGCCGATCGAGTCCCACGGCCTGGACGGTCTGCCCAGCGGTCCGGCGCAAGCATTGGGCAACGTCTTCGTAGAAAGTGACTTCTTCTGGCGATTCGGCTTCATGGCGGACGTCCTGATCTCGCACCAGTACCTCTGGCCGAAGGGGTCGTGGACGATCGACTTCGACGAGATGAGGTACTACTTCCCCGCCGCGGGCCCGTAGAAGCGCAGCCACGCTGGACTGTCCGGGGCCGGAAGCCACCGGGGATCTCTTCCGGCGGGACGATAGGATGCGCCCTTGTCTCCACGACAGGCTTCAGGGATCGAGGGAGGAACGCGGATGAGAGTTCCGGCCGAGCCGGCATGGGTACCGATCGTTCTACTGGCACTCGCGGCTCTCGCCGCCGGCTGCACTCAGGGCACGGGCGCCGGTGAGGCGGCCGCGGAAGAAGCGGCGCAAGCCGTTCCGCTACGAGCGGTCCTCGACGAGGAAACCGGCTCGATCTCGATCTACCGGGAGGGAGAAGAGGAACCGATCGTCACCCAGAACGCCGGCGCGGAGCACCGGCCGTTCCTGCACCCGATCGTCGCTCCGGACGGCAAGGGCCTGGCGACGCAGTACAGCCCAGGCCATCACCCTCACCAGACCGGGCTCTACTGGGGCTTCACGCGGGTCAACGGCGAGCCAATGGACGCGGACACGCTCCGGCAGTGGTTCTACCGCCGCGACAAGCCGGAGGAGATCGCCAAGGCCGTCGGCCGCGACTACTTCCACAACCCAGGCGGCGACTACTGGCGGCGCGATTCGGCCACCGTCGTGACCGAGGCTGGGACGGAGGTGCAGTGGCAGACGGTCTACGGGATGCTGGACGCCGAAGGCAAGGCCTTCATGACCGAGACCCAGAACTGGTCCATGCGGGCCGAGGAAGACCGCTTCATCCTCGATCTCGAATGGGCCGGCGAGGCCCACACCGACGTCTCGATCAACGAGATGTCCTACGGCGGCATGTTCCTGCGCATGCCCTGGACCAGGGACATCCCCGGCGAGGCGGTCAACGCGGCGCGCCAGCGCAACCGCCAAGCGGAGGGCCAGCGGGCAATGTGGGTCGACGTCGGCATGCAGGTCGAGGGTCGCGACGACTTCCTGCACGTCGCCATCTTCGATCACCCGATGAACGCCGGCTACCCCCAGACATGGCGTGTCGACGGCCAGCTCGGTGTCGGACCCACGCGGGCGCGTATGGGCGACTGGCACATCCCGGAGGGCGCCACCGAGGTCATACGACACCGGCTCATCGTCTACACCGGCGAGCTGAACGACCTCGAACTGACGGAGGACTGGGAGGAGTACACCGGGGCTGCCGAGGGCTCCTACTCGACGTCATCGCTATGGGGCATCGCCCAGCGGGAAGCGAAGCAGGAGAAGTTCCTGACCCCGGAAGAGGCGGTCGATGCGATGACCGTGCGCGAGGGATTCAAGGTGAACGCCTGGGCCTCGGAGCCGATGATCACCCAACCCATGGCCTTCGCCTGGGACGACCGCGGCCGCATGTGGATCGCCGAGAACCGCGACTACGAGACCCGCGGCCGCGGTTTCTCCGGCTCGGGCGACAGCAAGATCCTGATCCTGGAGGACACGGATCGCGACGGCACGGCCGACAGCAGGACGGTCTTCGCTGAGGGCATCCCGTTCCCGGCGGCGCTGGCGGTCGGCTTCGACGGCGTCTTCGTCGGCGCGCCGCCCCACCTCCTCTACCTCCCCGACCGCGACGGCGACGACGTGGCCGACATGGACGACGCCGAGATCCTGCTGACCGGCTGGGGCATCCGCGACCGTCACGAGACGATCAACAGCTTCCACTGGGGGCCCGACGGCTGGCTCTACGGTCTCGAAGGCTTCGCGACGCCCTCCGTGATCCGCAAGCCGGGCCCCGAAGAGACGATCTACGGCCACAACGATCCCTTCCCCGCGGACCTGCTCGAAGCGGATGGGGTCGACATCAACGGCGGCGTCTGGCGCTACCACCCGACGAAGGACCGCTTCGAGGTCGTGGCCCACGGCTTCAGCAACCCCTGGGGCATCGACTACGACGCGAAGGGACAGATCTTCATCACCGCCTGCGTGATCCCCCACCTGTTCCACGTGGTCCCCGGCGGCATCTACCACCGGCAGGGCGGCAGCCACTTCAACCCGTACGTCTACGGCGACATCCGCACGATCGTCAACCACCGTCACCGCTCCGCGCACGGCGGCGCCCGCGTCTACCTCTCGGACGCCTTCCCCGAAGAACACCACGGCCGGCTCTTCATGGCGAACATCCACGAGCACGCGGTGCTCTCGGACGAACTCGAGCCGAAGGGCTCCGGCTTCGTCGCGCACCACGGCGAGGATTTCCTGCTCGCCAACAACAAGCAGTGGGTCGGCTTCAGCATGGAGATCGGGCCGGGCGGCGACGTCTACGTCCTCGACTGGCACGACGCCGACATCTGCGGCAACGACGTCCAGCACAAGGAGACCGGACGGATCTTCCGGATCACGCCCGAGCAGTCCCTGGCGGAGGACTGGGAGGGCCGCTACGACGACGTCAAGACGATGTCGAACGAGCAACTCGTCGCGCTGCAGCTCTCGAAGAGCTCCTGGCACGCTCGGCGGGCACGGGTCGTCCTGCAGGGCCGCGCGGCCAGGGGCGAAGTCGACGCCCCGGTTCACGACGCGCTGCGCGAGATGTTCACGTCGAACCCGGACGGCGACCTGCGCCTGCGGGCGATGTGGGCGCTCCACGTCACCGGCGGCTTCACGCCCGACGAGCTGATGACGGCTCTGGACGACGAGGATCAGCACGTCCGCGCCTGGGCGATCCAGCTCCTGACCGAAGACCACGACGCGCCGGCCGCCGCGACGGAGAAGTTCATCGAGCTGGCGGACAGGGACACCTCGCCGGTCGTCCGCCTCTACCTCGCGGCTGCCCTCCAGCGCGTCGACCACGACGTGCGCTGGTCGATCGCCGAGCACCTCGTGATGAAGGGCGACGACGCGGACGACCACAACATCCCGAAGATGATCTGGTTCGGCATCGAGCCCCTGGTTCCGGAGGACCCGAAGCGAGCGCTGCGCCTCGCCAGGACCTCCCAGATCCCGATGCTCACCGAGAACATCGCGCGCCGCGCGGTCGACGCGGACGAGCTCGGGTTCCTCGTCACCTCGCTCGACGACCGGTCCGAGGCCCGGCCGGCTCTGCTCCGGGGCATGCTGGCCGGACTCGAAGGCCAGGTCTACGCCGAGCCTCCAGACAACTGGGAACGGGTCTACGCCCGGCTGAAGCGCGACCGCAACGTCGCCGACCTCGCCCTCGAGGTCGAACAGCAGTTCGGCGGCGTCGAGGTCGCGCGCCAGTTTCTTGCCACTCTCGACGACGAGAGCGCACCGCCCGAAGATCGCCGGCGGGCCATCCAGGGCCTCGCCGACCAGCAGCACCAGGCCCTCTTCGAGCGGCTCCCGGCTCTGCTGGACGAACCCGAGGTGCGGATCGCCGCGCTTCGCGCCTACGCCGCGTTCGACGGCCGCTGGGAAACGGGCTTCCTGCTGCTCGGGCGCTACGACTCCTTCAACGCGGACGAGAAGCTCGCCGCCGTCCAGACGCTCGCCTCTCGCCCCATCTACGGGCGGGTGCTGATGGGCGCGATCAAGGAGGGAAGCGTCCCGCGGCGCGACGTGCCGGCCTACGTCGCCCGTCAGCTCCACCGCGTCGTCGGCAGCGGCTTTCTCGAGGTCTGGGGACCGATCACGCGGGTCTCCAGCGAGAAGGCCGCGGCCATCGCGAAGTACACGACGATCCTGAGCGACGACGCCATCGCGGCGGCCGACACCGCTCACGGCGAGCAGATGTTCACCGAGCTTTGCGCCGTGTGCCACCAGATGTTCGGCGAAGGCGGCCTCATCGGTCCCGACCTCACCGGTTCCAACCGCACGGAACTCGACTACCTGCTGACGAACATCCTCGACCCGAGCGGCGACATCCAGGACGTCTACCAGACCCTGATGGTGACCACCCGGGACGGCCGCACCTACTCCGGCACCGTCGCCACCAAGAGCCCCCGCTCCATGACCCTGCGCGTCGTCGGCCAGGACGAAGTCATCATCGCGCAGTCGGATATCCAGTCGTTCGATTACTTCCCGCTCTCGATGATGCCGGAGGGACTGCTCGATCCGTACACCGACGACGAGGTGACGAACCTCGTGGCGTACCTGATGACCGCGCAGGAAGAGACGAGCCCTCAGGGCCCCTGAGGACATGACGAACGTCGCCATGATCGGTCTCGGCTTCGGCGCCGAGTTCATCCCCATCTACCAGTCCTACCCAGGCGCCAACGTCCACGCGATCTGCCGCCGCGACGAGGCGGAACTCAACAAGGTCGGCGACCAGTTCGGGATCGAGCGGCGCTACACGGACTACGACGACGTGCTCGCCGATCCGGACGTGGACTACGTTCACATCAACACGCCGATCCCGGACCACGCCTGGATGTCGCTCGCCGCGCTCGACGCCGGCAAGCACGTCATGTGCACCGTGCCGATGGCGACGACCGTAGAGGACTGCCGCAAGATCGTCGAGAAGGTCGCGGAGACGGGCCTCAGGTACATGATGGCCGAGACGGTCGTCTACAGCCGCGAGTTCCTGTTCATCAAGGAGCTGTACGACAAGGGGGAGCTCGGCGACATCCAGCACCTGGCCGCCTCGCACCCGCAGGACATGGACGGCTGGCCGTCCTACTGGGAACGGATGATCCCGATGCACTACGCGACCCACGTCGTCAGCCCCTGCCTGGGGCTGGTCGACGGGCTGGCCGAGTACGTGAGCTGCTTCGGCTCAGGCGCGGTGCGCGACGACATCGCCGAGAAGTCCGGCAACCGCTTCGCCGTCGAGACCTGCCACATCAAGGTCAAGGACAGCGACCTGGTCGCCCACATCTGGCGCTTCCTCTACGACGTCGCGCGGCAGTACCGCGAGAGCTTCGACGTCTACGGCACGAAGAAGAGCTTCGAGTGGACCTTGATCGAGGACGAGCCCCACGTCCTGCACACCGCGAAGAAGCCAGAGCACGAGATCCCGGAGAAGATCGAGGTCCCGGACTACGCGCACCTCCTGCCGGAAGAGATCCGGCACTTCACCCTGCCCCAGGAGATCCACGACGCCGAGCACCTCTCCTTCATCCAGGGCGGCGGACACGGCGGCTCCCACCCCCATCTCGTCCACGAGTTCCTGAGCGCGCTCAACGACGACCGCGATCCCTGGCCGAATGCGGTCACCAGCGCCAACTGGACCTGCGTCGGCATCTGCGCCCACGAGTCGGCGCTCCAGGGCGGCCAGATCATCCGGCTACCGGGCTTCACGCTCGGACCATAGGACCCCACACCATCGGACCGGCTTCAGGAGGGCCAATGAACAAGACGAAACTACTGATCGCGAGCTTCCTCACCATCCTGGTCGCCGGACTTGGGACGGCGGTCCGAGGCGGCCTCCTCCTCGAGTGGGGCACGGCGTTCGGCTTCACGCAGACGGAACTCGGGCAGATCACCGGAGGCGGCTTCGTCGGCTTCGGACTCGTCATTCTCGTGGCCAGCGCCTTCCTCGACCGCTACGGCTACAAGCCGTTCCTGCTGGGCGCGGGCGTTCTGCACGTGCTGTCGGTCGTCGTGGCGGTTGCAGCCACGTTCGTCTACAACGGATCGATCGAAACAGACCCGGACTTCGCGCGCGCCGGGGCCTACTTCTGCCTGTTCTGGGGCGTCTTCATCTTCGCGGTCGCGAACGGCATCTGCGAAGCGGTCATCAACCCGCTGGTCGCGACCCTGTACCGCAAGGAGAAGACCCACTACCTGAACATCCTGCACGCCGGCTGGCCCGCCGGTCTCATCTGCGGCTCTCTCCTGGGTATCGGCCTGATCGGCCGCGTGCGTTGGGAGATCGTCCTCGCGCTCTATCTCGTTCCGACCCTCATCTACGTCCTGATGATGGTCAAGGAGAAGTTCCCCACGTCCGAGGCGGCGGCCGCCGGCGTCAAGTTCCTCGACATGGTCAAGGAGTTTGCGGCGCCCATGCTGCTCTTCCTGCTCGTGCTCCACGTCTGCATCGGCTACGTCGAGCTCGGAACGGACAGCTGGATCGTCAACATCATGGATACCGTCCTCGGCGGCAAGGGGCTGTTCATCCTGCTCTACACGTCCATCCTGATGTTCGTGCTGCGCTTCTTCGCCGGACCGATCGTTCACCGGATCAATCCGCTCGGGCTGCTGTTCGTGAGCGCCGTCGTCGCTGCCATTGGCCTCTACTCGCTCGGTTCGCTGGCCGGCGCGGTCACCGTCATGATCGCCGCCACGATCTACGGCGCCGGCAAGGCCTTCTTCTGGCCGACGATGCTGGCCGTCGTGTCCGAGCGCTTTCCCCGCGGGGGCGCCCTAACGCTCGGCGCCGTCGGCGGCGTCGGCATGCTGTCGGCGGGCTTGCTGGGCGGCCCCGGCATCGGCTACCTCCAGGACCGGCACGCCTCGCAGGACCTGCAGGCCAACGCTCCCGGCGTCTACGAGGAGTACAAGGCCCAGGGCACGAACAGCTTCCTGTTCTTCGCCCCCGTCCAGGGCCTCGACGGCACGAAGGCGGGCCCGGTCATGGAGAAGGCGAAGGACTTCAGCATCACCCTGCCGCCGGACGAGCAGGCCGTGCGCGACGCGTCCTTCCACGGCGGCCAGACCGCTCTGCGGATCACCGCGGCGATACCCGTATTCATGGCGCTCGGCTTCCTCTACCTGATTCTCCACTTCAGGCGGGCAGGCGGCTACAAGCAGATCGAGCTGACGTCGGCGAAGGAGACCTGAAAGGAACTCCGCGAACGGGGACCTGCCCGCCCGATGAGCGATCTGCTCGGCGCGGCGCCGGGCCTCTACGATTCCGCGGACGACATCGACCGGGAGATCGACGACGGGCGAACCGAGTAAGCCTTGGATGCCGGCCGGATGCCGGCATCCCTCGTCCCTCGCCCGCCACAGACCTTCACGGGCCGTCCCGGCACGTCGTTCGTCTAACGACGCAGCGGGTGCAACCAGCGCAACCCGGCGAAGCGGTCGAAATCGGCGTCCGTCGAGACGATCGTGCAGCCGTGCTCCATGGCAACCGCCGCATGCTGAGCATCCGCCACCAGCTTTCCCCTCGCATCCGCCTGTCGACAGAGCCGCTCGAGAATCGCGAGATGATCCGGACCGGGACCGACAACCCGCGCGTTGGGCCTCGCGATCAGCTCGCCGACGAAGGCGAATGCCTCGTCGGGCGTACTCGGCGGTGCGAAGATGCGGCCGTTGGTGACGATCCGCACGAAACCGGCAAGAACAAGGACCGACAAAGCGAAGGGTTCCGCACCCGTCGCCAGCCGAACGAGCCACTCCGCGTACTGAGGATGGTCCTGACTCGAGTCTTCCCGATGCGCGTAGATCAGTACGTTGACGTCCGGAAGCAGCACGTCATCGGCATCCGTCAGCGACGCGGAGGCACGAACTGCGCCTCGTCCTCTCCAATCTCGAACGTGCGGGGACGGTCAACGTCAAACCCCGGACGCGGGCCATCGCCGCCGACCGTCACCAGCCGAAACGCCGGTGCCTCCCGTGGCTCCGTCCGCTTGAGCGCATCGTCCAGGATCGTCGCAATGAAGCGGCTCACGCTGACTCCCCGAAGGGACGCTTCGCGACGGACCTGCATGGCGAGTCTGTCTTCAAGGGAAATCGTCGTCCTCATGGTGTGCAGAGCATAACGACACTGCATCTGTGCATCAAGGGTTGACACCGGTCATGTTCCAAACGGTGTTTGACCGAAGCCGGGAGGTCCAATAGGCTTAAGGTAAACCCCCACGGGAGGCTGCTGATGCGTAGATCGTCTTCGCGACGCCTGGCGGCCGGAGTCGTATTGGTCCTGCTGCTGCCTGGCCTCGCTGCGGCCCAGAGACGGGCTCGCGGG
Organism: Holophagales bacterium; assembly: GCA_009837085.1. Classification (GTDB taxonomy): domain Bacteria; phylum Acidobacteriota; class Thermoanaerobaculia; order Multivoradales; family Multivoraceae; genus Multivorans. The sequence continues at coordinate 29,768 of VXUF01000040.1, forward strand.
CCCGTGGAGGTTCCCGAGGCGCCACCGGGCTGGACCCTGCCCCGCACCGTGGACGGTCACCCCGACCTGCGCGGGGTGTGGGTAGAGATCGGCGGCACGCGCGGCGGCGCCAGACTGTCCGACCTGGTCATCGACCCGCCGGAAGGCGGGATTCCGGCCCTGACCGACCAGGCGCAGAAGGACTGGGACGCCCTCCAGCAGTACCTGGAGGAACATCCGGCCGACACCTGGAAGGACCGTTCCCTGGGTGAACGCTGCGTGACCCTGGGGGTGCCCGTGCGGGCGAACTTCAACCAGTACTACAAGTTCGTCCAGAACAGGGACTATGTGGTCATCGTCATGGAGTGGTACCACGAGGCCCGCGTCATCCCTCTCGACGGTTCGCCCCACCCCGATCGCCGGATCGGGCTATGGCTCGGAGACTCGCGGGGCCGCTGGGAAGGCGATTCGCTGGTCGTCGAGACGGCGAACTACCTGCCCAAGGGGTACGCCGGCACTCACCAGCGAGGGACCCCGCAGACCTGGTTTCACTCCCTCAACTCGGAAGAGCTGGTGGTGACCGAGCGCTTCACCCGGGTCGGCCCCGAGGTGATGCTCTACGAGGTGACGATTGACGATCCGCCGATCTGGGTCAGGCCCTGGACGGTGAGGATGCCGATGGGCAAGCGCAACGAGCCGCTCTTCGAGTTCGCCTGCCACGAGGGCAACTACAACATGGCGAACATCCTGCGCGGCGCCCGCGTCAGCGAGCAGGAGGCCGCCGCGGCCGCCGCGGCGGACCCCGAATGAGAGGCGGGAACGTGCGGAACCGAAGGCGGAGCGCAGGGCTTTCCGCCACGGTCGCAGCCGTCGTTGCGGTGATGGCGGCTGCGCCGGTCCAGGCGCAGGACTACCTGGCCCCGCGCACAAGCGATGGCGAGCCGGATCTGAACGGCATCTGGCAGGCCCTGACCACGGCGCACTGGGACATCGAGGCCCACGCCGCCCGCCACGGCCCGATCGTCGAACTGGGTGCGCTCGGCGCCGTGCCGGGGGGCCTGGGCATCGTCGAAGGCGGCGAGATCCCCTACACCCCGGCGGCGAGGGCGAAGCAGCAGGAGAACCTGGCGCGGTGGTGGGAGCTGGACCCGGCGATCAAGTGCTTCATGCCCGGCATCCCCCGCGCCAACTACATGCCCTTCCCGTTCCAGATCATCCAGACCCCCGAGAACATCATCTTCGCCTACGAGTTCGCCAGCGCCAGCCGGATCGTCTACATGAACCGGCCCGACTTCGAGAGTCCCGGCGACAACTGGATGGGCCACTCCCGCGGACACTGGGAGGACGAGACGTTGGTGATCGACGTCTCCGCCCAGGTTCCCGACACCTGGCTCGACAGCTCCGGCAATCACCACAGCGGGGAGATCCACGTCCTCGAGCGCTACACGGCGACCGGACCGGACCATCTCCTCTACGAGGCGACGATCACCGACCCCAAGACCTACACCCGTCCGTGGAAGGTGAGCTTTCCGCTCTATCGACGGATCGAGCCGAACATGCAGCTCCTCGACTTCAAGTGCGTGGTGTTCGCGGAAGAGTTGATGTACCGCCACCTGAGCAAGGGCGTCTGGAAGGGCGAAGAACCCGAATGACCCGGAAGGAGGTCAACATGGTGCCCGCCAAGGTCCTCATGGCCGCAGTCGCGTTCACCCTCGCCGTGGGCGCCGCGCCGGCGATGGGCCACCACGCCTTCGCCGCCGAGTTCGATGCCGACCGTCCGGTCAAACTCACCGGGAAGGTGACCCGGATGGAGTGGATCAATCCGCATGCTTGGATCCACATGGAGGTCGTGAAGGAAGACGGCTCGACCGAGATCTGGATGGTCGAGAGCGGTAGTCCCCCGAGCCTGTTTCGCCGGGGCTTCACCAAGAACTCGCTGCTGCCGGGAACCGAGATCGTGGTCGATGGCTTCCAGGCCAAGGACCGCTCGAACAAGTGCGCGGGACGCACGGTGACCTACACGAACGGCGAGAGACTGTTCCTGGGCTCTTCCGGCACCGGCGCGCCGAGAGATTCGGCCGACCCGTCGGAGCCACCGAACCGATGAGGGCTGGATACGCGGCACTGGCGGCAGTGGCGGCCGTCCTGGCAGCCCCCGCCGCCTTCGGCGAATCCGGCACACCCGACGTCGAGTGGCCGCACCATGGCCGCGACCACGCCTTCAGCCGCTACTCGCCGCTGGCGGACATCGACGGCGAGAACTTCTCCGAACTCGAGGTCGCCTGGCGCTGGAAGTCCGCCGACCACCGCGTGAGAGAGGTACCGGGCGCCTTCTCGGGCTCGGCGCTCATGATCGGCGGCCGGGTCTACATGATGACCACGCTGTGGCAACTCGCGGCACTCGATGCCGCCACCGGCGAGGAGATCTGGGTGTACGACTCCGAAGCGTACAAGGCGCCGAGAGCCGCCTACTCGGGTCCGCGGGGAATCGAGTACTGGACCGACGGCGAGGAGGAGCGCATCCTGTTCGCCACCTCGGGCAAGCTGCTGATCTCGATCGACCTTGCGACCGGGCAACCCGATCCCGACTTCGGCGAGGAGGGCTTCGTCCACATGTCGCTCGACGACCTCGGGCGGCCCGGGATCCGGCTGCGCGACATCAGCGCCGGTTCGCCCGGGATCGTCGTCGGCAACACATACATCGTCGGCTCGCGGATCTTCGACGTACCGTCGAAGAAGACGGGCATCCCGCCGGGCCACGTGCGCGCTTACGACGTGCGCACCGGCGAGCAGAAGTGGCGCTTCCACACGATCCCGCAGGAGGGCGACGACTTCACGGACACCTGGGAGAACGACTCCTGGAAGTGGATGGGCAACACGAACGTGTGGGCGCCGCTCGCCGCCGACGAGGATCTCGGTTACGTCTACTTCGCCACGTCGACACCGTCGAGCGACTACTACGGCGGCGACCGCCACGGCGACAACGTGTACGGCGAAAGCCTGGTATGCGCCGACGTGGAGACGGGTGAGCGCATCTGGCATTTCCAGACCGTGCATCACGGCATCTGGGACTACGACAACGCCTCGGCCCCGAACCTGGTCGACGTGGTCGTCGAAGGCCGGCTGCGCAAGGCCGTGGCCATGGCGTCGAAGACCGCCTTCCTCTACGTCTTCGATCGGGTCACCGGCGAGCCGCTGTGGCCGATCGAGGAGCGGCCGGTTCCCCCGTCCACGGTGCCCGGCGAGAAGCTCTCGCCGACCCAGCCGTTTCCGACCAAACCGCCCGCATTCGATCTTCAGGGCCTGACCGTCGACGATCTGGTCGACTTCACGCCGGAGCTGCGTCAGGAGGCGCTCGAGGTCCTCGAGTCGTTTGTCACCGGACCGATCTTCACGCCTTCCATCGTCGCCGGCGAAGGAGGCAAGCTCGGCACGATCGTCTCGCCCGGCCCGGGCGGCGGGGCCAATCATCCCGGCGCCTCGTTCGATCCCCTGACCGGGATCGTCTACGTCCAGTCGACGACCCAACTCGGCGCCTGGGGCCTGGCGAAGCCGGACCCCGCCCGCAGCGAGTTCCGCTACGTGAAGCAGTCGACCGGAGGAGCGGGAGGACTCAAGATCCCCCAGGGGCTGCCCCTGACGAAACCGCCCTACCGGCGCATCACGGCGATCGATCTGAACACCGGCGAGCACGCCTGGCAGGTGCCGCTGGGAGAAGGCCCGACGGATCACCCCGCGATCCGCCATCTCGACCTCGGCCCTCTGGGCAGCCGCCCTTCAAGCGGAACCCGCGAAGGCGGGCTTCTCGTCACCCGGACACTCCTGATCACCCACTCGCCCAAGCGGGAGAGCTGGGACGCGCCGACGGCGACCGCCAGCTACCTCACCGCCTACGACAAGGCCACCGGCAAGGTGCTGGCGCAGGTCGAGACCGACACGGCGCTGCACGGCGTGCCGATCACCTACCGGCACGAGGGCCGCCAGTACATCGTGGTGCCGGCAGGCGGCAGGCCGGGCGGCAGGGCCGTGGGCAGAAACGCGAACGTCCAGGCGGCGACGGCGGAGCTCGTGGCCTTCGGCCTGCCGCGGGAGGACTGACGACCGGGCTCTCGGCGGGATGAGGAGGTCCACCAGATGATCAGGAACGTCGCACGCTCCTTCTCCCACCGGCCGGCCGCGCTCGTCCTCGGCCTCGCGGCCTGCGGTTGCGCCGCTCCGTCGGGCGAGGAGGCCGGATCGTCGTCGATTCCATCGCGCCCGAACATCATTCTCATGATGAGCGACGACCAGGGCTGGGGCGACGTCGAGTACCCGCAGCAGCTCGCTCCCGGCGACGTCTTTCCGGGCCACAGCGAGGTCAAGACGCCCGAGTTGCGCGAGATGGCGGCGGCCGGCCTCCAGTTTCACCGGATGTACTCGCACGGTTCGAACTGCAGTCCGACCCGGTCGTCCTTCGTCACCGGCCGCTCTCCGCGCCGCAACCACGTCGACATGGCCTACAACGACGGTCTCCGCAACCTGGAACTGACGATCGCCGAACTGGCCCAGACACAGGGCTACATGACCGGACACTTCGGCAAGTGGCACCTCGGCAACCTGAACCGGACACCCGAACCCGACGCGGACGACCTCGCGCGTTGCGGCGGCCGTTGCTTCGGCCGGAGCGGAGGCGACTTCTACTCCGCGCCTTGGCACCACGGCTACGAGCGCGCCTGGGCGTCCCCGCAGGCGCTGCCGACGTTCGAGCCGATGCGCATCGACCCCGCGGGCCCCCTCCCGAGCGAAGGCAACCACATCGGGGCGCACTACTGGACCGGCCACGAGCAGCACATCGACATCGACTCCCCCACGCTCGCCGGCGACGCCTCCGCCATCCTGGTCCGGGAAACGACGCGGTTCATCGACGATGCCGTTGCGGCCGACCGCCCCTTCTTCGCCGTCGTCTGGTTCCATCCGCCGCACAGCCCCCATCGCCTCGACCAGGCCACTCTCGGCGAGTTCTACTCCTCCGAAGAGCAGGCGGAAATGAACGACTACGAGAAGGCCTACTACTCCGGCATCACGGCGATGGACAGGGAGATCGGCCGTCTGCGCGCCCACTTGCGAACGCTCGGCATCGAAGACGACACGCTGGTGGCCTTCACCTCCGACAACGGTCTTTCGGGGTCCGTGAGGCTCGACGACCGCGACGAGGCCAAGGCCGGCCTGCGCGGATTCAAGGGCTCCATCTGGGAGGGCGGGGTCCGCGTACCGGGCATCGTCGAGTGGCCGGGACGGATCCCTCCCGGCGAGACCTCCACGCCGATGATCACGAGCGACTACCTGCCGACGCTCCTGGACATCTGGGAAGTCGACCTGCCCGACGCGCGGCCGCTCGACGGCGAGTCGATGTCCGGAGTGCTCTTCGGCGATCGCTCGGCGCCGCGCCTGGGCCGCCTCCGTTTCGACGACTGCGACGACCCCGTTCCTGAACGCGCCGCCGGCGAGCCCGAGGACTGCGACAGCGCCGGCCGGGGCCGCGGTGGCCGGGGCCTGATGAGGGTAGGCGGCGGGCGTTCCATCCTCGACGACCGCTACAAGCTGATCTCGGTGACCAGCGGCCGGGAGTGGGAACTCTTCGACCTGCTCGAAGACCCGCGCGAACAGACCCCGATCGCCACCAGCGCCGACGTCGACTCGAAGCCACCGGAGATCCAGGCGATCTTCGCCTCGCTGCTGGACGAGATCACGACCTGGTACGACGTGGACTCGGCGGCCAGCCGCGAGGGCGCCGACTACGACACGCGCATCGCCGCCGCCGATAGCGTCGACCTCCTCGGCGACGTCGGCGACGAAACCGTTCCCGGCGACCTGTCGGCCGCTCGTCGGACCTCAGCAGATCGTCCCGAACTGGTCGTCGCGCGCCAGTTCGCCACCCTCGGCGAGGACCTGGCGGTCGAGAGTGGCGGCGCCCCCGCCTCCTACGACGCCGGCAACCCGCCGCCCGGAGCGACCGTCCCAGCAGGCACGGTCGTCCACAGTTACCTGCTGCATTTCGCCCCTACCGCCGCGTCCGATCTCACCGGCGTCGAGATCACGTTCGACGACCCCATCCTCGGTGTCGCCGCGAGTGCGGAGAGCCTCGCCGCCAGCGACTACCTCGCCTTCGCCAACCCCGACTTCGGCGCCCCGGCCGATCGCGGCACCCTGGGCGACGGGACGGACGCCGGCGGCTGGGAGATCCTCGCCGGCGGAACGACGATCCTCATCGACCTGGCCGCGGGCGCCAGCGGCGTCGACCAGTTGCGAATCCTCACCGAAGCAGCTTTGCAGCGGGCCCAGTGAACGGGAACGTCCACCGGCGTCGCACGATCTGGCGGCCTTGCCTTGCGCTGGCGCTGCTGGCAGCCGCGTCGATGGCAACCGGCGCCCACGCCGAGTCCGGCGAGGAGAACGTCGAGTGGCGGCACCATGGCCGCGACCACGCCTTCACCCGCTACTCGCCCCTCGACCAAATCGATGCGTCGAACTTCGAGCAACTGGAGGTGGCCTGGCGCTGGAAGTCGGCCGATCACGACCTGAGGGAGGAGCCGGGCACCTTCCGGGGCTCGGCGCTGATGATTGGCGGCCGGGTCTACATGGCGACCAGCCTCTGGCAGATCGTCGCCCTCGACGCCGCGACCGGTGAGCAGCTCTGGCTCTACGACCCGAAGAGCTACGAGTTCCCGCAAGCCTACGGCGCCACTCCGCGCGGCCTCGAGTACTGGACCGACGGCGAGGCCGAGCGCATCATCTTCATCACCAGCGGCAAGCAACTGATCTCGCTGGACCTCGCCACGGGACGCCCCGACCCCGCCTTCGGAGAAGACGGCATCGTCGATCTGTCGGATGACCGACTGGGCCGCGAGGAGGTCTTCCAGCGCGACATCAGCGCCGGCTCGCCCGGGATCGTGATTCGCGACACCTTCATCGTGGGCTCGCGAATCGCCGATGCGCCGGCGACGAAGCAGGGTCTCCCGCCGGGCCACGTGCGTGCCTACGACGTCCGTACCGGCGAACCGAAGTGGCGCTTCCACACGATCCCGCGGGAGGGCGAGGAGTTCACCGAGACGTGGCACAACGACTCCTGGAAGTGGGTTGGGGGCGCCAACGTCTGGGGAGCGATGGCCGGCGACGAGGAGCTCGGCTATGTCTACATCCCCACCACGACGCCGACCGGCAATCTCTGGGGCGGCCACCGGCCCGGCGCGAACGTCTACGCCGAGAGCCTGCTCTGCCTCGACGCCGAAACCGGCGAGCGCGTCTGGCACTTCCAGGCCGTTCATCACGGCATCTGGGACTGGGACATCGCCTCCGCCCCCGCTCTCGCCGACGTCGTGATCGACGGCCGCTTGCGGAAGATCGTCGCCCAGGTGTCCAAGACGGCCTTCACTTACGTCTTCGACCGGGTTACGGGCGAGCCGATCTGGCCGATCGAGGAGCGCGCAGTGCCGCAGACCACGGTGCCCGGGGAGTGGACGGCACCGACCCAGCCCTTTCCGACCAGGCCGGCGGCCTTCGATCTCCAGGGCGTGACGATCGACGATCTGATCGACTTCACGCCGGAACTGCGAGAGGAGGCGCTCGAGATCGCCGACGAGTTCCTCCTGGGACCGATGTTCACGCCCCCGATCGTCGCGGGCGAGGGAGGCAAGACGGCGACGCTCGCGGTGCCGGGGATGGCGGGTGGAGCGAACCATCCCGGCGCCTCGCTCGATCCGTTGACCGGCGTCCTCTACGTTCAGTCGCGAACGCAGCCGACCGGCGTGGCGGTTGCGCCGCCGGACCCGGCGCGCAGCGAGTGGAGATGGGTCAGCCGCGGCGGTCGTGTCGGAAGCCCCCAGGGACTGCCGCTCCTCAAGCCTCCGTATCAGCGGATCACGGCGATCGATCTGAACACCGGCGAGCACGCCTGGATGGTGCCGTTCGGCGAGGGACCGACCGACCACCCCGCCATCAGCCATCTCGATCTCGGCCCTCTCGGCAGCCGCCCTTCAAGCGGCAACCGCGAGGGCGGACTTCTGATCACCAGGAGCCTGCTGATCACCTACGTGCCGAACTGGCCGAGCTGGGACGCTCGCGCCGCCAGGGGCAGCTACCTCCAGGCCTACGACAAGGCAACCGGCAAGCTCCTGGCGGAGGTGGAGACGGAGGCCACCCTGCACGGTGTACCGATGACCTACCTGCACCAGGGCCGCCAGTACATCGTCGTGCCCGCCGGCGGCAAGGTGGTTTCGAGAACCGCGCGCAGCGGCCCGGAGACCGCTCAACTCGTGGCCTTCGCCCTGCCGGCCGCGGAGAACGACATTCCGCGGATGCCGGGCGGCGAGCCCGATCTCTCAGGCACGTACACCGTCAACACGCTGACGCCCTTCGAGCGCCATCCGAGATACGGCGACGACCCCTACATGGGCGCCGACGACGCCAGGAGAATCGAGGAGTCCGCGGCCGCGAGGGCCGCCCAGCAAGGCCTCCCAAGTGACCCCGATCGTCCTCCGCCGCCGGATGGCGGCTACGCCGGCGGCCGGGTCACCGGCGCCAACGCCCTCTCACTTCTCGACATGGGCACGATCGTCTTCACGGTCGACGGCAGGCACCGGAACTCCGTCCTCACCGACCCACCGAACGGCCGCATGCCGCCGGTGACCGAGGCGGGAAGGAAGCGGCGGCCGGCATTCACGATCGCCGATCGCATGGGACCCCCGAATCCCGACGGCGCCTGGTGGCTGCGGGCGGACGAAGTCGCCGGGATACGAGGCCGGGCCATCCCGACGACGAATGGGGAACACCGGATCTTCGACGATCCGGAACTCATCGGCCTCTGGGAGCGATGCATCTACTCCGATCGGGCGACGATCCCGACCCTGCGAAGGGGCTACGGCGCCTACTACCGCATCACCCAGACCGCAACCCATGTCGTCATCCTGGCGGAGTTGATGCACGAGGCGCGCATCGTCCGCCTCGGCTCGGAGCACCCGCCGGAAGAAGTGCTCTCCTACGCCGGCGAATCGATCGGCCGGTGGGAGGGCGACACCCTAGTCGTCGACACGACGAACTTCCGCCGCAAGGGCGTGGCAAGGGGAGCGAACGAGCGACGCAAGAACGTCCGCAGTCCCGTCGGCGTGGCGCACGAGGGGCTGCGCATCGTCGAGCGCCTCACGCCGCAGGAGGACGGCAGCCTGTTCTACGAGTTCAGCGTCGACGATCCCGACTACGAGGCGACCTGGGGCGGTTCGTTCCCGTGGCTGCACACCGACGAGCGCATCTACGAGTACGCCTGCCACGAAGGCAACTACTCGATGGGAATGACGATGCGCGGGGCGCGGCAGTTGGAGAAGGAGTGGGCGGAAAGGCGGTAGGGCCCCAGACTTGTCGCCGCTTCGCGGCGCGTGCCCCGCGGCGCGGGTCCGACGCCCCGCGCTACAGCCGGCGGGGACGCCGGCGCACCCAGTAGGTGCCCTACCAACTCAGCGCGCCCGTGCTCTGGCCGAACGACCCGGTCTCGAAGTCCATGTGCTGCAACATCGTGACGTAGAGGTTGGAAAGCGGCGCGTTGTCGTTCTTGTCGTAAGCGACATAGCGACCGTGGTCGAAGCCGCCGCCGGCGAGGAAGATCGGCAGGTTGCGGGTGTCGTGGGAGTTCCCGTTGCCGAGGTTGCTGCCGAAGAGGACCGCCGTCTGATCGAGCAGCGTACCGTCTCCCTCGCTGCATCCCTTGAGCTGCTCAAGAAGGCTGCCGAAGCACTTGACGATCTCCGTCTCGACCTTCCTCAGTTGCACGATCTTGTCCGGGTCCTGGCCGTGGTGCGAGAGGTTGTGGTGGGTCCCCGAGACGCCCGGGATCTTCGGCACTTCCCGCAGTTCCTGGATCATCACGGCGACGACGCGGGTGGAGTCGGTCTGCAGGATCAGCGGGATGAGGTCCATCAGCAACTGGACGCGGCCGATGAGGTCGCGGCGTTCCCGGACGTCGACGGGGGGCTCGCGATCCACCCGCGGCTTGGGCCGGTCGAGCCAGGCCCGGGCCTCGGTGATGCCTTTCTCGGCCGCCCGCACGGCCTCGAAGTACGAGTCGAGCCGTCCCCGATCGGCGGCACTGGCGCGCCGGTCGAGCGCCTTTCTCTGCGAGTTCAGGCCGTCGAGGATGCTGCGTCCGTCGCCGAGGTCCCGCTTCTGCCGCTCGACCTCGTCGGCATCCCCCGCGAGGAACATCCGGGCGAAGAGATTGGCGGGACTGGTCTCTGAAGGCACCATGACGCCCCGTCTCGTGAAGGACTGGCTCTGCGTGCCCTTGGCACTCCGCTGCACCGTCGTGTCCGTGCCCAGAACGAGCGACGGAAAGCGGGTCGTGTAGCCGAGCTCCCCTGCGGCAAGCTGATCGACGGAGATCGTGTTGCGGAAGCCGGCGAGTTCCGGGTGGCGGGCAGCGGTCAGCCAGGAGACTTCGCTGCTATGCGCCTGGCGGCCGTTCTGGTCGTGGTGGGAAAGCCCCGAGAACAGGGTGTAGTCGCGCCGGTGGTCCCGGAGCAGCTCCAGGTACTCGGTCGTTTCGTAGTCCCGGCCCGGAGTGGCGGGAAAGAGCGACGGCGGGTGCAGGCCGAGTGCGTTGCAGACGGTCACCATCCGCCGGGGCAGAGGCTTCGCCGCCCGGGCCAGTGCCGGGCTCATCGCTTCGAGGAGGGGCAGCGCCAGGGCGACCCCGGATGTCCTGAGGAACGTCCGTCGGTCGAGGGGTTGGTTCATCGTTGCCGCTCCCTGAAGAGTGGGCTCTGGGTGACATTGTGGATGATCGTGCGCACGCCGTAGCCGCCCTCGCGGCTCTGCGCGACGAGCCGCGACAGTTCGTCGCGGTCGGCGAAACCGATCTCGGCGCCGGTCGCATAGACGACAAGCTGCGAGATGAAGTGGCGCGCTATCTGATCCTCCTCCTCTTCGAGCAGGAGTCGCTTGTACTCGGCGATGCCCGAGAAGGACCCGCCCTCCGGAGTGACGCCGGCCGCGTCCACCGCCGGCCCGTCCTTGTACTCGAGGATCGGGCGACCGTAGAGGGTCCCCGTGGGCGTGTCGCCTTCACCGCTGGAGCGGTAGCGCGTCCGGAAGCCGCCGGTCGGGTCGAAGGCCTCAAGGGCGAACCCCGGCGGGTCGATGGCGCGGTGACAGACGTTGCACGTCGGATCCCGGCGATGCTTGGCGAGGATCTCGCGGATCGTCGTGGCGCCCCGGATGTCCGGCTCGACCGAGCCGGCGTTCGCCGGCGGCGGGTTCGGCGGCCGGCCCAGCAGGTTCGAGAGAACGAAGCTGCCGCGAAAGACCGGCGAGGTCGTCGTGCCGTTGGCGGTGACCTTGAGCACGCTGGCCTGCGTCAGGACGCCGCCGCGCACACTGTCGTCGGGCAGCGAAACCTTGCGCATGTGCTGCCCCTCCACCCCTGGGATGCCGTAGTGCTCCGCCAGACGGCGGTTGAGAAAGGTGAAGTCGGAGTCGATCAGGTTCCGCACCCCGAGGTCGCTCTTCACCAGCTCGGTGAAGAACAGCCTCGTCTCCTCCTGGAGCGCGTGATGCAGCAGGTCGTCGTACTCGGGATAGAGCCTCTCGTCGGGACTCGTGAGCTCGATCTCGTAGAGCCGCAGCCACTGGCCGACGAAGTCCCCAATGAAGCGCTGCGCCCTCTCGTCGTCGAGCATCCTCTCGACCTGCCGGGCCAGCACCTTCGGCTCCGACAACCTGCCTTCCCGTGCTGCCGCGAAGAGCTCCTCGTCCGGCAGGCTCTTCCACAGGAAGTACGAGAGTCGGGTCGCGAGGGCGAAGTCGTCCAGTTCGCCGGGCCGATCGTCGTGGTAGAGAAACTGCGGTGCGCTCAACATGGCGCGCAGCGGAACGCGAACGGCGTCGACGAACTCCCGTCCGGCGGCAATCGCGGGTCTGGCCAGGCTCGCGAAGGCGTCCACCTCACCCGCTTCGGCCGGCCGTCGAAACGCCAGCGGCACGAGGTGCGAGATGACGTCCACGACGTGCTCGTACGGTTCCTTCGTGAGCTGGAGATCGCCGGCGGCGTCGAACTCGATGCCGTCGAAGAGCCGGCGCGTCGACGGAGGCGGCCACCCCTCGAGGAGCGGTCCTTCGATGGCGAGCGACCTGACCGCCACGCCCTCGCCCTTGTACGTGGCGGCCCCGTCCACGAGGATCTCGGTGGGGTGGTAGAAGATCGGGTGATAGACCCGGTTGTTGAGCAGCCGCCGGCCCAGGCCTTTTCCCGCAGCCACGACCTGGGCCTCTGCCGACCAGTCTTCGATGGGGGCGTAGAAGCCTTCGACGTCCGTGTGCCAGTCGAGGTCGGCCACTTCGGGAAAGACGTAGTCCGTCGGGTGGAGGAAGGTCGTGGCTTCGAACGTGCCCGCCTCCCCGTTCAGCAAGTCAAAGGCACCGAGCAACGTCCTGTCGCCGTTCGGGTTGGCGCGAACGAGAAGGAGCGTCACCGGCGTCGATGCCTGGTAGGGATAGGCGTCGACGCTGACCCTGTACAGACCCGGATGCACGACCAAGAAGCCTTGGCTGTCGCTCCTGAGGTTTGTGGCCGAAAAGGACCCACTGGTGTTGTGGTGGTCTTCATCGACAAACATCGCGACGGCGTCGTCGAGCTTCTTGCTGACGCTCTGGCGGACCATGTGGTACGAGGCTGGATTGCTCGGATAGTCGATCAGGTGCGCCGCGCTCGCCGGACGCCCGCCAAGCCGGATCGCCGCATCGAGCGCACGATCCGCCGCTTCCAGGTAGCTGCGCAGGTGAAGCGGCGAGATCCCCTGCTCCGTCGCCAGCGTGTCGAATCCGGCGGAGGCACTCTCGGCCGGGAGGAGGCGGGCCAGGTTCTCCTCGATCAGGAGCAGATCCTCGACGGTGTACTCGTACTCAAGCCCGGTCAAACGGCGCGGCGGCGTCTGTCCGGCGGCTCGAGCCGCCAGGTCCGCCGTCTCCAGATCTCTTGCCAGCGCACCGAGCGCCGCGTCGACGACCCGCCTCGGGGGTCGCCGCGTCCCGGCGGGAGGCATCTCGCCCGCCTCGAGACGCTCGAAGACCCGCACCCACTTGCGGAAGATCCCTCGATCGTCGAGGTCGTAGCCGAGGTTCTCCAGATCGAGCGGCGTCTCGGTCTCGACGTCGTGGCAGCGAAGACACGAGACATCGAGAAGACGCGCGACGTCGGCCTCGAGCGAACGGGCGGCAACCGTGCCGGGAAGGACGAGCAGCGCCGCGAAAAGAGCCGAAGAAACCGCCTTCGTCATCGACTCTCCGAAGGCAGCCGGTAGGCGACCAGTTCCGGCACCCTGCCGCTGACGGTGAGGGCAACGTACTGGCGGCCGTCGAGTTCGTAGGTCATCGGTGAACCGAGCCCGCGGCCGGGTAGATCAACCCCCGCCAGCGGTTCGCCGGTGGCCTTGTCGTAGGCCACGAGCTGTGGTCCATCGTCGGTCCCACCGCTGTTCAGCGCGTGAATCAGCAACGTCCTCGTCAGCAGCGAACCGGCGCGGCTGTGATCGCCCCCGAGCGGCGGCAGATCGAGCTCGCGCAGCAAAGGGTGGTCCTGATAGCGGGCGCCCCGGCCCAGCGGCGTCGTCCACAGGTGCTCGCCCCGAGTCATGTCGATGGCGACCATCGCGGAGTAGGGCGGTTTCCACAGCGGCAGCCCCCGCGGCATCGTGGGCTGCCGGGTCGGGTTGCCTCCGTCGAGAAACGCGACACCTCTAGCCACAGGCTCGAACTGCCCCCAGGACGTCGTGCGGCCGCGCATGATCCCACCGACCGGATCGGTGCGATCGGCGATGTAGCGCAGGTCGGTCGAGGCTCGTCCGTCGCGGAAGCGGAGCACAGAGTGGCCGTTCGTGGAGGGGACGTACAGCACGCCCGTTTCGGGATCCACTGTGGCGCCCGACCAGTTCGCGCCTCCGCCCGCCGCCGGCCGGAAGATCGTGCCGCGCAGAGACAACGGTGTGTAGAGCGGGCCGAGCCTGAACCCGCCGATGGCTTCGAGCGCCATCTGCCGGATCTCTGGAGTGAAGTCCGCCAGGTCCTCGATCCGGGCGCCCTGCACCGCGAACGGCGGCGGCTTGGTCGGGAACGGCTGGGTGGCAGACATGACCTCCCCTTCCAGGTCGGTGTCGGTCGGCACCGGGCGGTCCTCGATCGGCCAAACCGGCTCGCCGGTCACCCGGTCGAACGTGTAGACGAATCCCTGCTTGGTGACCTGGGCTAGCGCCTTGATCCGGCGTCCATCGACGGTGATGTCGAGCAGATTCGGCGCCGTCGGAATGTCGTAGTCCCAGACCTCGTGACGGATGAGCTGGTAGTGCCATACCCGCTCGCCGGTCTCGATGTCGAGACAGACGATGCTGTTGGAGAACAGGTTGTCGCCCAGGCGGTGACCGCCGTAGTGGTCCGGGGACACGGCCGAGGTGGGCACGTAGACGTAGCCGAGTTCCGGGTCGGCGCTCAGATTGGCCCAGGCGTTGCCGTTGCCGGTGGTGCGCCAGGATTCGTCTTCCCAGGTGTCGGCGCCGAACTCGTCGGCGCTCTGCGGCACGATGTGGAACTCCCACAACCGCTCGCCGGTCCGCACGTCGTGGGCAAAGATGAAGCCGGGCACCGCCTCCCTGGACATGATGAAGTCGGTGTGGTTCGTTCCAAGGACGATCGTGTCGCCGACGATCAGCGGCGCCGCCGACCGCGAGCCGACCGGCAACTGGAAGGGCTGGCCGCGGGGCGAGCGCGGCAGATCGGCGACGAAATCGACCCGCCCGTTGTCTCCGAAGTCCGCGGCCGGCACCCCGGTCCTGGCGTCGACGGCGATCAGGTAGCCGGCGCCGGTTCCCCACACGATGCGGGCTTCACCGTCTCCTTCCCAGTAGGCCGCCCCCCGATGGCCTCTGCTGGTCGGAAGCGCGGAGCTCTCGTAGGTGCGCGGGTCGTGAACCCAGATCGTCTCTCCGGTGCGCCCGTCGATCGCCGCCGCCTGCTCGACGCTCGTGATCAGGTACAGCACACCCTCGATCGCAAGCGGCGTCGAGGTCATCGCGCCGAACCCCGGACGCCGCAGCCACAGGTCGGGCTGCTCCTCTGCCACCCGGTCGAACACTACCCGCGACGGCACCAGCGACGCGCCGCTCTCGTCCGCCAGGACGAGATGGGTGTCCGCCGTCTTCCAGCGCCAGGCGATCTCCAGGTCGCCGAAGTTGTCGGCGTCGATCTGATCCAGAGGCGAGTACTTGCTGGCCCAGGTGTCCCCGGCGTAGGTGCGCCAGTCGCCGTCGGTCGCACCCGGCTGTGCCGAACCAGAGCCGGACGCCAACCCGCAGACGAAGACCAGGCGCAGCGTGAGGCGAACGGATGCCTGCATCGTGGGAGACACCATCTTGCCCGCCCTTCGGCGAGGGTGTCAAGAATGGTTGTAGACGCGACACGATTCTTCCGCTAAAGTCGGAAGAACATTCCAACCACGTTGGAGCCGCCCCGAGGAGACGAACGGCCGGTTGCCCAACGAGCATCATCGCGCAAGGTGATGTCGAAGACCAGGGCAGAGCCGGCCGTTGAAGAGGGCCAGGCCCCCTTGCCACCTCCGGGTCGGACACTCATGGAGGTGGAGCTATGAAGATCGCCGCCCTCAAGCGCAGCATCTGGATGCTCTCCGTCATCGCCTGCGCGGCCCTGCCGCTATGGGCCGACGGTCCGGGCACCGGAATCATCGAAGGCCGCGTCGTGGACGCCCAGGGAGACCCCCTGCCGGGCGCCAGCGTGACACTCGCAGGACAGCAGAACACCAGGGACGCCATCAGCGACGCGGCCGGGGAGTTCCGCTTCAGCCTGCTGCTCGACGACGTCTTCACCCTCAGCGCCGAACTCGAAGGTCTGGGCTCGAGCAGCGAGGTCGCGGTCACGCTCGATCCCGGTGAACGCCGCGCCATCGACCTCACCCTGCGGGGCGACGAAGCCGAGGAAATCCAGGTCGTCGCCGAAGCGCCCATGATCAACAAGTACGAGCCCGGGGCGACGGCGAGGATCGACGCCGAGACCGCCGAGTTGACGACCTTCATCACGCGTCACCACGTCAACAGCCTGGCGGTCCTGCCGGCCAACTCCGGCTCCAAGCAGCAGGACTGGCTCAACAGCTTCATGGGCGGTCCCCGCGACGGAGGCACGGTGAACATCGACGGCGTCGACGTCAGCCAGGTCACGGGCAACTACGGCGTGTTCAAGTTCAAGATGGCGACCACGCAGGTCGCCGCGACCGAGGTTCATACCCAGGGGCGCGGCGCCGAGTACGGGCGCACCCAGACGGCGACGATCAACACGGTGATCAAGTCGGGCACCAACCAGTTCCACGGCGACTTCTACTACGTCGCCCAGAACCAGGCGTGGGTCGGCGAGTTCCGGGACTATCCCGACCTCAACGGCCCCGACAAGATCATCAACAACTACGAGACCGCTCTCGGCGGCCCGATCTACCGCGATCGCGCCTGGTTCTTCGCGGCCCACGCCGAACTGTCCGACAACAGGATCCGGGGCGCCAGCACCAACTCGAACCCGGACGTCATCGCGGATCCGGTCTTCGACTGGAGCTACAAGGGGTCGTCGACGGTCGCCAAGGTCAACTTCCAGCCTGGAGATGACCATCAGCTCGCCGCGACCTATGTGCGCACGCCGGGTTACCGCGAAGGCGGGGGCAACCGAACGGGGGACCTCTTCAGCCTGAACGGGCGCCAGGAGACGGCCGAGTTGAACACGGCGTTGTGGAACTGGGCCGCCACGCCCAAGGTCTTCACGGAAATCAAGGTCGGCGACAGTCAGGACACTCGCACCGACAACTGTCTCCATCGCAAGGACAGTCTCTCGGGTGGAGATCCGCACACACCGTCCAGCAACAACTTCCGTTACTACGACCTCGCCACCCGGCTCTTCTTCAACGGCTGCCTTGTTGGCGGCCCGTCCGGCCGGTTCTCGGACGGTCCCCGCCAGCAGATCAACGCCTACGCGACGATCTTCGCCGGCAAGAACCACGAGCTTCGTCTCGGCGCCGAGCGCCACGTCATGGGCCTCGACAACCGCAACTGGCCCGAGAGGGAGTACAGCGGCCGCGGCTTCGGCTACGACGTTCCCGGTGGCTTCACCACTCCCGAGACCGTCACGGTCTACGCGCCGCCGGACGGAGGACTGTTCCGCCGCGAGAGCGAGCTGAACACCCTGTTCATTCAGGACCGGATCGATATCGGAGACAAGTGGGTCGTCACCGCCGGATTGCGGCTCGAGGGCCAGTCGATGGACAACAACATCGGGGAACAGGTCAACGACTACGACGAGCTGGCGCCCAGGTTGAGCGTCGTCTACGACGCGAACGCCGACGGCCGGATTCTGGTCCGCGGCACCGCCGGGCGTTACCTGAATCTCTTCAACATGTCGCTGACCCAGAACTTCGACCAAGGCTCGAACGGCACGAACACCCGCCAGGTCTTCAACTGGAATCCCGCGACCCAGTCCTACGACATCCTGAACAGCGCCATCGTGGCCAGCGCCGGGAGGGAGGCAACGAGGAACCTGGAACCCGAATACTCAGACGCGTACACCCTCGGCATCGACTGGCAGTTCCACCGCAACTGGGTCGCCAAGGCCATGTACACCGTGAGCGAGAACGACAACATCTGGGCTACGACCGTCCAGTTCGACGAGAACGGAAGGCGGGTCTTCGCATTGGCAAACTGGACCCAGGCCGAGGTCAACCGGCTGTCCTCCCTGCACGGAGTGTCGCCGCGCCTGCCGCTGACTCGCGAGCACGAGGGTTTCATCCTCGAACTCAACCGTAACTTCCGGAACAACTGGACCCTGCGCGCCAACTTCTACGCAGGCGATGCGAAGGGCACCGAGGCTGCCGGAAACTACATACAGGCCATCGGCGGCCTTGGGACCGACGGCAGTAGCGATGTGAACACCCGCAACAAAGGGAACCTTCCTATCGCCAACAACTCGGAGTTTCCGGAGATCTTCAACCTCCTCGCCGCCAAGCGCTGGCCGATCGGCAAGCACACGCTGACCACGAGCGCCCACTACCGCTTCCGAACCGGCCGGCTATGGGAGTCTCAGCGGTACGTCTTCGTTTCCCACCCGGTGTCCGGCCAAAGGGAACGAGTCATCGAGTTTCTCGATCCCCAGGGTTCCAAGCAGCTTGACACCGCTACGGAGTTGAACCTCAACGCCAGTTGGATCTTCCCGCCGATCAACGGCAAGTACGAGATCAAGGTCGGCGCGGAACTCGCCAACGCGCTCAATGGAGACGCCCAGTTGTTCGTGAATCCGGTGTCGGGCCTGCCCACCGGCAGGGGCGGCGGCGACATCGCGTACCAGAGGCCGTCCGAGTACCGGTTCAACATCGGGCTCAGCTTCTAGGAGGCTGCACCGCAGAGCGGCGCTAGCGCGCCGAAGCGCAACTGACACCCGCCAGGGTGTCGAACATCGACGGCGTCGATGCTCCCGGCGGATGCTCGAAGTACGCCACGTACAGGTGGCGGTTGCAGTGCCAGAGCATCGCCGAGATCGTCTCGCCTCGGGTCAGGTAGCGGGTCTGCCCCTCGACTTCGATCGTGCCCAGAACAGCCGAGCCCAGGGAACTCGCGATCGCCGCGAACTCCTCCGCCGGTGGCTCCGTTTCTCGCGGGTGTCCACGGACCACCAGCAGGTTCTCCCCGTCCGTGAAGACGACGTGCTTCGTCAGCTCGAGCGCCAGGCGGAGGCTCGCGGAATCCTCACCGCGAGTCGTGTACTCGTAGGCGTACTCGACCTCCGCCAAGGGCAGGTCGATGCTCGCGCGAAGACCAAGAAAAGACAGACCATCGCCCGAGACGGGATCGGTCACGGGGGGTGACACCGTCGTCGAAGCACCGCCACCGCTCGTGTGCTCAAGAATGGCGCCCAAGCTGCTCGTCGTACGCCCCACCCTGTTCCTCGCCGTCCTGAACTCGATGATCGGACGGTTGTCCGTGTTGACCGGCGCACCCGAAGCGTAGGAGTCGAGAGCTTCATCGCCCGCAACGAAGAACGAGAAGAAGACATCCGGGCCCGCGAACGGCCCCCGATTCGACAGGGCGGAGATCGCCTCGAAGTCGGAACGGACGATCGGTTCCCGCATCGCGGCAGCAATCCCCTCGTAGTCCCTGGCGATGGGCTCCTTCGAGGCAAGAAGGAAGAAGTCGACGCCTCTCGCGTCGGCCCACGCCAGGACGTGGGGGAATGAGGTTTCGAGAGTTCGCAGGGAGACCTTCAGATCCTGCGGATTGAAGTCGTAGGCGCCGATCCACTGCAGGAACAGTCCTCCCTCGTTGAGTCGCTCGGCGACGACCGAGTAGAACTCCCTGGTGAAGAGGAAGACCTCCCCGTCGATCCACGGGTTGGAAGGCTCGGAGATGATCACATCGTAGGTCCGATCGGTCGTGGAGAGAACGTCCCTCGCGTCGCCCACGGTGAGTTCCACCCGCTCATCGGCCAGAGCGTTCCGGTTCTCGACCTCGAAGTAACCGGCCGCCTCGACGACCGTCGGGTTCAGCTCGAGCACGTCGATCCTCTCCACCGCCGGAAGACTCTCGACCGCGGCCAGGGTGATCCCGCTGCCGAGGCCGACGATCGCCACGTCCTTCGGGTCCGGGTGCATGAGGCCGGGGATGTACCCCAGGAGAAGCTGCGTGGGGACGTCCAGACCCGTTCCGGCATCCACCTTCCCGTCGATCATCAGCACCTTGACCGGGCCCTCTTCCTTCACCACGACGGAGCCGTACAGCCCGTAGTCGGAGAACGAGATTCCGGCTGCTGCTCTCTCTCGCGCAAGGGCCTGCCGGTACTCGCTCGCGGTCTCGAACCTCCCGTGCTGGTGGTAGACACCAAAGCGGTAAGGATCGACTCTCGCGTCGAACAGAGACGCCGCAAGAACAACCACGACGGCGAAGGCGCCGCCATAGGCGAACCTGCCGCCCTTGCCGGCAGCAAGAAAGACCACCGCCGAGATGAGGAGGTTCAGCGCGACGGCCACGAGGATCGCTCGTTCCAGGCCGATCACCGGCAGCAGAACGAAACCTCCCACAAAGGCGCCGGCTACCCCGCCCAGGGTGTTGATGCAGAACAGCTTCCCGACATCCGCGCCGATCTTCCCGGCACGCGTGATCAACCGGCTCACGACCGGAAAGGTCATCCCCATGAGCAGAGTCGGCACCAGGAGGACGAGGTACGCGAGGAGGAGCAGGAGAGAGTGGAAGACGCCGAAGCTGCCGCCCGAAACGTTGTAGATGGCCAGGTACGCGACATCCAGGTTGTTCAGGATCGGGACGAAGAGGAGCCCGTAAGCGCCGATGCCGAGCTGAACGTACGCGAACAGCGTGGCGAGATCCGTCTTCCGGAAGCGCTTCGCCAACAGGCTGCCGAAGCCCATTCCCGTGAGAAAGGCCGTCAGGATCAGGCTGTACGCGTAGACCGTGCCGCCGACGAAGAGAATCAAACCCTTCGTGAACATGACTTCGTATACGAGTGCCGCGAAGCCCGAGAAGAAGAAGGCACTCAGGAGCAGGGCCCTCAGCTTCATCGTTCCCGCGCCCGGTAGAGCACGAGGCCGGTCATCAGGTTCAGCGCAGCGGCCAGCACGATCGTCTGGGAGAGGCCCAGGTACGGCAGGAAGAGGAACCCTCCCACCATGGCGCCGGCGCCAGCGCAAATCGTGTCCACCGCGTACACGTCCGAGATGTCGCGGTCGAAGTTCCTGGAGTAGATCTTCGTCATCAGCGGGAACGTGGCACCCATGATTCCCGTCGGCACGATGAGAAGAAGGAAGACGATGCCGAACATGATGAACAACATCGCGGAAGAGCCCTGGAGCTGGCTGAACAGAGCCAACCGGACTCCGTAGGTGAGCTCGAAGAGCGGTATGAGAAGCACACCGCAGGCCGCAAGGGCGAACTCGAGCTTCGCGAACAGCAGAACGGGCTTCTTCGTCTGATCGGCGATCCTTCCGAAGCCGTACGCTCCGAGGGCCAGACCCGCCATGAACGCCGTGAGGACCGCGGTGAAGGCGTAGATCGTCGTCCCGAAAACGAGCGACAACGAGCGCGACCAGGCAACCTCGTAGACGAGGGAGGAGAACATGGAGAGGCCGAACACCAGAAGGAGAAGGCGTCTCCCTGGGCGGAGGCGGAGGGCAGTGGTTCTCAGGGCTGTACGATAGCCGCCGCGCTGCGAGGCGGTCCAGGACCGGCGCGGCCAGGAAGGTATGACCAGACGTGTCGATCCTTGAAGATCCGGAGGAGATGCGCCGATCCGGCT
The DNA here is from genome assembly GCA_009837085.1 of Holophagales bacterium. Classification (GTDB taxonomy): domain Bacteria; phylum Acidobacteriota; class Thermoanaerobaculia; order Multivoradales; family Multivoraceae; genus Multivorans. The sequence continues at coordinate 51,104 of VXUF01000040.1, forward strand.
ACCGGGTCGTGGACGCCATCGTCGAGCGCCTGAGCGAACTGGGGGACGACAAGGCGTTCCAGACGGCGCCGCGCGATGTCACCGAGGCATTGCTCGACGGACCTCCTCCCGAGGAAGGGCGGGATCTCGACCCGCTGCTCGAGACCGTGGTACGCGACGTGATGCCGCTCGCGGCGCGGATCGACCACCCGCGCTTTCTCGCCTTCGTGCCCGCCAGCCCCTCCTGGGCCTCCGTGCTGGCCAGCTTCCTGATCAGCGGGTACAACGTTTTCCAGGGGACCTGGCTCGCGTCCGCGGGACCTTCCCAGATCGAACTCACGGTCACGGACTGGTTTCGCGATTGGCTGGGCTACCCGGAAGGCGCGGGCGGCCTGTTCACGAGCGGTGGATCGGCCGCCAATCTGCTCGCCGTCGTCGCGGCGCGCGAGGCCGCTGGAAACCCCCAGCGCGGCGTGGTCTACATCTCCGACCAGGCCCACGGCTCGGTGGGACGCGCCGCCCGGATTGCCGGAGTCGACCCGGCCCGGATACGGGTCCTGGCCACCGACAGTGAGTTCCGGATCGTTCCGGCGACCCTGCTGGAAGCCGTCCGTCGAGACCGCGAGGCGGGCCTGGAACCGTTCTGCCTCGTGGCGAATGCCGGCACGACGAACACCGGCGCCATCGATCCCCTGGTGGAGCTGGCGGAGATCGCTCAAGCGGAAGGGCTCTGGAATCACATAGACGCCGCGTACGGCGGCTTTGCCGTCCTCGATCCGGAAGTCCGACCTCTGCTCCAGGGCCTCGAACTGGCCGACAGTGTGACGCTCGACCCGCACAAGTGGCTCATGCAGCCCTACGAGACGGGCTGCCTCATGGCCCGCGACGTCACCCGCCTGGAGTCCACCTTTCGCATTCTGCCCGACTACATGCAGGACACCGATCTCGGCACCCAGCAGGTGAACTTCTGCAACCGCGGGCTCCAGCTCACCCGCGCGTTTCGCGCCCTGCGCGTATGGCTGTCGGTCCAGCGCTACGGCCTGGCCGCGCACCGGCAAGCCATCGCCGCGGCCATGAGCATCGCCGCGAGCGCAGCGGATCGGATCGCACGCGCGGACGAACTGGAGCTTCTGGCGCCGCCGAGCCTGGGCGTGGTCTGTTTTCGTTACCGGGGCCCTACCACGGAGCCACCCGTTTCCGATGAACGGCTTGACGAACTGAACCGCCAGATCCAGGACCGCATCGTCCAGTCCGGATTCGCGATGATCGCCTCCACACGGCTCGGCGACCGGTTCTCACTGCGGTTCTGCGTGCTGAACACCCGCACCACCGAGGACGACGTCATGCAGGTCCTCGACCACGTTCTGGAGATCGGCAGGGAACTGCAAGCTTGACTCGAGCTTCAGCATGAGTCGGTCTAGGACGTTACAAGGCAGGGTCGCGCTGGCTACCGGTGCCAACCATGGAATCGGCGCGGCCACAGCGGTAGCCCTGGCGGAACGGGGCGCCGATGTAGTCGCCGCCTACCTCAGGACCGGTGACCCCGAGAAGGCTGACGCGTTCAACAAGGCCCGCTCGACGGATGGGTCGGTGGTCACCGCGGCCGTGCAAGCGACCGGAAGACGCTGCCGTTCCATCGAAGCCGACCTAGCAGACCCCGCGACCCCGGCTAAGCTGATGGATGAGGCTGAACGGAGCCTTGGACCGGTTTCAGTCCTAGTCCACAACGCCAGCGGCTGGCGGAAAGACAGCTTTTCACCGGACCGCGCCGACGCGGTCGGCCGCCAGGGCCGACTCGTCGATGAAGAGACGATCAACAGCCAGCTCCACGTCGACGCTCGAGCCGGCGCACTGCTGATGGCAGAGTTCATCACGCGACATCGTGCTCGAGGAGCCAGTTGGGGAAGGATCGTGACTCTCACCTCCGGCGAGGGCGGCCAGTTCCCCGGCGAGGTCTCGTACGGAGCCGGCAAGGCAGCGTTGATCAGCTACACGCTCTCGGCGGCGGCCGAGATGGCAGGGGACGGTGTAACGGCCAACGTGGTCTACCCTCCGGTCACCGACACGGGTTGGATCACCGACGAAGTCCGGGAGTTCGTGGCGAGAGACCTGGAACATCACCACGTTGCAACGCCAGAAGAAGTCGCCGAGGTCATCGTCTGGCTGTGCGCCGACGCTGGCCGGACAGTCACCGGCAATATCATCAGGCTCCGGTGACTTGAGACAGATCCAGGGCATCCTGTTCGACTCGGGCGACACGCTCGTCAGACCAAAAGCAGGCGAGTGGTTCCCGAAACAGGACTTCGTGGACGCCTTTCGGGCTCGAGGCGTCACCGGCGCGAACATGGACCGGTTCAGGGAGGCGTTGGACGCGGGACTCCGCTACCTCAACAAGCACCACGCCCTGGCCGTCACGGAGGACATCGAACGCGAACAGTTCCACACGGCCTACGAGCTGATCCTCCGGGCACTCGGGATCTCAAACCCAACTGAGGACCTCGTCGCCGACATTCTTCGGCCCTTCGAGGAAGACGTTGGCATGGAGCCCTTTCCGGACACGGTGCGGGTACTGCGACGGCTCAAGAGCGCCGGCTTCCGCATGGGGGTCGTCTCCGACAACTGGCCCTCCCTGGGCCGGAGGTTCCACACGATGGGCCTCCGAAGCTACTTCGACGCCTTCGTCATATCGGCCCTGGTCGGAAGCAGCAAACCCTGCGAGAGCATTTACCGGGTAGCCGTGGAAGAGATCGGCATCCCCCCTGAGCACCTGGCGTTCGTCGACGATCGACCCGTGAACGCGGCGACCGCCGAGAGGATCGGCATGAAGGGGATCGTCATCTCCCGCTACGGCGAGGTGCCGGACACCGATCTGCCTGTCATCTCTGACCTCGACGGCTTGATCGCGATCGTGATCCCGGAAACGGCGCGCTCGCCAAGCTCGCGCGGGACCCAGGACCCGCGTTAGCGGGGCCGTGCGAGCCGACCAGGCTGTAGTGTCTCAGTTTGATTGGACCTGGAACGCAATCGACTCCGAAGACGACTGTCAAGGCTGACCAAGAGCGAGCGCGCCATCCTGGAAGCCGGCACGTTGGAGGCCGGAGAAGCGACGTGAAGGAGAACGAAAAACTCTGGTGGGGTCGAGCACATTCGCCGCTCACGATGAACCTGAAGCATCGAGACGATGGCAACACCCACTGGAAGGTGCTTCTCCGGGGCGGCAAGACATGGCCGTTGACAACGAGGTACTTCAGGTTCGCTGCAATGAACAGCGACGATGACCGCCTAACCTCGCGTCCCTGGAAGATTGACGCCGACCCCAGGGGAAACGTGTACGTCAGAACTCGCGGCGGCAATGGCGACGCACACATCAGCCTGCATCCTTCCGGGGAAGCACACATGAAGGGAGCGTCGCACCAACGCAGAGGCGAGACATGCCACTGGACGTGGACTCATGGGAAACCCGCGCTTGAAATCGTATTCTTGCCAAGATGGGGAGCGCCCATAGCTGACCGCCCAGACGAAAAGCTGTGGAACCGCAACGACTGCCTTATTGGCTTGGATCAGGACTGGGGATTCACTGTCAGCCTCGCAAGGCTACCGACCGAGACCCACTATCCGGGCAAGCCCGAACCGCCACGCCGAATCAACGCACTCGCCCAGATGGAAATGCCGGAAGCCGGAGAAACGCTATGGGTCTGGGCCGAACAGATCTACCCACCGTTCGACGACGTAGAGGCGGTTGAACAGAGGCTCACTCTCGAAGCCGCCCTGAACAACC
>VXUF01000124.1:0-11457 GCA_009837085.1 Holophagales bacterium
GGGAGTCGCTTGGCTCCAGCCCGCCGGGACCCCCTCGCCCTGACCCCACACGGGCGGGTCCAACGTCAGCGCGTACCGCGGACGACGGGGGTCGGCGGTTCGTCGCCGTGGTGCAGGGCCAGGACGTTGTCCACGGCGAGCTGGGCCATCGCCAGGCGGGTCGGAATCGAGGCGCTGGCGATGTGGGGCAGCAGGACCGCGTTGTCGAGGTCGAGAAGGTCCGGATGGACCTCCGGTTCGCGCTCGAAGACGTCCAGGCCGGCGGCCCAGATGGCGCCGGAGCGGAGCGCCGCCGCCAGTGCCCCTTCGTCGACGATCGGCCCGCGGGCCGTGTTCACGAGCACCGCGCTCGGCTTCATCCGGGCGAGTTCGTCCCGGCCGATCAGGCCGGTCGTTCCGTCGGTCAGCGGCAGGTGGATGGAGACGAAGTCGGCGGCGCCGAGCAACTCGTTCAGGTCGGTACGCCGCGCGCCGAGCTCGCGCTCCAGCTCCGGACGCCCCCGTTCATCCCAGTACAGGATCTCCATCTCGAACCCGAGCCGGGCGCGGCGGGCGACCGCCTCGCCGATGCGACCCATTCCGAGGATGCCGAGCGTCCGGCCGTGAACCTCCTGGCCGGTCAGCAGCATTGGCCCCCAGCGCCGGTAGCGGCCGGCGCGCAGGAACCGCTCTGCTTCCGGCAATCGACGAGCCGCCGCGAGCAGCAGCGCCATCGCCAGGTCGGCGGTGGCGCCGTCCAGCACGCCCGGCGTGTTCGTGACCCAGATACCCCGGGCCTCAGCCGCCGCTATGTCGACGTTGTCGAAGCCGACCGCCATGTTCGCCACCATGCGCAGGCCGCTGGCGCGGTCGAAGAGCTCCGCATCCATCCGCTCCGTCAGCAGGGCCAGTATCACGTCGGCCTCCGCCGCGGCGTCCAGCAGCGTCGCGCGGTCCAGCGCCGCGTCCTCCTTGAGGATCCGCGTCCCGATCCCCGGCTCCGCACGCAGCCGCTCGACCGCCGGTTCCGGAATCGGCCGGGTCACGAGTACCTTCATGAAGCGTCCTCCCCGCAGGCTCCAGGCCCCCGGCCATCGAGTTCCCACTCGTGCGACACGTCGAACAGGCTCGGCTCGAAACGCTCGGCCTCGATCTCCAGCACGTTCGCTGCCACCTTGCGGTCGTAGACGTGCAGGGACTCCTCGTCCAGCAGGAAGACGCAGGCCGAGTAGTCCCCCTTCGTCATCGGCAGCCGCGGCACGGTCACCACCGCCCGGTGACTGCCTCTGCCCCTGACCGGCGGAAGCCCGGCCCGCTCCGTCGTGAACGCGCAGACCTGGACGCCGTCTGCCGTGTCGAGGCCCACCGCCAGGTGGAAGCCCAATTCTTCTTCCCGACTCTCCCACTCGACCTCGAGAGCCCAGGGCTCCGAAGCCCGCCGCCGGGCGGCGCCGTGGGGCCGGATGGCGACGATCCGGGCCTGCGCGGATGCCGGATCGCCCCCCTCGTCCGTCGCCCGGGCACTCTCGCCACTCTTGGCCATCAGGAACCGTTCGTACTCACCGACCACGCTCAGCGCCGGCCCGGAGGCGGCCACCTCGCCCTGGCGGAGCCACAACGCCCGTTGGCAGAACGCGGTGACGTAGTACATCGCGTGGGAGCAGAACAGCAGGGTGCCGCCGCCGGCGACGAATCCCTGGAGCCGGTCCATGCACTTCTTCTGGAAGTAGCCGTCACCGACCGAGAGCGCCTCGTCGACGACCAGGATGTCCGGCTCGACCTGAACGGCAATCGAGAAGCCGAGCCGCATCGTCATTCCGGTCGAGTACGAGCGGACGGGCTGATCGATCGCCGGCCCCAGCTCACTGAACTCGATGATGTCGCCTGTCCGTTCCCTGAGCTCCCGTTCGTCCAGCCCCACGATCGCGGCGCTCAGGCGGATGTTCTGGCGGCCCGTGAACTCGTGGTGAAACCCCGAGCCGAGTTCCAGGATCGAGGCGACCCGGCCCTCGACGTCGAGTTCGCCCGAGGTCGGCCGGGTGACGCCCGCGACGATCTTGAGCAACGTGCTCTTGCCGGCGCCGTTCTCCCCCACCACGCCCAGCCCTTCGCCGGCGGGCAGCTCGAAGCTGACCGCGTCGAGCGCCCGGAACGGCACATGTGCCGGCCGTCTCGTCACCGCCTCCCGTAACCGTCCCCAGGGACTGGCGTAGACCTTGTAGACCTTGGTCAGACGGTCTGCCACGACCGCGGTTGCGGCGGCCGTCATCGCCTCACCCGGGGCCGTCCTCACCCGAAGCCGCGATCATCGCCGCTACCTGTTCCGGCCGCACCCGCGTGAGCAGCGGCTCGAAAGGACCGATCTCGCGGTCCAGCAACGGCGCGTGAACGTCGTCCCAGACCAGGGGACCCGTTCGCAGAAAGGTCTCGGCGCGGCCGGCGATCGCCGGCACGACCGGCTTCAGAAACACGACCAACTGGCGGAACAGCTCCAGGCCGGTCGTGCAGACGGCCTGCACCTCCGCGGCGCGTTCCGGGTCCCGCGCCGCCTCCCAGGGCCGCCGATCGTCGATGTAGCGGTTGGCGCGGTCGGCCAGCGCGATGACGCGGCGGAGCGCCCGGTTGTAGTCGCGGCCTTCATAGAGGTCGGCGATCTCCTCCGCTTCCGCGGCGGCGGCAGCCGCCAGCTCGGGCGCGTCGAGCGCCGCCGCCAGCCGGCCGTCGAACTGCCGGTGCAGGAAGCCGGCGCAGCGGCTGGCGATGTTCACCACCTTGCCGACGAGATCGGAGTTCACCCGCAGGACGAAGTCCTCCAGGTTGAGGTCGATGTCGGCGAGCCCGTTGCTCAACTTGGCCGCGATGTAGTAGCGGAAGGCCTCAGGGTCCAGGTGCTCCAGGTAGGTGCGCGCCATGACGAAGGTGCCGCGCGACTTGGACATCTTGGCGCCGTCGACGGTCAGAAAGCCGTGGACGAACACCGACGACGGCGTTCGGTAGCCGCCGCCGTGCAGCATCGCCGGCCAGAACAGGCAGTGGAAGTAGAGGATGTCCTTGCCGATGAAGTGGTACAGCTCTGCATCGCTGTCGGGCCCCCAGAAATCCCCGAATCCCACGCCGTTCCGGTCGCAGAATCGGCGGAAGGCGGCCATGTAGCCGATCGGCGCGTCGACCCAGACGTAGAAGTACTTGTTCGGAGCGTCCGGGATCTCGAACCCGAAGTAGGGCGCGTCCCGGGAGATGTCCCAGTCGCGGAGTCCGTCGTCGAACCACTCCTGGAGCTTGTTGACGACCTCGCTCTGCAGGCGGCCATCGCCAACCCAGTCTTCCAGCAGGTCGCCGTAGTCGGAGAGGCGAAGGAACAGGTGCTCGGACTCCTTCTCGACCGGCAGGGCGCCGGTGACGATCGAACGGGGGTCGATCAGGTCCGAAGGCTGGTAGGTCGAGCCGCACTCGTCGCAACTGTCGCCGTTCTGGTCCTTCGCGCCGCAACGCGGGCAGGTGCCCTTGATGAACCGATCGGGCAGGAACATCCCCCGCTCCGGGTCGTAGAACTGGCGCACCGTCCGCCGGTCGATCGAACCCCGATCGCGAAGCCGCCCATAGATCTCCTCGACCAGTTGCCGGTTCTCCGGAGAGTGCGTCGTGTAGTAGTCGTCGAAGTGGATCGAGAACGCCCGGTAGTCCTCCAGGTGCTCTTCCGCCAGCCGGCCGATCAGTTCCTCGGGCGTGATTCCCTCCCGCTCCGCCCGCAGCATGATCGGCGTGCCGTGCGCATCCTCGGCGCAGACGTTGTAACACTCACGGCCGCGCATCCGCTGCAGCCGGCACCAGATGTCCGTCTGCACGGCCTCGACCATGTGACCCAGGTGAATGGGGCCGTTGGCGTAGGGCAGGGCGTTGGTGACGAGGATGCGGCGTCGTTCAGGCATGGAGGTATCCCCCGACGCGGGCCAGGCCCGGCCGGGACGGGGAGATCGGACGGTGGATTATGCAGGATCCAGGCAACTTCGGCCGGACATCATGCGTCTTCCTGATCAGAGAACGATGCCCGCTACGCTCAACCCCGACCTCTTCCTCGCCCGGCGCGCCGCCGCCGGCCACGCCGACGCCTGGGCCGAGCTGATTGAACGCTACGGCCGCCGCATCTACAACATCGCGTTCCAGTTCGCCGGCAACCGGGCCGAGGCCGAGGACCTGACCCAGGAGATCTTCCTGCGTCTCTACCGCAACCTCGACCGTTACCGCGGCGACGTACCGCTCGCCGGCTGGACCCTCCGCCTGTCCCGCAACCTCTGCGTCGACCACTACCGGCGGACCCGGACCGAACGGAGGTCGGTCATCGTCTCGGACGAGGTGCTGAAGCACCAGCCGGGCGACAGTGACCCAAGCGCCCGCGCCGAGCGCCGGGAGAAGCTGCGCATGGTCTACCAGGCGCTCGAAGAGCTTCCGGAGTCGTTCGCCGAGATCCTGATGCTCCGCGACCTGCAGGGCCTGAGCTACGCCGACATCTGCGCCTTTCTCGACCTGCCCGAGGGGACGATGAAGTCCCGACTGCGGCGAGCGCGGCTCGAACTGATGCGCCGGGTCGACCGCCGCCGACGCGCCCTCGGCGACCGGACACCGACACGCGACGGGACGTACCGATGAAGGGTCTCGGCGCCGACTTCCAGGTACCGGACGAACTCCGGCGGTCGCTCCTCGACATCGCGCTCGGAGAATCGCTCGACCGTGATGGTGAAGCGCGCACCGTCGACCTCGAATCGGTTCGCTGGCCCCGTCTCGAACCCTCGGCACCACTGGTGCAGCGCCTGCTGGAGATCCCCCGGGGCCGGGCAGTGCGTCGTCCCGTGGTCTCCAGGGTCTGGCGCGGCCCGGCCGCCGCGGTCGCCGCAAGCTATCTCCTCGCCGCTGCCCTCACTCTCGCCGTGGGCGATCCGGTCGCTCTTGGCCGCAAGGCCTCATCCGGGCTGCGCGCCGCCGCCGGACAGCACGTGCTTGAACCGGCGGCTCGAGCCGGCTCGTCGATGCAGGCCGGCTTCGGCGCGCTCCAGGAGCGCTTCCGGCCAACCGACCTGTTCGAGAAGAGCCTGACCCTGCCCACGGACCGTGTCCAGGCCTGGTTCCAAGAGGCCTTCGAGTCGTCGGCCGACGCATTCCGCGGCCTGACCGAGCTGTTCCCCCTGGACGCCTGGAACGCAGGCGAGGAACCACCCGATACCAACGAGTCGCTCTCCGACCCACGCGGTCGCTACACCGACCTGGAGAGGACCTTCGCATGACGACCGAGACCGATCAAAGCACAACCGGCGCAGTCACCGGCGGAACTGCCGATGCGCCGCCGCCCCCTCCGCCCGGCGTGACCGAACCGCCTTCGCCGCAAAGGGAGGCAGGACAGATCACCGCGCGCCACGTGGTGACCGTGATCCTCGCCCTCCTTCCCGGCCTGGGCCACCTCTACAACGGCCTCTACATGCGCGGCATCAAGTTCTTTCTTGCCGCGCTGGCCGCGGTCTATCTTGCCACCGAGGTGGGCCTCGCCGGCATGGCGGTCGCCTTCGTGTGGCTGTTCAACATGATCGACGCCTACCGTCAGGCGACCCTGATCGAAAGCGGTCATGTGCCCGATCTTGGCGTCCACGACGAAGCAACGGTAGCGCCCGCGGGCCGGTCCGGCCTGCTGTGGGGCGTCGGTTTCTTCGTCGTGGGGTTCCTCCTGCTGCTGGACCACACCTTCGGCTACGACATGGACCGGGTGTGGGAGTTCTGGCCGGTCGGCCTTCTCGCTATCGGCGCCTGGCTCATGATCGGCGCCTGGCTCCAGTGGCGCCGGAGACAGGCCGAGAGCAAGGACGACGCCGGCGCCGGGACAGGAATGATGGCGGGCTGACGAACGGACCGCCGGCCTCCCGCCGACGGGTCAGCCCAGCTCGGCTCTCAGCTTCTCGTGCAGCGCGGCCGCGCCGTCGATCATCGCGTCGACGGTCCGGGCGCCGGCCAGGAACAGGCCGGTCAGGTTCAGCGCCACGCCGTCGAACCCCATCTCGCCAAGCTTCGCGGCGGCCGCGGCGACACGATCGGGGTCGGTGTAGAAGGTCCGGTCACTCTCATTGCCGGGGCGCGGCGGCGGTGACACCTGAGCCTGGAACTCCAGCGCCGAAGCGTCCCGACCGGCTTCCTCGGCGTACCGGCGCACGGCTGCAATGGCCTGATCGCCGCTCTCGAACAGCTCAGGCGAAGCGACCCCCATCCAGCCCTCCGCACGCCTCCCGGCACGACGAAGAGCCGCCTCGCTGTGACCGCCGATCCAGATCGGCAGTCCAGCGCCCCGCGGCGGCTTCGGTTCCATCGCCATCGCCTCGACCCGGTAGAACTCGCCCTCGAAGTCGATCGGGTCCTGGCTCCAGCAGGCTCGAAGCACCTCGATCGCCTCGTCCATGCGGCGACCGCGGTTCCTGAAGTTCTGGCCCAGGGCCTCGTACTCCGACTCCTGCCATCCGACGCCGAGTCCCAGCCGCAGACGACCGCCGGAGAGCGTGTCCAGCGTCGCCGCCTGCTTCGCCGTCAGCACCGGATCTCGCTGCGGCAGGACGAGGACTTCGGTGCCGAGCCCGATGCGGGAAGTGCAGGCCGCCATGTAGCCCAGGGTCGCGAACGCCTCCATGATCGGCATCTTCGCCGGGTACCGGTTCTTCTCCCGACCGTCCGTGTCATGGCCCATGACCACGTGGTCGAAGATGTCGAGTTGATCGAAGCCGATCTCGTCCATCGCCGCGGCCAACCGGGCTACGGCATCCGGACCCTCGCGGTACACGACACTCGGGAACTCAACGGCGAGCTTCATCTGCTGGGCCTCCTCGCGAAAAGCGCGACGGTAGCAGGGAGGCGGCGCTAGGCGCCTGCCTGGAAACGCTCCCGGAGTCGCCTCATGCCGTTGAGCCAGCGGTCGTAGTCCGCGGTTTTTCGGCGCATGTACTCCTGGACCTCCAGGTGCGGCAGGATGAGGAAGCGCTCCTGTTCGAGCGCGCGGACGACGATCTCCGCAACCTCTTCGGCCTCCATCATCCCGTCGACGCCGGCCACGCCCGGACCGCCCGCGGTCATGGCGGTGCGCACCGCCTGCGGGCACAGGACCGACACCCGAATGCCCTCGTTGCCGTGGGTGATCGCGATCCACTCCGCCAGAGCGACCGCGGCGTGCTTGGTCACCGCGTACGGTGCCGATCCGATCTGCGACAGGAGGCCCGCCGCCGAGGACGTGCTCGCGATGTAGCCCTCGCCGCGCTCGATCATCTTCGGCAGCACCGCGCGCGCCGCGTAGATGTGGGACATCACATTGATCTCCCAGATGTTCTGCCAGGCCTCGTCGCTCACGTCCACGCCACCGCCCGTGCCGATCCCGGCGTTCGAGAACATCAGGTCGATGTCGCCGAAGGCGGCCTCGGCCCGCGCGACCATCGCCTGGACCTCTGCCTCCACGGCCACGTCCACTTCAACGGCGACCGCGCCATCGCCGATCTCTGCGGCGACCGCAGCCGCTCCGTCTCCGTCACGATCGGCGACCACCACTCCCCTGGCGCCGTCGGCGGCGAACCGCCGGCACAGCGCCCTGCCGATGCCGCTTGCGCCGCCGGTGACGACGCAGTTCCTGCCCGATATCTTCATGGGCGGCGATCGTAGCAAGCGCTCGGGCGAGCCGCAGGAAGCGGCCGCGGGCGGCGTTCGCGGTGCTGCGACTTGGTACAATCGCCCTCCTGACCGGCGCCGCAGCTAGATGACCGCAGACCAACTATCGCTGCACCGGCAGTTACTGAAGGGCCTCGAAGAAGAGGTCTACACCGGCACCGCCGACGGCCACGTGCTGCCGCTCTCGGCCCAGGTCAAGGAGGCGATGGACGGCTACACGACCGAGCCGGACGGGCGGAACGTCGAGTTCACGACGGCGCCCTACCGCAGCTATCAGGTCCTGCTCGACCGCCTGATGGCCAAGCGTTGCGCCCTGCGCCGCTACCTGGAGGCCGAGCACGGCTGCACCCTCGTGCCGGGCGGCGCGCTGTCGCTGGCCGATCCCGACTCCTTCTACTTCTCCGACCCGAACAACCCCTACTACCGCTACATCCGGGACGCCTACGGCAACCGGGTCGTCACCGCGTCCACCCACATCAACCTCGGCATCGACGAACCGGACGAACTGCTCCGCGCTTACCGGGTGCTGCGGCTCGAAGCGGCGCTCTTCCTGGCCCTGACGGCGGCCTCCCCGTTCCTGGCCGGCAAGCCGACCGGCCAGCATTCGAGTCGCTGGCTTCGCTTCCCGCTGACCCCGGAACGGGTGCCGTTCTTCCCGGACGCCGCCACGTTCGCGGTCTGGATGGACGAGCAGCTCGAGAGCGGCACGATGCAGAACCAACGCCACCTGTGGCTCGGCATCCGGCCGAACGGGCCGGCGACGCCACGGGTCCTCGACCGTCTGGAGCTACGGATCTGCGATCGGATCAGCGACCCCCACGTCCTCCAGGCCGTCACCGCGCTCTACGAGGCCCGGGTCTGGCAGGTGCTGGAGCAGCCCGACCTCGATCCGCTGCACGACCGGTCCTCGCCGGAGCTGGAGGAGCTGGCCGCCGCCAACGAGCGCGCCGCGGGCACGCAGAGCCTCGACGCGATCGGCGTGAACTGGGTCGACGGCCGCTCGCTCACGTTCCGGGACTGGGTCCGCCGCCTGCTCGACGACGCCGCCGGGACGGCGGACCGCCACGGCCTCGCCTCGCTGCTCGAACCGATCGAAGGGGTGCTCACCCAGGGCAACCCGGCGATCCAGTGGCTGCGCCGGGTGGACGAAGGGGTGACGCCCCAGCAGGTCATCCAGGAGGCGATCGTCGAACTGGCCGCGCTGGACCGGGAGTTCGACCCGAGCTGCCCCCTCGTCGCCTAACGGCGGCTGAGTCAGGCCTAGCGCCCACCGAAGAACACCAGCGGCCCCGCGTCCCGCACGCGGTCGCCGGCGACCCCCTCGCCGATCACGACGATGTGACCGCCGCCTTCTATCCGCTCCGCCATCCGGCATTCGAGATGCGCCAGCGCGTTCTCGATCAGGGGCTCACCCAGGCGGCCCTGCCGGAAGGCCACGCCCAGCAGCGAGCCCGCCGCCGGCGCGGTCGTGCGCGCGAACGCGTTCGAGATCTCCTCCTGGTCGCACGCCAGGATGCTGAGACCGAAGGCCTCCGCCCGCTGCATCTGCCGGTAGCAGTTCGACTCCCGGTCGACGCACACGAGGAGCTGCAGCGGTTCGAGCGACAGCGAGCAGACGGCGTTCGCCGTCATTCCGTGGAGCCGGCCGTCCACGTTCGTCGTCACGACCGTCACACCGGTCGCGAACTGTCCGATCAGGCTTCGGTAGGTGTCGCGGTCCACCTAGAACGCCTCGATGTCGATCTCGCCACAGATGCTTCCCGGTTCGTTGCGGTAGGTCGCCGACCGACGGGCGACCGTGTCGGTGACCGTGATCATGTACTCCACATCCGAGAGGCCGCCGTACAGGAACCAGAACCTGCCGTTCACGCCGCGGCCGTCCAGCATCTTCACCGCCAGTTCGACGTTCGACGGGCTGAAGAACCAGAAGAAGCCCGTCTTTCCCGTCGTCAGCGACGCGATCACGCTGGCGGCCTGTGGCATGTCCGCATCGACGTTCGGATCGGTGAACTCGACCTCGACCGAGAAGCGGTCGTCGAGCAGGCACAGCCGCTCGTCACCCGCTTCGCAGTGACCCGAGCCGTCGCTCGCCAGGTCGATAGCGGAAACGTCGAGAGACGCGACGCTCATCCGCAGCAGGTCGAAGCCCGGGTGGCCCGCAGTGGAGTCGGCCGCACCGGACAGCACCGTCCCGCCGGTCATGTCGCTGAACGCCAGAAGGTCCTTCTGGCCGCAGACTTCCTTCGGCGGGTTGTGGTACGTCCGCCGCTCGTCCGTTTCCACGTCCCTCACCGTGAGCCAGTACTCGACGTCCGACAGCGCGCCGAAGAAGACCCAGTAGCTGCCGTTGATCGCCCGCCCGTCGAGGACCTTGACGACCAGCTCGATGTTCTCGGATTCGAAGAACCAGAACAGTCCCGACTCGTCCGAGATGCCGACCGGCACTGCCGTGCCCGCACCGAACTCCTCGACGACGTCCGGCCTGCTCCAGTGCGTCCGCACCTCGAAGCGTCCGTCACGAAGGCAGAGATAGTCCGCGCCCTGCCGGCAGGCGCCTCGGAAAGCGCCGGTGGTGACGCTGGCCTCCGGAGAGTAGTCCGCCCTCCCGGACCGAAGCCGGAACGTGTAGGGCGTTTCGGGCTCCAGCCCCACGACCGTCGTGGCGCCAGCGGTCGGTTCGGCCGTCGCCACGTCGACCCAGCCGCTCGCCGGGTTCCGTGCCTCGATCGCCAGCGGCCCCCGCGACGCGCGTGCCCACCTGCCGGTCCAGGTCAGCTCGACCGCGGTCTCACCCGAGGGAACGACTCTCAGCCCGCCATCCTCTTCGTCCGGCGGCTCGCCGCTCGGTACCGGCATCCCCCTGACCGTGTTGCTGGCGCGTGAGAAGCCGGAGGCGTCGTAAGCGAACACGCGGTAGTCGACGGCCTCGCTGCGCTCCAGGTTGAACGACGTGGTGTTCGCGGGAACCAGAGCAACGCGCGTCCAGCGTCCACCGCCCACTACGGTCGTGTCCTGCGTCTCGTACTCCGGTCGATACTGGATCTCGAAGCCCGATTCTCCGCTCGAGCTGTCCTTCCAGGTCAGGCGGGCGACCCCGTCGCCGACGCTCCAGGCGAGCCTGGTGGGCGCCGGCGGGCCGGGGCGCATGGTTCCCAGCGAGACACTGGTGACGCTGCGGCCGCCCAGGCCCGCGTCGTCGTACGGCCACACGAGGAAGACGTATCTGCCGCCGCGGGCAAGCCCCTCGATCTCGATCGACTCGCTGCCGGCTTCGGCCTCGAACAGGCCGAACCAGCCCGAAACCAGAGCCAGCACGCGAAAACCCAGTTCGCCCGACGAGTCGTCCGTCCAGGTCAGACGAACGGAGGTGTCGCCGCTGGCGCGGGCCGCCAGATTGGAGACGGCTCTCGGACCAGGAGCCGGGGGCGTCTCGACTCTCACTGCCTCGTTACCGTCCGACCTGCCTCCGAGACCGAGAGCCTGCACCACCACCAGGTACGTGCCGCCGGGGGCCAGGCGCGAGATCTCGGTCGACGTCGAGTTCGCGGACACGAACTTGCGCCGCAACACCGCCCCGGCGGTGCTCATGAGCAGCACCTGGAAGGCGGACTCGTCGTCGGAGTTGTCCACCCAGCTCACCTGCAAGGTGTGTGTGCCCATCCGGACCGGATCCTCGCTCGCGACCAGTTCCCAGTCGAGTCGCGAAGGCGCCGCCGGCTCTCCGCCCGGAATCGCCAGCGTCACCGTGCTGCTCCTCGCCGAGTAGGCGCTCTCGCCCGTCACCGCCCTGACGAA
>VXUF01000124.1:11467-12768 GCA_009837085.1 Holophagales bacterium
CGGGCCACGGGAAGGTCGAGAACCGCCACCCTGCGAACCGCGAACCGTCGCGTCGACGGCTCCCCCACTTGATCCGAGCGCCAGAACGTCACTTCGTAGCCATCCGCATCCGGCGCGTTGTCCCGCCAGGAGAGCCGCACGGACACGTCGTCCGCCATCTCGACCCGCAGGTCCGTCGGCGCCGCGGGCGCATGCGCCGGCAGAGGAGCGACGAAGTCGCCGTAGCGAACACCGAGATGGATGCTCTCCCGCAGGGCTCGCTCGTTCTCCCGCTCGTTCGCTACGCCGATCACCCGCCCCTGAGGTCTGATGCGCACGCTCGACAGGTACGGTTCCGTCTGCCCCGTGTAGCTCATGATCGTCCCGACGTTCGGGATGCGATCGAGATTGCCGTGACCGAAGGCGTAGGGCCTGAACGCGAAGGCCGGAGAACCGCCGTTCGCCGGATCGTGGTGCGCCCCGAGTCCATGCCCGATCTCGTGGGCGAAGATCGGCCCGTCGTCGAAACAGGCGTTGGAGGTCCAGCCGTAGGCGTACTCGGAGAAGTTCTCCACGGTGTCGTTGCGAGCCAGAAGGTAGTGCTGGCCACAGGCGCCACCGAGCGCCCACGGAGACTCGCCGGTGAAGAGATGGACCAGGTCGGCGCCATACTCCCTTCGCAGGCGAAGCGCCTCCCCGTTGTACCGCAACTGCGTGATGATCGACGAACCGTACAGGCCGGTTCCGTCCCTGGCGACTCGGTCGATGGAGCCCGAGAGCCGCGCTGTGTGGACAATTCTCGCGCTGACTCCCACGTCGCCGTTGCGCAGCACCATGTTGAGGTAGTCGCCCGCACTCCGGATCGAAGCCTGGACGCCGCCCTGATTCGACCAATTCAAGGCCGCCGTGCCGGTGTACACGACGAGAATGTCGAGCTGTTCGTGGTTCTGGGCCGCTCCCGCTCGTGCAGGCAGGTCGACAGCCATCGCTGCGGCGGGCAAACGTGCCTGACCCGGCACTCGCGGATCCGGACTCGCACCCACCTGGCAGAAGGCCTCCGGCTCGCGCCCTGGCGGACCGGAACCCGAAGCCATCCGACCGCGACCGTCCGGGCGAGCGCTGATGCGGTAACTCACGCCGCCCGGTTCGCCGAACCAGCCGACGAGGCGGCCACCTTCCACGGTCAGCACGACGCTGTCGTAGCCGGTGTCCGGAGCACCGCCCGACCACATCAGGTCTCCGCCGCCCCGATCCTCGAAGACGCTGAGGTCCGCCTCCAGTAGACGGCCGTCCGGCGTCGGCAGCTCCAGCCGGCCGGGCTC
>VXUF01000124.1:12778-30532 GCA_009837085.1 Holophagales bacterium
CGCTGCGCAGCAGCTCCAGGTCGACCTGAACGGCGATCGGGGCGATGCCCGGCCCGAAGTCCTGGGCGGCGACGGCGACGGGTTGCGTCGCCCGCGGCACCAGCGTCAGCAGGCGCTGACTCTCGACCGGCGCCGCGACCAGAACGAGTGTCGCCACGGCCAGGAAGCCGGCCACGGACCCACCGCCCCTCGAGCTTCCGTCTGCATACACTTCGTCCATGCGCGCTCCGATTTCATCATGCAAGCAGCCGGCCGCCGCGCTGGTCACGGCAACCCTGCCACTGTTTCTCGGCTGCGGCGCCACGGACTCCACGCCACGGCCCGACATCGTCCTGATCATGGCCGACGACATGGGCTTCTCCGATCTCGGCAGCTACGGCGGCGAGATCGACACGCCCAACCTCGACCTCCTGGCCTCGCGCGGCCTGCGCTTCAGCCACTTCTACAACACGGCCCGCTGCTGCCCGACCCGCGCGTCCCTGCTCACCGGCCTCTACGCGCACCAGGCCGGCGTCGGCCACATGATGGGCGACGACGGGTTGCCGGGATACCGGGGCGATCTGGCGGCCGATGCGGTCACCATCGCCGAAGCGCTGGGGGCCGCGGGCTACGGCACGTACATGTCGGGCAAGTGGCACGTCACGCGCCACGTCGGCCACTGGAGCGGCAACGACGAACTGACCTCGACCCACAACTGGCCGCGACAGCGCGGCTTCGACCGGTTCTACGGCACGATCCACGGCGCCGGCAGCTTCTACGACCCGATCTCCCTCACCGAGGACAACGAGCCCGTCGAACTCGCGCCGCCGGACGACCCGGAAGCCCCCGTGTACTACTACACGGACGCCATCTCCGAGTACGCGGCGCGGTTCGTGCGCGAGCACGCGGCAGGCGACCGGAGCGGCGACCCGCTGTTTCTGTACGTCGCCCACACGGCGCCGCACTGGCCGCTGCACGCGTTGCCGGACGACATCGCCCGCTACCGGGGACGCTACGCCGCCGGCTGGGATGCGATTCGCGCCCAGCGTCGGCAGCGCCTGATCGAACTCGGGCTGATCGACGCCGACTGGCCGATCGCCGGGCGCGACCCGAGAGTGCCCGCCTGGGAGGAGGTTCCCGACCAGGAACGGCCCTGGTTCGAGCGCTCGATGGAGGTCTACGCCGCGCAGATCGACCGCATGGATCAGGGGATCGGGGAGTTGGTGGCGGCGCTCGAGGAAACCGGCCGGCTCGAGAACACGTTGATCCTGTTCCTGGCCGACAACGGCGGTTGCGCCGAGGTGCTGACGGACCGGTGGACCGGCCTCGCGATACCGCGCGAAGCCCTCGACGGGAGCCCGGTCGCGGTCGGCAACGACAGGGAGGTACTTCCGGGCCCCGAGTCGAGCTACCAGAGCTACGGCCCGCACTGGGCACACGCCAGCAACACGCCGTTCCGCCTGTACAAGCACTGGGTCCACGAGGGCGGCATCGCCTCCCCCCTGATCGTTCATTGGCCCGCGCGGATCGCCGCCGGCGGCGGCATCGTGCGCGAAACCGCCCATGTCATCGACCTGATGGCGACCGCGCTCGACGCCGCCGGCGCCATCCACCCGGCGAACCGGTCCGGCAGCGGCTCCATCCCGGTCGAGGGCGTCAGTCTGCTGCCGGCGTTCCAGGCGCAGCCGCTCGACCGCGAAGCGGTGTTCTGGGAGCACGAGGGCAACCGGGCCGTCCGCTCCGGCAAGTGGAAGCTCGTGTCCCGCTACCCCGGACCGTGGGAGCTCTACGACCTGGTCGCGGATCGCACGGAGGCGAACGATCTGGCACCGGCGGAACCGGAGCAGGTCGCCGCCCTCGCCGCTCTCTGGAACGACTGGGCCGCGCGCACCGGCGTGGTCCCCTGGGACGAGATTCGTGAGCGCCGGCAGGCCGCCCGCGTGTTACGCTCCGGGCCATGAAAACGAGAGCTTTCCTGGCTGGCGCGGCCCTGGTTTGCGCCTCTCCCGCGCTTCCCGCAGACGTGCCGACGACCGCGGAGGACGTCCGGCCGCTGCTGGTCGGCAGCGCCGTCCCCGAAGTCGAACTCCCCGCCGCCGACGGCGGTATCGTCGACCTGGCCGCCGCGGCCAGGGCCCAGCCGACGATTCTCATCTTCTACCGCGGCGGCTGGTGACCGTACTGCAACACGCAACTGGGTCAGTTGCAGGAGATAGAGCAGGATCTGATCAACCTCGGCTATCAGTTGTTCGCGGTCTCACCGGACATCGTCGCGCAACTGCACGCCACCGTCGACAAGAACGAGCTGAAGTACCGGCTCCTCTCGGATCGGGGCATGGCGGCCTCGCAGGCGTTCGGCATCGCCTTCCGCAACGAGGAGATGGTGCGGACCTACCGGGAGAGCTACCAGCTCGACCTCGAAGAGTACGCAGGCGACGATCACCACATGCTGCCGGTGCCCGCCGTCTTCGTGCTCGACACGGATGGCCGGATCGCCTTCCACTATGTGAACCCGGACTTCAGGGCCCGTCTCCCGGCGACGGCTCTGCCCGCGGCCGCGACGGGGGCCCACATGTCGGCCCCGCCCGCGCCCGCCGCCATCGCCGGCGGCCGACCGCGTAGTGGATTCGAACCGACAGGCGCTGGCGCGCAACGATCCCGCGGTGTGGGCGGCGATCGCCGGCGAGGAGGAGCGCGAACGGCGCGGCGTCGAGCTGATCCCGTCGGAAAACTACACCTACCCGGAGGTCTTCGCGGCCAACGGCTCGGTGCTGACGAACAAGTACGCGGAGGGCTACCCCGGCCGCAGGTACTACGGCGGCCAGGAGTTCACGGACGCGGTCGAGCGGCTGGCGATCGAGCGCGCCTGCAGGGTGTTCCGGGCCGAGCACGCCAACGTCCAGGCGCTGTCCGGCTCGCCGATGAACCAGGCCGTCTACTTCGCCTTCCTCGATCCGGGCGACACGGTGCTGGCAATGGACCTGTCGCACGGCGGCCACCTCACCCACGGCGCGCCGGTGTCCCACATGGGCCGTGTCTTCAACTTCATCCGCTACCGGACGGACCCGGCCAACAGGGGCGCGATCGACTTCGACGCGCTCCTCGCCCAGGCCCGCGAACACCGGCCGAGGATGATTCTCTGCGGGTACTCGTCTTACCCGCGGGACTACGACTACCGCGAGTTCAAGCGGGTCGCGGACGACGTCGGCGCGCTGACGATGGCCGATGTCTCCCACATCGGCGGCCTGATCGCGGGCAACGCGATGGACAACCCGCTCGACCACGGCTTCGACGTAATGACGACGACCGGCCACAAGACCCTGCGCGGCCCCCGCAGCGGCCTCATCCTGTGCCGCGCGGCACACCGCCTGAAGATCGACAAGGCAGTGTTTCCCGGCCTCCAGGGCGGCCCCCACATGAACGCCGTGGCCGCCCTGGCGATCACCCTCGGGAAGGCGCTCGAACCGGAATTCGCGGTCTACGCGCGGCAGGTGCTGACCAACGCGAAGGTGCTGGCGGACGAGTTGATGAAGCGGGGCGCCGAACTGGTCACCGGCGGCACCGAGAACCACATGATGGTGCTCGACACAGAGAAGAGCTTCGGCATCGACGGCAGGGTCGCCGAGGAGACCCTGGACAGGGTGTCGATCACCGTCAACAAGCAGTTGATTCCGGACGATCCGCGGCCGCCGCTACGACCCAGCGGCATCCGCCTCGGCAGCCCGGCCGCGACCACACGTGGCATGGAGGAGCCCGAGATGAAGCTCCTCGCCGAGTGGATCGTGGACGCGTTGCGGCGCCACAGCGACGAGGACCGGCTCGAGGCCATGCGCCGTGACATCGAACGATTCTGCCTGCGCTTCCCCGTACCCGGCGTGACCCCATCAGACGGGAGCGCCGGTGGATCCTGAAACACGAAAGCCAGGAGGCTGAAGGACGAAATGGCCCCTGAACCGCACGACCGCGCGACCTGCCAGGAACTCGAGGACGGCGTCCTCACGATCACGCTGAACCGGCCCGAGCGTCTCAACGCCTTCAATGGCCAGATGATGGCGGAGATGATGGACGCCTTCGACCGTGCGGACGCGGACGACGATGTGCGCGCCGTCATCGTCACCGGAGAAGGCCGCGGCTTCTGCGCCGGCGCCGATCTGTCCTCCGGCGGCGACACCTTCGCCCGTTCCAACGCCGACCTCGACGACTACCGGGACGGCGGCGGCGTACTGTCGCTCCGGATCTACGCCCTTCGCAAGCCGATCATCGCCGCGATCAACGGCCCGGCGGTCGGTGTCGGGATCACGATGACCCTGCCGATGGACGTTCGCCTCGCGTCCACCGAAGCGCGGATGGGTTTCGTTTTCGTCCGCCGGGGGATGGTGCCCGAGGCCTGCAGCAGCTACTTCCTGCCCCGACTGGTCGGCATGGGCAGAGCCTCCGAGTGGGCGCTGAGCGGCCGGGTCTTCCCGGCCTCGGAAGCGCTCGAAGCCGGCCTGGTCAGCCGCGTCCTGCCGCCTGACGAACTGCTCCCGGCGGCGCGCGAGCTGGCGCGGGAGATCGCCGCCAACACCTCGCCGGTCTCGGTCGCGATCACGCGGCACATGCTGTGGAAGGGGCTCGATGCCGAGTCGCCGATGGCGGCGCACCGCGTGGAATCGAAGGGCATCTACACGCGCGGCAGGAGTGACGACGCGAGGGAGGGCGTGACATCCTTCCTCGAGAAGCGCCCGGCCGAGTTCCCGATGAGGGTGAGTTCCGACATGCCGTCCTACTTCCCCTGGTGGGAGGACGAGCCGTTCTAGAAGGAGGCGCCAGCGAATCGAGACCGGCCGCCTCCGACCGCCGGGCGGTGGCGTCCTGGTGCCTCTACGACTGGGCCAACTCCGCCTTCACGACCCTGGTGGTGACGTTCGTCTACGCCACCTTCTTCACCCAGACCTTCGCCGAGAACGCGGACCGCGGAACCGTGCTCTGGTCCCGCGGGGTCACGATCAGCTCCCTGATCATCGCCCTGATCTCGCCGTTGCTGGGTGCGATGGCCGATCGCTCGGGCCTGCGCCGCCCGTTCCTGGCCGCGGCCACCCTGGTCTCGGTCGTAGCGACCGCCTGGCTCGCTTTCATCGTTCCGGGAGGCGGCAACGCCGTGCTGGCGGCTCTCACTCTGTTCGTCGTCGCGAACATCGGTTTCGAGGTCGGCATGGTCTTCTACAACGCCTTTCTGCCGCAGGTGTCGACCCCGGCGACGATCGGCCGCATCTCCGGCATCGGCTGGGGCATCGGCTATGCCGGCGGTCTCGTGAGCCTGGCGCTGGCGCTACTCGGACTGGTCGGCCTCGGCGAAGCCCAGCCCTGGGTGGTGCTGAGCACCGAGGACGGTTTCAATGTCCGCGCCACGAACCTCCTCGTCGCGGGGTGGTTCCTTCTCTTCAGCCTGCCCATGCTCCTGCTGGTCCGAGACCGGAGGACGGCCCGAAGCGCGCCGGCCGGTGGCATCACGACCTCCGTCGGCAACGCGTTCCGCGACCTTAAACGCACGTTCGGCCGCATTCGCGACTTCAAGGACATCGTTCGCTTCCTGCTCGCTCGTCTGGTCTACAACGACGGCCTGATCACGATGATGGCCTTCGGGGGCGTCTACGCCGCGGGGACGTTCGGGATGGACACGAGCGAGGTGATCCTCTTCGCCATCTCGCTCAACGTCACGGGCGGACTGGGCGCCTTCCTGTTCGGCCTCCTGGACGACCGACTCGGCGGCCGAGCCACCGTGCTCTGGAGCCTCGTCGGCCTGTTCCTGTGCACGTTCGTCGCGGTCGTTGCAACGAGCAAGACGGTGTTCTGGGTCGCGGTCCTGATTTCCGGCCTGTTCATCGGTCCCACGCAGTCGGCGAGCCGGTCGCTGATGGCTCGCTTCGCGCCCGAACGCTACGAGTCCGAGTTCTTCGGGTTCTTCGCCTTCTCCGGCAAGGCGACGGCCTTCCTCGGGCCGGCGTTGCTCGGGCTGATCACCGCCGGCTACGGGCAGCGCGCCGGCGTCTCCGTCGTCCTGGTGTTCTTCCTCGCCGGCGGCCTGCTGCTGCTCCGCGTAGACGAGGCGCGCGGGATCGAACGAGCGGCCCGCGGCGCCTAGCAGCGTCAACAATCGGCTCCGGATCGACGTAGAAGAAAGGGAGGAGCGATGGAGGCAGTCAGTAGCTGGTGGGGGTCACTGGAGGGGGCCTACCGCGTTTTCTACGCGCTGGGGATCGTCTCCGCCCTGGCCCTGCTCGTTCAGGTCATCCTCACCGTCTTCGGACTCGACGACCTGCTCGACGCGGCCGACGGCGACGGAGTGTCCCTGCTCTCGCTGCGCACCGTGAGCGGTTTCCTGGCCGGCTTCGGCTGGACGGGCGTCGTCATGCTCCGGGCCGGCTACTCGACGTTGCCCGCGGCGATCGGCGGCACCGTCGTCGGTCTCCTGTTCGCCGGCATCCTGTTCGGCGTCATGCGCGTCCTGATGGGGCTTCGCCACAGCGGCACGATTGACTACAGGAACGCCGTCGGCGTCGCCGGCAAGGTCTACGCGCCGATCGGCGCCAGCCTCGAGAAGCCCGGCCAGGTCGAGGTCCTGGTCCAGGGCCGCCTGCGGACGGTCGCCGCGATGACGCGGCACGACCAGGATCTGCCGACTCTCACCCGCATCCGCGTGGTCGACCTCCTCGATCAGAACACCCTGCTCGTCGCTCCCCTCAACGCGGAAGCCGACGACCCGAAAGAAACCAGGCAGTAGTTAGGAGAATCCATACGTGGACCTGATCATCCTCATCCTGTCCGCCCTGGCGGCGGTCCTCATCCTCGTCTTCGCGCTCTCGAACCGGTACCGGCGCTGCCCCTCCGACCGCATCCTGGTGGTCTACGGCAAGATCGGCGGCGCCGGCTCGGCCAAGTGCTACCACGGCGGCGCGGCCTTCATCGTGCCCATCCTCCAGGCGCACCAGTTCCTCGACCTCGAGCCGATGACGATGGACATCAACCTGACCGGCGCGCTGTCGAAGCAGAACATCCGCGTGAACTGCCCGTCGACGTTCACCGTCGGCATCTCGACCGAGTCCGGGGTGATGGAGAACGCGGCAGAGCGCCTGCTGGGCATGCAGATGGAGCGCGTCTCCGCGCTCGCCCGCGACATCATCTTCGGTCAGATGCGCGTGGTCCTGGCGACGATGCCGATCGAGGAGATCAACGCGGACCGCGACAAGCTGATCGAGAACATCTCGAACGGCGTCGAGGTCGAGCTCAAGAAAGTCGGCCTGCGGTTGATCAACGTCAACATCCAGGACATCACGGACGAGTCCGGCTACATCGACGCGCTCGGCAAGGAGGCCGCGGCAAGGGCGATCAACGAGGCGAAGGTCAAGGTCGCCGAGCAGGAGCGCGACGGCGAGGTCGGCGCCGCGGCGGCGGAGCGCGACCGGCGCATCCAGGTCGCCGAGGCTCGAGCGACGGCCCAGGAGGGCGAGAACGAGTCCGCGGTGCGGGTGGCCCAGTCCGACTCCCAGCGGAGAAAGGAAGAGGCCGAAGCCGAGCGCGACGCTTCCGCCGCCGAGAAGGTCAAGGCCGCCCAGGCGTTGCAGGAAGCCTACGCGGCGCAGCAGGAGTCCGAGGTCGCGCGCGCCAGCCGCGAGCAGGCGACCCAGAGGGCGGATGTCGTCGTCCCCGCCGAGATCAAGAAGGAGGAGATCGCCACCCTGGCCGAGGCCGAAGCCGAGCGCAACCGCCGCCTGAAGCGCGGCGAGGCGGACGGCATCCGGTCGCTGACCGACGCCGACGCGGATCGCATCCAGCGCCTCCAGGAAGCCGCAGCGGCCGGATTCGAGGCGGTGCTCAAGAAGAAGGCCGAGGGCTTCGACCAGATCGTCGAGGCGATCGGCGGCGCCGACAACGCGGCGCTGCTACTGGCGACCGAGCAGTTGCCGAAGCTCGTCGAGGAGCAGGTCAAGGCGATCGCCGGCCTCAAGATCGACAACGTGACCGTCTGGGATTCCGGCCGCGGCGAGAACGGCAAGACAGCCACCGCCGACTTCGTCTCTGGCCTGGTCGGTTCCCTGCCGCCGCTGCACGAACTGACGAAGAACGTCGGCATCAAGCTGCCGGAGTACCTCGGCGCCCGTGAGGACGACGAAGAAGACGAACCGCCCACCGATCCCGCGCCCTGAGCGCTACGGAGCCGCACACTGGGTGCGCCGGCGTCCCCGCCGGCTACCGCCGCAGGCGGCCAGCGAGACGCGCCGCGAAGCGGCGACCGCTTTACGTGATGTCGCGAAGCGTCAGACCGCGGCTCTTCAGATAGGGCATCAGGCCCTTCCTGTCGATCGTGCGGAGCGCACGGGTCGACACCTTGAGCTTCAGCGTCCGCTTCAACTCGGGCACGTACAGCCGCTTGGTCTGGATGTTCGGCCGCTGCCACTTGTTCGTGACGTTGTGCGCGTGCGAGATGTTGTGGCCGCTCAGCGGCTTCTTGCCGGTGATCCGGCAGACTCTGGGCATGTCAGGACTCCATCGGCGCGACGTCTCGGCAGCGAGCGTCGGGGCGGTCTCGTTGGGCGCGCGATCATAGCAGCGATCGGCTCACCGTGCCGCGGCCCCACGTTGCCACCGGCTGTTACGCTGTGGATCTGCAGCATCGCACGCCGGCGCCCTGACAGGCGCAGCAATCGGGAGGACTCACCGTGAACGAACTGGTCTACCGCTTCCTCCGCAACGATCTCTCCCGCCGCGGGTTCATTCAGGCGCTGACCGCGCTGGGGCTGACCGGCACGATCGCCGAGTCCACGGCCAACGCGGCGGCCGCCGCCGCGAACGCCGATCCGGAAACGGGCAGCCGCACCGCCAGCGGCACCGGCGGCGATCTGATGGTCGAACAGATGGAGGCCGCAGGCGTCCGCTTCCTGTTCACGAACCCCGGGTCCTTCGAGGTCGGCCTGTTCGACGCCTTCCTCGACCGGCCGAAGATGCAACTCATCATGGGGCTGCACGAGGGCATCGTCATCTCCATGGCCGACGGCTACCACAAGGCCTCGGGTGAGCCGGCCCTGGTCAACGTCCATGTGATCGCCGGAACCGCGCAGTCCGCCGGCCAGCTCTACAACTCGAGCCGCGACGGCTCCGCACTGATCGTCACGGCCGGCCTCCTCGACAACGAGATGCAGGACGACAACCTGTTGCTGGCGGCCCGGCCCGGCTTCGACCAGAAGGACGTGAACCGCCAGTTCACGAAGATGTCCTGGGAAACCCGGGACCCGGAGTCGATTCCGGTCATGCTCCGGCGCGCCTTCAAGGTGGCGACCACGGCGCCCGGCGGCCCGACCTACCTGGCCCTGGCCAACCACGCCCTGGAGGCCAAGGGCGTCTCCGCCACGATTCACGACCGGCCCTCCTTCATCATTCCCGACGACATCCCCGCCCGCGCGGAGGACGTCGAGGCGGTGGCGCGGATGCTGATCGAGGCCGAGTCGCCGATCCTGCACGTCGGCGACGAGGTCAGCAAGGCCGGCGCCCAGCAGGCCGTGCTGGAACTCGCCGAGTCGCTGCGGGTACCCGTGGCCGACGTGAACTGGCCGTTCCACAGCTTCCCGCGCATGCACCCCCTGTATGCCGGCGGCTACAACACGCGTGGCCGCGACTTCGTGCTGCGCATCGGCGTCGGTGACATCGGCGGCACCGCCGCCGCAGGCCCCGATGCCGAGGGCTCCCGAAGTGCCTGGATCGGCCTGAACACGGGGGCGATCGGCGGCGACCGGCCGTTCGGCCGCGCCGTCGTCGCGAACACGAAGCTGGCTGCCGAAGCACTCGTCGAAGCCGTCGAATCGCTCACGACCGAGGAACGCCGGAAGAAGATCCGCGCCTCGAGACCCGAATCCGCCCGCAGACAGCCGCAGCTCGACCAGGCAAACGTGGGCCGCAGCCCGATCCACGCCGACGAGCTGGGCCACGTGCTCGAGACCGAACTCGATTCCAACGCGATCATCGTCAGCGAGAACCTGAGCGGCTCGAACCAGTTCCTCTCAACCGGCCACCGCGACGACGAAAAGACCTGGCTCGCGACCTCCGGCGCCGGCCTCGGCTGGGGAATCGGCGCCGCGACCGGCGCCAAGCTCGGCCAGCCCGACCGGCAGGTCGTCTGCAACATCGGCGACGGCTCGGTCATGTACAGCGCCGCCGGCTTCTGGTCCCAGGCCCGCTACGGCGTGCCGGTGCTGACGGTGGTCACGAACAACCGGAACTACCAGACGGTCCGCTTCGCCTACGCGCGCTACGACGGCAGGATGAAGGCGGCCAACCGCTACACGGGCATGCACCTGGGCGATCCCGACATCGACTTCGCCGGCCTCGCCAGGAGTCAGGGCGTCGACGGCATCACCGTCGAGTCGGCGGCCGACCTGCGGCCCGCGATCCGCCGCGGGATCGAGGTCACGCGCGCCGGCGAGCCCTTCCTCGTCGACGTCGTCGTCGATCGCAAGGGCGACGGCGGCGACTCGACCTGGCACCAGGAGTTCAGCCTCGCCGACCAGCGGACCAAGGCGGTCTAGGAGATCCGCAGCGTGCCCGCTGCGCCGACGCGCAGGGAAGTGGTCGCACACTGGGTGCGCCGGCGTCCCCGCCGGCTCCGTAGAGACGCGCCGCGAAGCGGCGACCATGCGGTCGCAGGACTCCTGCTCGCCCTTGGCCTGCTGCACTCACCCGCAGCCGCACAGACGAGCACCAGCCCAAGGCCGACCATCGAGGCCCTCCGCATCGACGCACCGATCCGCCTCGACGGCGTGCTCGACGAGGCGGCCTGGGAGCGGGCCCCCGTAGGCTCCAGCTTCACCGCCCGGGAGCCGGAGGACGACCGCCCGGCGGCCCAGCAGACCGAGTTCTCCGTCGTCTACACGGAGAACGTCCTCTACTTCGGGATCCGCGCCCACGACCCGGAGCCCGACGCGATCGTGGCCAAGGAACTGCAGCGAGACTCGGACCACGGACGCAACGACGACTCGCTGGCGATCGTGCTCGACACCTTCCACGATCAGCGCAACAGTGTCACCTTCGAGGTCAACCCGCTCGGCGCCCGCACCGACTCCCTGGTCACCGACGAGGGCAAGGACCAGAACATCGAGTGGAACGGCGTCTGGAACGCGACGGCCCGAAGAACGACGGAGGGCTGGCAGGCGGAGGTGGCGATCCCCTTCGCGACCCTGCGCTTCGACCCGGCGCAGAGCGTCTGGGGGCTGAACGTCCGCCGGGTCGTCCGCCGGACGAACGAGGAGAGCAACTGGGCGCCGATCGGACGCGAGATCGGTCCCCGTGCCGTCAGCCGGATGTACGCGGCGCACTGGGTCTCGCTCGCCGGCGACCTCACCGGCATCTCGGGTGTCAAGCCGGGCCGGCGCCTCGACGTCAAGCCCTTCGTCCTGGCCTCCGCCGCGGAAGAGCCGCGAAACGAGGCAAGTGGAACGATCGATGACATCGACGGCGGCATCGACCTGAAGTGGGGGCTGACGAAGTCGCTAACGCTCGATCTCACCTACAACACCGACTTCGCGCAGGTGGAGGTCGACCAGCAGCAGGTCAACCTCACCCGTTTCTCGCTCTTCTTTCCCGAGAAGCGGGAGTTCTTCCTGGAGAATGCGGGCATCTTCGAGTTCGGTCCACCGAGTCCCGGGGGAGGCAATCGGCCGCCCTTGATGAAGACCTTCTTCTCGAGGCGCATCGGCCTCGACCGCGGTGAGGAGGTGCCCATCGACATCGGCGCCCGCCTGACCGGACGGGCCGGCGCCTGGAACGTCGGCCTGCTGACCGTCGGAACCGAAGCCGTCGCGGCGGGGAACCGGCCCGGCGCTGCCGCCGCGCAGCACAGCGTCTTCCGGCTCAAGCGCGATCTCGGAGAGCGCTCCAGCGTCGGCATGATCTACACCGAGCTCGATCCGCGAGGTGGCGCGAGGAACCAGCTCTACGGCGTCGATCTCGACTACAAGCCGAACCGGCAGTCCCAGTTCTACCTGTTCGGCGCCGCCAGTGAGGATGAAAGTCGGAGCGGAGACACAGGCGCGCTCGGCACCGGCTGGGCCTACACGACGCGCACCGTGCGCGCCAACGTCGATCTGACGGAGGCTCAGGGCGACTTCAACCCCGGCTCCGGTTTCCTCCTGCGCCGGGACTTCCGCCGCTACCACCCGACGGTGCGCTGGGAGCCGCGGGTCAACCGCGGCGTCGTCCGCAGTTGGGTACTGGAGGCCGAACTCGACTACTTCGAACGGGAGAGCCTGGGCCGGATCGAGAGCCGTAAGCTCCTCCTGGCGCCCATCGGCATGCGCACCACAGGCGACGACCGGTTTCGCCTGGCGTTCGTCAACGACGTCGAACAGCTCTTCGAGCCCTTCGAGATCCGCCCCGGGATCGTGATTCCAGCGGGCCTCTACAAATTCGATTCGATCTTCCTGCGGGGCTTCTCCAACCAGGGCCGGCGTCTGGCCTGGCGCGGCAACATCAACGTCGGCGAGTTCTTCGGCGGCGACCGTCGCAGCTACATGCTGTCCAGTTTCGTGCGCCTGTCGCGCCACCTGCTGACCGAGTTCCAGTGGAACTACAACGAAGTCACGCTGCCGCAGGGCGACTTCACCGCCACCATCTACACCGTTCGCCTCGACGCCGCCTTCAGTCCGGACCTGCGCCTCAACACGCTCGCCCAGTACAACGACGCAGCCCAACTGGCCGGCGTCAACGTGCGCTTCAACTGGATCTACAAGCCCGGCGCCAACCTCTTCGTCGTCTACAACCACAACTGGGCCGCGCCGACCTTCAGCGCCCGGGAAACGGCCCGCCGCGAGTTGATCGTCAAGTTCAACTACCTCTGGCAGCCGTAGCGCACCGTCCCCACCATGGCCGCCGGATCGGTCGTAGACTCGCCGGATGACACCCCTATCCCCGCGCTCCAGTCTTCGGTCCCAACTCACCGCCGGCCTGGTCCTGACGCTCGTCGCGTTCGCGTCCCTCGCCGGCGATGAGGCGAAATGGGACGTGAACGACCCGCCGGGGGACGAGTACGAGTTCGAGCTCGATGTGACCGAAGGCACCTGGTTGAATCTCGACGTCTCGCCCGACGGCGAACGGATCGTCTTCGACCTGCTGGGTGACCTCTACCTGATCCCGATCGGCGGCGGCGAAGCGGAGGCGCTGACGAATGGCCTGGCCTGGGACATGATGCCGCGCTTCAGCCCGGACGGTTCCGAGATCGCCTTCATCAGCGACCGGAGCGGCGGCGACAACGTCTGGACGATTCCCGCGGACGGCGGCGAGCCGCGGCAGATCAGCCGCGAGGACTTCCGGCTCGTCAACAACCCCGTCTGGAGCCCGGACGGGCGCTTCATCGCGGCCCGCAAACACTTCGTTTCGACCCGCTCGCTCGGCAGCGGCGAGATCTGGCTCTACCACGCGAGCGGCGAAGGCTCGGGCCTGCAGTTGAACGAGAAGCCGAACGAGCAGAAGGACCTCGGCGAACCCGCCTTCTCACCGGACGGCCTGTCCGTCTACTTCAGCCAGGACACGACGCCTGGGGGCACCTTCCAGTACGGCAAGAACGCGGCCGAGGGGATCTACTCCATCCGTCGCATCGACCGGGAGACCGGCGACATCGAGACGGTGATTGCCGGCCCCGGCGGCGCCGTGCGGCCGACCCCGTCGCCGGACGGCAAGTACCTCGCCTTCGTCCGCCGCATCCGCTTCCAGAGCCACCTGTTCCTCCACGATCTGCGGAGTGGCGAGAACACCTCCATCTACGACGCGCTCGACCGGGACATGCAGGAGATCTGGGCCGTCCACGGCGTCTACTCGACGATGGCCTGGACCCCCGACAGCCGTTCGGTCGTGTTCTGGGCACAGGGTGGCCTCCACCGGATCGACATCGAGACGCGCGAGGTCCAGTCGATACCGTTCCGCGTCCGCGCGACCCACCGGATGAAGCGGGCGTTGAACTTCGACTTCGAAGCGGCGCCGGAGACCTTCCGGACGAAGATGCTGCGCTGGATCCAGGTCTCCCCCGGCGGCGACCAGGTCGTCTTCCAAACCCTCGGCCGGCTGTGGACCCGGAGCCGCAACCCCGAGACCGGCGCAGTCGGTGAGCCGCGGCGACTGACCACCCAGGACGATCACTTTGAGTTCTACCCATCCTGGTCTCGCGACGGACAGTCGATCGTCTATGCGAGCTGGCACGACGAAGACCTCGGCGCGGTCCGCATCGTGCCCGCCGCCGGCGGCGAGGGACGGAAGCTCACGCCCGATCCCGGCTTCTACCTCGAACCGGCCTTCTCGCCGGACGGCGCCACCGTCGTCTACCGGAAGAGCCGTAGCGGCGGCATCCTGAGTCCGCTGTGGTCGAAGGATCCGGGCCTCTACCGGATCGATACAGGCGGCGGGAGCGCGCCGGTGCGCTTCTCGCGATCCGGCTCCAACCCGCACTTCGGCGCCGACGCGGAGCGCGTGTACTTCACCGCCGCCCAGCGCTGGGACCGGCAGTTGCTCCGCAGCCTCCCTCTGATGAGCGCCGGCGAGGCCGAACCCCGCGACCATGCCGGCAGCAAGGTGGCCACCGAGATGCGGGTGTCGCCGGACGGCCGCTGGCTGGCGTTCGCCGAGCGCTTCGACGCCCACGTCGTGCCCTTCACGCCGGCGTCCAAGCCGATCGAGGTCGGGCCGGCCACGCCCGGCCTGCCGGTGCGCAACGTCTCGACCGACGACGGCGCCTACCTCCACTTCTCCGGCGACGGCTCGACCCTGTACTGGGCCCTGGGGCCGGAGCTGTTCGAGCGCAGGCTGGACGGTGTCTTCGCGCCGGAAGACGACGACGCAGACCGAAACGGCGACGCGGGCAGTGACGACAGCGCCGAGACGGAAGAGCCCATCGCAGGTCTCGACCTCGGCTTCGAGGTGGACGCCTACCGTCCCGACGGCATGATCGCGATCACGAACGCCCGTCTGATCACGATGGCCGGCGAAGACAACATGGAGATCATCCGACGTGGCACGGTGGTCGTCGACGGCGACCGGATCGCCGCCGTCGGCCCGTCCAGGCAGGTCGACGTGCCGGCCGGCGCCACGGTCATCGACGCCTCGGGCCTGACCGTCATGCCGGGTCTAATCGACGTCCACTGGCACGGCCCGCAGGGCAGCCAGGAGGTCATCCCGCAGCAGAATTCGGAGCTCTACGCGACCCTCACGTTCGGCGTAACGACGGCTCACGACCCTTCCACGGACACCAGCACGTTCTTCGCAGCCAGCGAGATACAGCGCACCGGCGAGATCGTCGGTCCGCGGCTGTTCGCCACCGGCACGATCCTCTACGGCGCCTTCGGGGCCTTTCGGGCCATCGTCGAAAAGCCGGATGACGCGGTCCAGCAC
Organism: Holophagales bacterium; assembly: GCA_009837085.1. GTDB lineage: Bacteria > Acidobacteriota > Thermoanaerobaculia > Multivoradales > Multivoraceae > Multivorans. Next base: position 28,163 of record VXUF01000124.1, read on the forward strand.
CTGCGCCGTCTCCAGAAGGTCGGCGCGATCAGCGTCAAGAGCTACAACCAGCCGCGGCGTGACCAGCGCCAGATGATCGTCGCCGCGGCGCAGGACCTCGGCATGCTCGTCGTCAACGAGGGCGGCGCCCTGTTCCAGCACAACATGACGATGGTCGCCGACGGCCACACCGGCATCGAGCACTCGCTCTCGGTGGGTGCGATCTACGACGACGTCATCCAGTTCTGGGGCAGCAGCAGAGTCGGCAACACGCCCACCCTGGGGGTGGCCTACGGCGGCATCCAGGGCGAGGACTACTGGTACGAACACACGGACGTCTGGGCCAACGAGCGGCTGCTCAACTACGTGCCGCAGGAGGTGATCGACGCCCGCGCCCGCCGCCGCCAGAAGGCGCCGGAAGGCGAGTACAACCACATCCTGGCAGCGCAGGTCACAAACGCCCTCGACCAGGTCGGCGTCCCGATCATGCTGGGCGCCCACGGTCAGCGCGAGGGCCTCGCCGCGCACTGGGAGATGTGGATGTTCGAGCAGGGCGGGATGTCACCCCACCGGGCGCTGATCGCCGGCACGATCAACGGTGCCCGCTACATCGGCATGGAAGCCGACCTGGGCTCGCTCGAAGCCGGCAAGCTGGCCGACCTGATCGTCCTCGAGGAGAACCCGCTCCAGAACCTGCGGAGCTCCGAACTCGTCCGCTACGTCATGGTGGGCGGCCGGATCTTCGACGCCCTGTCGATGAACGAGATCGCCGGCGAGAAGCGGCAGCGGAAGCCGTTCTGGTTCCAGCGCTAGGGCCCACCATGAAGCGCTTGGAGATCCGCCCCTATCGCGAGGCGGACGAAGACACCGCCATCGCGTTGTGGCAGGAGTGCGAACTGGTCAGGCCGTGGAACGACCCGATCAAGGACATCAGACGCAAACTGCGAATCCAGCGGGACCTGTTTCTCGTTGGACTCCTGGACGGCCGGCTGGTCGCGACCGTGATGGCGGGATACGAAGGCCACCGTGGCTGGATCAACTATCTGGCCGTCGCGCCCGACAGCAGGAAGCGGGGATTCGGGCGGCTTCTGATGGACGAGGCCGAAGCACGACTGCGGGAGATGGGCTGCCCCAAGGTCAGCCTGCAGGTCAGGAGATCGAACGCCGAGGCCGCCGGATTCTACCGCTCGATCGGATACGCGGAAGACGATGTGCTGAGTATGGGCAAGCGCCTGGTTGAAGACTGAGCTGGCCTAGCGCCAGCCGAATCCGCCTCAGATCGCAGCCAGCAGGTAAGCGACCACGTCCTCTGTCGTGGCGTCGCCGCCCCGGTCGGGAGTCCTTGGGCCGTTCTTTCGGCAGTTCGCAACCAGTTCGTCAATCCGGACTGCGGCGTCGGCGAGACTGACCCGCTCAAGGAGCAGCGCGGCGGCCGAAACGGCCGCGACCGGATTCGCAATCCCACCTCCTGCGATGTCGGGAGCGCTACCGTGAACCGGCTCCGCGAGGCAGAAGCGCTCGCCGCAGTTGGCCGAGCCGACGACGCCGAGGCCCCCGACGAGAGCGGCGCCGGCGTCGCTCAGGATGTCGCCGTAGAGGTTCGGCGCGACGATCACGTCGTAGCGTTCCGGCTCGAGGATGAGGCGATACGCCATCGAGTCGACGAGCTGCTCCTCGACTTCGATCTCCGGGAAGCCGGCCGCGACGTCGAGCGCCGTCTCGCGGAACAGGCCGTCGCTGACGCGGAGGACGTTCGCCTTGTGGACGACGGTGAGCCGGGGGGTGCGGCGACGCCGAGCCGCCCGTGACAGCGCCAGTTCGCAGGCGAAGCGGACGATGCGTTCCGTCGCCCGGCGGCTGATGACCCGCTCGGCGATGGCCACCTCGCCTTCCCGTTCCCAACGTTCCCGGCCAGCATAGAGACCTTCGGTGTTCTCACGGACAACGACCGCTTCGATGGCGCCGCTGGTGAGCGGCCGCACGTTCGCATACAGATCCAGGCGTCGCCGCAACTCGACGATCGGGCTGCGGTAGCCGTCCACCGCGTGGCTCGGTGAGGAGACGGCGCCGAACAGGGCGCCAGCGCACCCTGCGAGGATCTCGACCGTGGCCTCAGGCAGCGCACGACCGGCGCGCTCGAAGATTCCCCAGCCCATCTCGGCCTCCACCCATTCGATCCGGTCGCCGCAGACCGCGTCGACAATCCGCACGGCGGCGTCGACCACCTCGGGACCGATACCGTCGCCGCCGATCCGGGCGAGGCGAACCGGTGCTGCGGCTGAATCGTCGCTGGTCGCTGTCACCGCTCGCCTACTCCGCCGCCAGCCGGCGCTTCGTCTGCTCGATCAGGCCGCCGGCCGCGATCATGGAGCGCACGGCAGGGCTGAATGG
>VXUF01000124.1:30542-46155 GCA_009837085.1 Holophagales bacterium
GCAGACCGTTGTTCAGCGCGTTGCGGTAGAAGATACGGCCGAAGCTCCGCGCGACCACCGCACCGACACCGGCGTAGCGCAGGCAGACCGCCGCCTGCTCCCGGCTTGAGCCGCAGCCCCAGTTCCAGCCGGCGACGATCACGTCGCCGGGCCGCACGCGACCGGCGAACGTCGGGTCGAGGTCCTCCAGGGCGTGGGGCGCAACCTCCTCGGGCGTACTCTTCGTGTAGGTGTAGCGCCCGGGGAAGATGACGTCCGTGTTCACGTGGTCGCCGTAGCGGAAGACGCGACCACGAAAGGGTCGAGCCACCTCGACTGGGCCGTTCACCCCGTCACCTCCAACGGATGCACGATGCGCCCGGCCACGGCGCTTGCCGCGACGACTGCCGGCGAGGCGAGGTAGATCTCCGAGCCCCGATCCCCCATCCGGCCCTGGAAATTCCGGTTCGCGCTGGAGATGCAGACTTCGCCCGGGGCCAGCACGCCGAGATGGTTGCCCATGCAGGGGCCGCAGCCCGGTGTTCCGAAGACGGCGCCGGCGGCGACGAGATCCGCGACCCAGCCACGACCCAGGGCTTCGCTCCAGACCTCGCTGGACGCCGGCACGATCACCATCCGGGTACCCGGAGCCGTGTGCCGGCCCGCCATCACCCGATGGACCGCGCCGAGATCCTCCAGCCGGCCGTTCGTGCAGGTGCCGATGAAGGCCTGGTCGACCCGCACCGATTCGAGTTCGCCGACTCCCACCGTGTCGTCGACCTGGTGGGGACGGGCGACCTGCGGCTGAACCGACGACAGGTCGAGCAGATGTTCCGCCGCGTACACCGTTCCTGCATCCGGAAAGAGAGCTCGCTCCCTGAGCCGCGCGACGACCTCGCCGGACGCTTCGCCGGGCTCTGGTCGCCGACCCGTGCGACGCCCCGGACGCGTCAGCAACCGTTCTGTCAGGTACCGGAACACCTCCTCGTCCGGCGGCATGTACGCGTTCTTCGCTCCCATCTCGGCCATCATGTTGACGAGTGCGGCGCGCGAGTCGAGGCTCAGACCACCGATGGCCGGCCCATCGAACTCGACGCTGCGATAGAGGGCACCATCCGCCCCCAGATCACCGATCAGGGTCAAGGCCACGTCCTTCGTCGTCACCCACTCGCCGAGCGCACCGTCGAGCCGGATCCGGATCGACTCCGGCACCCTGAGCCAGAGCTCGCCGGTCGCCCAGATCACCGCCATCTCGCTGCGGCCGACGCCGGCGCCGAACGCGCCCAGCCAGCCGAAGTGTGGCGTGTGGGAATCGGAACCCAGGATCAAGTCTCCGGGCAGCACGACCGCCTCCTCGCTCAGCACCTGGTGGCAGATGCCGCGCCCGACCTCGAAGAAGTAGCCGATGCCCTGCTCGGCGACGAAGGCGCGCACCTCGGCGTGATTCTCGGCGTGCCGAACGGTCGGCGCCGGCACCGCGTGGTCGAGGGTAACTGCCATTCGCTCCGGGATCGCCACCCGATCCCGTCCGAACTGCCGCCAGATCTCGGCGATCGGCGCCGTGTTGTCATGGCTCAGGGCGACATCCGGCCGCGCGTCGACGATCTCTCCGACCGCAACCGACTCGTGGCCGCTGGCACGGGCCAGCGCCTTCTGCGCGAAGGTCCGCGGCGTGTCGGCCGGCCGACCGATCTGGCTCACCCGGCCGCCCCGGCCACCGCCGGCAGCAACTCCGCCGTGTGGTAGTCACGCAGGAGGGCGTCAACGTCGGACAGACTGAGCGGCTTCTCATCGGCCAACGCCTTGATATGGGCCGTGATCTCCTTGATCTGCGCGTCGCTCAGATCAAGCCGCAATTGCTCGACGCGGGACTTGATCGCATTCCAGCCGGTCAGGCGATGGGCGACGTGGACGTAGCGGTCGAGCCCGAAGTCGGCCGGATCCAGGATCTCGTAGCTCGACGGGTCGTTGAGAATCGCCTTGGCGTGGATGCCGGCCTTGTGCGTGAACGCCGTGTAGCCGGTGATGTAGTTGTTGAACGGGACGTCGACCTCGACCAGTGAGGCGACGTAGTTCTCGATCTCGCGGAGAAGCGGCAGGTCGTAGCGCGACCGAACGCCTTCGGGATCCTCGGCGTAGAGTCGCGCGACCAGCCCTCCGAGCGGCGTGATGCCGTTCCGCTCGCCGATTCCAAGCACTGAGGTATCGACGTGGGTCGCCCCCGCTTCCAGAGCGCAGAAGGCGTTGGCGACCGCGCAACCTGTGTCGTTGTGGCCGTGGAACTCGATGTCGCAGTCGACTTCCCGCCGCAGCCGTCTTACCAGGTCGTAGACCTGCCTGGGGTTCGCGACGCCCACGGTGTCCGCCACTCCCACCCGGCTGACACCCACCGCGTTCACGGCGCGGTACGCGCGGATCAGATCGTCCAGGTCGCTACGGAAGGAATCCTCCGTACTGAAGCGAACTTCAACATCGTGCGACCGGATGTACTCGACAACTTCGACCGCCGTCTCGATCACCTGCTCCATGCTCTTGCCGTGGGAGTACTCCCGCAGGTAGCGGGAAGTGCCGAACACGACGTCGATCCCGTCGACGCCGGTTTCGAGCGCCAGCCTCGCGTCGTCCAGATGGCAGCGGGTGTGGGTCAGTACCTTGGCGCGGAGCCCGAGGTTCGCCACCCGCTCGCAGTCGTCCCGGCTGCCACGACTCGCGGCAGGCGAAGTCAACTCAAGGTACTCGACCCCGAACCCGTCGAGCAGGCGCGCGATCTCCACCTTCTGGTCGCTGTCGAAGAACGCGTTGGCGAATTGCTCACCCTCGCGCAGGGTCGACTCGATGATCGCTGGATGGGAAGGCATGGAGGGTTCCTCCGGGTACAACAAGGCCGGCGCATCCTGGAACTGGATGGCCGGCCGAGAAAGTCGCTGCGTCGGTCCTCAGGCGGTAGACACCCAGTCCTGTAGCCGGGGCTTCGCGCCCGGCTTGTGCAACCGCTTGACGAGAGACGAACTGTGTGTCGCGTGATTCATGAGGAAGGCTGGATCATCGGGAAGGATGCGGATTCTGCGCGCTCGGGTCGGCGAAAGTCAAGCGGGGAAACCGTGGACGTCGCCTCAGACCGCCTGGAAGAGCTCCTGAAGCTGCTCGAACGCACGGCGCGCCGTCGAAACATGAGCATCGGCATCAGCGCCCAGCCCACCGCCCAGAGTCCGCAAGCAGAGGTGAGTGAGGCCCTTCGCCCGCCAGCCCCGGACGCGGTCCCGCCACTCGTGCTCGCGCGGGCCGACGACGGCCACCCCCGCCTCCGTGCCGATCCCCTCCGGGTCTCTACCGGCAGCGACCGCGGCGGCATCGATGTCGGCCTTCAAACCGTCGAAGTCCTCCGGCGAACAGAGCACGAACCAGCCGTCCGCCTGGCGGCCGATTCGCCGGCGGATGCGTGGCGCCGGCAAGCCGCGCGCGCCGATCCAGATCGGGATCGGACGAGACGGCAGGGGATCGATGCCCGTACCCTGGACAGTGTCCCAACGGCCCTCGAAATCGACCTCCGGTTCGTTCCACAGGCGCCGCAACAGCTCAAGCTGCTCTTCGCAGCGGGCGCCCCGAGTGCCGAAGTCCTGCCCCAGCGCCCGATACTCCGCCTCGCTGCCGCCGACGCCGACGCCGAGACGAACACCGCCGCCCGACAGCCGTTCGAGCGTCGCCAGTTGCTTCGCCAGCAACACCGTCTGCCGGGACGGCGTGACGATGACCGACGGTACGAGCTCGATGTTCTCCACCCTCGCGGCGACGTAAGCCAGCAGGACAAGGGGCTCGTGAAGGTGCCCGCTCCTCGGCCGGGCGACCAGGTCCGGCACCCGCAGGTGCGTGTAGCCAAGTTCGTCGGCCGCCTGCGCGAACGCCTTGATCGCGCCGAGATCGTCCTTGAGTTCGCGGACCGGTAGCGAAATGCCGACTCTCATGCGGGGGACTCCTTGTGGTGGCCGTGCCCGGCGCGGGATCGTAACAGGGGGCTAGACTCCCCCACTTGACCGACGCGCAGCAGATCTGGACCGGGACGGTCCTGCCGGAGTGGATTGATCACAACGGCCACATGAACGCGGGCTACTACCTGGTCGCCTTCGACGATGCGACCGGCCCATGGACCGCGTTCCTGGGAATCGACCAGACCTACCGCAAGTCGAATCGGCGCTCCACGTTCTCAATCGACAGCCACCTCACCTGGCTGCGGGAGTTGCCCGAGAACGCGCCGATCGTCATCGAAGCGGAGTTGCTGGGCTTCGACGACAAGAAGTACCACACGTTCATGCGCATGCTTCACGCCGGAGAAGGCTACGTCGCCGCCACTCACGAGTTGCTGAGCATCCACATCGACCTCGACACCCGGCGCAGCACGCTCTTTCCGCCCGAGATCCACGAGCGCTTCGAAGAGGTTCTCAGGACCCAGCGCCGGATCGCAGGGTCCGAGGACGTCGGACGTGTGATCCGCACGAAGCCCTGGCCCCCAGCGCAGACCTGCTGACCCCGGACTCGACCGAGCCGAAGCTTCAGGCGGGCGCGGTCCGCATCGCCTCGATCGCAACGCAGCGGCGATAGAGATAGAGCGGTAGCGCCAGCGACAGCCCGACGAGCACGTTCGCAACAATGTAGACCCACAGATTGCTCATGCCGTGACGGCGGCCGTCACCGAGCATGAAGGTGCAGAACGCGACCGACGAAACGACGACGTCGAGGCTGAAGCCCGCCGCAACCGGATTCGCCGTCGCCGCGCCGAGGAAACCCGCGAGGTCGACGCCGCCGGCATCGAAGAAGAACTGCATGATGTGCCACCAGGGCAGCACCGTGCCGAGGACGCACAGGATCAGGTAGAAGCGCTTCATGGCTGCATTGTTACCACCCCCGCCCGGTTCCCGCGCTTCCCGGCTGGGCTGACGCGCCCCGGCAGGCCCGGAGTCTGGAATGGACTGAAGCCGAAGGACCCTCTCAGCTACCATGGGCCGCCATGACCAAGCACGATGACTCCAGCGACTCCGACACACCGATGACCCGCCGCACGTTGATCGCCGGTTCGGCGGCCGGCGCCGCCGCGCTCGCGACGAACCCGGGCGCTTCCGCGGCGGCCGAAGACGACAGCCCGGCCTGGCCCGAGCCGCAGTACATCCGCACCAACGGCGGCCTCCGGATGGCCGTCTACGAAGCCGGGGCCGAAGGCGTGCCCGTGGTCCTCAGCCACGGCTTCCCGGAACTCGCCTACTCCTGGCGTCACCAGTTGCCGGCACTGTCCGCGGCCGGTTTCCGCGTGCTGGCTCCTGACCAGCGCGGCTACGGCAACACCCAGCGGCCCCTGGCGATCGAGGCCTACAACATGCGCGAGCTCTGCGCCGACCTGGTCGGACTGCTCGACGCCCGCGGTATCGAGAAGGCGGTGTTTGTCGGTCACGACTGGGGCGGCGGCGTGGTCTGGGCAATGCCGAGACTGCACTCGAACCGCGTGCTGGGTGTGGTCGGCGTGAACACCCCCACGGGCCCCCAGCCGCCGCAACCGCCGATCGAGATCCTCCGCCGCGTCCGCGGCGAGGACAACTACGTCGTCGCCTTCCAGGAGCCGTACAAGGCGGAAGAGGTTCTCGAAGCGGACACCGAGAAGTCCTTCCGAACGTTCATGCGGCGCGGCTCCTGGAACGCCGAGGAATTCAACAAGCTCCCGGCGGACGCCCCGGAACGGAAGTTCCAGCTGCTCGAGATCATCAAGCACGGCTCGACCGACGACCTGCGAGGCGAACTGCTGCTCACCGACGGGGAACTGGCCCACTTCGTGACCACCTACGAGCGCACCGGATTCACCGGCGGCGTCAACTGGTACCGGAACATCGACCGCAACTGGGAGTTGATGAAGGGGATCGACCAGACGATCGACCAGCCCTGCCTCTACATCGGCGCCGAGAACGACGTCGTGCTGCCTCCCTCGTCCGCCGACGGGATCGAAGCGCTGGTACCGAACATCGCCAAGCACACCATCAAGGACTGCGGCCACTGGACCCAGCAGGAGAAGCCCGAGGAGTTCAACCGGGTACTGGTCGACTGGCTGAAGGCGACGTTCGCGTAGGGGGCGCCTCGCCCAGAACGCCATGAACATCGGCGACATCCGCCGGCGACTGAAGGCCCATGAGCCGCGCGTCCTCCCGTCGGCCGCCTTCGAGGCCAGCGTCGCGATGGTGCTGCGCCCATCGGGCAAAGGGCCCGAAGCGCTGTTCATCGAGCGGTCGAAGAAGCCGCAGGATCCCTGGTCGGGGCAGATGGCCTTTCCCGGCGGCCGGCACGACGAGACCGACCGCGATCTGAGGCACACCGCTGAGCGCGAGACGATCGAAGAGGTGGGTCTGTCACTCGAGGGCGCGCGCCTGATCGGCCGGCTCGACGATCAGACCGGTCAGCGCGCCGGCCAGGGGAGGCAACTCCGCATCGCGGCGTTCGTCTACGAAGTCGCTCCCGGCGCCGGGAACGACCTGGTCCCGAACTACGAAGTCGCCGAAGCGTTCTGGGTGCCCCTGGCCTGGTTCGAAGAGCCCTCCCGGGTCATCGACTACCGCCATCCGCCCTATCCCGAGGTCAGCTTCCCCGGCGTCGTCGTCGGCGACCCGGAACGGCACGTCGTCTGGGGCCTGACGTTTCGATTCCTGTGCGCGTTCTTCGAGATCCTGCAAAGGCCGTTCGCCGCGAACGGCCGGCGGTAGCGCTCACTCGACGATCTCCAGATACTCCCGCATCGACCAGCCCCGCTCTCCGTCCGGCAGTTCGATGCGGATCCACTCCGGACGCTGCTCGATCACGCGCACTTCCGTGCCGGCGTGTAGCTGGAATCGGACCACCGAACCCTCGCCGGCGGCGGCGTGGAGATCGATCTCCTGCGGAAGGACGACAGCGACCGGGGAGCTGAAGGCGGCGTGCGCCACGAGCGAGCCGGCCAGGGCAAGACCGGCCACGAGCAGGCAGACAGCAGTCCAGCGAAGCACTTCCGAGGCCGGCCGGTAGAGCCGGAACGCAAGCACGATCCAGAAACCGAGACCGACCAGCACCGCACTCCTCAGGACTTCGACCGGCGCCAGACTGAAGTGCCAGAACAGAACGGTACGGAGCAGCACGGGCGGCTCCGGGGGTGCGATCTCATCGCGCGCGCTCCGGCGAGCGAAGGTCAGGTTCGCGCTGGCGTCCTCGTCGCGCGGCAGAAGCTCCAGGGCACGACGGTAGGAAGCAATGGAGCGCCCCAGTTCGCCCGCACGCAGGTAGGCGTTTCCCAGGTTGTAGTGCAGGTGGCCGTTGTCGATCCCCGTCTCGCGCATTGCGCGATAGAGGGCGACGGCCCGCCCGAAGTCGCCCGCCTCATAGGCGGCGTTGCCGTTGACCCAGAGTTCGGCCGGTTCCGGAGCCGCGGGTGGACCGTCCGCCGGTTGAGCCTCGGTGACCACAGGCAATTCCTCGTCCTGAGAGAGAACCGGAACCGCCGCCATCGCGCCGGACAGGACGAGCATCGTGACGCGTCTCAGGGCGGGACGTGTCATGCCTGGCGACCCCGCAACTGCTTGTCGAGCGTCCTGATCAGATCGCTCAGACCTTCGGTGCTGGTCTCCGCGGCCAACCCACCGCCGCCCGCCACCGGGGCCAGGCCGTACTGGGCCGCCTCAAGCCGCTCGAGCAGTGCCCGGCAGCGCGCCGCCATCGCGCCGTCCACGCCAACCCGCACCAGCGCGGCCTCCGCCTCCGACGGCGTCAGGGCGGAGCCCTCGACACCCAGCTTGTCGCCGACGTAACCACGCACGATCCGCGAAGCCTCCGCGGCGGAAGCGGGTCCCGCGCCGGAGCGGAGCTTCCTCGCCATGGACAGCGCGTCGCGCAGCGCCCGCTGGCGCCGGCGCAGCGTCCGGTCGGCGGCGTAGCGGCGTTCGCGCCGGTGATGCGCCAGCAGGGCCAGGTAGATAAAGGGCGGCAGTACGCCACAGGCGAACCAGACCCACAGGCGCCACCCCTGAGGCGCAACCGAAACGATGCCGGCCGCCGCCCGGCGAATCGGCAGGATGTCGTCGGCCAGGATTCGCACCGCCACCTTTCCCGTCGTCGGCGCCAGCGACTCGGTGAGCATCAGCTCCTCTTCGCCCTCGGCCGGGTTGACGTCGAGGTCGATTGGCTCGGTCGACCGGGTCGCGTAGTCGCCAAGCTCGGGATCGAAGTAGACGAGATCGATCGGCGGAACGTCGAGAGGGCCGGCCACCAAAGGCACCAGAGCCCGTCGGAACACCTTCCGGCCGGTCAGTTCAGTTCCGCTACGGTCGATGCTAGCGTCCGGCTGGTCCGGGTAGATCTTGAATGCCGGTAGCTCCGGGATATCGGGCTCGGTCAGGAGCTGCACGTTGCCGCTACCGCCGACCCTCACTTCGAGCGTGGCCGACTGCCCCACCTGCAGTTCGCGCCGGCTCAGCGAAGCCCGAATGTCGAAGTCCCCGACCAGACCGTTCCAACCGGCTGGCGGCGGCGGGAGCGGTCGCACGGCGAGAGTCAGAGGTTCCGTGAGCAGGTACTTCGTCGCCCAGCGCCCGCCCGAGCCGAGCAAACTGTCGAACTCGTCGAAGATGCTGCGCCTCCGGCTCGGCCGGCGCGCCTGCTCGACCTCCACCTGTACCCGGAGCTGGGTCTGAGGCAGTGTCACCTCGCCGGATCGCTGGGGGAACAGCGCCTTCCGGACCTCGTTCACCGAGTACTGGACACCGTCGATCGAGGTCGAGAACTGCCGCACGTCGCCGAGGTCCTCGACCACCACGTCGCTGCCGAAGTCCATCGACTCGATCGACCCCTGCCCCACGGGCACCCGGCTGTAGAAGCGCCAGGTGTAGACGACCTGCTGGCCCTGCCACGGTCGGTCCGTCGACACTGTCGCGGTGACGAAGAGATCCCGGTCCTGCTCGTCGTTCTGGTCCGCTCCGGCGGAGACCTGAATCGCGAACGGCCGGCTCCTGACCTCCGCTCCGTCGATGACGGCGGTCGCGGGACCGATCTCGAAGCTGCCGGCTCGCATGGGGATCAACAGGTAGTTGTAGGACGTACTGTTGCTGACCCGGCCGTTGATGATCTGCATGTCCCGCCGCTCGCCTCGCGACAGGACCCGAAAGTCCGGCAGTTCGGGCAGCGCGGGCGGTTCGTCCGGGGACCCTTCGATCCGGATCGTGAGGTAGAGCTGATCGCCCAGGGCGACCTGATTGCGATCGACGGTGACCTGGATTCGGTCCGGTTCCTGGGCATCCGCACCGATCGGGACCAGGAAGAAGGTCCAGGCGACCAGAACCGCGGCCCGGCGCCAGTCGAGGGACCACCCACGCGTGCTCACGTCCATCGCGCTACCAGTCCTTCGCCAGACGGCTTCGGCGCCCGCGCTGTCCCCGGCGAGTCGGGTCCGGCCGGCCTTCTTCCAGGGCTTGCAGGTAACGCTCCGCCTCCTCCGGCGTCATGCCCGGCTGGGGCTCTCGCGGACGACCCTGGCTACCGCCCTCCGGCCCCTCGTCCTGCGTGTCCGGGTCCTCAGCGTCCGGGATGCCGTCCCCGTCGCTGTCCAGCGGACTCTCGCCACCCTGCGGTTGCTGGTCCTGTCCCTGGTCGCCCGGGTCCTGCTCCTGGCCGGACGGTTGCTCGTCCTGTCCCTGGTCCCCCTCCGACTGCTGCTGCGCCCCCTGGTCCTGCTGGTCGTCGTCCTGCTCCTGCTGCTCGTTCTGCTGCTGGTCCTGGCTGTCCTGGTTCTGCTGCTGGCGCCGCCTCATCTCCTCGCGCACGAACTCCAGGTTGAACTTCGCATCGAGGTCGTCCGGATTCGCTTCGAGCGACGCCATGTAGAAGTCGACCGCGTCTTCGAGCTGGCCCTGCCGGTAAGCGCTGTTGCCCAGGTTGTAGAACGCCTGGGCACGCAACTCGTCGTCGCCGATGGCCGCGGCCCGGTAGAACTGGCCGTCCGCCGCTTCGAAGTCGCTCAGCTTGTAGTGGGCGGCGCCGACGTTCAGACTCAGCTCCGGGTCGTCCGGCCGCTCCGTCTGGTGGTCCGCGAACCCTCGCAGGGCCTGGTCGTAGGCGCCTGCGTCCCAGGCCGCATAAGGCGACGAGTACTCGGCGGTAGCGGGCGGCTCCTCGTCCTGAGCCTGCGCCGTGACGGCGGCCGGAAGAAGGAGCAGGCCAAGCCCCAACAGCCAGGCCGCGCTCAGGCCCAGGCGCCCACGCCGACTCACTGGCTCACGCGACCGCGGCATGGTCCCTGCCTTCCTGCCCGCGGCCGCGGCCTCCCAGACGCTCGCCGATCAGCGGTTCGAGCATCAGCGCCGCCAGCGCGATGACCAGCAGCCACTGGAATCGCTCCTCCCAGCGCTGCTGCCGGCTGGAGCCCAGCTCCTGGTCCTCCAACTGCGCCTTGATGCCCCGAGCGTAGATCTGCTCGAGGTCCACGTCGCCGGTTACCGAGCGGACATAGCGGCCGCCCGTGGTCAGGGCGATCCGCTGCAACGCCGCCTCGTCCAGTCGGCTCAGGACGATCTCGCCCCGGCGGTCGGTACGGAAGCCGCCGCCCTCCCTGGGTATGGGCGCACCCTCGTCCCGTCCGATGCCGATCGCGAAGATGCGCACTCCCGCCTCAGCCGCGGCCTCGGCGGCGTCCTGGGCCTCGCCGAGGTGATCCTCGCCGTCAGTGATCAGGATGATCGCGCGCGACTTCCGAGACCCCGTCTGGGCTACCCGGTCGAAGGCCTCGAGCGAAACGCGGAGCGCCTCTCCGATAGCGGTGCCCTTGACCGGAATCAGGTCCGGCTCCATCGCCTCGAGAAAGAGCGCCGCCGCCGAGTAGTCCAGCGTCAGTGGCAACTCGAGGAACGCACTGCCGGCAAAGGCAACCAGCGCGATCCGATCCCCTTCCAGCCGTTGCAGCAGATCGGCGATCTCACGCCTGGCGCGCTCGAGCCGGCTCAGTTCGCCGCCCGCCTCCGCATCCAGCACGAGCATCGAGTCCGAGACGTCGAGGGCGACGACGATGTCGACGCCCTCCCGGTGGACCTCCTCCCACACGAAACCCCAGCGCGGCTGCGCCAGGGACGCCACGAGCGCGAGCACCGCGACGAGAACGAGAACCGCCTTCAGGCGCCGTCTCGGCCGGCTGACTCCGGCGATCAAACCCGGCAGCATCTCACGGGAAGCGAAACGGCCGAGCAGCCGTGCCCGCGTACGAAACGCGTAGACGTAGAACAACAGGAGCGCCGGGCCGAGCCACAGCAGCCAGAGCGCATCCGGCCGACCCGTACGCACCTCGCAGCCGCCGACCAGCAGCAGGGCCGGGATCAGCGCCAGCAGCTCCCCACCCCGGCGCGGGCCGGCGCCGTCCGGTCCCGTGCCGTGGCCAGCAGACCCACCGGTCACGGCAGCTTCCTCAAGCGCGTATCGAGCAGCACGACCTCGAGCAGCAGCAGGAACACGGCCGGCGCCACCAGCCAGGCGAACCGCTCCTCGTACTCCATGTACGACTCCTGGCTGATCTCCGTCTTCTCGAGCTCGTCGATCCGTTCGTAGATCTGCTCCAGCCCCGCCTCATCCTCGGCCCGGTAGTACGCACCGCCTGTCGTGTCCGCCATCCGGCGTAGCGTCTCCTCGTCGATCTCCACGTCCTGGTAGACGACCCGTGGCCCGAAGCCGGTCTCGACCACGAACGGCGCCTGCCCCCGGGTGCCGACGCCGATCGCGTAGAGCCGGACGCCGAGCGCGGCCGCCGCTTCGGCGGCGCGCAGAGGCGACAGGGAACCGGCATTGCTCCGACCATCCGTCAGCAGGATCGCCACCTTCGACTCGGCGTCCGAGTCCTTGAGGCGCTTGGTGGCGACTCCGACCGCCGATCCAATGGCCGTGGCGTCTCCGGCCATGCCGATTTCCAACTGCTCGAGAAAGGTGGCGGCGACGCCGTGGTCGAGCGTCAGCGGACATTGGGTGAAAGCCTCCTCGCCGAACACGACGAGGCCGACACGGTCGTTCGGTCGGGCGGCGATGAACGTCTCGACGACTCCCTTCGCAACCTCGAGCCGATCCCTCCGGCGACTCAGCGAGCGCTCGTGCGCGTCCAGATCCAGCGCCCGCATCGATCCCGAGGTGTCGATCACGAGCACGATGTCGATTCCCTCCGTGCTCACTTCGGTCAGCGCGCGTCCGGTCTGCGGTCGCATCACGGCAAGCAGGACGAGAGCGACGACCAGGAGCCGCAGGGCCGAGACCAGCCACCGCGCGGTCAATGTGCCGGAGCGCGGGGTTCGCAGGGCATGGCCAAGGGAGGAGTACGCCACCGCCGCGGCGTCGCCACCCACATCGCGTTTCGCCGCGACCTGGCGCAGGCGCGGCCGGAGCCACCACAACAGCGCCCAGATCACGTACAGGGGAAGCAGCACCCAAAGCCAGCGCGCATCGGCGAAGACGAGCTGTTCCGTCATGCCGCCTTCTCCGCCTGACCGGAGGTCACCGTCGCACTCTCGCCGTCTTCCGGAACCTCCGGGGGTCGGGTCGCCGTGACAAAGCCCAGGGCCTGCTCGTAGGTGCGCTCGATCTCCTCGGGAACCGGCAGATGGGCCGCAAACTTGACCTGATCGGTCGCTACCAGAAACCGCTCCAGCCGCCTCGCCTGCGACGGCTCGAGCCGCACCAACCCGCCCAATCTGCTCAGGATCTCCTCCGTGGTCAGGTCGGTCGCGTTCAGTGCGAAGCGGCCTTCGACGTAGACCCTGACCACCGATGAGACCGCGAAGTAGTAACCGCGGAGTTCGCGCAGGTCGGAGAAGTCGGTACGACGCAGCCGCTCCAGCTCCCGGATCGCCAGGTCGTAGGGCGGAATCGTCGGCGCTTCGGGTGCGCTGCCGTCCGGTCGGCGGCGGCGCCACCACCACCACGCCGCCAATCCGAGCGCGGCGGCGGCCAGGGCCAGGCCGGTCCACAGCAGCCACGACGCGGCAGTGTCGATTCGGCGCAGCGGCTTGATGTCGCGGATGTCGGTCACCTCACTCCGGTCGTCCGGCAGCACGGACTCGACCTCGACGGCAATCTCCGCCGCCTCCAGGCCGCCACCGGGACCCAGTGGCTCGCTGTACGTCGCGGTCAGCGCCGGCAGAACGTAGGAGCCCACGAGGTCGGCACGGAGTTCGTACCACCGGCGCTCGAGGAGTCGACCGGAAGCCAGGGTCTCCACGGGGGCCCGCCCCAGATCGACGATGCGGAAGCCGGCGATGTCCGCGCCCGGCTCATCGAGCTCCACCTCGACCTCGGGATCGCGCTCGACTTCCACCGTGTACGTGATCAGGTCGCCCGTCGTGGCGACGGTCCGGTCTACGGAGGCACGTAGCTCGGCGAGCGGCTTCGCTTCTGCTTCGCCGGCCGGTTCACCCGAGGCGCACGCCACCAGCGTCACCGCGGCGAACCCCAACGCGACCCGGACACTGATGCTCCGCAGCGTCATTCCTACACCCGCACCGACCGCTCGCGCGCTCTCATGTAGCGCACCAGGGGCTCGATCCAGGGCCGGTCAGCCCAGACCTGGATCTCGCCGACACCCGCCTGGCGGAACTGTTCCGTTCGGCGCTCCATGTCCTGCCTGGCGAGCCGCACGAAACTCTCCGAGACCCGCCGGTCCGCCGTGTCGATGACCAGCGTCTCGCCCGTTTCCGCGTCCTCGAGTTCGATGAGCCCCATGCGCGGCAGGCTCACCTCGCGCTGATCGAGCACCCGGATCGCCGTCAGATCGTGACGCCGCGCCGCGACCCGCAAGCGTTCCGCGAAGCCCGTGTCCAGGAAGTCCGAGATGACGAAACCCACAGACCGGCGCCGCACGACCCGGCCCAGGTACTCGAGCGCGCCGTCCAGGTCCGTACCGCGACCCGTGGGCCGGAAGCCAAGGACCTCCCGAATCACGCGCCACACGTGCGCGCGCCCCTTCTTGGGCGGAATGAATCGCTCGATCCGGTCCGAGAAGATGATCATCCCCACCCGGTCGTTGTTCTGGATCGCGAGGTACGCGAGCACGGCGGCCAGCTCGGCGACGACCTCCCGCTTCTGCTTGCCGGAGGTGCCGAACGCCCCCGAGGAACTCACGTCGACGATCAGCATCACCGTCAGCTCGCGCTCCTCACGGTGCTCCTTGACGAAAGGACTCGACATGCGCGCCGTCACGTTCCAGTCGATGTGGCGGATGTCATCCCCCGGTGCGTACTCGCGGACCTGCTCGAACTCCATGCCCCTTCCCTTGAAGGCGCTGTGGTACTCCCCGGCCAGAGCATCGGTCACCAGCCGCTGAGTGCGAATCTGTATCGCCTTGATCCGCGCGAGCAGCTCGGGCGAAAGGGTCGCCGTCTCCTGCTCCGGGGCCTCGTTCCGCTCTGGTCTGAAGAAGAACATCGATCCCCCGACCCCTTAGTGCCTGGGCGGCCTCAGGGAACGTCGACGGTGTTGAGGAGCTCCTGGATCAGGTCGTCCGAGGTGAGATCCCTGGCCTCTGCCTCGTACGAGATCAGCACCCGGTGCCTGAGCACGTCCGGGGCCACGGTCTTGACGTCCTGCGGAGTGACGTAGGCCCGGCCCGACATCAGGGCCTGTACGCGAGCAGCAGCGGCAAGGTAGATCGTCGCGCGCGGCGACGCACCGTACTCGATCAGCGGCTCGAGTTTCTCGAGGCCTACCCCGGCCGGCTCCCGCGTCGCGAACACGACGTCGACCACGTACTCCTCGACTTTCGGATCGAGGTAGATGGCGTCGGCCACGTCGCGCGCGCGGCGAATGTCCTCCGGACTCACAGCCGCCTCGATCGCAGGCCGCTCGCGACGGGCCATCCGCCGCATGATCTCCATCTCCTCCTGGCGGTCCGGGTAGTCCACGCGCAGCTTGAGCATGAAGCGGTCGACCTGCGCCTCCGGCAGCGGATAGGTGCCCTCCTGCTCGATCGGGTTCTGGGTCGCGAGGACTAGGAACGGATCCGGCAGATCGAAGGTTTCGTCGCCCAGCGTGACCTGTCGCTCCTGCATCGCCTCGAGCAACGCGCTCTGGACCTTCGCCGGCGCGCGGTTGATCTCGTCGGCAAGCAGCAGGTTGGTGAAGATCGGTCCCTGCTTGACCTGAAAGTCGTGTT
Source organism: Holophagales bacterium (assembly GCA_009837085.1). Taxonomy (GTDB): domain Bacteria; phylum Acidobacteriota; class Thermoanaerobaculia; order Multivoradales; family Multivoraceae; genus Multivorans. The sequence continues at coordinate 45,691 of VXUF01000124.1, forward strand.
GATCGGCCCGGTAGATCTGCGTGCCCAGAAGGTCCGCCGGCAGCAGGTCGGGCGTGAACTGGATACGCGAGAAACCGGTGTGCACCGCTTCAGCCAGGGTCTTGATCGCGGTCGTCTTGGCCAGTCCCGGAATACCCTCGACCAGAACGTGCCCATCGGCGATGAGCGCCATTAGCAACCGATCGATCATGTAGGTCTGGCCGACGATCACCTTGGCCACTTCGGCGCGGACACGTTGCAACAGGTCCGCCTGGGCGACGATCTCCGTCCGCAGCTCTTCGCTGACCCCCGGCACGGCAGGGCCGGCAGGCGGCGCCTGGGGCACCGCCAAAGGCTGCTCGGTTGGAATGCTCTCGCTCGAATCCATCGTCATCTCGGTCGACTCTCCCAACCCCCAAAGAACCCCGGGTTCTTCCCGCCCGGCTCTTTCCGCACAGCGCTATTGAACTTTATCCGAGCGCCCGG
>VXUF01000124.1:46165-52847 GCA_009837085.1 Holophagales bacterium
ATCCCGGACACCTGACCGCCGTCCGCGGTCGCGGCGTCGAGGTGGTCGCAGCAGTTGACGAGGGACGCCTGCCAGGGCGCGCGGTCCTCCACCTGGGTCACGGAGGTGTTGCCCCACCGGGTCGGGGGCTCCACCCCGTCGCCGAGGTGCAGATGACGGAGCGCCAGCGAGTAGCAGACCAGGCCGTGAGTGACGAAGACGCTGTCTCCCTCCGCCGCCTCGGCCGTCCGCCGGATCCGCTCCCAGGCCGCATCCACCCGACAGTGAAACGTCTCCCAGTCCTCGCCGCCTGGTGGCGCGTAGCCGGGTTCCATGATGTCGAGGCCGATGTCGGCATAGGCCCGGCCCCGAAGGTCGCCGAAGTTCCGCTCGGCCAGCAGCGGCTCGATGAGCAGAGGCAGTCCCAGGGCCTCCACCACCGGCTCCGCGGTCATCTCCGCCCGGCGCAGGTCGCTCGCGACCACGCAGCCGATCGGACGCTGCCGGTGGTGCGCCAGCAACCGCGACGCCAGGCGCTCAGCCTGGCCGACGCCGCGCTCGTTCAGAGGCGTACCTGGCGTCTGTACGACCCGCGCGGCATTCGACGCGGTCTCGCCGTGGCGCACGATGAGGAGCACGGGCGGGAGGGTATCAACGCGCCCGGTACACGCGAGGGCTAGGATCGGACCAGCAAGCCATGCCGCCGCAGCTCTCGATCATCGCCCCGGTGTACAACGAGGCGGGCAACCTGGAACGACTCGTGGCGGAGACGCTCGATTCCATCGAGGCGGCCGGCCTCGACTACGAGGTGATTCTGGTCGACGACCGCAGCACTGACGGCAGCCGCGACCAACTGGTCGAACTGGCGAAGGGCAACGAGAGACTCCGCGCCTTGAGTCTCGAACGACACGCCGGCCAGTCGGCAGCGCTGCTCGCGGGGCTGCGGGCGGCGCGGGCGCCCCTGGTGGTCACAATGGACGCCGACCTGCAGAACGATCCGGCCGACATCCCCGCCATCGTCGCTCTGCTCCAGGACCACGACGTCGTTTCCGGCGTGCGGGCGAAACGCAGGGACACGCTTCTACGGCGGCTTGCCAGCCGCGTATCCAACCTGATCCGGCGGCTAGTTCTCGGGGATCCGTGCACCGACATCGGATGCGCACTCAAGGGCTACCGAGCCGCCGTGCTCGAAGACCTGCCCCCCTTCGATGGGCTTCATCGCTTTCTGCCCTTGTTGGCCTTGCGGCACGGTGGCAGCTACGCTGAGATCCCGGTCCGACACCGTGCGCGCACGGAAGGTGCGAGTAAATACAACATCCGGAGCCGCTTCCTGCGCGGAGTTCTGGATCTGTTCGGCGTCTCCTGGTACCGCCGGCGCGCGGTCTCCGTCACCGTCAAAGCACTGGAGCGCTCACCATGCCACCCGTCACACCCGAGCTCATCTGGAAGGTAGTTGGTTTCGGAGGACAGGCTCTCTTCGGCTCTCGTTTCCTGGTTCAGTGGATTGCAACAGAGCGACGCCGCCAGAGCGTCGTTCCGACCGCCTTCTGGTACCTGAGCCTCTTCGGCGGTCTGACCCTGCTGAGCTACGCCATCTCGATCGAGGACCCGGTGTTCATCACCGGCCAGAGCTTCGGCGTTCTCGTCTACGCCCGCAACCTCTGGTTCGTACACCGGAAGAAGCCGAATCAGACCGATCGCGACGCTTCAACCTCCTGACTAGAAGTTGTACTTGACGCCGAGCTGCACGATCCGGCCGTCTCCATTCGTGGCCGTGATCATCCCGTAGTCCCGGTCGCCCACACGGTTTCCCGGCTGGGCGAAGTTGACCCGATCGAAGACGTTGAACGCTTCGACCCGGAGCTGCAGCGACCGATCTCCACCGCCGAGCGGGATGTGCTTGACCAGGGACAGGTCGACGCGCTCGAAGTCCGGCCCGCGGAGGATGTTGCGACCGGCATTCCCGCGCCGGTCCGCCGTCTCGGCCAACGTCAGCGGGACGAAGCACTCGGTGTTGAACCACCTCTCGACCGTCCTCGGCGCGCCCCCGTTCGGGTCGCAGACCTGGTCGGGACGCGACGTCAAGCCGCGGATGTCGTCACCGCGCACCCGGATCGGGAACGGGTAACCGGTCTGGTACTGGAGGATGCCGTTGATCTGCCAGTTTCCGAAGAGGGTGCGAGCGAAAGCGCCGCTGTTCTCGAGCGAAGGCAGGTCGTAGCCGAAGCTGAGCACCACCCGATGGCGGACGTCGAAGAGAGCATCTCCGCGTTCCCGCGCCAGTGCATTCACGATCGTCGCCGGACGATCCGGATCAACGGGGATGATCGGCCGTTCCTCGCCGCCGATGTTGAGACCGGAGACGTGGTCCTCCGCGTTCCCGTACGTGTACGAGAAGAGAAAGTTGAAGCCATGGGTCGGCCGCATGCGGACGCTGGCCTGCCACGCGTTGTACCAGGACTTAGCGACCGTGAACGTCGGCCGCACCAGGCTGAACGCCGGATAGAGACGTGGCCCGAGCGTGGTCTGGCCCGGCTCGGCGATCCTCGGATTGACCTCCATGAAGATCGGCAGGTTCCTGCCCCTCGACCCGACGTAGCCGACTTCGAGACCGATGTTCTGGCCCAGTTGGCGCTGGTAACTGAGGTTGAAGTGCTGGTAGTTAGGCGTCGTGAAGTTCTTGCTCCAGCCGATGAAAATGATCCCGGGCGGGAACCTCGTCGGCCCGCCTTCGAGGTTCGCGAGCGGATCCGCGAGGGTCACCACCGCGGGCGGCGCGTTGAGCTGAACCAGCGGGTTGAACGGCGGCGCCAGCACCGAGTTCTGGAAGAAGTCGCCCTGGCCCGGAATGCTGTCGAAGAAGAGGCCCCAACCCGCGCGAACGCTGCTGCGACCATTGCCGACCGGGTCCCAGGCCATCGCCAGCCGCGGCGCGAAGTTGTTCGAGTCCGTGTCGTACGTCCCCGCCGGCACTCCCGCATCGCCGGGGTAGACCAAGCCGGCCGGAGCGTCCGGGAACCGCGTCGACTGCTGACCGGGCCGGAAGCTGTTCAGGGCGTCGCCCGAGTCCTCGAAGGGCGTCGCCAGTTCGTACCGGAGGCCGAAGTTGAGGGTCAGCCGCGGCGTGGCCCGGAACTCGTCCTGGACGTATCCGGAGTACAGCCAGCCGTCGCCCTCGTTGATCGAGTCCGCGCCCGGCACGGCGGTGCGAATGAACGAGGGCAACCCGAGCAGGAAGTCGGCCGCCGCGCTGCCCGTGTGGGTGCCGCGGAACACGAAGTCGCCGTTCGGCCGGTTGATGAAGCCGATGAACATCTTCTCGTTGCGAACGTCGACGCCGGTCTTGATCGTGTGACGACCGCGCAGGATCGTCAGATCCTCCGTGAACTGCTCGACTTCGTTCTCCCGCTTGACGAACGGCTGATTGCGGTCGCCCATGCTCGGGAAGCCGGAGATCGAGAACTGCGGCAGACCGATCGCCAGCTCGTTGATGTTCGGCAGGTTGATGCCGTACTCGGAGTTGGTGAGACCGCTGGTGACGACCGGCTCCGCGTCGATCGCGCTGGTCAGGTAGCGCACCTGGTTGAAGACGTTCGACCCGACCGTGGCGGTGTGGGACAGCATGTAGTCCTCGAGCGTCGACGCCGCGGTGTTGCCGATCGGCCGCACGGTGGGCGGCTCGAATCGGTCCGACGAACTGCGAAGCGCCCGCACCAGCACGTTCTGGGCGTCCGTCATCCGGTAGTCCAGGCGCAAGCCGAACTGGTCGCGATCATCGGTCACGTCCGGTGACACGATGTACCGGCCGCCGGAGTTCGGCAGCGGCATGAACTCGCTGATCAACCTGGTTGCGATCGGGCTCAGCCGATCCGCGGGGATCACATTGCCGGGGAAGGGCTCACCGGTCATCGGATCCATGATCGCCGAGCCGCCCGAGAAGTCGCCCATCCGCTCGGCGGCGGACATCACGGCGATGTTCTGCGTGATGCCTCGGGTGTTGCGGAAGCCCTCGTAGTAGCCGAAACCGAACAGCCTGTCGGTGATCATCGGGCCGCCGATGGCGCCGCCGAACTGATCCTGCTTCAGCGTCGGTTTGTCCTGATCCGGCGGCGAGAAGTAGTTCCGGGACTCGAACGAGTCGTCCCGGTTGAACTCCCACACGCTGCCCTGAAGGCTGTTGCCGCCCGACTTCGTCACGACGTTGACGATGGAGCCCGCGCTGCGGCCGAACTCGGCCGTGTAGGAGTGCGTCAGGATCTTGAACTCCTCGATGGCGTCGGGAGGCGGACGCACGATGAAGCCGGTGTTGAACGTGTCATTGTTGGCGGCGCCGTCGAGCAGGAAGTTGTTCGACTGGTTTCGCACGCCGTTGACGCTGAAGCCGGAGGTCACGGCGCCGAAACCGTGAATCGCGGCGTCCGCGTCGCCTCGCGCTCCTCCGAGGCGCGCCGGCGGTTCGACCACGCCGGGAATCAGGGTTCCCAACTGGGTGAAGTTCCGGCCGTTGAGCGGCAACTGGACGATCTGTACCTCGTCGACGACGATTCCCAGAGTGGCATTCGAGGTCTCGATGAGAGGAGTCTCGCCGGTGACGGTCATCGTCTCGGAGAACTCGCCGACCGTGAGCGCCATGCTGATTCGGGCCGTCTCGGCCACGGTGACCCGAACGCCCTCACGGCTCAACTGGACGAAGCCCTCGAGCGCCGCGGTGACGTTGTAGTCGCCCGGCGCGAGCAGCGGTGCCGCGAAGTAGCCGTCCTGTCCCGTCATCACCAGCCGGGCCTGATTCGTGGCGACGTTCGTCACCGTAACGCTCACGCCAGGCAGCGCGCCGCCCTCCTCGTCCGTGACGAAGCCGCTCAACTGTCCGGTGGCCTGCCCCCAGGCCCCGGCGGCGCAGAGTGCGAGCGCCAGTGCGACGAGCCCGACCGATCGAATCCAGCCAACCTTGTTCCTCATCCTGCGTCTCCTTCTGTCTACGCTCCTCCGGCGCGGAGGTGCGGGGCAACCAAGTCAAGAAACGGCGAACGGTGTTCGCCGTCGGAATCCAGGTCAGTGGGGGCGGGCCGCAGCATAGCACCGCAGCAACCCCACGATCCCCAACCAGCCGGGCGGTGCGGTCTGCTACCATTCGCCCGTTCCGCCGCGGTTCTCCGTGGCCGGGGCAACTCATCGAGACCGGCTGAGGGACAGGCCCGTCGACGCCGGGGCAACCACCGGGGCTTCGCAACCCTGGGAGGTGCCAACTCCTACGGGAGTTCCGCCCTCGGGCGGGGCTTGCCGAGAGATGAGTCAACGAGCCGCGCAAGCGGTCTCGGCGCCTCCTCCGGTTCACTCTCCGTAGAAGTCTTCTCGAGAGAGCGTTGAATCCGTCCCGCGCAGGCGGGACCACCCAACCCCCTTTCGACCGGAGACTCACATGACCTCGAACCACGACCCGGCGACTCGCGCCGTCCGCGCGGCGCTCGCCACCGACGAACACCACGGAGCGGTCGTTCCGCCGCTCCATCTCTCGGCCAACTTCACCTTCGCCGGCCTGGACGGCAAGCGGCCCTATGACTACACGCGGTCCGGCAATCCGACGCGCACTGCCCTGGCCGAGGCCCTCGGCGAGGCCGAAGGCGGTCACGGTGCTGTGGTCACCGCCTCCGGCATGGCGGCCGTCACCCTGGTCTGCCAGCTGCTCGACCCGCGAGACCGGATCGTCGCCGCCCACGACTGCTACGGCGGTACGTTCCGGCTGCTCGACCGCTACCAGCAGCGCGGCCTGCTCGATGTCGAGTTCGTCGACCTGACGAACCGACAGGCCATGGCGGCGGCCCTCTCCACCCGTCCGAACCTGGTCCTGGTCGAGACGCCAAGCAACCCGCTGCTCCGGATCACCGATCTGGAAGCCGTCTGTCGGCACGCGAAGCAGGCCGGCGCCCTGGTCGTGGCCGACAACACGTTCATGTCGCCGGCGCTTCAGCGGCCCATCGAGTGGGGCGCCGATGTGGTGATCCACTCGACGACCAAGTACCTGAACGGCCACAGCGACGTGATCGGCGGCGCGGTCATCGCAGCGACTCCAGAACTCCACCAGTTCTTCGAGGAGTGGGCGAACATGATGGGCGTAGCCGGAGCCCCATTCGACAGCTACCTGACGCTGCGTGGCCTGCGCACCCTGCACAGTCGCCTGCGTTGCCACGAGGAGAACGCGCTTGCCGTGGTCGCCATGCTCCGTGAGCATCCCGCCGTCGAGCGGGTCTACCATCCGAGCCTGCCGGACCACCCGGGCCACGACATCGCGAGCCGGCAGCAGGACGGCTTCGGCGCCATGGCGAGCTTCGACCTCCGGGGCGACACCGGCGACGTGGCCCACCTGGTCTCGCACCTGGCGTGCTTTGCCTTCGCCGAGTCCCTTGGCGGCGTCGAGAGCCTGATTTCCCATCCGGCCACGATGAGCCACGCCTCGATGACGGCGGAAGCTCGCGCCGAGGCCGGCATCAGCGACCAGCTTCTGCGACTCTCGATCGGAATCGAGCACGCGGACGACCTTGTGGCCGACCTGCGCGGGGCGCTCGACCGCGTCCTGCACCGGCCGCGGTCGGCTACGGCGTAGCGCCGGGGCGTGGGACCCGCCTGAGCCGGTCCGGGGGAAGGGGTCCCGGGGGACGCTCGCCCTTGGGGGAGGGATGGGGGTGGGGGGGGGCGGGGGGGGGGG
>VXUF01000055.1 GCA_009837085.1 Holophagales bacterium
GCCCCGAGATCCCCCGCGTCCGGCGTCGAGATCCCGAACGACACGAGCTCCCCACCGACCGGCGTCGTCGCAGCCGGGTGCGGAGACTCCCTCCAATCGATGAAGAAGGGCATCCCGTAACCGCCCCCCTGCGGGAACAGCAGATCCCAAACCAACAACCCGCCGTCGGCGGTGCGTCGCCGCGTCTCCGCCGGGCCAACCGAAGAGATCCCGGCCTCCTCCAGCAACCCCTTCGTGACAACGAGATCACCCTGCGCCGCCCAGGTCACGAGCCCCCCGCCGCTCATCGCGGCCATGCCCGTGACCATCTGGCTCTCGACCGCTTGCGCCGGATCCGGCGCGATGATCTCGAGGTACGTGTCGCCCAGGCTCAACAGCGCGTTACGGGTTCCAAGCCCCTCGTGGGAGCCACCGAACACCGGTGGCACGCCAAAGGCGTCCTCAGCCCAGGCCATCCCGTCGTCAAGATCGGCAACCGCGTACATGAAGTGATCGATCTTCATTGCTAGCTCTCCGGCCGGTTTCGGATTCGGTTCGTTTACGGACGCACCCGTGACCTCGTCACTGTCCCCGGCGCAACCCCAGCCGAGCAGGAACAAAACGGCGACGGCGGTCGTCCTTGTCATCAAAGCAGTGTACGAGCATTCTGAACTCAACTGAGGAGCCCCCATGAGACAGTCCATCCTGATCGCCGTAGCCGTCACCCTGGCGCTCACGCCCGCCGCGCTTGCCGCCGACAACGCCCCCGTTCTCGGCAAGTGGGAGTCGACGACCGAAACGCCCCAGCGCACCTTCCAGGTCGTGTTCGAGTTCACCGAGGTCGACGGAGACCTCAAGGGAACCTGGCGCAACCCGCGAGGGCCGAACGGTGAGCTGATGAACCTCTCCTGGGACGGCGAGACTTTCAGTTTCGAACGGGATATCGAGGCCGGAGGCCAGGTCTTCCGGCTCTCCTACGAGGCGACGGTCGACGGCGACACGATGAGCGGCAAGGTGACCACCCCCCGCGGCGAGCGCGCCTTCACGGCGACCCGCAGCTCGTAGACGTCACACACTGGGTGCGCCGGCGTCCCCGCCGGCTTACTCCAGGTGCTTCTTGAAGAACGCGCTGACCTCCTGGAACACGTCCTGCGACTCCGGCGACGCCGGGAAGATCAGATAGTCGGCGTGCGCGACACCCTCGTAGACGTGTAGGTCGGCGACCACGCCGGCCGCGCGCAACTTGCGGTGGGTCCGCGCCGTGTCGCTCAGGAACATGTCGCGCGTGCCGGTGATCAGGTACGTCGGCGGGAATCCATCGAAGTCGCCGTAGACGGGTGACATCAGCGGGTCCTTCAAGTCGTGGCCATCGGCGTACAGCCGCGCCGCCGCGCCCAGAAACCCGTCGTAGGTGACCAGGATGCGGTCCAGCCCTTCGTTCGTGAACAGACTGTCGCTGGTCTTCGTCAGGTCGGCCCAGGGCGTTCCCGCGTAGATGGCTCCGGGCACATCGAGACCCAGGGCGATGAACCGGTGCACCGCGGCCAGGGACAGGCCGCCGCCCGCGGACGTACCGCCGATGGCGATCGACTTCGCGGACCGGCTCTCCAGCAGGTGCTTGTAGACCGAGACCACGTCCTCGACCGCGGCCGGGAACGGGTGCTCCGGCGGCATGCGGTAGTCGACGGATAGGGCCGGGATACCCGCGCTGGCCGCGACGATGGCCGCCTCGGTGACGGAGGCGTCGCCGCCGTTCAGGACGTAGCCGCCGCCGTGGACGTGCAGGAACAGGTGGTCCTCGTGCCGGGGATGGACTTTTTCGGGCACCACCCGGTAGACCGTCACGCCTTCGACCTCGGCTTTCTCGATCGAGACGCCGAATCCGCTCGCGATCTGGTCGAGGTTGGCGTTGGCCGTCGCCTTCTGCATCACAAGCCACTGTTCGTTGCTCTGCGGCGTCTGCTGCTTCGACGCGGCGACGCTGGGAGCGGGCGTCGCGGCGAGGGCGGATCGGAGGACGTCGCTCGCACCGGCGGGCGCCGGCACGACCCGCTCGCCGATCGTCCAGGAGCCGGACTCCTGGGCTGTTGCGGCCGGCGTACCGGCAACGGTGAACACGAGGGCCAGGCTCGAAGCCAGTGCGACGGCCGGCAGGGCTTGGGGGATCGATCTCTTCACTGGGACTCTCCTTGAGTGCGACGGGAATGCAGTGTGTCGCGGACGATACCCTCTGCGTCGATCCACACTGGGTGCGCCGGCGTCCCCGCCGGCTTCTGAGAAGGACGCGCCGCGAAGCGGCGGCCATACTGTGCCACCAGTTCTCCGACCGACCGGTGAAGTACTCCCTGACAACAGGCGCCTGTGTAGTAGCGCTCTCCGTCCCAGCCGCGGCGCAATGGCCGCCGCCGCCCCTCTACGACTCCGCCGAGCCCGCCCGCACCTGCGAGAGCCTCGCCGAGATCCAACTCGCCGACGCCACCGTCGACTCAGCCGTGCTCGAAACCGCCGGCCCCGGTCCCCCCTTCTGCCGCGTAACCGCCGTCGCCACTCACCCGCCAGCCAACGACCGCATCACGATCTGGGTGGCCCTACCTACCGAGACCTGGAACGGCCGTTTCCTCGGCACCGGCGGCGGCGGATTCTCCGGCGGCAGTCCGCGCACGCTCCCGGCCGCCGTCCGGGAAGGCTTCGCGGCGGCCGCCACCGACACCGGCCACGAACAGAACAGCGGCAGCTTCGCGCTCGGCCCGGACGGCTTCCTCGAGTGGATGCTGATCCGCGACAACGCCTACCTCGGCATCCACGCGATGACCCGGGTCGGCAAGGAACTCGTCGCGGCCTTCTACGGCCGGCCGCCGAGGTACTCCTACTTCCGCGGCTGTTCGACCGGCGGTCGCCAGGGGCTGATGGAGGTCCAGCGATACCCCGCTGACTACGACGGCGTGCTCTCCGGCGCGCCGGCCATCAACTGGGACCGGCTGCACCTCGCCCAGATGTGGGGTCAGCTCGTCATGCTGGAAGCCGGCCACTTCGTGCGCCCCTGCGCGTTCCGGCTCGTCCAGGCGAAGGCCATCGAAGCCTGTGACCTGCAGGACGGCCTGGCCGACGGCGTGATCCCGGAGCCCCGCCAGTGCCCGTTCGATCCAGGCGAACTCCTCGGCGCCGAGGCCGAAGGCTGCGGACCGATCACCGAGGCCGACATCGCCGTCATCCGGAAGATCCTCGAGGGCCCCAGGCGACGTGACGGCTCCTTCCTCTGGTACGGCCTTACGCCCGGGACCGACTTCCTGGCTCTAAACGGGACGACCGGCGATCCCCTCGGCGGAGCGCCGATGCGGATCACCCTCGACTGGTTCCGCTACTTCCTCGCCCGCGACCCGGACTTCGACTGGACCGAACTGAACCACGCTGCCTTCGAGCACTACTGGGACCAGTCGGTCGAGGAGTTCGGGCGCGTGTTCGGCACCGACCGCACCGATCTGTCCGGTTTCCGCGACCGCGGCGGCAAGGCAATCGTCTGGCACGGCTGGTCGGATCCGTTGATCTACGCACAGGGCACGGTCGACTGGTTCGAAGGCGTCGAAGACCGCATGGGCGACACCGGCGACTTCCTGCGCCTGTTCATGGTGCCGGGCGCCAGGCACTGCCGCGACATGCCGGGCATCACCCCCGAGAATCCCTTTGCCGCGGTCGTCCGCTGGGTGGAGGAGGGCGTTCCACCCGACACGCTGGGTGCCGCGCGTCGGAACGGCGACGGCCAGCTTCTGGAATCGCGGCCCATCTGTCGCTATCCGAAAGCCGCGGTCTACTCCGGCAGCGGCGACCTGAAGGACGCGGCGAGCTTCGAGTGCAGGGAGTTACGCTGACCGATCCCGACCGGCAAGAAAGGACCCCGATGGCTCGACTCCCTTACCTCGACGTAGACGATCTCGCTCCCGAGGACCAGAGACTTCTCGATCCGCCGCTCAACATCTTCAGGGTCCTCGCTTACTGCCCTGAGGGCGCCCGTGCGTTCGGCCGTCTGGGCCTCTGGATTCGCTTCAAGACAAAGCTCGATCCGCGCCTGCGCCAGATGGCGATCCTCCGTGTCGGCGCCGTCACCCAGACCGACTACGAGTACAGCCACCACATCGAACTGGGCCGGCAGTTCGGCCTGTCCGACGGCGACATCCGGTCCGTCGTCGCGGGGCCGGAGGACGAATCGCTGACGGAAGTCGAACGGCTCGTCCTCACGGCGGCCGACGAGATGACGAACGGTGTCGGCATCGGCGCCGAGACCTTCAAGGCGTTGCAGGGTCACCTCGACGAGGGAATGATGGTCGAGTTGACGATGACCCTCTCGTACTACAACGGCGTCGTTCGGATACTGAACTCGTTGGACATCGATGTCGAGCCCGACTACCAGCGCTACCTGGAGGAGTTCCCGCTGCAGTAGCGGCAGACTGGGTCCGCCGGCGTCCTCGCCGGCTTCTGGGGAGGACGCGCCGCGAAGCGGCGACGATAGGAGGTACCGGATCGATGAACAAACGTCTGGAGCAGAACCCCTCGGCCGGCGATCGAATCGACTTCAGCGGCCGGACCGCCGTCGTCACCGGAGGCGGAGCGAGAGGCGACGGGATCGGCAACGGCCGCGCCGCTGCGATCCTCCTCGCGCGCGCCGGTGCCGAGGTCATCGTCGGGGACCTCAACGAGGAGGCGGGTCGCGGCACCGTCTAATATCTCCACGGCGCGGGCGGCGCCGCCCGGCTCTTCGTCGGCGACGTGACGAGCGACGAGGACTGCGCAGCCCTGGCGGCCTTCGCGCGGGAAAGCTCCGCGCCGCCCACCGTGCTGATCAACAACGTCGGCATCGGTGCGCCCGGCACGGTCCTCGACACCGAGCCGGAGCTCTGGGACCGTGTGATGAAGGTCAACGTCCGGTCGATGGTCCAGGCTTCCCGCGCCCTGATCCCGTCGATGCAGGAGGCCGGCGGCGGCTCGATCGTCAACATCAGCTCGATCTCCGCGATCCGTCCCAAGGGCCTCACCCCCTACTCGGCGTCGAAGGGCGCGGTCATCTCGTTGACCCGGGCGATGGCCGTCGACCACGCCGGCGCCGGGATCCGGGTGAACGCCGTGTTACCGGGACCGGTCTGGACCCCGATGGTCCAACGCCCGACGATGACGCCCGAGATCCGCGAACGGCGCAAGAACGCCTCGGCGCTGCGGATCGAGGGAACCGGCTGGGACGTCGGCCGCGCGGTCGTGTTCCTGGCTTCCGAACACGCGCGCTACATCACGGGTCAGGCGCTGGTCGTCGACGGCGGCGTGACGGTACTCTCTCCCGTCCGCTGACTGGCGCCGCCGGCGCTGACGATGCCGACCCGCAAGAGAGGATCGCGATGGCTCGACTCCCCTACCTCGACGTGGACGATCTCGCACCCGAAGACCGGGAGCTGCTCGACCGGCCGATCAACCTGGCGCGGATGCTCGCGCACAGTCCCGCGGGGACGCGTGCCTTCCGCCACACGGGCGCCTGGATCCGCCACAAGTCACGCTTCGATACTCGGCTGCGCGAGATGGCCATCCTGCGCATCGGCGTCATCACGCGCACCGACTACGAGTACAGCCACCACATCGAACTCGGCCGCCAGTTCGGCATGTCCGACGACGACATCCGCGCCGTCATCGCGGGGCCGGAAGCCGGGGAACTCCCGGAGCTCGAACGGCTCGTCCTCACCGCCGCCGACGAAGCGACCGAGGGCCTCAGCATCAGCACCGGGACCTTCGAGGCCCTAAGGCGGCACCTGGACGAGGAACTCCTCGTCGAACTAACGATCATCGTCTCCTACTACAACGCCGTCGTGCGAATGCTCCGATCCCTGGGGATCGACGTCGAGCCCGGCTACGAGCGGTACCTGGAGGAGTTCCCGCTTCCGTAACCGCTGCCCTTCCACACTGGGTGCGCCGGCGTCCCCGCCGGCTGCCGCCGAAGGCGGCCGGAAAGCCGCGCCGCGAAGCGGCGATGCTAAGTCCTCCCATCTGAGAGGCTTGACAGCGAGTCAACCGCCCCGACATGCTTGATCACAGTTCCAAGGTAAGCATGTGAACCGATCAACGACCATTCCGATCGAGGCTGGCCGGCGCCAGTGGACCTCCGTCCTTCTGGTGTGCCTCGTACTGCTCGGCTCGCTCCTGGCGGTCGGGCACGGACACGATGAGCTCGAGGTCAGTGAACACGACTGCGTCGTCTGTCACCTCCAGCAGACGGAGTGCTTTCAGGAACTCGATGCTCCGACGCTCGTCCTTGACGACCTCGGGGCATCCTGCGGTGCCGCAGGGCCCGACAGTCCGGTCGTTGATCGGCCTTACCTGCCTGCGCCGCCACGCGGTCCGCCGGCACGCGCCTAGGCCGCCTCTCGATCCAGCGAGCCAGTCTCACAACACGCTCGCGCGATTCGTCGCACGACTGCCGAGCGCCTGCCGTTCGTAGCGCTTTGCTGCGCGCCTGAGCCTCTTCGCTGGCACGCGGAGGTCGGGAGTGACCCGGTCTCCGAGCGAGGCCGCGAAGAAACTGAAGGGATTTTCCATGCTCGAAGCAAGAGAACTGTCGAAGTCGTTCAACGGCGTCGTCGCACTCGACGGCCTGAATGTCGAGGTCCAGGAGGGCGAGATCCTCTGTTTCCTCGGCGCAAACGGCGCTGGGAAGACAACCGCCATCAACCTCTTTCTGGGCTTCCTCGAGCCAACGAGGGGCGAGGCGCTGGTCAAGGGGAAGAGCGTCCGCTCCGATCCGGTCTCCGCTCGTGAACACGTTGCCTACATCCCGGAGAGAGTGGCGCTCTACCCCGACCTCTCCGGTTACGAGAACCTGAGGTTCTTCGCCGAGCTCGCCGGGAAGCGTCTGGGAGAGAGCGAACTCCTGGAGTGCCTGGACACCGCGGGGCTGCCGCGTGATGCCAACCACAAGCTTGCTTCAACCTACTCCAAGGGCATGCAGCAGAAGGTCGGGATTGCCTGTGCACTCGCGAAGAGCGCGGAGATCCTGCTCCTCGACGAGCCCCTGGCCGGGCTGGACCCCAAGGCGGCCAACGAGTTCTGCTCTCTGCTCAGGGAGATGCGGCACCAGGGCGTTGCCGGCTTGATGGCTACGCATGACCTGTTCCGGGCTCGTGAAGTCGCGAGCCGGATCGGAATCCTGAGGGATGGGCAACTGGTCGACGTGATTGCCGCAGCGGACGTGACGGCGGCTCAACTCGAGACGCTCTATCTCGAACACATGCACGAAGGCAGGGAGGACGCGGCATGAAAGCAAGAGTCATTGCAGCGAAGGAGGCACTCGTTGCCCGCAGGGGCAAGCGACTCTGGGCCCTGAGTTTTGGCGTGATTGCCGTCATGGTGGCCTCGATGGCGATCGGGCTCAACCGGACGGCAACCTTCGAAACGGAGCGTGCCGCTGCCGCGGAGAGCGACAAGGCGGTCTGGCTGGACCAGGGAGTCAGGAACCCGCACAAGGCAGCACACTTCTCAAGATACGTATTCAAGCCGATCCCCACCCTGGCGAGTTTCGATCCCGGTGCCATCGACTTCGGCGGCATCGCCGTCTGGATGGAAGCACACATCCAGAACCCGTCCCGGTTCAGGCGCGCGGAGAGCACAGGCGACCTGTCGAGGTTTGTCGGGCTCAGCCCGGCCTGGGTGCTGCAGGTCATCATGCCGCTGATCGTCATCCTCCTCCTGTTCGGGTCCTACGCAGGGGAGAGAGAAGACGGGACCCTGCGTCAGGTCATGAGCTACGGCGTCTCTCCGGGCTCGGTCTTCAAAGGCAAGTTGCGAGGAGCGTCGTCAGCGCTGCTGAAACTGCTCCTGCCGGTGTTCGCGTTGATCGCCATCGCGGTCTTCGTCTTCGACAGGGGCTATCCGCAGGAAGACCTGCCGGTACGCCTTGCCGGAATCGTCGGCATCTACGGGATCTACCTCTTTGCATTCGCGATGCTCACCATCGGCGTCTCGGCGCTTAGCCCGAGTCGGCGTTCCGCGGCTGTCTCCCTTCTCGCCATCTGGTGTCTGGTCACCGTGCTCCTGCCGCGCTTCGCCAACGATGCCGCGGTCGCCGCGACGCCTCAACCCGACAGCTACCAGACGTGGAAGGACCTCGAGGAGATCAAGGCCGAGTACTGGGGCGTCATTCCCGCCTTCGGCATTCCGCTTACCGACATCAGAAAACGGGAAATGGCCCGCTTTCTCGAGAAGTTCCAGGTTGCCAACGTGGAAGACGCGCCGGTGCCGTGGAGCGCCTGGGAGCTGCAGGCGAGCGAGGAGTACTCCGACCCGCTCTACGACGCCTACTACGCCGGCCTGAACGACCTGTATGGCCGCCAGGAGGACACCCGGTTCTGGCTCACTGCGTTGTCGCCGACGATCTCGGTCATGGCGCTGTCCTCAGGTCTCTCCGGCTCCGACCGCCTCCACCACTACGACTTCGTGAAGAGCGCTGAAGAACACCGGCGGGTCGTGATCAGGCAGCTCAACGAAGACCTGCTCTACAACTCCGGGGCCGATCCGATGGTCTACGAGTCGCCGACCAGCTTCTGGGGCGAAGTTGCCGACTACCACGCCGGTCCGCCGCCGCTGACGAACTTCACGGGGAACTATCTCCCCTATCTGCTCGTCATGGTGCTCTGGGCCAGCGGGGCCTTCCTGTTCGCACGTTGGGCGGCGTTTCGGGCCGCGAACATGGAGACCGCAGTATGACCGGCGCCCTGGTCAAGCTCGAGCTCTTGCGGCTCCGTCGATCCAGGGCCGCGTGGGCCATCCTGGCCTTCGCACTCTTCGCGTCCTTCTACTCCGTGTGGTCGGGAGTCTCCTGGCGAGAGTCTCATTCCGCGTCCCTCGTCGCCTACGAGGCTGCGATCGAGGCGAAGATGGATGTCTGGCTCGAGACGCTCGTGGCAATCGAGTCCGGGGAGCGCTTCGCCACGCCCTTCGACGCGCGCCCTTCCCAGGTGGAGTTCGCCGCGACCCACCCCGTGGGGCCCCTGGGACACTTGGCGGTGGGCAGCGCGGAGTTGCTGCCGGCGCGCGCGAACATCGGGCCTCTGAAGAACCAGAACCTGATGGTGGAGCGCTATGGGTTCGAGAACCCGACGACGCTGACCCTCGGCAGGTTCGACCTGGCATTCCTCATCGTCGTCGTGCTCCCGCTCCTGATGATCGCGCTGTCATTCGACGTGATTGCCGCCGATCGGTCGCGCGGCACGATCAGCCTTCTTCTCGCCAGCCGGGCCAGCAAGCAGCGAGTCATCGCGACGAGATTGCTGGTTCGCAACGGAATCCTGGGCGGCATCGTCGCGCTCGCCGTCGTTTTCGGCATCGCGATGGCGCCCGAGGGCGCCGCGGCGTTCGGGCTGCTCTGGTCTCTCGTGTTCCTCGCCTACAGCCTCTTCTGGATTGGACTCATCTACCTGGTCGTGGGCAGAACGAGGCGTAGCGAAACCTCGGCCGCCGTTCTCGTCAGCCTGTGGGCCCTGTTCACCTTCGCCGCACCGGCTCTGGCCAACAGTGCGGGCGAAGCCCTGTATCCGCTTCCCTCGAATCTCGACTATCTGTCGGATGCGCGAGTGGCGCAGAACGATGCCTGGAAGCGTCGCCCTGAGCTGACTGCCAAGTATCTGAGCGACCATCCCGAGCTGATGGCGAACGAGCAGGAAGCGCCCGAGTTTGCTCACGCCTACTTCCTGGCGAACGTGATGGAGATCGAGAGCACGGCGCCGATTGTCGCGGCCTTCGAAGAGAGTCACGCCCGTCGATCCGCGTTCGTCGACAAGCTGCAGTTCACATCTCCGGCGATTGTCGCGCAGCGCGCCCTGTTCAGAATCGCTGGTTCCGACTTCGACCGGACGCTCTCGTTCCTGACACAGGCTCGTGCCGCGCTCATGAATCTAAACGACGAGCTGCGGCCGGTCATTCTCGCGAGCAACCGCATGTCGACCGAGGACTTCGCGGGTCTATCGGGGTTCGAGTTCAAGTCGAACAGTCCGGCCGCTGTCCTTGGGCAGATCTCCATACCGGTGGCCTTTCTGGTTTTGTGCCTCTGCCTGTTCGTAGCCCTGGGTCGTCCGGGGAACAGATACTCCCCGTTCGCCTAGCGGACGAAAGAAAGGAAGTCTCGACAACCATGGCCTTCAATCGTCGACGTGTCGCTCTCGCTTCTCTTGGACTTGCCCTCCTCTTCTCCTGGCTCCTGGCCGCTCAACTGTCCGCGAGCGATGGCGATGCCGCGGCTTCGCCTCAGGACGACGCCGCGACGGCCCGGGAAGACGATGCCGCGCCCGCGGAGGACGTCGTCGTGTTCGACGACATCGTCGTGACAGCCCGGTTTGTCGAAGAGGACATCAGCGACGTCCCCTTCACGGTGAACGTCGTCGATGCGGAGGAGATCCGGCTCAACCGCCTCCTCTCTCTCGAGGACCTGTTCCTCAGTGTGCCGGGGGTGGAAATCACGAGCTTCAACGACACCTCGAATGCCAATGTCCGGATTCGGGGCGTGGGCGCGATCAACAAGACGAGTCGTGACGACAGTTCCGTCGTGATCTACATCGACGGGGTGCCGCAGCCGATCGGCGCTTCGACCCTCGGCACGCTGGACTTCGAATCCGCCGAGGTCCTCAAGGGTCCTCAGGGCACCCTGTTCGGTCGCAACAGTGAGGCCGGGGCGATCCAGATCGTGACGAATCCGGCGGTCTTCGAGAATGGAGGCTACGCCCGCGCGGAGTACGGGGAGGAGGCCCAGTACCGGCTGGAAGGCGCGTTCAACGCCGCGGTTTCGGACAGGGTGGCCCTGCGCTTCGCCGGAAACTACCGGAGTGAGGACAACCACATCATCAACCCCAACGACTCCGAGCCGATTACCACGCCGAGCAGTCTGAATGCCCGAGGGAAGCTTCGCTGGGAGGTGACCGACAGGGTTGCGCTCAATCTGACGAGCAGCCACGCCCGCCTGCGCGACTCCCCCTTCATCTACTCGCTCCATCCTCAGACCGACCCGCCGCAGATGGATGCCCCTCCCGGCGCCGTCGATGGCGACAAGGACGTCGATCAGTGGACGATGCGGGTGACCGCCAACCTTGGCGGGTTCGACTTCACTTCGATCTCGGCGTACGACGAGACCGCGAATCGGTCGACCGGGATTCTCTACGAAGGCAGGATCTTCCTGCCCCAGTTGGGCTTCGTCCCCGCCAACTACGGCGTCGTCAACAACAGCTTCGAACGCGAATTCTTCAACCAGGAGTTCCGTTTGAACTCAAGGGGAACGAGCGACCTGTTCTGGGTGGCAGGCGCGCACTACTACGACGACACCAGCAAGTCAGCGTCGTTCGACTACGAGGACCCGTTCTTCTTCCCCTTTGTCGCCCTGAATGCGGACATCAACGAGCGTGACTTCAATACGACGACGAACGCCGTCTTCGGCGAGATGACGTATCCGTTGACGGATCGACTGGAGTTGACAGCCGGCGTTCGCCACACCTGGGAGAAGAAGGACTTCCACATCGTCTGGGCACCCAACCGGTTCAATCCGAACCCGCTTCGCTTCGTCGAACTGGAGCAGGACCTGAGCGACGACTACCTCACCGGACGTACCGGCCTCAACCTGCACGTCAGTGAACGTGTGTCGTTGTACGGGATCTACAGCCGGGGTTACAAGGCCGGTGGCTTTGCCGACCGAGGCGCCAACGTCACGCGGGGCCGGCTGGACGCGCCGTATGCGCCATCCAGGGTGAACTCCTACGAGGTCGGATTCAAGAGCGGCGTGGGGAGCGGCGACGTCCTCCTGACCGGGGCCGTGTACTTCAACGACGTCAAGGACGACCACATCTTCACCTTCAACTTCTTCACCCAGGAGACGGCGCCTGAGAACTTCGACACCGAGACGAGCGGAGCCGAACTGGAGCTGGATTGGAGAATCACGAAGACGCTCACTTTGCGGTCCGGCCTCAACTACACGGAGGCGGAGATCACGGGCGTGCCGGCGAACAGCTTCGCGCGGGTGCCCGTCGGAAGCAGGGTGCCGAACAGCGCCCACTTCAGCGGTTCACTGGCACTCACGCACATCCAGCCGCTGGGTTCGACCCGCTCGGGTGGCCTGGAGCTTCGGAGCCACCTCAACTACAACCACCTGGGGGAACGGTTCGCGGACCCGGCCAACCGTCTCTTGTTCGACGCATACGACAGAGTGGGTCTGCGTGTGGGTCTCGGGATGGGCCCGCGCGAGATCTACTTCTGGGGCGACAATCTGCTGGACGAGGACATCTACATGTCCGGCATCGTGTTCAATGCTCCGGCAAGCACGATTGCCCGCGGGCGCAGGGTTGGCGTCGGCGTGAGCTACAACTTCTGAGAGTCGGCTTCCGTCAACTCTGGCCGCCCGGCGCCGTCAACCCCGTCTGCGTCAACAGGAACGTGGCCTCCGCCGCCACGAACTCGATCCGTTCCGACATCGGCAGGCCGCGGCTCGCGGCGTGCCCTGCGTACGGGTGATAGCGCATGATCACCGGCAGCCTCGACGAGGACGCCGCCTGCAACCGGGCAGCGACCTTGCGAGCTTGGAGCGGCGGCACTCGAGTGTCCAGATCGCCCTGGGTGAGCATCACCGCGGGGTAGGCGACGCCGTCGCGGATCGCCTGGTAGGGCGAGAAGCCGCGCAGCGACTCGAACTGGTCAGGGATCTCGCCGTCGCCGTATTCGAGCAGGGCGGGCATGTTGTTCGTTTCGGTGAAGGTGTAGAAGCGGATCAGGTCGAGTTCGGGGAAGCCGCAGAGGACGGCCCGGTAGAGGTCGGGGCGCTGGGTGAGGGAGGCGCCCACAAGCAGGCCGCCGTTGCTGGCGCCGTGGATCGCCAGGCGATCGGGGTCGCTGTAGCCCTCGGCGATCAGCCACTCGCCGGCGGAGATGAAGTCGTCGAAGACGGTCTGCTTGTTGTGGAGCATCCCGGCCTGGTGCCACTCCTCGCCGTACTCGCTGCCGCCGCGGAGCGTGGCGACGGCGTAGACGCCGCCGGCCTCGAGCCACAGAGCCGCCAGCGGGTTGAACCGCGGGGTCAGGGAGACGTTGAAGCCGCCGTAGCCGTTGAGCAGGGCCGGTGTCGCGCCGTCGGGCTCGAAGTCCTCCCGGTGGGCGATGTACATCGGCGCGGAGGTGCCGTCCTTCGAGGTGTAGCGCACCTGCTTCAGTACGTAGCCGTCGGCTGAGAAGGGTGCCTGAGCTTCCCGGAAGACCTCTCGCGTGCCCGCCTCGAGGTCGAGCAGCCAGGTCACGGGTGGCTGCAGGTAGGAGACGAGCGACAGCAGCGCCTTGCCTTCGCCGGCCCCCCGGATGCTGGCGTTGTGGTGCTCTGGCACCTCGATCTCGCCGGCCGGCGTGCCGTCGAGTTCGAAGACGCGGATCCGGCTCGCCACGTGGTGCAGGTAGGTCAGGTAGAGCTTGCCGTCGATGACCGACACGCCCTGGAGAACGTCGTCGGCTTCCGGCACGACCTCGCGCCAGTTGGCGACCTCCGGCTGGTCGAGGTCGATCTCCATCAGCCGGTTGAGCGGTGCGCCCAGGTTGGTGCGCACGAACAGACGGCCGTCGTTGTGGTGGGTGTTGAAGCGGGCCTCCATGCCTTCGACGATCGGCGTCACGCGCCAGGTTCCGATCTCGACCAGGTACAGGTCGCTCCGGGTCCAACCGTGCTGGACCCCGACGAGCAGCTTCTCCTCGTCGAGCTGCTCGGCGCGGACGAAGGCCCGCGGCCCGATTCCCTCGCCGAACACCAGGGCGTCCTCCGCTCGATCGGTGCCGAACCGGTGGAAACGGACCCGCGGACCTGCGACACGGTCGCGGACGGTGTAGTAGATGCCGCTGCCGTCCTTGGCGAAGAACGCCTGGTCGTTCAGTGCCCGAGGCATCTCGAAGTCGAGGTCGACGTTCTGTTCGAGGTCCCGCAGGCGGACCGTCGTCTCGTCCGCGCCGCCGATGCGCACGCTGTAGAGCAGGAGCTTCCCGTCGGGAGAGACGGAGACGATCCCGAGGTGCGCGTACTCGCTGCCGACTTCCGCCGGGTCGATCACCACCTCGTAGTCACCGGCCGGGTCGATCTTCACTGGCCCGGCTTCGGCATCCTCGGGCGCCGGACGACGCACGATGGCCGCCAGCTCTTCGCCCGTCCGGCGCAGGGTGAAGAGCTCGTACTCGCCGGCCTTGTTCGGCGAGCCGACGGCCGGCGTATCGATCAGCTCACTCAACCGCTGCCGCGCCCAGTCCCGCGCCGGCGGCTCGCCGACGATCAGCTCGGCGTACTCGTTCTGGCGGTCGATGAAGGCTCGCGTTTCCGGGCTGTCCTGGTCCTCCAGCCACCGGTAGGGATCCTCGAACTCGACCCCGTGGAGCGTCTCGGTGAAGGAGATCTGCTCGGTCTCGGGCGGCGGCGCGTAGCTCCCGCCGCAGGCCGCCAGGCCGAGGAGAAGCAGGCCTCCGCGGATCGAGGTAAGCAGCTTCGGGGAACTTGGGAAGCTTGGCATCATGGGCGGTACGACCTTTTGGGGTTACGGTGGGTGGCTCACCTTACCTGCGGGAGACTCGACCATGAGACGCGCTCTGTTCCTCGTCCTGTTCCTTCTGGTGGCCGGTCTCGGCCCGGCGCAGGTGCCCGCGACCGATCAGGTGTTCGAGCGGGCCCGGCTCTGGGAGGAACTCCTGGCACGGATGGAGGCGGCCGGCATCGACCGCTACGCCGACCTGCCATACGCCGCGATCGAGGGCGTGGACGCCGAGCGGCTTTCACTCGATGTCTACACCACTCCGGATATGGACAACGCACCCGTCGTCCTGTTCGTCCACGGCGGAAGCTGGCAGCGCGGCTCCAAGATGGCGGTGCTGCGGAAGCCCCTGGCGCTGGTCCCGGCCGGTTACATCACCGTCTCGACGAACTACCGGTTCCGGCCTCACGTCTCCGTGGCCGAGCAGGCCGGGGACGTGGCCCGCGCCGTGGCCTGGATTCACGGCCACATCGGACGCTACGGCGGCGACCCGGAGCGCATTGTGCTGATGGGCCACTCAGCCGGCGCTCACCTGGTGGCCGTGGTCGGCACAAACGGCGGCTTCCTCGAAGCGGAGGGCGTGCCGATGAGCGTGCTGAAGGGAGTAGTTCCGCTCGACACCGGTCCCTACAACGTGCCGCTCCAGCTCGAACGCCTTCCCGGGGGCTCGACCTACGGCGACCTGATGCGGTTCGTCTTCGGCGACGATCCCGGGCAGTGGGAAGCGGTATCGCCGATCGACCACCTCCGCAAGAGCGCCGCGATCCCGGCGTTTCTCGTGTACCACGCCGACGGCCGGCGTGATGTGGACTACCAGGCCCGGCCGTTCGTCGAGACGCTTCGGGAGGCCGGCTTCGACGCCGAACTGGTAAACGGGGTCGGCAAGACACACGGCACCCTGAACGCCGATCTTGGCGCTTCCGGCGAAGCGATCACGGAGAAGCTGCTGAGCTTTCTCGAGCGGGTGACTAGCCGCTAGCGCCGACCTCGTTTTCGTTGACCAACAGCCGCGCGTCTGGCACAGTGATCAGAGTGAGCACTCCGCTCAAGCGTGTCGTCGCCGTCGCCGTCCTGCTCGGATGCCAGACGCCGGGTGCCTTCGCGCTCACTGCCGGGCTGGACCTGGCGGCTCATCTCTTCGCCTCTGAGCACGAGCACGACACCGCTGCCCTCGCCAGGTCGGCGACGCACGGGCACCACCACGACGACGAAGTGGTGCCCGACCACGACCACGACGTCACGCTGGACGCCGACGCGGGCTTGCTGCGGCTCGGCCCCTCGTCGTGGGCCGTGCTTGCCGCACCGCTTTCGTCGTCAGTGACGGTCGCCGAGGGATCGCCCTACGAGGCGGCCTCCCGACGCGGACCGCCGGCGCCGCTCTTCCGGTCTCACTGCGCACTGCTGCTCTGATCCGCGGCCCTGGCCCGGGTGCGATTCGCGCCCGGAACCTGGACGTGGAAAGGAGTCAGCATGCATCGTTCCATCCTGATCGGCCTCTTTGGAGGCTTCTTCGCCGTCGCCGGAGCGGCACAGGGCCGGCCTGTCGTCACCGAGGCTGAGTTCCTCTCGGTCCTCGACGAGACGCACCCCGCCGTTCGCGAGAGCGCCGGGGCCGTGGGGCTCGCGGAGGCCCGTCTGCTGGCGGCCCGGACACTCGACAATCCCGTCGTCGAGGCCGTGCGGGAGGATCCCGGCGGTCCGATCGGCCAGACGGACGTTCTCGTTTCCTGGCAGATTCCCGGCGCCGAGCGCGGCCCGGAGATTCGGGCCCGGGAAGGCGAGATCGGGGCTGCCCGTCGCGGGCTGGCGCACGAGCTGCTGGGCTACCGCCTGGCGATGAGGGAGGCCTATGCCGGCTGGGCGGTGGCCGACGCGCGGCGGCAACGACTAACGCTCCAGGCTGAGCGGGTCGGGTCGCTTGCGCAACGTGAGGCCGTTCGCGCGGAGAGGGGGGAAGCGTCCGGACTCGAAGCTCGCCGGCTGGGTTTGGCCGCCGCCACGCTGCGGTCCCGCGTCGCGCTCGCCGCCGGGGCGAGCGAACGGGCTAGAGCCGAAGCGGCAGCCTGGCATCCCGGCCTGCCGGCGAACGCGCGGCCGGTTCTGCCCGAACTGCGGGCCGCGCCGTCGCTGGATGGTGCGGACGTCCGCGTGCGTGCCGCGGAGGCGGACCTGGCGGCGGCCGAACTGGTCCAGCTTGCGACCCGGCCGATCGTGGCCTCGCCGGAGGTCACAGTGGGCTGGCGCCGGCAGGATCTGACCCCCGGCGCCGTCGACGGGCCGATCTTCGGCGTCGCCTGGTCCGTTCCGCTCTTCGACCGGCGGCAGGCGGCGCGGCAGAGCGCCGGCGCCGGCCTGGAGGCCGCTCGGGCGCGGCTCGAACTCGCGGAGCGGGAGTCCGCGGCCGCGCGGAACGCGGCCAGCACGAACTTCGCACGACTCGCCGCCGCCCTCGCCGAGGCCCGCGAGGAACTCGGCGCCACCGAACGGATGCTGGACAGCGCGGAGGCGGCCTTTCGACAGGGCGAAGCCGGCTTGACCGATCTGCTGGAGACACACCGCTCGGTGACCGAGGCGGAGCTGGCGGTGCTTGATCTGCATGAGGCGGCGCTGGCGGCGCACCGGGAACTCGAACGGCTGGCGGCGAGCCGGGAAGGAGGGTCAGGGTCATGACTTGGGGTGACAAACAAAGCGGATGCCGGCCTTGCGGCCGGCGGGGTTTCCTGGCCGCCTTCGGCGGCAGCCGGCGGGGACGCCGGCGCACCCAGTGTGTGGCGGCGCTCGTCGTCGTGGCCTGCGTTGGCTCGCCGCCCGCCGAAGAGCACGATCATTCCCACGAAAGCTGGTCGGTCACGGCTCTCGGGGAGCGGTTCGAGGTCTTCCCCGAGATCGACGCGCTGGCGGCAGGTCACACGGCGATGGCCCACACGCACGTCACGCGCCTGGCCGATTTCGCACCGCTGTTACGGGGAACGGTCGAGATCGTCCTTGTCGACGGGTCCGGCGAGCAGATCTTCCGCGCGGACCAACCCGCCGCTCCTGGGGTCTTCGACGTCGAGGTGACGCCCCAACGTGCCGGCGAGGCGGACCTGCTCTTCCGGATCGACGACGGGAACGGAGTCGAGGAGATCCCGGGAGGCGGGCTCCGCGTCGGCACGGCGGACCACGCGGAAGGCCTCTTGAAGGTACGGTCGCTCCCCGCTGGGTCCGACGGCGGCGAGCCCGTTTCCTTCCTGAAGGAACAGCAGTGGCAGGGCGGCTTCGCGGCCGCCTGGGTGCGGGAGGGCCGCCTGGCCCGGAGCGTCGCCGGCGTGGCGTCCTTCCGCCCACCGGCGGGCGGCGAGAGCACGATCACCGCGCAGGTGGACGGGGTCGTCCAGCCTCCCGCGGGGGCCCGCTCCTGGCCGTTCGTCGGCCGCCGCGTCGACCGGAACGATGCCCTGTTCCGGGTGGTTCCGCTGGTCGCCTCCGAGCGGAGTCTGGCGACCCTGGAAGGCGAACTCGAGGCGCTGGCGACGGAGTTGGAAAGCGCGCGGTCGCGCAGCTCGCGGCTCCGGGAGCTCCTGGTCCTCGAAGCGGTCAGCGAGCGGGAGGTCGAGGAAGCAGGCGTCCGCGCCCGCATGCTCGAGGCGCGGCACCGGGCCTCGGAACGGGACCTCGAATCGGCACGTGCCTCGCGCGAAGGTGGAGCGGACAGCGCCGGCATCTCGCCACGGGCCCCGTTCTCCGGCCGGATCGCCGCCGTCACCACGACACCCGGGGCGACGGTCGCCGCCGGGGACGCCCTCGCCCGGCTGGTGCGGACCGACGGGGTGTGGATCGAGGTCGCCCTGCCCCCGCAGGATGCACGGCGGCTCATGGACGCGGGCCTGCGCGGTCTGGTGCTCGACGACCCGGAGAGCGGGCCGGTACGGGTCGAAGGCGGCCTCTCCCTCGTCTCGATCTCGCCGGAGATCTCGCCACGCACCGGCACCGTCACCGTTCTGCTCGAGGCCCCGGGCATCGCAGGCACCGGCTTCGCCCTTGGATCAACGGTGGCGGCGCAGGTCCTGATGGCCGGCGACGAGAGCGGCATCGTCGTGCCCGCCTCGGCCCTGGTCGACGACGGCGGCGTGCCAGTCGTCTTCTTGCAACTGTCCGGCGAGGACTTCCAGCGGCAGACGGTGACCGTGCTCGGCCGGCAGGGGGACCGCGTGCTGGTGGGCGGCCTGACCCCCGGCCAGCGCCTGGTGACCCGCGGCGGGGACGCCATCCGTCGTTCGTCCCTCATGGCGAGCGGCGAAGCCCACGGCCACGTCCACTGAAGGCAGCGGAGTGGGACCGCTGGAGCGACTTCTTCGATTCTCCCTGCGCCACCGCCTGCTGGTGGTGGCGGGGGCCGCGGTGCTCACCGTGGTCGGGGCGGCCTGGATCCTGACCCTGCCGGTCGACATCTTCCCGGACCTCTCGGCCCCCACGGTGACCGTGATCACGGACGCCCCGGGGATGGCCGCGGAGGAGGTCGAGCTCCTGGTGACCTACGCGGTGGAGTCCGCGATCAACGGGTCGCCGGGCGTGCGGCGGCTGCGTTCGATCTCCGCCGACGGGATCTCGGTGGCCTGGGTCGAGTTCGACTGGGGCACGGACATCTACCGCGCCCGCCAGGTCGTCAGCGAGCGGCTGCAGCGCGTCGACCTCCCGGCGCAGGCCGAGAGGCCGGAGCTCGGGCCGATCTCCTCGATCATGGGCGAGATCACGTTCATCGCGATGACCTCCGGTCCGGTGGAGGAAGGCGGCGTCAGCGCGATGGAACTCCGCCGCGTCGCCGAGACGGTCGTTCGCCGCACCCTTCTGTCGATCCCCGGGGTGTCCCAGGTGGTCCCTATCGGCGGCGAACGGCGGCAGCTTCAGGTCACGGTGCGGCCGACCGCCCTGGCCCAGAACGGCTTGCCCCTCGCCGACGTCGTCGACGCCGTGGCGAAGTCCAGCCGCAGCCTGGCCGCCGGTTTTCACGTGGAGGCCGGCGAGGAGCACATCGTCCGCGTGCGCAGCCGAGCCCGCACTCCGGCCGAGGTGGCCGCGGCCGTCGTGCGGGTCGACGGCGGGATCCCGCTGCGGGTCGGCGACGTAGCAACCGTCGAGTGGGGACCGGCGCCGGTCCGCGGCACCGGCTCCTACCGGAACCGTCCGGCGGTCATCCTGTCCGTGCAGAAGCAGCCGGGCGCGAACACGCTGGACCTGACCCGCGCCATCGATGGCGCGCTCGGCCGGCTTCAGCCGGTTCTCCCTGAGGGCGTGGTGCTCGAAAGCGAGAACTTCCGCCAGGCCGACTTCATCGAGGTGGCGATCGGCAACGTCGCCGAGGCGCTGCGTGACGGGGCGATCCTCGTCATCGTCATCCTGGCGCTCTTCCTCGGGAGTGTCCGCACTACGTTCATTTCGGCCTTCGCGATCCCGCTCTCCCTGGTCACCGGGATCCTTGTGATCGCGGCCTTCGGTCTGCAGATCGACACGATGACGCTCGGCGGCCTGTCGATCGCCATCGGGCTGCTCGTGGACGACGCGATCATCGCGATCGAGAACATCTTCCGCCGGGTGGGGGACGAGCAACGCCTGCCGGAGGACGAGCGCCGCCCGGCCGAAGAGGTCGTCGCGGCGGCGACCCGGGAGGTGCTGAGCCCGATCCTCCTGGCCACGCTGATCGTCGTCCTGGTCTTCGTGCCGATCTTCTTCCTGCCGGGGTTGGAGGGTCGTCTGCTACGGCCGCTCGGCATGGCGTTCATCGCCGCGCTCGCCGCTTCCCTGGTGGTGGCGCTGACGGTGACGCCGGTGCTCGCCGTGCTGTTCCTGGGCCGGGCGCGGTCGCTCAGGTCGCGCCCGCCGTGGCTGCTGCGCGCCTTCCAGTGGGCCTACTCGCCGACTCTCGACTGGTGCTTCTCGCATCGCTGGGCGGTGCTGTCTTCGGCGGCCCTCCTGGTGGTCGTCGCGGCGGCGCTCCTGCCCGGGCTGGGCCGCAGCTTCCTGCCGGCCTTCAACGAGGGCTCGCTCACCGTGTCGGTGGTCAGCCCGCCCGGCATCCCGCTCGCCGAGAGCGATCGGCTGGGAAGCCGGGTCGAGGAGGTCTTGCTCACCTTCCCCGAGGTCGTCTCGACGAGTCGGCGGACGGGCCGCGCGGAGAAGGACGAACACGTCCAGGGGGTCAACGCCTCGGAGATGGAGGTCGTGCTGGCGCCGCTCGAAGACGGCCGGTCCAAGGACGAACTGGTCGCGGAGATGCGCCGCGTGGTGGCCGGGATTCCGGCGGTGACCGTCTCCTTCGGGCAGCCGATCAGTCACCGGATCGACCACATGATCTCGGGTTCCCGGACCAACCTGGCGGTGAAGGTCGAAGGACCCGATCTGGCGGTACTGCGGACGCTGGCCGCGCGGATCGAACAGGTCCTGGCGACCGTGCCCGGCATCGTCGACCTGTCGAACCAGGAGCAGTCGCCGGTGCCGCAGATGGTCGTCGACTTCGACCGCACGGCGATGGCCCGGTACGGCCTGAGCCTCGCGGACCTCGGCGAGGCCGTGGAGGCGCTGTTTCAGGGCGTCGTCGTCGGTGAGATCGTGGAGGAGGGCCTGGCGTCCGACGTCGCCGTCCGGCTGCCGCCGGATCTGCGGGCCGAACCGGACCGGGTCGCGGCTCTGCCCGTCTCGACGCCGGCCGGGGATCTGATCCGCCTGGGCGCGGTCGCCGAGGTGCGGCACGCTCTCGGCCCGTCCCTCATCCGGCGGGAGAACGCGCAGCGGGTGGCGATGGTGACCGCCAACGTGGAGGGCGCCGACCTCGTCGGCACGGTGGAGCGCGCCCAGGCGGCGGTCGAGGCCGAGGTCGACCTGCCGGCCGGCTACCTGGTGACCTTCGGCGGGCAGTTCGAGGAAGCGGGCCGGCGGGTCTACACGATGGGTCTGCTGGTCGTGCTCATCCTGGTCGGGATGTACGGCCTGCTCTACCTCGAGTTCGGCAGCCACCGCGACACCCTGGCGATGCTCGTCAACGTGCCGCTGGCCCTGGTCGGCGGCGTCGTCGCGGTGGCGCTGGGAGGCGGCGTCCTGTCGCTGGCGACCGTGGTCGGTTTCGTCACCCTGTTCGGGATCGCGACCCGCAACGGCGTGCTGCTGGTCAGCAACTATCGACGGCTGCTCGGCGAGGGGCTGCCGCTTCAGGAAGCCGTCCGGCAGGGCTCCGAAGAGCGGATGCCGCCCATTCTGATGACCGCGCTGACGGCCGGGCTGGCCCTCGTGCCGCTGGTGCTCGGCGCGGGCGAGCCGGGCAACGAGATCCTGAGTCCGATGGCCCAGGTGATCCTCGGCGGCCTGTTGACGTCGACGTTCCTGAACCTCGTCGTGCTGCCGGTGCTCTACGCTAGACGGTCATGAGACTGGGTGCGCCGGCGTCCCCGCCGGCATCCGGCGCGAAGCGCCGGTCTCCGGGTGGTGCTTCTCGCTAGGGTTGCCAGGATCATGAAACAGCTTTCGTGCTTCGCCGCCGTCCTCGTCCTTCCCCTGCTCGCCGCCTGCAACGTCGATATCTCCGTCGACGGCGCCGCCGACGCGGACCTCATCGCCGCCGCCGGCGACGAGTACCTCGAGTTCGTCGCCGCCCGCGACCCGTACCTCAAGTTCCGGCGCGGCGAGAAGGTCGAGGACTTCCCGGACTGGACGCTGGAGGCCGCCGAAGCGGACGCGGCCTTCGCCCGGAACCTGCTCGACCGGCTGGCCGGGGTCGACGAGGAGGCGGTCGACCACGAGGACTGGATCTCGCTCCGGCTGCTGCGCTGGAACCTCAGCATGCTGGTCGAGGCGCCGACGCACTACTGGGCGGACTTCAACGTGACGCCCTACGCGGCCGGCGGCTTCAGCCTGAACATCCTCCACCAGGTGCTCGGCGCCGCTCCGGTCGGAACCGGGGAGGACCGCGCCCACTACCTCCATCTGCTCGACGAGTACGCCCAGGGGATCGGGCAACTCGCCGACAAGGTCGCCGGGCAGAAGGAACGCGGCATCTACCTGCCGAAGGCCCAGGTCCCGGCCGTGGTCGGGATGTTCGAGGGCTACCGGGGTCGTCTCGAAGAGCTGTTCGTGCCTGCCGCCGACCGCGCCGGCGACGGGGCTGGCGACTTCCTGGACCAGGTCCGCGAGGCGGTCGAGACCGGAATCGACGCGCAGTTCGTCCGCCTGGTCGCCGAGCTCGGCGACGACTACCTGGAGGCGGCGCCGGAACAGGTCGGCCTCGGCACGGTGCCCGGCGGCCGCGATCTCTACGTCCACCGCGTGCGGATGCATACGACGACCGACCTCACGCCCGAGAAGATCCACGAACTCGGCCTGGAGCAGGTCGCGCAGATCGAAGCGGAACTGGCGGCGCTGCGCGAGGAGATCGGCTTCGAGGCCACGTCCGAAGACACCGCGATGCAGGAGTTCCTGGACCAGGTCCGCGCCGACCCGCGCTTCATCGCGGCGTCGCCCGAGGAGGTCGAGGAGCGCTACATGGGCTACATCGAGAAGATCGAGCCCCACATCGCCGATTACTTCGACGTGCTGCCGGAGGCGCCCTACGGCGTCCGCCGCCTCGACCCGACGTCCGAGGCGACGATGACCTTCGGCGTCTACCAGCTTCCGACGTCCGTCAACCCGCGCGGCGAGTACCGCTACAACGGCTCCGACCTCGAGAATCGCTCGCTGTTTTCGGCCCAGGGGCTGATCTACCACGAGCTGATCCCCGGCCATCACTTCCAGCTCGCGCTGGCGGCCGAACGCGAGGACCTGCCGCGGTTTCGCCGCGAGACGATCGGCTACGGCGCCTTCACCGAAGGCTGGGCCGAGTACGCCGCGAATCTTGGCAAGGAGATGGGCGTCTACGAGAACGCCTACGACCTGTACGGCCGCCTGGTCATGGAGATGTTCATCTCCTGCCGCCTGGTGCTCGACACCGGCATGAACCATTTCGGCTGGGACCTCGAGCGCGCCCGCGAGTACATGAGCGCCCGGGTCGTCTACTCCGACGTCGAGGTCGCCACGGAACTCCTGCGCTACTCCGCCGACATCCACGGCCAGGCGCTGGCCTACCGCATCGGCAACCTGGAGATCCTCCGCCTGCGCCGGAAGGCCGAGGAGGCACTCGGCGACCGCTTCGACATCAAGGCCTTCCACGCCGCCGTCATCGGCAGCGGCGCGATGCCGATGGTCGTGCTGGAGGAGCACATCGACTGGTGGATCGCGCAGCAGAGGTGAAGAGCCACTTCACTCGACCACGTCATCTCCCCAAAGCCGTTCCAGGAAGCGCTCCCACGGCACGATCCAGATCCCGTCAGCCGTTCGTTTGACTGCATCCTCGTTGCAGACCACGATGGCGGTCCGCGGACGGTGCTCCTCGACGAACGCCCGCAGGCCCTTGAGGTCCGCTCGCCGCACTCGGCTGCCGCCCTTGACTTCGATCGCCGTGCTTCCATCGCGGCCCAGGACGAAGTCGCACTCGCGGCCGGACCTCGTGCGCCAGAACCGGATGGGGAAGTCGCGCTCGCGGTAGGAGCGGTAGGCCAGCAGCTCCATCAGGACGAAGTGCTCCAGGGCGCGCCCGAAATCGGGTCCAGAGGCCCTCTCGATTCGCCGGCCGGCGATGTGGTTCGCCACGCCCACATCGAACAGGTAGAACTTCGGCGCGGCGACGATCACCGAACGCGAAGGGCGGCGGCTGAAGGGCTCGACCAGCACGCCGAGCAGCGTGTCGACCAGGATCTGGAAGTACTCCTTGACGGTCTTGGAACTGACGCCGCAGTCCCTGGCGACGTTGCTGTAGTTCAGCATCTCGCCGTTGCAGAACGCGAGTGCCTCGAAGAACCGCGAAAACGCGGGGGCGTTGCGGGTCAGTCCTTCGTCGAAGACTTCCTCCTTGAGGTAGTCGTCCACGTACCCGGCCAGCGCCCGGCGATGGTGCGCCGAGTCGTAGTGCTCGGGAACGAGCCCGCGGTTCAGGGCCGCCAGCAGGTCGAAGCCGGGGATCTCGCACCAGGTCAACGGGTGAAGCGCGAAGCGCCAGGCGCGACCGCCGAGCAGGTTCGCGCTCCCGCGCTTCAGCTTGCGGGCGCTGGAGCCGCAGAGCACGAAGCTGAGGCGCTCCGCCTCGATGAGGCGGTGCACTTCGTCGAGGAGAGCGGGCGCCTTCTGGACCTCGTCGATCAGGATCGGCAGTTCGCGTCTCGCGCCCGCTGCCGCCGCGATGCGTTCACCGAGGGTCCAGGGCGCGCGGGTGAACTCGAGCATCAGGCGCGTGTCGAGCAGGTCGAAGCAAATCGACTCCGGGAACTGCCGCTGGATCAGCGTGGACTTCCCGGTCTTGCGGGCGCCCCAGAGGAACGCCGACTGGCCGCGCGGCAGTTGGATCCTGAGTTCGCGGGTGTACACGGCCGGTCTCCGTTCTCGGAGTGTACTCCGAAATAGTTGAACTATCTCGGAGTACACTCCGGGATCGCGTGGCGCCGGCGCAGTTCCTGAGCCTCGGAGTAGCCTTCATGTGCCAATGAAAGCCCTCCTCTTTGCGGTCTGATCGTGGCGGCCACATGACGCCGAAGCTCGATCCGCTCAACCAGGACTTTCGCTGGGAGCCCAGAGACGGTCCCTACCGTCGCATCTCCTCCGCGCAGGCCCGCCAGTGGAGCGAGCAGGGCTTCTTCGTGCTGGAGGACGCGGTCGAGCCCTCCACGCTCGAGCGCCTGGTCGCCGAGATCGACCCTTGGGAGGCCAGGGCCGAGGCGGCGCTGCGCGAGCTGCCGCAGGGCCGTCGCTTCATCGCCCGCGCCGACGAGATCACGTTCACCGTCCACCTGGTGCTTCGCTCGGCCTTCCTGCGCGACTTCTGTGCCGGGCCTCTCTTCCGCGATCTCGCCTGGGACCTCGTGGGCCCGGACGTCCGGCTCTACTGGGACCAGGCGGTCTACAAGAAGCCGAGCGTTCCGGCCCCCTTTCCCTGGCACCAGGACAACGGCTACGGCTTCCTCGACCCGCAGGCCTATCTCACCTGCTGGATCGCGCTGACCGACGCCAACACCAGCAACGGCTGCCCCCGGGTGCTGCCGGGGCTGCATCGCCACGGTACTCTGGAGCACTGGACCACCGACCTCGGCTACTGCTGCGCGGACGAAGATGCCGAAGGGCTCGCCGCGCCGGCAAGAGCGGGCAGCATCGTCGTCTTCTCGTCGCTCACTCCGCATGCGACCGGGCCGAATCTCACCTCCGAGGTCCGCAAGGCCTACATCGTTCAGCTCGCCCCTGACGGGGCACGTCGCATGGAGCCCGACGAGAGTGCCGGCGGCTACCGGCCCGTTCTCCAGAACGACCCGGACCGGCAGTTCTCCATCCTCAGAACCGGACGCCGACCTTGAGGCGGAACTCCCGCGTCAACTGGTAGGTGGAGAGGCTGGTGTGGGGCCGCCCGTTCCTCGTGTTGATCAGAACGAGAGCCTGCTCGTTCGTGACGTTGGCAACCTCGCCGCCGATGATGCCTTGCACTCCACCCCGGATCGGGAACTGGTAGGTGGCGTTCACGTTGAGCGTGAAGAAGTCGTCGAGCCTGTTCGTGCCCCTCGTCTCGCGGAGGGTCGTCGTGGTGATCGTCTGGCCGGACACCGGGTGCCTGACCTGGGTGGCGGGCTGCAATCCCCACGGCTCGCCGTCGGCCAGGTGCGCGCTGAGACTGGTCATCAGGTCATGCCGGCCGAATCGCCAGACCTTCATGCCAATGACGTTGACGAGATAGTCCCGCTGGTAGCTGATGGGTCCGAACCAGTTGGGGCCACTGGTGGGATTGAGAATCCCGGTTGAAACCTCAATGCCGCCAAAGCCTTCCAGGTGGTCGTCGTTGTCGTTGCGGGACTCGTTGTTACCTTCGTTCCAGTCCCTCGCGTAGTTCATCTGCAACGACCAGTCGTTGCGAAACGCGCGGTTGAGCTGGAGCAGGATGCCCTCGTACTGGCGTCTGTTCTGCGGCCAGTTTCTCAGGTCGCGAACGACCGCGCCCTGTTCGTCGAACTGCAGGGTGCTGTGGAACATGTTCTCCATCTCCCACGAGGTCACGCGCGACTTGAAGACCCAGTTGTTCGAGAACTGCCAGTCGAAGCCCACCGAGATCTCGTCCTTGTAGTAGGGCTCGACGGAGGAGGCCAGGGGGTCACGGGGCTCGACGCGGCGCTGGAAGACGTCGTAGAGCCCCGTCTCCGGATTCCACCCGTACTGCGTGTAGGCGTTCTCACCATTGGCGCCGGCCGTGAACTCCGTGAAGACGACACCGAGGCCGATGTAGTCGTAGTAGCGGCCGGCGGATGCCTTGACCAGCATCCTGCCGTCGGCGTTGAGGTCGTAGACCGCCGACAGGCGGGGCGCCACCTTCTGGTAGTCCATGACTTCCTGGTCGAGGTTGTTGTTGATGTCCTGGGTGTCCTGGCGCAGGCCGAGGCTGACGGTGAGGTGGTCACCGACCGTGATCCGGTCCTGGATATAGGCAGCACCTATGCCGCTGGTGAAAGCGGTGTTGCAAGGAACGGGGCAGTCGAAGACTCGCTTGTTTACCGGGGTCGCGTAGCCGCCCGGCAACGAACGGCTGTAGCCGCGGCCGCGGTACTCCGTGCCGATACTCGTGATCGTCGCAAAGGTGACGTCCTGGACGTCGATGCCGGCCTTGAACTCGTGCTTGCCCCTGAAGAAGGTCAGCGAGGCATTCGCCTGATCGCGCGGGAAGTCGTTTCCTCCAGCGCCCAGACGCTGCACGGGAGCGTTGTAGCGCAGACCGTCGGCAAGGTCGCGGTAGCGAAAGTCGTTGCCGTCGGGATCGTCGGGAAGCGCGTCGGGAAGGATCGGGGCCGGCGGGGAACCGATGCGCGCCGTCGTCAGCTCGCGGTTGGCGGCCTTGACCTCGAGGAATGCCGAGCCGGTCAGGGCGAAGCTCCAGGTCAGGGTCTGGATTCTGTTGTTCCAACTGTTCCTGGTGATCGAGTAGACGTCGGCCGCTGTCCCGGGCGGGTTGAGGCGGCCTGACGGGGAGTCGATCCAGGTCAACGCAAGCTGGTGGCGGTCGTTGGGCTGGGTGTTGACCTTGCCGACGAGCGGCTTCGCCTCGCGGTTGACGTCGACCAGATCTCCCTCGCGGGTCAGGTCGAGCGCGTTGTCGTTCATTTCGCTGAGGGACCCGTAGAACCAGGCCTTGTTCCGGAAGAGGGGCCCGCCGAGACCGCTCTCGTAGCTGTTGATCATGGAGTCCGGCCTGGGGACCCCGAGCCAGTTCTCGGCGCGCCACGCCGGGTTCTGGCCGATGTAGAGGAAGTCGCCGTGGAATTCATTCGTGCCGGTCTTGATCGTCGTGTTCATCACCCCGCTGACCCCCCGGCCGTACTCGGCGCTGAACCCGGCGGACTCCATGCGGTTCTCGGTGATCACGGTCGACGGCATGTAGAAGCTCATTTCGCCGCCGCGCCGATTGTGGGAGATGTCGACGCCGTCGATGAAGACGACGTTCTCCTGGGCGATGCCGCCGTTGACCCCGGGTCCCTGATCGAATTCCTGCCTGTAAGACACGACACCGGCCATCAGCTTCATGTTCGACCAGTAGTTGCGCGTGGCCTGGGGGATGTGCTCGAGTGCCTCTTCCCCGAGGGCGGTGACGGCGCCGGTGTCGTACTTCGTGACCAGCGCCGCCTCCGAGGTGACGGTGATCTCCTCCGCCGTGGCGCCCAGAGTGAGGTCGACGTCCTCGCGCTTCCCCAGCTCGAGGACGACCGCCCGCTCGACCGAGCCCAGGCCTTCGAGGTCGGCGGTGACCGTGTAGTTACCCGACTGGAGAAGGGCGAAGCGATAGTCGCCGTTGGCATCGGTGATCTCGGTCCTCGTGTTCTGAGGGCCGGTCAGGGTCACGGTGACGCCCGGCAGAGCGTCACCCTGCGCGTCCGTTATCGTGCCGTCGATGGTCGATGTCTGTGGCCCGTCGGCCAGAAGCGGCAGCGCGCAGATGGCGATGGCGAAGGTCCAGATGGAGGACCTGATGGCGGTGGCTTTCACGATTCTCCCCTCCAGAGTCTGCGACCCGTCGAGTCGGCGTTTCCTGTTGAGGGCCGCCACCGGGCCGCGAGATGGAAACTGCTGAGCCAACGTGCGCTCTCGCCTTGACCGGGAGCGGAGGCACGAAAAACCCTGTTGGAAGTCTCGAACACTGTACCACGAAGCAACGGCGTCGGATAATGTGCTTTGGACCCGCCTTCTATAAATCGATTTAGGAAGAAACCATGCGTCAACTTCGTTGGTGTCCGCTCGCCGGTATCCTGGTCGCCCTGATCAGCGCGCCCGCCACCTTCGGCCAGGCGACGGAGTCGGCCGAGCCGTTCAAGGTCGGGACCTTCGACATCGACGGCGTGCCGCGCGTCGGCCTCGTCCTGCGGGACAGCCTGGTGGTCGACATCGCCGAGGCGAACCGGGGGCTCGAGGCGGATCCCGCCTATCCGAAGATGCCGATGCCGGGCGACATGCTCGAACTGATCGGCCGCTACGAGTACGGTCTCAAGTACCGGCTGTACGAGATCGTGAACCATCTCGTCGGGAACGAGCTCCTCGGGAGCGAGGCGCCCGGATACGTCCACCCCGTCGGCGAACTCCGGATCCGGCCGCCGATCATGTATCCGGGAAAGATCCTGAACGCTGCGGTCAACTTCTACAGTCACGTCAACGAGTCGGGAACCGAGGAGGAGCGGGCCGCGGCCCGGCGTCAGCGCCGCGAGAACCGGGGTGTCCCGTATCTCTTTCTCAAGCCGTCCCGAGGCGCGGTCATAGGCAGTGGCGACGAGATCGTGATCCCCTACGGTCGCGATCGCACGGATTGGGAAGTCGAGCTGGGCGCGGTCATCGGGCGCACGGCGAGGTACGTCTCGGCAGCCGAGGCCCAGGACCACGTCTTCGGCTACATGGTCTCCATTGACGTCTCCGACCGCGGCGGGCGGCCTCCGGGAGGCAACCCCATTCGCAGTGACTGGTTCGTCGGCAAGGGGCACGACACCTTCGCCCCGCAGGGCCCGTGGATCGTGCCGCGCGAGTTCTACGGCGATCCGATGGAGAACCTCCGGCAGACCCTGAGCGTCGACGGCACCCTGCTCCAGGAGGCGCGCGCCGGCGACATGATCCACTCCCTGTGGGAGCTCATCGAGTACGGATCGTCGATCATCACGCTCTACCCGGGCGACGTGATCAACAACGGCACCTCAGGCGGCACGGCGGCCGGCGCGGCCGCGACCCGCGGGCCGGAGGATCGCTTCCTCAAGCCGGGCGAGTTGGTCGAAGCTTCGATCGACGGCATCGGCACGCTGCGGCTCCCGGTCGTCGCCGGCGAGAAGCCGCCGGGCGAGACGGGGGCCCGGCTGCCTCCGGTCCGCTCGTATCGCTGACCGTCCGTCCGCATCCTCGCCGTCGAGACCGCGACGGGGTTGGTGGCGCCAGGAACAGGGTGGGCGCCCGGCTCGGCTAGAATCGCCTGAGCAACCTGAACGCTCTGCCGAAGATTTCGGCGTAGCGACTGATGATCAGGCGACCCAACGTGATCGGCCTCGCGGCCGCCACGGCAGGCATCCTCCATTTGGTGCCGGCCATGGCTGCGGGCCCCAACCTCGACCGCCCCACCTTCGTCGACGACGTGGCGCCGATCCTCCGCGCCAACTGCGTCTCCTGCCATCAGCCCGACGAGATCGGGCCGATGTCGCTGCGCACCTACCGCGAGGTTCGGCCGTGGGCGCGGTCCATCGCCCGCGCGGTCGAGAACCGGGACATGCCGCCCTGGGACGCCGACCCGGGCTACGGGCCGTGGTCGAACGACATCAGCCTGAACGACGACGAGATCGCTGCGATCACCCGCTGGGCGGCGAACGGCGCGCCCCGTGGCGAAGGCGACGAACCGGTCTATGGGCAGCCGGAGGCCGCGGGCGAGTGGACGTTCGGCGAACCGGACTGGGTGTTCGAGTTCGATCTCTACGAGGTGGCCGCTGAAGGACCGGACGAGTTTCGCGACGTGCTGATCACGACCGGTTTCGAGGAGGATCGCTGGATCCGCGCGATCGAGGTGCAGCCGGGAAACCGCAGGGTGCTCCATCACTTCATTCTCTGGCGAGCCGCCGAGGGCGCGGCCTACCAGGAAGACTGGATGGCGGCCTGGACAGCGGGCGCCAAGCCCTACGAGTTCCCGGCGGGGTCCGCCCGCCTGCTGCAGAAGGGCCGCAAGATGGTCGGCGACTTCCACTACCACCCGAGGGGCGAGGCGGCGACCGACAGCACTCGTATCGGTCTCTGGTTCGCCGAACCCGAGGAAGTCGAGAAGGAGTTGATCACGCTGCCGATCTGGAACGCCGGCATTCACATCCCCGCGGGCGACCCGAACTACGAAGCGGAGGCAAGCCGTGTCCTCGAGGAAGACGTCCTGATTCACGCGTTCACGCCGCACATGCACTACCGCGGAAAAGCCATGTTCTTCACCGCGGAGCTTCCTGACGGCAGCACCAGGGACCTTCTCGGGGTCAGTCGCTACGACTTCAACTGGCAGACGACTTACCAGTTGTCCGAGCCGATCCGGCTGCCGGCCGGGACGCGAGTCCGTGTGAAGGCCTCCTTCGACAACTCGGTCGACAACCCCGAGAACCCCGACCCGACGGTCGACGTCACCTGGGGCCTGGAATCCTCCGACGAGATGTTGAACGGCCTCGTCGACTACGTCGCCGCGGACGGCTAGATCGCCAGATCGTCGCAGCGGGGGAGGCGGTTCTAGCGGCCACACAGGCGACGGCCTGCCGGGCGGCGGTCCGCAGAGTGAATCCACATCCCGCGCTCGCGCGGCTCCTCTCAGCGAACCGGTCGTAGAGCTCCGGGCGTGGCGTTTCGCCGGTCGCCTCGGGTGCGGTGTCACGCGCGCTGCGGGCGGCCTCGAGGGCTTCGCGATTGGCGTCGCGGAATCTGTCCCGGACCCCGGCAGCGTCGGGCCTGCAGGCTAGACAGACCCCGGTGGGCAACCGTACAAGTCCGTGTGACCCAGTGTTCCTAGCGCTTACGCCGGAAAGGAGCGAACCATGCTCGACTACTGCCGTTCAAACGGCTTCCTTGTGATCGCAGCCCTCACCGTCCTAGTCGGGGTGGGCATTAGCGCCTCCGTCCCGGCCGACGAGGCCCACGAATCCCCGGAACTTCCGGTCTGCGCACCCCTGGCTGCCTACGCCGCCGACCTTCTCGCGATCCGCAGCGAGGCGATTCTGGGCGGTGGTACCCGGCAGGAACTCCTTGCTACCCATCGCGCCCTCGCTGACTGCATCGAGGCCCAAGGTCTCCAGCGTTCCGGCCCGTAGTCCGTCGGCTTCTCCCCGCGTGTGCTCCTCGCGACCGGTCGCACGACTCTCGAATGACACAGAGCCCTTGGCAGGGCCTGCTCAGCAAGATGCTGGCTGATCTGGGGATCGACAGGAACGACTTCTAGGAGAACGCGATGCCAGACGTTTACAACTATCCCGCCGACATCCAACGCGACGAGGACGGCCGCCACGTCGTTGCGTTTCCGGACTTCGGCTGGGGCGCAACAGACGGCGCGACGAAGGAGGAGGCGCTAGCCGAAGCCAGGGATCTGTTGCGAGAGTTGATTGCCACCACGATACGCGAAGGCGGCGATCTGCCCGAACCTTCGCCCATCGGCGATCCGCGGCCCATGGTCGTTCCGCCGGTGCAGATCGCCCTGAAGGCGGCTCTGTACGACGCCTGGCGTCACGCTGGGATCTCCCGGCGTCAGTTCGCCCGTGATCTAGATGTCGCTGAAAGCGAAGTGCGGCGCATGTTGAACCCTGATCACGCCACCAAGGCAGCCACGATCGACAGGGCGCTGCGCCGCCTGGGCAAGCGACTCAGCGTTACTGTCAGCGAGGCCGCCTGAATCGGGTTCAGGCGCTTGCCAGACGGCGGCTCGTGATCGCCTCGTCGACTACGTCGCGGCGGACGGCTAGATCGCCAGATCGTTCAGGTTGTAGTCGCGGATCACCCGCTCGAACGTCTCGTCGTTGAAGCGGAAGTCGTCCTCGAGACCGGCGAAGGGTTCGTAGACGAACGACGGCTCATCGGGCGGGTGCTGCCGGCGGGCGTCGATCGCCACGGCGATCACCGACGAGCGATCGAAGATGCGGCGGGCGTCGTAGACCACCTGGTCGGCCTCGACGCCGAGCGCGCCCTTCTGCCCCTCCACCGACTTGCGGCGGTGGAAGCCGAAGGTGAGCGAGATGCGCAGGTCGGACGAGGTGTTGGCGAACGAGGCGTGGAGCATCTGGCGGTTGACGATCGTGACGTCGCCGGCCTCACAGACGAGCGGCACGGCCCCGGGGAGCTGCTCGCTTCCTCCGTTCGCCTCGACCCGCGCCTTGATGTCGATCTTCCCGAGCTTGTGGGTGCCGGGCACGACCCAGAGACAGCTCGCCGGAGTCGTGGGATAGAGCTGCACCTGGAAGTTGAAGCCGTGGATGCCCTCGTCCCAGTTCGGAGAACCCCAGTGGGTGACGCCGTCCTGGTGCCACGACACCGAACCTCCGAGACCCGGCTGCTTGACGAAGATCGCGTCGTTGAAGGGCACGAAGTCGTCGCCGTTGATCGCCGCGGCGATCTCGAGGAGGTGCGGGTGGCCGTAGAGCCGCAGCCCGGAGGGCATCGCCTGGCACATGGAACTCATGAGGAAGACGATGTCCGCGGGCGCGTCCTCTTCGGGCAACGGCTGCGTCATCTGCGTCGGGTGACGTCCGCTGAGAAGCCCGGTGCCGCCCCAGGGATCGGCCAGGGGCTTGGCGAAGAGATACGGCCGGCGGGCGTAGTCGAGCCCCAGCGCCGGGCGGCCTTGCGCGTCCACTTCCGCGTCCGGACCCACCGGCGCTCGCTCCAGCATCTCGTTGGCGTCGCGGCGCAGCTCGGCCACCTCGGCGCCGTCGATGAGGCCTTCGAACACGTAGAAGCCGTGCTGCCAGTACGCGGCCAGGATGTCTGGATGGAGTCGGCCGCCCTCGATCAGCCGAATCGGCCCCCGGTTGCCGATCTCGGCGGCGAGGCGCAGGCCCGCTTCCTGGTACGCCGCCATGCCGGCCGCGTGTTGCGCCCGAGTCGGTGTCGCTACTGAGTCGCTCGAAAGGCCCATAGTGCGCTTCGGGTGCGGAGGTACATCGTCGTTCCGTCGATCGCCGGCGTCGCCGTGGCCAGGTCGTCGAGGTCGGAGACGGCCAGCGGCTTGAGAGAGCCATCGTTCGGCAGCACGACGAGCTTGCCAGATCTCGACAGCAGGTAGAACTTGTCGTCAGCCACGATCGGCGAGGCGTAGAAACTGTCGACCGCGCCCTTGAGGCGGCTCTGCTCGATCACCTCTCCCGTCGCCGCATGGAGCGTCGTCGTGATACCGCCGTCGTCGACCATGAGGAGCACTCCGTCGTCGACGATCGGCGACGGGAGCTGCGGGATCTTGCGGTGGTAGGTCCACCGTACGTGGCTTGCCGTCAGATCTCCCCGGAGGCCAGCCTTCGGCAGCTCGACAGCGAGGATTCCGTTGCGGCTGTCGAGCGCCGCCTGAAAGTAGGTCCAGTCGTCTTCGTCGAGGCGGCCGTCGCGCCCCAGATCGAAGAAGGAGAGGGAGCTGCGAACCAGGCCCTCCGGCGCCTCCTCCCTGGAGATCATCCCGTCCCCGTCGCCGTCGTGCGCGGCGACGACGTCCGGGAAGGGCTCGAGTTGGACGTGGCGCCCCTCTTCGTTCAGCGGCATGGCGTAACCGTTGATGAAGAGGACGCCATCCTCGATCGCCGGCGTCGACTTCATCTCGAACGAGAGACCGCTCACCCACCAGAGCCGCTCGCCCGTCCGAGCCGAGTAGCTTGTGAGAAAGAACGAGCCGGGCACGACGACCTGGAGCTCACCGCCCTCGGGACGGTGGAGCACCGGCGTGGAGTGCCCGCTGGTGGCGGCCGGCCTCTCGGTGCGCCATGCCAGCTCGCCGGACCCGGCGTCGACTGCCAGGACATGGGAGTCCTGTTGCTGGTCGACCACGAGGATCACGTTGCCCGCGGCGAGGATCGGGGAGGCGCCCATGCCGTAGATGTTGTCGAAGGGACCGAGGGGATGGCGCCAGAGCTGTTCGCCGTCGACCGTGTAGCAGAGCAGGCCGAAGTCGCCGAAAAAGACCCAGACGCGCTCGCCGTCGGTGACGGGCGACGGCGAAGCCGGTCCATTGCGGTTGTCGAGCGTCTCGGTCCGCGGCCTCGGAGCCTCGCGCCGCCAGAGCTCCGATCCGGTCTCGCGGTCGAGAGCGATCGTGTAGAGCGCTTCGCCTTCCGAGGCCGTCAGGAAGATCCGGTCCGCGCTCAGGACCGGCGAGGAGTCGCCGGACGGGAGCTCGGTCCGCCAGAGGAGGTTGCGGTCGAGGCCGACCTCGACCGGCAGGGCGCCCGCCTCGATGGCGCCGCCGCCGTTCGGCCCCCGGAACCGCGACCACTCGGCGGTCTCGGCCGAGGCGAGCGACGCGAGAGCAAGCGCTGCCAGGAAGCTCAAAGGAGATCGCCGCCGCAGGCCGACGCGCAGGTGCCGTGCGCCTCGAACGCCTGCACGACGTTCTTGCCGGTGCGCCAGCGATGGACCTCGTCCGGCCCGTCGACCAGACGCTGCGCGCGGACGGCGCGATACCAGCCGGCCAGCGGCGTGTCCATGCTGTAGCCGAGGGCGCCGTGGAGCTGGAGCGCTGTGTCGACCACCTGGTGCACCATGTTGGCGAGGAAGACCTTGGCGATGCCGTTCTCGTTGCGCAGGTCCATGCCGTTCTCCGCCTTGTAGGCGATGTGGAGCAGCATGAGCCGGGCCTTGTAGAGCTCGGCGGCGCAGTCGGCGAGC
Organism: Holophagales bacterium; assembly: GCA_009837085.1. Lineage (GTDB taxonomy): Bacteria > Acidobacteriota > Thermoanaerobaculia > Multivoradales > Multivoraceae > Multivorans. The sequence continues at coordinate 35,457 of VXUF01000055.1, forward strand.
ATCCAGCGAACCCCCTGGCGGTCGGCGAGCCGCTTGCCGAAGGTCACCCGTTTCACGGCGTGCCCGACGGCGAGGTCGAGTGCGCGCTGCGCCCTCGCCACGTTGTGCATGCCGTGGCGCAGCCGCCCGTAGGCGAGGCGGTGCTGGCCCATCGCGAAGCCCTGGCCGCGGCCGCCGAGCAGGTTCTCCTTCGGGACGATCAGGTTCTCGATGCGGATCTCCGAGTGCGATCCTCCGAGCTTCAGGCCGAGTTCGGTGTGCGGCTGCATCGTCTCGATGTCGCGGACGATCCTGTAGCCGGGGTTTGGCAACTCGACGAGAAACGTCGAGAACTGCCGGTGGCGGGCGACGTCGGGATCGGTCTTCGCCATGACCAGGGCGACGTCGGCCACGCTCGCGGAGGAACTGAACCACTTCTCGCCGTTCAGCACGTAGTTGTCGCCGTCGAGTACGGCCGAGGTCTGCATGCCCGTGGCGTCGGCGCCGGCGGCCCTCTCGGTCATCGAGTAGCAGATGCGCTTCTCGCCCGCCAGCAGCGGCTTGAGGAAGCGCTCCTTCTGGTCCTCGGTGCCGTTCTCGAGCAGCGTCAGCATGGTCGCGTCGTCCGGACCCTGCGTGTTGAGGGAGAGCGCTCCGAGGAAGCTCTCGCCGAGTTCCATCTGGACCAGCGCGTTGGCCAGCGGCTTCAGACCCATGCCGCCGTGTTCCTCCGGAATGAAGGGGCACCACAGCCCCTGCGACCTCGCCTTCTTGCGCAGCCCGGCCAGCACTTCGTCGAAGTTCTCGGGAGTGCATCCCTCTTCGGCCGGGATGCACTCGTTCTGGACGAAGTCGCGCACCTTGGCGCGCACCGCCTTGGTCTCTGCTGGAATTTCGAAATCGATCATTGCTTCTCCTTGTCCCTTTAGAAGATCGCCAGTGCGTTGAGCGGCGAGCCGGTTCCCGTTTCGACGGCCAGCGGCCCCGCCACGAGCAGAAACTCCCAGCGACCCAGCTCGGCCGCCGTCTCGGCGACGGCCTCCAGGTCCTGGTTGTCGAAGATGTCAATGCCCATGGCGACGATCGTCAGGGTGTGAACCGGAAGATCGACGCCCTCCACCTGCGACGGAACGACGTCGAGCGCCGCATCGGAGCCGATGAACGAGATGTCGCGGGAGCGAACCCAGGGCATCGTCGAGGCGTGGAGGCCGGCCGCGTTCTGCGACACCGCCCAGGGTCCGAGTTCGGCGCGCCGCGCCCAGCGGCCGGTGCGGATGAAGACGGCGTCGCCGGAACGGACGCGGAGTCCGGCCATCTCCTCGAAGGCCTCGAGGTCCTCGGTGTAGATCGGCGTCCCCGGCTCGAGATACGGCACGCCCTTCAGGCGGGGGATGTCGAACACGATGCCCCTCGTGACGATGCCGCCCCTGAGGTTGAAGATCGAAGACCGCGTGCAACCCTCCTCGGTGACCGTGTCCTGCGAGTAACCGTTGTACATCTTCCCCTTGTAGAGGATGTGACACAGGGCGTCGATGTGGCTGTGCGAGTAGCCGTGGTAGCTGATCTCGTAGCGATCGCTCACGCCGCCGCGAAACGCGGGCTCCTCGTCGGGATCGGGAAGAGCCAGGATCGCGCGCTCGAACGGCAGCGGCACGTCGACGGCCTCCTCGATGATCAGCGGATGGGCGAGTGAGACGGAGATGCCCTCCGTCGCCAGGGCCAGCGCTTCGAGGCGCTTCTCGCGGGTGATCAGGTTGGCCGCCCCGAGCTGGTCGTCGTCGCCCCAGCGGCCCCAGTTGGAGAGCTCCTCCATCATGCGCTCGATGTCCGCCTGGGCGAGATCGCGCGACTCGGGCGAGTAGCTTGGAACGGGTTCCGCTGCCGAAGCCGTTTCTGTTTCAGATCCAGGCTCAGTCCCGCTTTCCGGGGCGGTTGCGCAGGCGCCGATCAGCAGTGTGCATGCGATGCCGAGCCTCAGGTGTGTAGCCTTCATATGCTCCCTCCCCGTTGGAGATCCCGGCCGATTCTGCCGCATCGGGGCAACAGCGACGTGTTCCGCCCAAGGTTATATCGTGGTATAACTCGCGGATATGCACACCACGAATCTCCGCAAGGTAGGCGGCTCGGTCATGCTCGCAGTACCGCCGGTGCTTCTCGATCTCCTGAACCTGGCTGTTGGGGCCAAGGTGGACATCGGTGTCGAGGGCGACCGCCTGATCGTTGCGCCCCGGAGCCGCCCAAGCTACTCGCTCGACGAGTTGCTGGCGATGTGCGACGAGACCGCTCCGGTCGACGATGGAGATCGCGCGTGGCTTGATGGCTCGCCTGTCGGCAATGAACTGTTGTAATGCGCCGCGGTGAGATCTGGCTCGTCAGCCTGGATCCCACCGCGGGGCATGAACAGCGGGGGACGAGACCGGTTCTGATCGTGTCGCCTGCGCGCTTCAACGCGCTGACCAGGACGCCGGTCGTTCTTCCGATCATTACAGGTGGGAACTTCGCGCGCCAGCGCGGCTTTGCGGTCTCGCTCGACGACGCGGGTACACGAACGGTCGGAGTGATCCGTTGCGACCAGCCGCGCACCCTGGATCTCGCCGCCCGGAACGGGAAACGCCTCGAATCCGTCCCCGAGCAGACCATGGATGAGGTCCTGGCGCGTCTCGCTGCAATCCTGACCTAGGGCGCGCACGTTTCTGCGCTGGCTCCTAGTAGTGCACGCCCTCTTGGGGACGCGGCGGCGGGGTCGTGCGTGGTCCTTCGACGCGATGGTGCATCTCTTCGTAGGACGCGCCGCCGCGTACCCTGTCGACCATCTCGTCGGGGTCGAAGTCGATGCCGACCGGGTTGCGGGCGAAGTCGGGGCCCCTGATGTAGGCCAGCCCCTCTGCCTTCGTGGGGAAGTTGTCCACCTGCGTCTCGACCCTGTTGCCGTCGGGGTCGGTGTAGTAGATCGAGGTGGTCATGCCGTGGTTGGTGCACCAGTAGGGTTTGACGCCACTCTCTTTGAGTCGGGCATAGGTACGCACGACGAGTTCGTCCATCGTCTTGTACTCGAAGGCGAAGTGGTCGTAGCCCTGGTTGCCGGCGCCGCGCTCCCGCTTCCTGTCTTCGACGAGCAGGATGCGCAGAAGGCGGTGGTCGAAACGGAGCAGGGCCAGCGTCTCGCTGCGTTCGGCGACCTCGCAGCCGAGCGCCCGCACGTACCAGTCGACCATCGGCTCCAGTTGCCTGGTGCGAATGACGGTGTGGACAAGTTCGGAGGGTGCGACGGTTTCGTTCTCCGCGGACGCCGCACCGCCCGGAGCCGGCAGACTGGCCGGATCGAAGTCGACTCCGGCGGCTTTCTCCAGACCTGCCGCCTCCCCCAGATAGGGCTCGAGGTCCTCGATTCGATCGAATCGGTCGAGGAGCATCTCGATGCGATTGCCGCTGGGGTCGGTGTAGAGGAGTGAAACGCTGCCGCCGTAGCGTCTGGCCGCGCGTGGCTCGATTCCCCCTGCCTTCAGCGCGTGGTAGTTCGCGCCGAGTTCGGTGAGGGAGTCGTAGCTGAACGTGAAGCGGTCCCAGCCGAGAAGACCGGTTTCGGGCACGGGCTTGCCGCCTCGCCCGAAGATCGAGACGCGATGGTGCTCGATGTCGTAGGAGCACCAGGCGCCGCCGCGCGAAGGCGCGTCCGGCCGGCTGGCGACGTGGTGGGGACGGCAACGAAGGACGGTGTCGTAGAAGGCCACTGCCTCCTTCAGGTCGCCGACTCTCACCGCCAGGTGGGCGAAGTCGGAGGGCGACACGATGTCGGCGCCTGTCGCCGCCCGCGCCGAACCCACTCCCAGGCAAGCCCCGGCCGTGACGACTGCTCCCTCCAGGAAGCGGCGTCGGTCCATCGAGCTGCCTGTGGACATCATTTGCTACCTTGCCACATGTTGCCGGGGAGGAAGCTGATGAAACGGTGGGTGAGGCTGGACGTGAGGCTCGTGGCCCTGTCACTGGTGTTGCTGGCGGCCGTTGGAGCGGCCGGCTACGCCCAGGAGCCGAAGACGGTCCGGATCGACACCCTGAGCGTGATGGACACGCTCTACCATCTGTCGGGCGGCGGCGCCAACTCGCTGGCGCTCATCGACGAGATCAACGGCGGCGTGGTGTTGATCGACACGAAACCCCCGGGGTGGGGCCAGCCGGTGCGGGACGCTATCGACGGGGTGACCGATCTCCCGGTGACGACGATCATCAATACCCACGCGCATCCCGATCACGCCGGCAGCAACGGCGAGTTCGGGACCGCCGCCTTGATCGTGGCGCACGAGAACACCAGGGCGAACATGGCCCGGATGGACCTCAACTCGGGTGCGGACGGGGCGGGGTTGCCCACGAAGACGTTCACCGACCGGTTCTCGCTGCTCGAGGACATCGACCGCATCGAGCTGTATCACTTCGGCCCCGCCCACACCGATGGCGACATTGTCGTCGTCTTCCCCGCCAAGGGCGTGGCGTACCTGGGAGGCCTCTTTCCCTCGAAAGCGACGCCGGTCATCGACACCCGGAACGGCGGGAGCGGCGTGGCGTTCCCCGACACGCTGGCGAAGGCGGTTGCCGGGATCCAGGGCGTCAGCCGTGTGATCACGGGCCACGGTCAGGCTCCCGTGACGTACGCCGGACGGGGTCGCCGGGAAACAGGGGCGAACCGTCCCTGGGCGGGGTTCATGACGTGGGACGATCTCAAGGAGTACGCCGACTTCAACCGTGACTTTCTGGCGGCCGCGGAGAGGGCCTTTCGAGCCGGCCTGAGCGCCGAGGAAGCGGCGTCGGCGCTCGAGTTGCCCGAGCGCTACAGGGACTACGGCATGGAACACGCGAGAGCGAACATCGAGGCGATCTATGACGAGCTGGCGAACAGGTAGGGAGCCGCGTATGGCCGGAAGACTCACGGTCGCGCTTGCGTGCGTCGCCTCCATCCTGGTGGCTGCGACGGAGCTGCGTGCCGACGACTGGCCGGAGTTTCGAGGCAAGGGCCGCCTCGGCGTCTGGCACGAGACCGGAATCGTGGAGGAGTTCCCCGCCGAGGGCCTGAAGGCGCTCTGGCGGACCCCGATCAAGGCGGGGTTCGCGGGTCCCGCCGTGGCCGACGGCCGCGTCTTCATCACCGATTTCGAAGCCACGCACGGCATGCGCGGAACCGAGCGGGCGCTTGCGCTCGACGAGGCGACCGGTCGCATTCTGTGGACGCGAGAGTGGAAGGCGGACTACGCGGGGATCCAGTGGGAAACAGGCCCCGGCGCGACCCCGACGGTCGACGGAGACCGCGTCTACACGCTGGGACGCACGGGCGTCCTGTCGGCGTTCGATGTCGAAACCGGCGCGCTTCTCTGGCGAAAGGACTACGCCGAGGACTACGGCGTCGACCGCCTGCAGTGGGGCTTCGACTGGGGCTTCGCCAGCGCGCCGCTGGTCGACGGCCCGCGGCTCATCTGCTTCGTCGGCGGCCCGGAGAACGCACGTGTCGTGGCGTTCGACAAGATGACCGGCGAGGAGCTCTGGCGCGCGCTGGACAGCGAAGCGGACCTCGGCGTCGCGCAACCGATCATCGTCGAGGCCGGCGGAGCGCGTCAGCTCATCGTCTGGAACCCGGAAGAAGTCGTCTCCCTCGATCCGACCAACGGCGAGTTCTACTGGCGGCAGCCCTACACGGTCGGCGGCGCGATGACCGTCGCGACGCCGGTGCAGGTCGGATCGCAACTGTTCTTCACGACGTTCTACGACGGCCCCCTGATGCTGACGCTCGACCAGGACCGGCCGGGCGCCACCGTCGCCTGGAAGGGCTCGAGCAACAGCGAGATTCAGACCGACGGACTGCACGCCGTTCTGGCGACGCCGATCATCGAGGGTGGAACCATCTACGGCATCTGCAGCTACGGCCAGTTACGCGGCCTGAACGCCGAAACGGGCGAGCGTCTCTGGGAAACGCAGGAAGCGACCGGAGAACGACGGCGCTGGGTCTCCGGGTTCCTGGTCCGGAACGGCGACCGGGTCTTCATCAACAACGATCGCGGTGACCTGATCATCGCCAGACTGAGCCCTGCCGGCTACGAGGAGATCAGCCGGACGCACCTCATCACCCCCACGTCGAGACCCGGCAACCGGCGGGAACTGCGCTACGTGAGTTGGGTTCACCCGGCCTACGCCAACAAGCACGTCTACATCAGAAACGACGAAGAGATGATCTCCCTGTCGTTGGACCGGGCGGACTACGAGTGACCATGCGACCACCTCGACTCCTCCTCCCGGCGATCCTGGGGACTCTCCCGGCGGTCGCGCCGCTCTCGCCTGCCGCAGGGGAGGAGCGCTCGGCGTTCTTCGGCGACCTGCACGTGCACACCGCATACTCGTTCGATGCCTTCTCGTTCGCCACGCGGACGACCCCCGACGACGCCTACCGTTTCGCCGCCGGCGAGGCGATCAGGCATCCGTCGGGAAACGAGATCCAGCTCGACCGGCCCCTCGACTTCTACGCCGTGACGGACCACGCGGCGTACCTGGGGGTCCTGCGCGCCCTCGCCGACCCCGGCCACCCGCTCGCGAACGACCCCGGGGTCAAGCGCTACGTCGACGCGACGACGGTCAAGGCGCGGGGAGGCTACCTGCCGGGCGCCTCGGAGTTCGTGGCCCGGCACGATGATCCGGAACTGCTCCGGTCTGCGTGGCAGGAGATCGTCGCGGCGGCGGAACGCCACTACCGGCCGGGCACCCTGACGACCTTCATCGGCTACGAGTACACCCCCTCGCGGGACGGCGGCAACCTGCACCGGAACGTGATCTTCAGGGGCGGCGCGCCGCAGGTACCGTTCAGCCGACTCGATTCTGCGAATCCCGAAGACCTCTGGAGCTGGATGGATCGCCTGCGTGACGAGGGCATCGAGGCGCTGGCGATCCCGCACAACTCGAACGGCTCCGACGGCTGGATGTTCCAGACCGAGACGTTCGCCGGGGGTCCGCTCGACGCCGACTACGCGACGAAGCGGATGCGCAACGAGCCGGTCGTCGAGATCACGCAGGTCAAGGGCACGTCCGAGACCCATCCCTTTCTGTCGCCCAACGACGAGTGGGCCGACTTCGAGATCTTCCCTTTCCGCGTCGGCATGTGGGCCAAGAGCCGACCCAGGGGCAGCTACGTCCGCCAGGCGCTGCTGGACGGCATCGCGTTTCAGAGCGAGGAGGGCTTCAACCCGTATCGCTTGGGATTCGTCGGCGCCAGCGACACCCACAACTCGGGTTTTGTTTTCGACGAGGAGAAGCACACCGGCAAGGTCGGCGTGCACGACTTCGACCCGGTCAGCAGGGGCTCGGTTCCGGCCGATGTCGTCGACGGCGTACCGACGTATCGCGAGGTCTTCCGCCGCTACTACAGCAACTCGGGCCTGACCGGGCTCTGGGCCGAGGAGAACACCCGCGTACTGGAGAACCCGACGTGCCGCTGGTCGACGTGGGATGCCGTGAAAGCCGGCGTCGCGCCGCGCGTCTCCCTGCCGGCGACGATCCAGGAGCGCGCCTGGTCGTCGCCGATCTGGATTGCTCCCGGCAGCTAGCGTGGAACTGGCGGCCCGATATGGAGCCGGCCTTGCGGCCGGCGCGTCTCCCTGGCCGCCTTCGGCGGCAGCCGGCGGGGACGCCGGCGCACCCAGTGGGCCGCCAGTTACCCGCTAGTAGGGCGCCGGATCGAGGCCGACGTCGTTCGCCGCGCCGGCCCGGTGGGAGCGGCCCGGCAGGAGCTCGGTGAGGCGACGCGCTTCCTCGGGCTGATCGGAGACCTGCAACACCTTCTTGCGCGAAGGGTTCCGCGGCAGCATGGCCCGCAGCCGCCGCTTCGTGTCGGCATGCTCGGGGAGGCTCGCCAGGTTGCGCCACTCGTTCGGATCGCTGTCGTGGTCGTAGAGCTCTTCGCCCTCGGGATAGGTCGTGTAGCGCCAGCGCTCGGTGCGGATCGAGCTTCTGTCCGGTGCGTCGGAGGTGATCGCGGGGTGATCCCACTCGGCCTCGGGATTCTCGAGCAGTGGCCGCAGGCTCTCGCCGTCGAGTTCCTCGCGCCCGGGGAGCCCGGCGAGGTCCGCCAGGGTGGGGTAGATGTCGAGCAGCTCGGCGGTCCGGTCGCAGAACTCTCCCTCCGCCTCGATCCCGGGGCCGGCGAAGATGATCGGCACGCGGCAGGAGCGCTCCCAGAGCGTGTACTTGCGCCACTGGTTCTTCTCGCCTAGCTGCCAGCCGTGGTCGGTCCACAGGACGATGACCGTGTTCCCGGCGTGCGGCCCTTCGTCGAGTGCTTTCAGCACCCGCCCCACGTTCGCGTCGGCGAAGTTGATGCACGCCAGGTAGGCCGCCACGGCGCGCCGCCACTGCCCCGTCGCCGTCACCAGCTCGTGGTCTTCCAGACCGCGCTCCGTGGGCGCGGACTCCGGCACGTCGTCGAGGTCGTTCGCGAGGTAGGGCGGCAGCTCGACCTCGGCCTCGGGGAACTTGTCGAAGTACTTCTTCGGGGCGTAGAACGGCAGGTGCGGGCGATAGAAGCCGCAGGCCAGGAAGAACGGCCCCGAGTGGTCTCTCGACAGGTACTCAGCCGCCCAGTTGGCGAGCTGGGTGTCCGTCGTGTCTTCGTCGTCGATGTCGAGGGAGCCCCAGTCGAAGCCGCCGCGGTCGAGCTGGTTCAAGGGGTAGTCGGGGGGCCACAGGAAGCCGCGGAAGCTGTGGTAGTAGTGCCACGAGGCGGCCTCGTTCTGACTCTGGTGAAACGTCTTGCCGCCGCCGAGCGCTTCGTAGCCGTGCTGCATGAAGTGCTGCGGGAGGGTGACGGCCCGCGGCATGGCGTCGCGCCAGACGTCGCCGTTGCCGTAGCAGCCGGAGGTGGTCGGGCGCTGGCCGGTCATCAGACTCGCCCGGGAGGGGTTGCAGGCGGGTGTCTGGCAGTAGGCCCGCCGGAACGTGACGCCGCGCCCAGCGAGCGCGTCGATGTTCGGCGTGAGCGTCTGCGGGTGACCGTCGAGGACGCCGATCCAGTCGTTCAGATCGTCGATCGAGATCATCAGGACGTTCGGGCCGGCGGCGCGCGGCTCTCGACTGCCCGCGCAGCCCGCGGCCAGCGCGCCGAGTCCCAGGCCCCCGAGCAGTTCGCGTCGCGAGAGCCGCTCGCCGCTCAAGGCGAGCCGTTCCCGCCAACCGAGATCAGTCCCGAGTCCCTGGCTGGATCGTACTCGGGATTCGGTGTTGGAAGCTCGAGATCCACGCTGGCGAGATAGTCGTCGAGCATGCGTGAAAGCCGGCGAGCGACCTCGGGACGAAACCGGCTGAGGTCGGTGGTCTCCGCGAGATCCAGATCGAGGTCGTAGAGGACCTCGCGGCCGGACTCCAGCTCGCGGATGAGCTTGTGTTGGTCGAGACGGATCGCTGTCTGAGGCGTGACGTGCTTCATGTTGCGATAGGCGCCGTAGTACCAGATGAGAGGCTCCGTACGCCGATCAACCTCGCCGACTCCTTCGTTTGCGAGCACGCCGGCCAGACTGCCGCCATCGAGCTGGTCGGGAAGCCGATCTCCCGCACCCAACCAGTCGGCGATCGTCGGCAGGAAGTCGTAGCCGATGGCCGGTACATGACTCTGGCTGCCCGCGGCGATACCAGGACCCCGCACGATGAGCGGTACTCGAATGCCGCCTTCCCACACATGCGTCTTGCCCATCGACAGCGGGACGTTGCTGGTCACGGGACGGTCGGATTCGCCGCCGTTGTCGGAGGTGAAGATGACGTAGGTGTCGCCGGCGATGCCGAGGGCGTCGATCCTGTCGAGGATCTTGCCGACGCTCTGGTCCAGCTCGTCGGTCATTGCGCCGTAGGTACTGTTCGAGTGAATGACGCTCGAATAGCCGTGATAGCGCGAAACGGTCTCCGGCTTTGCCAGGACCGGCGTATGGACCGCGTAGTAGGAGATCTGCAGCAGAAAGGGGTGCTCAGACGCCCCGTGTTTCTCCAGAAAGGCGAGAGATCGCTCGGTGATCTCACCGGTGCGCTTGGGATCGGGCATGCCCTGCCTGCCGGGCGCGTTCGTCGTGAGGCCGTCGTGCTCGTCGTAGCCATGACGAGCCGGCGAGCCGCCGCCCATGTGCCACTTGCCGATGTGGCCCGCGACGTAGCGCGGATCCTGCTGCTTGAGAAACTCCGCGATCGTCAGCTCCTCGTCGGCCAGATCGGAGATCGGGAGCGGCACGCGCATCGGCTTGTTGCGGTAGAAGTCGTCGTAGAAGAACTGGTACACCGCGCGGCCGGTCTCGTCGGGCACGACGTCGATGATGTCGGTGGCGCCCAGCCGTGCAGCGGTCTTCCCCGTTTGAATCGACATGCGGGTCGGCGAGCAATTCGGCGCCGGAGAGTAGGCGTTGGAGAAACGCATGCCTTGCGACGCCAGGCGCTCGAGATTGGGTGTGCGGTAGAGATCGCTCTTCGAGCCGGTGACGCGATCGTCCATCTGCACCGAAGTCCCGGTCCAGCCGAGGTCGTCGGCGAGCAGGATGACGATGTTGGGGGATTCCGAGACTGCCGGGGAGGACACGACAGTGGCGAGCAGAAGGGCTACGAGCTTCTCTCTCATTGGCTCCTCCTCCTTCACACCGTAGCAGTTGTAGAGTCGCCCGGATGACCGGCAAGGACGACAAAGCGCGCGAGCGTGTGCTGGCAAACATCGCGGAGCTCGGTCTCAACGAGAACCTGCTCGAGCTCGAGACGAACGGGTACACGGTGCTCCCGGGCGTGCTGTCCGAAGACCGGATCGAGCGCGCCAAGGCGGCCATCCTGCGGCGCGTTGAAAGGACGACGGGCAAGAAGGTCGATCCCGACACGGCCACGTCCGAGGACTTCAGCGGCATGGCGTATCAGCACTACCTGATCTTCGAGGATCCGGTCTTCCCCGAGATCCTGCTGGAGCCGAAACCGCTCGCGATGATCACGTATCTGCTTGGCGAGAGCTGTGTGTTGTCTTCCATGGGCAGTCACTTTCGGGGGCCCGGCGGCATGCCCCTGTCGGTGCACGCGGATGGGGTTCGGGTCGGCATGACCGAGACGTCCCTGGTCGCCAACTGCAACTACGCGCTGACGCCCTACAGCCGGGAAGCGGGGGCGCTGGTGCTCTTCCCGGGCAGCCATCGAAAGCAGCGCCAGCCCACGGCCCACGAGAACTGGATGGCGGGCCATGAAACCGTTCCGGCGATCATGGCGAAGAAGCTCGATCGGGAAGAGCTGGACGCCCTCGAGTGGACGGTGCCGCGAGGCGCCGTGACCATGGACCTCAATCCGGGAGATGCCGCGATCTGGCATGGCAACTCGTGGCACGGCGGTTGGCGACGGGAGTTGCCTGGCGCGCGGATCAATCTCGCAGCCTATTTCTGCCGGCCGCATCTCTCGACACAGGAGCGACGCGGCGATACGCGGTACCCCGAGGTGTTCGAGCGCTATGCCGACGAGCCCCGGTTCGCCCGTCTGATGGGAGAGAAGATCTTCAACGGCTGGCGTGAAGAAGGGCCGGACTTCACGGGCGCGAAGACTTCGCCCAGCGGCCTGTTCGACTGAGCTCCTACCTGCCCTCGGCCGCCCAGCGCTTCATCAGGGCGATGTTGCGGCTCAGGATGGCCGCGGATTCGGGGTTCGCGCTCACGCGCCTGGAGTACGCGGCCATTTCGCTGTCGTACATGGCTGCTGATTCCGCGCCATGGTCGTTCGTGCGCTCGATCCAATCGTCCATGCGCTTCCTGAGTTTCTTCAGTTGCGCCTGGTGCTTCGGATCGCCGGCCAGGTTCCGGACTTCGAACGGGTCGTCCGACAGGTCATAGAGCTCCTCCGCGGGGCGGGTGGGAGCGAACAGAAGCTGCTGCGTCTCGTTCAACGTTCCGGCAGCATGAGCCTCCCGCAGCGCGATGACAATGCTCTTTCCGTCCTTGTAGAGGTTGGGTTGCAGATGGGGACGATTGGGCAGGAAGTTGCGGATGTACTTGAAGCGCGTCGTCCGCAGCGCCCTGATGTAGTCGACCGTCTCGTCGCAGCGGTCGCGCGCGGCGAAGATCGCCGTCCGCTCCTCGTAGTCCTCGCCGAGGATGTCGCGAGAGTGCATGTGCTCGGGAATCTCGATGCCGGCGAGTGCGAGCGAAAGGGCCGCGATGTCGATGTGCTCCACGAGGTCGTCGCGAACCTGCCCGGGCTCGATCGTCGGTCCGGCGATGACCAGGGGCACGTGCAGCCCTTCGTCGTAGAGGAACTGCTTCCCCCTGGCATGGCTGATTCCGTGGTCGGTCATGAAGAGAACGACCGTGTCCTCGAGGTCGCCCTCGTCTTCGAGCCGTTCGATGACGTCGCCGACGAACTTGTCGGTTAGCCGAACCGCGTCGAGGTAGGCCGCCCAATCCGCCAGCAGGACCGGATCGTTCGGGTAGTAGGGAGGGAGCTTCACGCTGGATGGTTCTGTCCTGCTTCCCAACAGCTTCTCGACGCGATCGCTGATCTGCCGGAACGACTCGAGTGATCGGCCGCGGTGTTTTCCGCCGGGGAGGTGAACCTGGGCGAAGAAGGGCTGGCCGGGTCGACGCTGACTCCAGTCGGGGCCGTCGTAGATGGCCGGGTCCCATTCGAAGTTGTAGTGCGTCTTCCCGATGGTGGCTCGGTCCGTGTTGGGCCAGCCGGTGATCGCGGTGTAGTAGCCGGCTTCCTGGAACAGCTCGGGGATCGGCCGGATGCCGGGAGGCAGGTGGATCTTCAGCTCTCCCTGGCTGCTGTTGTGGTGATGAGCGCCGATGGAGGTCTGGTACATCCCGGTGATGAAGGCCGAGCGGTTGGGTGAGCAGACCGGCGCCGTGACGTACGCATTGGTGAAGCGCACTCCGCGGCTCGCCAGGCGATCGAGATGCGGCGTCTCGATCACGGTTTCTCCGTAGGAAGAGAGATTGGCCGACATGTCGTCGACGATGATCCAGAGGATGTTCGGCGGCTCCGCCGCCTGCAGGGGAAGCGAGGTCAGCGCTCCCAGCGCGACAGCGAGGGCGGCGGTCCCGAAGCGGTGCGTTGTCATGGCCCGTTTCTCCATCTGCGTTAGGATTCCGACCATCATGATCACACGACGACAGGCAGTCAAGAGCGTCGCTGCAGCGTCGGTGGGGTCCGCCGTGGGGGCCGCCTTCAGCTTCGCGAAGACGAACCGGGCGAATCTGCTTTTCCTGTGCTCCGATCAGCACCAGACGGCCGCGTCCGGCTGCTACGGCAGCAACGAGGCTCAGACGCCCCACATCGACGAGATCGCCGCCGACGGCGTCCGCTTCGACCGCGCCTACTGCAACGCGCCCGTCTGCGTCCCCTCCCGCGGGTCGATCATCACCGGCCTCCACCCCTGCAGACACGGGGCGAAGATCCTGCGGGACCCGTTGCCGAACGAGGCGCGCACGGTCGCCCACTACTTCAAGGATCACGGCTACGTCACCGGCGCGATCGGCAAGATGCACTTCGTCGACGAGACCCGGCGGCACGGCTTCGACCACAGGCTCTATCGAGCCGATCACGACAAGCGGCTCACCCAGGCGGAGCAGCAGGCGTTCCGGGACGATCAGTACGCGGCGTACCCCGCGGACGGCGGGTACGCGACGGGGCTGAGCGGTAACGCCTCGACTCTGCCGGAGAGGTACTTCCAGGACACCTTCTACGCCGAGGAGTCGGTCGCCTTCCTGCGCGAGAACAAGGACCGCCCCTTCTGCCTCTGGTCGTCGTTCTACATGCCGCACACGCCGCTGGTGCCGGCGAAGCAGTACTGGGACATGTACGACGGAGTGACTCTCAGTCTGCCCGAGCGTTCCGATCGGGAGCTGCAGGACGGCTTCGAGGGGCACCTGATTCGCGCCAGGCAGCGCGGCTGGTACGACCAGAAGGACGACGACCTGCGCGACGCGATCCGCGGCTACTACGGCAACACCTCCCAGATGGACGCCAACGTCGGACGGGTGTTCGACACGTTGCGCGAGCTGGGGCTCGACAAGAACACGGTGGTCGTCTACACCTCGGACCACGGTGAGATGGCCGGCGCGCACCGCACGTGGACCAAGCACAACATGTACGAGCAGAGCGTCAGCGTGCCGCTGATCGTGCGCATGCCGGACCGGATGGAAGCCGGGACCGCCCGCACGCAGCTCATCGAGCACGCCGATCTGCTCCCGACCCTGACCGAGCTGTGCGGGTTGGGGAGTCCCTCCTCCGGGATCGACGGCCGGAGCTTCGCACCCCTGGTCCAGGGCGGGGCGTACACGCCGCGCGAGCACGCCTACTCGGAGTACTACTTCTGCCATCGCAGCTTCACGGTGGACGACCGCTACGTCGGCAAGCCGCCCATCCTGATGGTGCGCACCGGCAAGTGGAAGCTCAACTACCTGAGCTGGGCGCGGTCGGAGCTTTACGACCTCGAGGCCGATCCGGGAGAGTTCAACAACGTGATCGACGACACCGGCAACTCCGGCATCGTCAGGGAGTTGACCGCCGTCGCCGAGCGCCTCTACGCTGGTTGAGGGAGCTCCGAGTCGTGCGGGCGCCATGACCTGCTGCGCTCCCTCGCGTGATGCCGATCGGCCGGCCCGCGGCGCGGAGCCGGCTCTGGTCGCGGAACCGAACGGTCGCGACATGGTCCGTCTCGACGGCGGCCGGTTCCTCATGGGCACCGACTCGGCCGATGCCATACCGGGCGACGGCGAGACCCCGGTCCGCGAGATCTTCGTCGACCCGTTCCGCATCGACGCCTGCGCCGTCTCCAACGCCGACTTCGCCGCCTTCGTGGACGCGACCGGCTACCGGACCGACAGCGAGCGGCTGGGCTGGTCCTTCGTCTTCGAGGGCCGCCTGTCGCGCAGGCTCCGGCGCACGGCGATCGAGGACCGTCTGCCGGAAGCCCGCTGGTGGTGCAAGGTCAGCGGCGCCGACTGGCGGCATCCCGAGGGGCCGGGATCGTCGATCGCCCGGCGCCAGGACCATCCCGTCGTCCAGGTTTCGCATCACGACGCCGTGGCCTACTGCGCGTGGGCGGGATGCCGGCTCCCGACCGAGGCGGAGTGGGAGTTCGCGGCTCGCGGAGGAGTTGAGCAGACGGCGCAGCCCTGGGGCGACGAGCTCGAGCCCGATGGCGAGCATCGCTGCAACGTCTGGCAGGGCAGCTTTCCGAAACGCGATCTCGGGCTCGACGGCTATCGCGGGACCTGCCCGGTCGACGCGTTCGAGGCCAACGGCTTCGGCCTCTACAACGTCTGCGGCAACGTCTGGGACTGGTGCGCCGACTGGTGGAGCCCCAGTCCTGCCGCGCCGGGCAGTCGCAATCCGCGCGGTCCCGCCAGCGGAACGGCACGCGTCACCCGCGGCGGGTCGTATCTCTGCCACGTCTCCTACTGCAGTCGCTACCGCCTGTCGGCCCGTACCCACAACACGCCCGACAGCGCGGCCGGGCACATGGGCTTTCGCTGCGCCGCCGACGTCGGCTCAGACCTTGACGCCGATCGTCAGTGAACCGCGATAGCCGCCATCCGTCTCCGTCATCTTGAGCCAGCTTCCGTCGCCGCCCCTGGACTGGCTGATGACGAAGTCGTTCAGGTTGTTGTAGGGCGACGGCGGGCGCTGGTTGTAGGGCTTCCGCAGCGCGACCGCCCGGTTCAGCTTTTCCGGGAAGTAGAGCTGCACGGTGGCCGCGACCTTCCGCTCGAGGACGATTCGGGCGTGGATGTGCTGAACCCGGGGCGTGTACCAGCCGGGGTAGATCGTCTGGAACCGCACCATGCCGGCTTCGTCGGAGACCTGACGGCCGCGAAGGAAGGTCTCGTTGTCCGAGGGATTGGCGCGGCCGCTCGGCCAGACGTTGGGGTCATAGGCTGTTTAGTGGCTGTAGAAGCCCAGCGAGTCGCAGTGCCAGAGGTCGACGGCGGCGCCGGCGATCGGGGTGCAGCCGTCCACCTCGACGATGCGGAGGAGGACCTCCAGCGGCAGTCCCTCGCGGTCTTCGCGGATGTCGCTCCGCATCAGGACCGGGTCGTCGACGTAGAACGGCCCCTCCATGGCCCCCGCCGTCACGAGGCATTGGCCGGAGTCCTCGAAGCTGTGACTGACCGGGTCGAAGCCGGAGTTGTCCGTCTCGATGAACCGCCGTTTCAGGCCCGAGGTGAACCGTGACTCCTGCTGTTGCCGTCCTGGCTGCAGCGCGGTCAGCTTCCGGGCCGCGGCCCCGAGCAGGCCGAAGAGAAGAGTGCGTCGCTGCCACTCTGGAGTGTCCATCGGGTCACCTCATGCGCCGGGTTGATGGGGTTGAACTGGCGAGTATCGTAGCCGGCGCACTACGCTGGGCCTGCCGCACACTGGGTGCGCCGGCGTCCCCGCCGGCTGCCGCCGAAGGCGGCTGGAAAGACGCGCCGGCCGCAAGGCCGGCGTCCGCATTCGACGCCTGCCCAACAACACAGTGAAGATCCTCGTCATCGCCGACATCCACGGAAACGCCGAGGCGCTCTCGGCGGTGCTGAAGAAGGAGCCCGACGTCGACGCGACGATCTTCCTCGGTGACACGGTGCTCTCAGGCCCGCAGCCGAACGAGACGATGGCGCTGCTCGCGGGGGTTGACGGGGTGTTGATCGAGGGCAACCACGACGTGGAGATGTTCGAGCCGGAGCGCTTCGAGGGCTGGCCGGCTCCATGGCGTGCCTACACGCGCTGGATCCTCGGCACCCTGGATGCGCCGGGCTGGAAGCTGCTCGGTGGTTTGCAGACGGAGGGCGAATACGAGGTCGGTGGCCTGCGCGTCTTCCTTCATCACGCCGAGCAGCCGGAGGAGCCGCGGCAGGCGCTGCCCGACACGCCCGACGAGCGGTTGGCCGCCCTGGCCGGGGGCACGGACTGCCCGATGGTGCTCTTCGGCCACTCTCACATCCAGTTCCGGCGGGCGATCGACGGCCAGGAGTTCATCAACCCCGGCAGCGTCGGTCAGCCGCGCTGCGGCCGGCGGGTGGCCTGCTACGGCCTGATCGAGGACGGTGTGTTCCGGCATCGCCAGGCGGAGTACGACCCGGGTCCGTGGCTCGAGGCGCTCGATGGTGTCGGGCCGCTCGACGGGTTCCCGGAGTTCCGGGAGTGGCTGAAGAAGGCGTTGCTCAGTGGGTACGGCATCGGCGAACGGGAGCCATGGACGCGGTTTGCACGAGAGGGGTACGTCTAACGGAACAGACTGGGTGCGCCCGGCGGGTTACAGCTCCTCGACGGCGATCGCCCGCACCAGGTCGCCTCCAGGCGTTCGACGTTGAGCGGCATGCCGATGTAGAAGGCGCGG
>VXUF01000119.1:0-15949 GCA_009837085.1 Holophagales bacterium
CCGTAAGTCGCTAGTACTACAGGAACTTCCGCAGATTCCGGGCGACAAGAAGTGAACGCAGACCTTTCATGTTCTCTGTAAGCGTGAACGTCCGATGGCGACGCCCCCCTCGGTTCTCCGAGCAGGCGGGTGCACGCCCGGAACCGGCCGCTAGGCGACGATCTGGTGGATTGGTTCCGCGCCTTCGACGCCGACCAGCTTCTGGTCGAGGCCGGCGTGGAAGTAGGACAGGGCGTTCGGGTCGAGGCCCAGTTGCTGCAGCACGGTGGCGTGGAGGTTCTTGACGTGAAAGCGGTCGACCTCGGCCCGGTTGCCAAGCTCGTCCGTCTCGCCGACGCTCGTGCCGCCCTTGATGCCGCCGCCGGCCATCCACATCGTGAAGCCGTAGGCATTGTGGTCGCGGCCGGTTCCCTCGGCGTACTCGGCCGTGGGCTGGCGGCCGAACTCGCCGCCCCAGATGACCAGCGTGCTGTCGAGCAGCCCGCGCTGCTTCAGGTCGCGCAGCAGGCCGGCGATCGGCTTGTCGGTGCCGCCGGCGTGGTACTCGTGGTTCTTGACCAGGTCGCCGTGTGCGTCCCAGTTGTTGTCGTTGTGGTTACCGCCCGAGTAAACCTGGATGAAGCGGACGCCGCGTTCGACCAGGCGGCGCGCCAGCAGGCAGCGGCGGCCGAAGTCCTTCGTGCGATCCTGGTCCAGACCGTAGAGGCTGCGCGTCTCCTCCGACTCTCCGGAGAGGTCGACCGCATCGGGAGCGTGCTCCTGCATCCGGTAGGCGAGCTCGTAGCTGGCGATGCGGGCGGCCAGCTCGCTGTTCTCAGAGCGTGGTTCGGCGTGTTCCTCGTTGTACTCCCGCAGGCGGTCGAGCAGCCGGCGCTGCGCCTGGCGCGACATTCCCGGCGGCGGGTCGAGGGACAGGATCGGCGTGCCGCTCGAACGGATCACGGTGCCCTGGTAGCTGGCCGGCATGTAGCCGCTCGACCAGTTCTTGGCGCCGCTGATCGGCCCGCCGGTGGGGTCCAGCATGACGACGAAGCCGGGCAGGTTCTCGTTCTCGGTGCCGAGGCCGTAGTTCACCCAGGAACCGAGCGCCGGGCTGCCGGAGAGGATGCGGCCGCTGTTCATCTGCAGCATGGCCGAACCGTGGAGCGGCGCGTCCGCGGTCATCGAGTGGATGAAGGCGATGTCGTCCACGCAGCCCCCGAGGTTCGGGAACAGGTCGGAGACCCACTTGCCGCATTCACCGTACTGCTTGAACTGCCATTTCGGCCCGACGACACGACCCTGATTGCGCGTGCCGCCGCGGCCCTTCGTGTTGATCTCGATCGTCTTGCCGTCGAGCGGGTAGAGATCGGGCTTGTAGTCGAAGGTGTCGATCTGGCTGGGTCCGCCGTACATGAACAGGAAGATGACCGCCTTGGCCGGTCCATCGAAGTGGGGCGGCTTGGCGGCGAGCGGGTTCTTCCACGCGGTCACCCCGTCGGCGGCAACGGTCTGCGCACCGAGGAAGTCGTCGGTGCTCAACATGCCGGCGAGGGCCACGGAGGTGAAGGCGCCACCGGCTTCCCAGAGAAACTCGCGCCGGGTACGGCCGCAGAAGGTGTTGCGGGGGCGTTCGCTGTCGTAGGTCATCGTTCCGCTCCTCAGTCGAGACGGGTCTCTCAATCCAGATAGGCGAACTCGTTCAGATTCAATAGCAGAAGGGAGTAACTGGCAAATGCCGCTTCGGCTTCGAAGAACTCCTCCCGTTGCAACTCCTCGATCAGGCCGACGCCCCGGGCGACTTCGACCGGACGGGCTCGTCTCGCCAGCACCGTCTCGAGCGCCTCGGTCACGCGGTCTTCAACCGTACGGTCGGTGCCATCGATTCGCTCGGCGAGCGCCCTGGCTTGCTCGCTCATGAAGTCGCCGTTCAGCATCATCAGCGCCTGCGTCGGCTGGGTCGTGGTGAAGCGGACCGGGCAGGTCGAGTCGGTGTCGGCCATGTCGAGACTCTCGAGCAGCGGATGCAGGAGTGAACGCTTGACATGGATGTAGATGCTGCGCCGGGACGCCTGCTCCGCGGTCGCCTCCCCCCAGGCCGCGTCCGGACGGGAGGCCGTGGCCAGGACCTCGGCCGGCATCGGCGGGTAGACGCTGGGACCACCGAGCTCGAGGTTGATCCGCCCGGTCGCCGCGAGGACCGAGTCCCGGATCTCCTCGGCCGCCAGACGCCTCATGTTGAAGCGGCTGAACATTTCGTTGCCCGGATCGACCTCCAGGGCGCCCTCCGACGGCCGCGACGACATCTGGTAGGCGCGGCTGGTCATGAGAAGCCGGTGCATCGACTTCAGGCTCCAGTCCCGCTTCGTGAACTCCGTCGCCAGCCAGTCGAGGAGTTCCGGGTGTGTCGCGGGCTCGCCGAAGCGGCCCAGATCGTTGGGAGTGGGCGAGAGGCCGCGGCCGAAGTGATACTGCCACAGGCGGTTCGCCATCACCCGGGAGGTGCGCAGGTTGCCGTCGTCGGCGATCCAGCGGGCCAGGGCGAGTCGACGGCCGGTCGTGGGGGAGTCCGGCGCGCGCTCCAAGAGCCCCGGATCGGCGTTACCGAGGATCAGGGGGAAGCCCGGTTCAACGCGTTCCGCCGGCGCATGCGGATTGCCGCGGATGAGGACGTTGGTCGGTGGCGCTTCCGGACCGATCTCCTTGACCCGCAGCACCTCGATGAGGTTCGCGGGCGGACCTTCCACGGGAGGGCCGCCAGCGTCCGCCGTTCCGAGGTCGTCCGGGATCCAGTCCGTGTAGTTCTCTGGCGTCGGCTCGTTGCCGCCGCCGACCTTGTAAGGGGCGATGCCGCGGAAGAAGGACAGCATCCGGTAGTAGTCGGTCTGTGGGATCGGGTCGCCGCGGTGGTTGTGGCAGCGGGCGCAGCCGATCGACATGCCGAGCATGACCCGGGACGTCGTGTCGAGAACGGAGTCGAGGTCGTCGTACTGGGCGAGTTCCGTATCGGTCGGCTCGTCGTCCCAGATGCCGAGCCGCAGGTAGCCGGTGGCGATGACCGATGCCGCGGTCGGGTTGTCGAGTTCGTCGCCGGCGAGCTGATGGGTCAGGAACTCGTCATACGGCATGTCCGCGTTCAGCGCGTCGATCACCCAGTCGCGGTAGCGCCAGGCGGAGGGCTTCTTTCGGTCGCGCTCGTAGCCGTCCGTCTCCGCGTAGCGGACGAGATCGAGCCAGTGCCGTCCCCAGCGCTCGCCGTAGTGGGGCGACGCGAGGAGACGGTCGATCAGGCGTTCCCAGGCGTCGGGGCGGTCGTCCAGCTCGAAGGCCTCGACTTCCTCGAGCGTCGGCGGCAGCCCGGTCAGGTCGTAGCTCGCCCGCCGGATCAGTGTCCGGCGGTCGGCGGCCGGCGGCGGCTCGAGGCCGGCCGCTTCAATCTTCGCGAGCAGGAAGTTGTCGACCGCGTTGAGCGGCCAGGCAGTGTCGGCGACACCCGGGACGTCCGGGCGCCCGAGCGGCCGCACGGACCACCACTCCCGGTCGGCGTCCGTGATCTCGAATGCGTCCTCGGCCGGTGCGACCTCCGTGAGTTCGTCCTCGTCCCCGCCGAACGGAGCGCCGAGGAGGACCCACTGACGGATCACCTCGCGGTCCGCCTCGGCCAGTCGGCCCGAGGGCGGCATCTGCAACTGCTCGTCGTCGTACCCGATCGCGTGGAGGAGCAGGCTCAGGGCGGGCTCGGAGGTGGAGATTGCCGGACCCCGTTCACCTCCGCGCAGGAGTCCGGCCCTCGTGGTCAGGAGGAAGCCGTTCTCGGCCCGTTTGGGGTCCGAGTGGCACATGTAGCAATTCGCTTCCAGAACGGGCCGGACGTTCTCTTCGAACAGCTTGATGCCGTCGGCCGGTGTCTGGGCGGTCTGGCCGTAGGCGACCGCTGAGGCGAGCACCAAGAGGAGCAGGCCCGCGCCGGCGGCGGTTCGCCTGGACTGAGCCGTTCCTTGCATGGTGTGATCGATCCTATCGCGGCGCTAGACTTCCGGCCTCTTGGTTCAACACAGACATGGTGCGCGGATCGTGTCGCACGACGTGACGGCGACCCTGCTGCTGAGTTGCGACGACGCGATCGGCATCATCGCGACGGTCACGGGCTTCGTGAACGAGCACGGAGGCATCATCTGCAAGTCCGAAACCCATCGCGACGAGGAACTCGGCAAGTTCTTCCAACGCCTGGAGTTCGAGGTCGACCACTTCGACCTGGACCGGGAGACGATCCGGCCGCTGATCGAATGGGAGATCGGCGATCACTTCTCGGTCAGGAGCCGCATCGCCTTCTCGGACCAGGAACAGCGGGTGGGCGTGCTGGCGTCGAAGCCGGCCCACTGCCTGCACGACCTGCTGTCCCGCTGGCGGCTGGGCGAGCTCCCCGGGCGCCCGGTCTGCATCATCAGCAACCATCCCGACCACGCGGCGGAGGCCGAGTACAACGGGCTGCCGTATCACCACCTGCCGGTGACGCCGGAGACGCGCAGCGAGCAGGAAGAGCGGATGATCGAGATCCTTGAGGAGGCGCGGGTCGACCTCGTGGTGCTCGCCCGCTACATGCAGATCCTCACGCCTCGCTTCCTGGAGTGCTTCCCGAACCGCGTGATCAACATTCACCACTCGTTCCTGCCCGCGTTTCCTGGAGGCAGTCCCTACCGTCAGGCCTACCTGCGCGGCGTCAAGGTCGTCGGCGCCACCGCCCACTACGCGACGGCGGAACTCGACCAGGGACCGATCATCGAACAGGACGTGACGCGGGTCAGCCACCGCGACTCGGTGACCACCCTGGTGCGCCGCGGCAGGGACCTCGAACGCGTCGTTCTCGCCCGCGCGGTCCAGGCCCACCTCGAGCACCGCGTCCTCGTCGTCGACAACCGCGCGATCGTCTTCGGCTAGCGCGTTTGACCCGCCAGCACCGGACCGGAGGGGAGGGTCGCAGGGGCCGCTCACCCCCTCTCGGTGGATGGAAGGCTGGGGGTTCGCTGCGGCCCGCTGAGCTCCGCTACGGGTTGGTCGTTGGGATGGCATGGGCAGTCGCTGGCCTCTAGCCCCCTGCGACCCTCCCCTCCGGCCCGGTGCTGGCTGGACGATTCCGCTTGGGCGTCACGCACTGGGTGCGCCGGCGTCCTCGCCGGCTGCCGCCGGAAGCGGCCGGAAAGCGGGCCGGCCAGAAGGCCGGCACCGCACAGCGTCGTCGCTTCGCCCAGCCTGGGTCGGGACGGAGGACCTACCGCGCCGCGCAGGCAGTCCGTAGCTGTTGCGATGCCTGGGCGAAGACCGGGTCGTTCGTGGCGTAGCGACGACCATCGTCGAGGAGTGTGATGGCTTCGTCGCAGCGGTTGGTCTGAGCGAGGATGGCCGCGAGGCGGAGGCGGGCCAGCGTGAGGTCGGGACGGACGGCGAGGGCGGCGGCGAAGGCGCGGGCGGCCTCCTCGGGGCGTCGGAGGTCGAGGAGGACCATGCCGAGGAGGAAGCTGGTCTGGGGTTCCGTCGGGTCGAGTTGCTGAGCCGTGCGGAGTTCCCGCGTGGCGTCGGCCAGGCGCCTCTCGATGGCCAGGATGCCCCCTAGCTCGGTCCGCAGGCGAGCCTCTTCGTCGGCGGGGAACTGCGTGGAGCGGAGGCCCCGTTCCAGGGCGGTCCGGGCTTCCCGCAGCCGGTTCTGTTGCCTAAGCACGACGCTCAGCGCCTGCAGAGCGGCGGCGTCCGACGGCGCGGCGGCGACGCGTGCGTTCAGGATGTCCAGGGCCTCGGCCGGCCGACCGGACAGAGCGAGGGCGGCCGCGCGCCGGGTGGACGCCTCGGCATAGGCGGGATCGAGTTCGAGGACCCGGTCGTAACGTTGCAGAGCTTCGAGGGGGCGGCCCGCCCGGTCGAGGAGCAGGGCGAGCTGGTAGTGGGCCTGCTTGTAGTCAGGGGCCAGTTCGGTCGCCCGGGTCAGGTGCCTGATCGCCTCGGCCGGCTCTCCGCGGTTGGCCAGCAACTGGCCGAACTCGAAGTGCGCCGACGCCTCGCCAGGATGGAGCGTCAGGAGTTCTTCGTAGGCGGCTTCGGCCTGCTCGAGTTGGCCGGCGTCGACGTGAGCCAGCGCCAGGTGCTTGCGCGCTTCGAGGTTCGTCGGATCCGCGTCGACGGCGCGGCCGAACACGGTCGCCGCGGCGCCGAACTCGCCGGCCTGTACCGCGATCAGGCCTTGCTGGACCAGGGCGGCACTGCCGGCCGGCAGGTAGGCGAGTTCCCGGACCAGGGGGTCGTCGAGCGGGTAGTCGGTGTGGCTTGCCTGCGCGAAGTGCTGCGCCGCACGGTCTTCATCGCCGAGGCGGCGCCAGGCCATGGCGAGCGAATAGTGTCCGCGGCCGGCGCCCGGTTCGGCGGCGACGGCTCGCTCGAAGTAGTCGACCGCCGTCCGGGCGTCGCCGCGTTCGAGCGCAAGGCTTCCGAGTCCGTAGAGGGCCGGCGGGAACCCGGGCCGGAGTTCCAGCGCGCGGTTCCACAGCGCGGCCGCCTCGTTCGGCCGTCCGCGCTCGAGCTCCGATTGGGCGAGGCGCTGGATCGCCGGCACCAGGTCGGGCTCGATCGCCAGGGCGGCGCGGTAGGAGGCGGCCGCCGCTTCGTGATCGCCACGGGTGTCCTCGGCGAAACCGCGGAGGTAGGGCCAGCGGTGGTCGGACGGGTCGAGCCGCTGCGCTTCCCGGTAGCAGGCTTCGGCCGCTTCAATCGCCGTGAAGGCGTGGCTGTCCAGCAGTTGCAGGCCGTGGTAGAGCCTGCCGAGCTCGCCGACCGCGGCGCCGAGCCCGGGGTCCGCTGCGCCGGCGTCCTCCAGCGAGCGGACCCGGCGCTCCAGGCTGGCGATCTGACCCCGGACCGCCGGATCGTGAGCTTCGTAGCTGGAGGGGAGTGGCAGGCGCTCGGCGGCGCCGCACGCGAGGAGGGCGAGCAGGGCGCCAGCGAACCAGCGACGGTTCATTGTCGGCTCTCTCCCTGCCGGAGTTCATGGTACGTGCGCGGCGATAGCGCACCGAAGGACTCCTCGGCACCGCCGAGCCAGAACACGCGGACTTCCTCGACGCCAGCGTCGCCGAGCCCGATCAGCACCCGCGGGTCGCTGGAGGAGGCGTAGCTCATCGCCGCGCGGACACGGCGCGTGATCGTCCGGCCGCCTGTGAGTCGCACCCGGACCAGGCTTCCGACGGCGTCTCGCTTGCCGTCCGCGATGACCAGGCGAAGGCCGATCCAGCCGTTGTCCTGACCGGTCAGGTTGAGCAACAGCCGCGCCGGTCCGTTGTTGTTCGTGATGAGAACGTCGGTGTCTCCGTCGTTGTCCACGTCACCGAAGGCGGCTCCGCGCGAAACCTCATAGGCCCTGAAGGCCGGGCCTCCAAGTGACGACACGTCCTCGAAGCGTCCGTCACCCAGGTTGCGGAAGATCTGGTTCGGCTGCCCGAAGCGACGCTCGTGGTCCGTACCGGAGGCCGCGCGGGCGGCCGCCGCGCCGCCGGACGGGGCGCGGTCCAGCCGCCGTACCGCACCGTTCACTGCCAGCAGGTCGAGGTCGCCGTCGTTGTCGAAGTCGAACCAGCCGGTACCGAAACCGGTCATTGGCAGGCTGGGGGTGTCCAGGCCGGCGGGCATGCCGGCGTCCGTGAACAGGCCGTCTCCGTCATTCAGGTAGAGGGTGCTCGTCTCGCCCGTGATGTGGGTCACGTAGAGATCCTCGTCGCCGTCCCCGTCCATGTCGCCTACGGCTATGCCCATGCCCGCCTCGGCTTCGCCGCGGCGATTGACCGCCGAACCCCCGAACAGGGCCCGGTTCTCGAAGCGGCCGCCGCCTCGGTTCATCCACATCTGGTTCGGCGTGCCATCGTTGGCGACGTAGAGGTCGAGCCGGCCGTCGAGGTCGAGGTCGGCAGGCGCCGCGCCGAGGCCGTTGCCGAACTCGGTGGCGAGGCCGGCGCGATCCGTCGTCTGTTCGAAGCGTCGGTCGCCGAGGTTGCGGAACAGCCGGTCCGGCTCGGCGCGGTAGGTCTTCGGACTGCAGTAGTCCGGCTCGCCGCTGCCGAAAGTGCAGAGCGTGTGGCTGCCGAGGTTGAAGTCCACGTAGTTGGCGACGAACAGGTCGAGCATGCCGTCCCCGTCGTAGTCGAGGAAGGAGGCCGGAACGCTCCACCTCGGATCGTCGGCTTCGGCAGCCGCCGTCACGTCCTCGAAGCGGCCGCCGCCAAGACTCCGCCAGAGTCGGTTGGGACCGAGGTTCGTGATGTAGAGATCGACGCGCCCGTCCCCGTCGAAGTCGCCGGCGGCGACGCCCATGCCGTAGCCGGACGATTCGATGCCCGAGTCGTCCGTCGCGTCGACGAAGCGGAGTTCGCCGGTTTCGACCAGTTCGTTGCGAAACAGCCGGTCGCTGACCGGGGTGCCGGCTTCGTCGGGGGCCGCTTCCAGGTCACCTCCCTGGACCAGGTACGCGTCGAGATCGCCGTCGCCGTCGGCGTCGAAGAGCGCCGCGCCCGAGCCCATGATCTCGGGCAGCAGGTAACGGCCGCGGGCGCCGTTCCGGTGCTGGAAGCCGATGCCGACCTCGGCGGCGCGGTCGTGGAAGGCGACGGGTTCAATCGGAGACAGGGGGAGGCGCGAAGCCATCGGTTCCTCGCTGGGGCCGATCCCTGGGTCTCCGGCGCAGTTGACCATCCCGGCCGTACTGATCAGGACCGTGGCGAGCGCGCGGGGTGTCGGCGGCATCGTCCCGAGTGTATGGAGCGGGTACAAGAAAGGGGAGAGAGCCGGAGCCCTCTCCCCCTGATTCACTGATCCGGTGACCGAGTCCGGATCGTGCGACCCGGCCTAGAACCGGATCTTGAAGTTGGCGCGAACCGTCCGCGGGCGCTGGAAGAACCGGCGTACGGGCAGAACCTCGCCGGCGCTGTTCCAGGAGCGCCGGCGCTGCTGGTTCGTCGCGTTCAGCACCTCGACCCGGAGTTCCCCGCGGACATCCCGGAGGCCCATGGGGAAGCCCCAGGCGCCGCTCAGGTTGACTGTGTACTCGTCCGCGGTTCGCCGTCCCTCCGTTCCCGACGGGTGGAGGGGGAAACCGACGCCCGTGTTCGAGGTCCCGGGGCGCTGATTGGCGTTCGCGTCGGTCACGTCGACCGGCAGGCAGATCGGGATGCTGGTCGGGATGCCGGGGGGCCTCGGCCCGCAGGGCCGCTCGTAGCCGGCGCCGGAGGACGTGGTCCAGGGCGTTCCGGTTTGGAACGTGAAGTGGCCGCCCAGCGTCAGGTCCTGGTTGCCCAGGCGCCAGGTCTTGAACCCGAAGGTGTTCCAGATCCACTCCCGGTCGTAGGTGCCGTTGGCGCCACGCCGGTTGATCATGCTCGCCGGGTAGCCGAGCCAATCGGTCAGACGGGCGACGCAGTCCTCCGGGTGGAGCGGCGTCCTGCCGGTGCGGCGGTCGGGTCTCGTCTGAGCCGCCTGGCAACTGTCGATGTTCTGCTGGTTCAGAACGACGTGGGCCGCCTCGAGGTACGTGCTGTTCGTGTTGTTCCACCAGGCGCCGGCCCCGGTCGTGTCCGTGCTGGCCCAGGCGAGGTTGTTGTAGAGCGCCCAGCCGTCCGCGAAGCGGCGGTTCAACTGGACCTGAACTCCCTTGAACGAGTTCTTCGCCGGATCGGCCAGCTCCAGGGCGTCCCGGTTCAGTTGCGCCGGACGTTCCGCCGGATCGTAGCCCTGTGCCGCCCAGGTCTCGGCCCGCGCGTCATCGAACGCGACCAGGATGTCGAACAGGTCGTGGTAGTTCTCCGTGATCCCGATGTTCCGGCCCTTGTGGTCGAGCTGGTTGTTGGAGAACATCATGTCTTGCAACTGCCACTCGATGTACTTGACGTCGAGGGCCCAGTTCGGCCTGAACTGCCACTCGAGGCCGAGAATCCCCTCCTGCTTGTAGTACGTCTGCACGTCGTAGTCCAGGACGCCGGCCTGAACGGCATCCCACATGAGACCCGGAGTCGTCAGTTCCCAGGAGAGGTTGTAGCCGGGCAGAGGCGCGCCGACCGTTCCGTTATGGAGCGAGTCTCTCCGCTGCGGAACCCGGCAGCCGTAGTTGGTCAAGCCGAGGAACTGCAGGAAGTCGAACGTTGCGATGTCGGCGGGGTCGCAGAAGAGGAAGACTTCGTGCCCTTCATAGCCGTTCCACAGGTCGTGCATGCTGGGAACGTTCGAGTCTCCACCCGAAATCCACGCCTGGTTGAGCATCGCGTGGTACTGCCCCCAACTCGCGTTGAGCAGCAGGGCGCCGTCGCCCTTGATGTCGTAGGTGATGTTGAGCCGCGGGTCGACATAGGTGTCGTCGATGACCTGCCGGCGAACGTCGTTCCAGGCTTCCTGGGCCTCGGCACGAAGGCCCATGTTGACCGTCCAGTGGTCGCCGATCGTGAAGCGGTCGCGGACGTAGAAACCGAGGTTCCGCACCTCGCTGTCGCCGGTGCCGCGTCCGACGCAGGTGCCCGTGGTGCGGACAACCTCGCCGTTCACGTGCTCGACCGTGGTCGGCCGGTGGGGCATGCCGTCGGGTGCGTTGCCTTCACAGGTCAGGAAGGTCGAGTTGTGGTCGGTGAAGTAGCACGTCCGGCCGCGGATGGGCGAAGTTCCCGTGCGGGTGAACGGCGTCGCGCAGGTGTCGTCGGCGATCGTCCCGGCGCCGAGGAAGCCGAACGGGTTCGTCGGATCGAAGCCCCAGCCCTGGAGCAGGGGCACGCGGGCGTTCTCGCCCTCCCACTTCGTGTCCTGGTAGTCGAAACCGTACTTGAGCTCGTGGTTCGCTCCCGCGAAGTGGGTCAGGCCGGCGTTCGCCTGTTCGCGCGGGAACGCGTTGAAGCCGAAGCCGTCGGAGAGGATCCAGCCGTTGTGCCAGGAAGAGAGGTTCTCGGCGTCCCGATAGACGTTGTAGTTGTTGCCGGGGTAGAAGATGCCCTTGCTCGGGTCGAACGGGAACCGCAGCGGGTAGCTGGTGTCGCCGCCCGACGTGTTCGTCGCCGTGTGACCGGCGATCGAACCTCGGTCGAGCGACTTGGCCTGCAGGCAGGTCTCGATCATGCGCGCGGGCGTTTCGCGGTAGTTGTCCTGTGACAGCCACTCGAGGATGGGAATGCCGTCCACCGCCTGGGCGGCGGGGTTCTCTTGCTCGAGCATGTCGTGGCAGGCGAGGAACTTGTTCTCCTGCGTCTCCTGATCGGCGATCTTGGCTTCCAGGAACCAGTTGCTGGAGAGCGCCCAGTTCCAACTGATCGTGGAGAGGACGCTGTCGTTCTCGTGCGGCGTCGGCGTCCAGTAGTCGTAGGACTGCCAGTTGAAGTAGTTCCGGAACGCCGGCGTGTCGATCGCGGAGGCGGCGAACGAGTGCGATGTCGACGGCTGCATGTTCAGCTTGAGGATGCGGGCATCGGCGAACAGGCTGACGTCGTACGGGTCGCCACCGAGCAGGCGCTCGGAGTAAGCGTCGTCGAACTCGGAGGCGCCCAGGAAGAACCAGAACTTGTCCCGCCGGAGAGGGCCCCCGGTCGAGAACTCGTAGCCGTCACTGGAGCCGGCCCACTCGTCGCTGCCGGGCAGGCACGCGTCGCGGTTGATCGTGGAAACCTCTTCCACGATGCTGGGCGGAATCTGCCCGCGTCCGTGGTCCCGATCGTCGCCGTGGCAGCGCCTGAACCAATCGACCGGGTAGGGCCGGTTCCGACGTTCCGCCAGCGAGGGCTGGTCCTTGTAGTCGGCGCTCCAGTCGACGCGCTGGTGGTTCCAGAGGACATCGGCGTGCCAACGGTTGGTGCCCGACTTGACGATCACGTTGGTGGAGGAGCCAATGTAGCGGCCGTACTCGGCGGACGAGCCGCCGGCCTCCATCGACACCTCGGTGAGCGCGGTGGTCGGCAGGAAGACCCGGCTGCCGCCGAACTTGGCGAACGTCGTGTCGACGCCATCGACGTAGACGCCCTGGTCGGCGAAATGCGTGCCGTTGACCGACGGTCGCGTCTGCTGGATGTCGTCGTTCTCCGCGTCGGCGGTGACGCCGGGCAAGGCGTTGATCACGCCGTAGTAGGTGCGGGTCGTGCCGGCCGTCTGCTCGCCGATCTCGGAGGTCACCGTGCTGCCCGCGGTGACGTTGAACTTGTCGACCATGGGCGTCCGGGCAGTGACGTCGACGACGCCGCCCTCAACCGCCGCCTGCAGCGTGAGATCGACCTCCTTGCGGTCGCCGGCAGCAGCGTGGAAGTTCGCCTGGGCCTCGCCCAGGCCCTCCAGCTCCGCCTTCAGTTCATAGGTGTCGGGCACGACACCGACGAACCGGTACTGGCCGTTCGCGTCGGTGACCGCGAACTTGTCGCCGCGGCCGCTGGAGAGGGTGACGCTTACGCCGGGCAGGGGAGAGCCCCCCGGGTCGACGACGGTGCCGCTTACGGTTGCTGTTTCCGGTGCGTCGGCGAAGGCGCCGACCGGGACCAGCATCATCAGGATCACTGCGAGTCGCTTCATGAGCTGCTCCTCGGATCGGGGTAGTTGGTGCAGACAGGGTTTCGAGAAACCACTATACGCCTGGCCGGGAGCGAGTCAAAAAGGGGCGAGGTGGATCCAGAATGTTGGAGGGCCGCCGCCGGAAGCTCATTGCCGCAGAAAGAGAAAGGGGAGAGAGCCGAAGCCCTCTCCCCTCGATTTCCCTGAACCCGGGGCCGAAGCCCCAGGTTCTGTCGTTCCGGCCTAGAACCGGAACTTGATGTTGGCCCGGATCGTCCGCGGGCGCTGGAAGAACCGGCGCACCGGGTAGACCTCGCCACGACCGTCCCAATCGCGACGGCGCTGCTGGTTCGTCGCGTTCAGCACCTCGACGCGGAGTTCGCCACGGACGTCCCGGTAGCCCATGGGGAAGCCCCATGCGCCACTCAGGTTGACCGTGTACTCATCCGCGGTCCGATGTCCCTCGGCGCCTGCCGGGAACAGGCGAACGCCGATACCGCCATTCGCCGTGCCCGGCCGCGCGTCGCTGGTCGGGTCGGAGGGAGTGATCGGCGGGCAGGTCCGCAGACCGCTAGGCCTTTCGCCCGGGGCGCAGGTCTTGGTGGCGCTGATGCCGGCGCCTTCGGACCGGTACCAGGGGGTGCCGGTCTGGAAGGTCAGGTGACCACCCAGGGTCAGGTCCTGGTTACCGATCCGCCAGGTCTTGAACCCGAAGGAGTTGTATATCCAGGTGCGGTCGTACACGTGGTTCGGACCGCGCTGGTTGATCATGCTGCCCGGCAACCCGATGAACTGCGACAGCCGCGCGTGGCAGTCCTCGGGATACGTCCTCGTCCTGCCGGTGCGGCGATCAGGTTCCGTCTGGCTTTCCTGACAATCATCCAGGTGCGCTTCGCTGAGGTTGACGTGAGCCAGCTCCAGGTAGCCGCTGTCCGTGTTGTTCCACCAGACGCCTCCGCCCGTGGTGTCCGTCTCGGACCAGGCCACGTTGTTGTAGAGCGCCCAGCCATCGGCGAAGCGGCGGTTCAACTGGACCTGCAGACCCCGGTAGGAGTTCTTCGCCGGATCCGCGTTGGCGAGGGCCTCGCGGTTGACAGCGCTTACACGGTCGGCCTCATCGAAGCCGGCCGCCGCCCACCTGTCCCTTCTCGCGTCGTCGAACGCAAGAACGATCTGCTCCAGGTCGTGGTAGTTCTCCGTGATGCCGATGTTGCGGCCCCGGTAGTCGAGCTGGAAGTTCGAGAACATCATGTCCTGCAACTGCCAGTCGATGTACTTGACATCCAGCGCCCAGTCCGGGCGGAACTGCCACTCGAGGCCGATGATCGCCTCCTGCTTGTAGTAGGTCTGGATGTCGAAGTCGTAGTAGCCCTCCTGGACCGCGTCCCACATGAGACCCGGCTGCGCCAGCTCCCAGGACAGGTTGTAGCCAGGGATCCCGGCGCCGACCGTGTCGTTGCGGATCGTGTCGCGCCGCGACGGGTGGTTGCAGTCGTAGCTGACGTACCCGATCGACCTCAGGATGTTCATGCCGATGATGTCGAGCGGGTCGCAGAAGAGGAAGACCTCCCTGCCTTCGTACCCGTTCCACAGATCGTGCATGCTGGGGCGAGCCACGTCGCCGCCGGAGATCCACGCCTGGTTGAGCATCGCGTGGTACTGGCCCCAGGTGGCGTTGAGCAGCAGGGCGCCGTCCCCCTTGATGTCGTAGGCGATGTTGATCCGCGGGTCGACGTAGGTGTCGTCCACGACCTGGCGCCGGACATCGTTCCAGGCCTCCTGGACTTCCGCCCGGACGCCGAGGTTGATCACCCAGTGATCGCCGATCGTGAAGCGGTCACGGGCGAAGAAGCCGACGTTTCGGACCTCCGTGTCGCCGCTGCCGCGGCCAACGCAGGTACCGATCGTGCGGACGATCTCGCCGTTGACCCGCTCGATCTGGGTCGGCCGGTGCGGCAGTCCGTCCGTATGGTTGCCCTCGCAGGTCAGGAGCGGCGAGTTGTAGTCGACGAAGTAGCAACCGCGGCCCCGCGTCGTCGCACCCAGGAAGTTCGGGTTGTCAGGCGACGTGGTGTAGCCCCGCAGGAGGGAACACGAATCGTCCTCCAGGGACCCGGCCTGGTAGTAGCCGAAGGGGTTGGTGGAGTCGAAGCCCCAGCCGTTGAAGAGCGGCACGCGGGCGTTCTCACCCTCCCACTTCGTGTCCTGGTAGTCCAGGCCGTACTTCAACTCGTGGTTGGCGCCGATGAACTGGGTCAGGCCGACGTTCGCCTGCTCGCGCGGGAACGCGTTGAAGCCGAAGCCGTCGGAGAGGATCCAGCCGTTGTGCCAGGCCTGCAGGTTCTCGTTGTCCCGGTACACGTTGTAGTTGTTGCCGGGATAGAAGATGCCCAGTTCGGGAATGAACGGGAACCGCAGCGGGTAGCTGGTGTCGCCGCCCGAGGTGTTCGTTGCGCTGTGTCCGGCGATCGGGCCACGGTCGAGCGACTTGGCCTGCAGGCAGGTCTCCACCATGCGCGCCGAGGCGTTGGGGAAGTTGTCCTGGGCCAGCCACTCGAGAATCGGAATGCCGTCGACGCTCAGGACCTCGGGGTTCTCCTGCTCCAGCTTGTTGTAGCAGGCGAGGTACTTGTTCTCCTGCGTCTCCTGGAAGGCGATCTTCGCCTCCAGGTACCAGTTGCTCGAGACGGCGTAGTTCCAGTTGACCGTCGACAGCACGCTGTCGTTCTCGTGCGGCGTCGGCGTCCAGTAGTCCGAGGACGGAATGTGGAAGTAGTTCCGGAACGCCGGCGTGTCGATCGCCGAGGCGGCGAAGGAGTGACTCGCGGTCGGCTGCATGTTCAGCTTGAAGATGCGCGCGTCGTTGAACAGGCTGATGTCGTACGGGTCGCCGCCGATCAGCCGCTCGGAGTACGCGTCATCGAACTCGCTGACGCCGAGGAAGAACCAGAACTTGTCCCGCTGGATCGGGCCGCCGGCCGAGAATTCGTAGCCGTCGGAAGCGCCGGCCCACTCGTCGCTGCCGGGCAGGCAGGGCTCGCGGTTCGTCGTGAACAGCTCCGAACTCAGGTCGCCAGCGGGGATCCGCCCGCGGCCCGCGTCCCGGTCGTCGCCGTGGCAACGCCGGAACCAGTCGACCGGATAGGGCTTGTTCTGCCGTTCGTTGAGGGAGGGCTGATCCTTGTAGTCGGCGCCCCAGTCGATCGCCTGGCGCTGCCAGAGCGCGTCGACGTGCCACCGGTTCGTGCCCGACTTGACGATCACGTTGGTGGAGGAGCCGATGTAGCGGCCGTACTCGGCGGAGGCGCCGCCGGCTTCCATGGACACCTCGGTCACTGCCGTGGTGGGGAGGAAGACCCGGCTGCCGCAGAACTTGGCGAACGTCGTGTCGACGCCGTCGATGTAGACGCCCTGGTCTGCGAAGTGGGTG
>VXUF01000119.1:15959-19880 GCA_009837085.1 Holophagales bacterium
GTTGATGACCCCGTAGTAGGTCCGCGTCGTGCCGGCGGTCTGTTCGCCGATCTCGGACGTCACGGTGCTGCCCGCGGTGATGTTGAACTTGTCGACCATCGGCGTTTCGCCGGTGACGGTCACCTCACCCTCAATGGCGGCCTGCAGCGTCAGGTCGACTGACTGCCGGTCGCCAGCGGCGGCGTGGAAGGTCGCGGCGGCTTCGCCCAGGCCCTGAAGTTCCGCCCTCAGGTTGTACTCGCCGGGCACGACGCCGACGAACCGGAACTGGCCGTTCTCGTCCGTGATCGCGAACTTGTCGCCGCGCTCACTGGACAGGGTGATGCTGACGCCCGGAAGCGCAGAGCCTCCCGGGTCAACGATCGTGCCGCTGACGGTTGCCGTTTCCGGTGCGTCGGCGAAGGCGCCGAACGGAACCAGCAACATCAGGACCACTGCGAGTCGCTTCATAGAGCTCCTCCTCGGATCAAGTTGTAGGGAAAACGAGAACGACACTATATGACGGGCTGGACGGATGTCAAGGAAGGGGCGGACCGGGCCTTGGAACGGTGTGGCAGATCCAGATCGTTGGATCAAGGGCTCGCTGTCGGCGGCGAGGCGGGCGAGTGCGAGGTGCAGGGTCCGCGTCTGAACGAAGAAGGGGAGAGAGCCGAAGCCCTCTCCCCTGATTCTCCTTGAACGCCAGGCCCGAGACCCAGCGCTCTGACGGGGCGTCCTCCTAGAAGCGGAACCTCAACGAGGCACGAACCTGGCGCGGACGCTGGAAGAAGCGCCGCACCGGGTACACCTGGCCGTCACCGCCCCAGGAGCGTCGCCGCTGCTGGTTGGTGACGTTCAGAGCCTCGACCCGCACCTCGCCCCGCACCTCGCGGTAGCCCATGGGGAAGCCCCAGGCGCCGCTCAGGTTGAGCGTGTACTCGTCCGACGTGAACCGTCCCTGCGTGCCCGGGGCATGCAGGTTGAAGCCGACGCCGTCGTTCGGAGTACCCGGCTTCGGATCGTTCGGGTCGACGTTGACGATCGACACGCCCTCGCTCCGCACCCACGGCGTTCCGGTCTGGAAGCTCAGGTGACCCGACAGGGTCAGGTCGTGGCTGCCCATTCGCCAGGTCTTGAAGCCGAAGGAGTTGTAGATCCAGGTCCGGTCGTAGGCCTGGTTCAGGCCACGCCGGTTGATCATCGATACCGGGTAGCCGATCCACTCCGACAGGGCCTGGTTGCAGTCCATCGGGAACAGTTCCGTGCGCCCGGTGCGCCGATCGGGAACCATCTGGCCGGCATCGCAGAGATCGATGATCTCCTGCGTCAGCACGGCGCTCAGGCTCTCGAGGTAGGTGGAGTTCGTGTTGTTCCACCAGGCCCCGGCGCCCGTCGTGTCGGTCTCCGACCACGCCACGTTGTTGTAGAGCGCCCAGCCGTTGGCGAACCGCCGGTTGAGCTGGATCTGCAGACCCCGATAGCCGTTCTTGGCCGGGTCGGCGAGGGCCAGAGCCTCGTCGTTCAGTCCCCGTTCAATGCCCCTGGCTTCACGGGCGTCGGCCGCGTTGGTCACGATCTGCGCCAGGTCGTGGTAGTTGCCGGTGATGAACGTGTTCCGGCCCTTGTGGTCCAACTGGGTGTTGGAGAACATCATGTCCTGCATCGACCAGTCGATGTACTTGACGTCCAGGGCCCAGTTCGGGGCGAACTGCCACTCAAGACCGAGGATCAGGTCCTCCCGGTAGTACGGGTCGACACTGTGGTCCCAGATCTCGCAGTCCACGCCGGACGTTTCGCCGTCACGGCAAGGACGAACCGCGTCCCACATCAGGCCCGGCACCAGGGTGCTCCAGGCGAAGTTGTAGCCGGGGATCGGGGCACCAACCGTGCCGCTTCGCCGCGTGTCCAGCCGGTCCGGTGACGGACAGAAGACGATCGCCTCGATCGGGTCGCAGAACAGCCAGACCTCGTAGCCCTCGTAGCCGTTCCACAGGTCGTGCATGCCGCCCGACACGTCGCCGCCGCCGGCGATCCAGGCCTGGTTGAGCATCGCGTGATACTGGCCCCAGTTGGCGGTGAACAGCAGTCGGCCGTCGCCCTTCACGTCGTAGGTTGCGTTGAACCGGGGATCGGCGTAGGTGGCGTCAACCACCTTGCGGCGGACGTCGTTCCAGCCTTCCTGGATCTCGGCGCGGACGCCGATGTTGAAGGTCCAGTGGTCGCCGACCGTGAACCGGTCCCTCAGGTAGAAGGCCGTGTCCTTCATCTCGGCGTCGCCGGTGCCCCGGCCGAGGCAGTTGCCCTCGTCGAAGTCCGTCCGGTGGATCTGGCCGTCGACGCTCGTGATCTCGATCGGCGTAAGTTCCGCGCCGATCGGACCCAGGCAGCTCAGCTTGGGCGAGTTGTAGTCGACGTAGGTGCAGCCGCGGCCGCGAGTCGTCAGACCCGACCAGTGCGGGTTGTCCGGCGAGGTGCCGGCATTGCGGGTGAGCGAGCAACTGTCGTCGCCCAGACCGCCGGCGCCGCCGTAGCCGAACGGGTTGTAGGAGTCGTAGCCCCAGCCGTTCATGAAGGAAGTCCGGGCGTTCTCCCCCTCCCACTTCGTGTCCTGGTAGTCGATGCCGTACTTCAACTCGTGGTTGGCGCCGACGAACTGGGTCAGTCCGACGTTGGCCTGTTCCCTGGGGAAGCCGTTGAAGCCGAAACCGTCCGAGAGGATCCAGCCGTTGTGCCAGGCACCGAGGTTCTCACCGTCGACATAGACGTTGTAGTTGTTGCCCGGCCAGAAGAAGCCCTGGTCCGGGTTGAACGGGAACCGCAACGGGAAGCTCGCGTCGCCGCCCGAGGTGTCGAGCTCGGAGTGGCCCGCTTCCGGTCCCCGGTCGAGCGCCTTCGCCTGCAGGCAGGTCGTGACCATCTCGGCCGGAACCTCCGGAAGGTGGTTCAGGCCGAGCCATTCGAGGATCGGCATGCCGCCGGCGGTCAGGACGTCGGGGTTGTCCAGGGACAGCGTGTTGTGGCAACCCAGGTACTTGTTCTCCTGGGTCTCCTGCGTAGCCAGCTTGGCCTCCAGGAACCAGTTGGACGAGATCGCCCAGTTCCAGTTGACCGTCGCCAGATCGCTGTCGTTCTCATGCGGAGTCGGTGTCCAGTAGTCGAACGACTGCGGGTTGAAGTAGTTCCGGAACGTCGGGGTTTCGATCCAGGAAGCGTTCATCGAGTGGGCGTTGCTCGCCTGCAGGTTCAGCTTCACGATCCGTGTGTCGTCGAACAGGCTGATGTCGTACGGGTCGCCGCCGACCAGCCGCTCCGAGTACGCGTCGTCGAACTCGCTGTAGCCGGTGTAGAACCAGAACTTGTCGCGCGAGATGGGCCCACCGAAGGAAACCTCGAAGCCATCACTGGCGCCGGCCCACTCGGAGCCGCCCGGCCGGCAGGGCTCGAGCTCGCGGGAACCGTCCGTGCCGCCGGGAATCAGACCGCGGCCCTGGTCCCGCTCATCGCCGTGGCAGCGCCTGAACCAGTCGGCCGGATAGGGCTTGTTCGTGCGCTCAGTGAGCGAAGGCTGGTCCTTGTAGTCGGCGCCCCAGTCGATCCGCTGGTGGTTCCAGAGGGCGTCGGCGTGGAACCGGTTCGTGCCCGACTTGACGATCACGTTGGTCGCCGAGCCGACGTAGCGGCCGTACTCGGCCGAAGAACCGCCGGCCTCCATCGAGACCTCGGTGAGCGCGGTTGTCGGTACGCGGACCCGGCTGCCGCCGAACTTCGCGAACGTGGTGTCGACGCCATCGATGAAGACGCCCTGGTCGGCGAAGTGCGCGCCGTTGACCGAAGGACGGGTCTGCTGGATGTCGTCGTTCTCCGCGTCGGCGGTGACGCCGGGCAGCGCGTTGATGATCCCGTAGTAGGTGCGGGTGACGCCGCCGATCTGCTCGCCGATCT
>VXUF01000119.1:19890-24305 GCA_009837085.1 Holophagales bacterium
GGCAGTGGGGAACCGCCGGGGTCAACTATCTGACCGCTGATCGTTGCTGTTTCGGGTGCGTCGGCAAAGGCACCGACGGGCAGAAGCAGCAGCAACGCGGCCACCAGGAATCGCTTCATCGAGATCATCCTCCTTGGTTGGTTCGATGACGTACGGATAAAGAAAGCGGGGCATCCTCACTGAGTCCATGTCCAATGTCAAATCCGGTCGGCATAGAGGTCGAATGGGACACTTCGATTCAAGATGTTGGTTCGGCGTCCAGCATCTTGGAGTGTCGGCGCAGGAACTCCTGGAGGAGCGTTCGAGGGTCAGGGCCGGGGGGAGACGGGAGAGAGTTCGTCCTGGCCCTCGACCAGGCGATAGAGGCGATCGGGTTGCACGGCGGCGAAGGTCTGCGAGAGGTCCGTCGCCGGCCAGTACACGGTGACCCGCTCGATGGCGGACGGCCTTCCCAGGCCGACCGTCTGGCGCAAGGGATTGCCGCCGAAGCTGCCGCCGCCGTTCACCCTGCGGCGCACGGAGCGCCGGGCGCCGTCCGGATCCACGAGCTCGACCCGGATGCGGGCGCCGATCGCCGAACGGTTGCTCTCCGTTCCCACCAGCCTGAGCGCCAGCCAGCGGTTGCCGAAGCCCGGGTTGCGGAACAGGGCGTCGCCGAAACGGTCCCCGGGATACGCGCCGCCCATCTGCTCGAAGACATCCAGGTCGCCGTCGCCGTCGAGATCGGCGAAGGCGACGGCATGGCCCTTCTGCAGGTGGCCGAAGCCGGCGGCGAGGCTGACGTCGACGAACCGGCGGCCCGCCAGACTCCGGTAGAGGACGTTCGGCATGATCGCCTCGTAGTCGGGGTAGCCGGTGCCGAGGTAGAAGTCGAGGTAGCCGTCCTGGTCGAGGTCCCCGAAGTTCGAACCCATCGGAAGCTGCAGACGGGTGAGTCCGCTGCGAGCGGCCACGTCCTCGAAGCCGCCCTCGCCGTCGCCCCGGTAGAGCCGGGCCGACTCCCAGGGCCCCGGATAGCCCTGGTAGCTGGCAGCGACGAAGCCGAGCCCGCCACGGTCTCCGGTGTAACTGGAAACGTAGAGATCCAGGTGGCCGTCGTTGTCAAAGTCCCAAAACCAGGCCGGGAAGCTCTGCCGGGGCCCGGTGACGCCGAGCCGGGGCGCGACATCCTCGAAGCTGCCGTCGCCGCGGTTGCGGTACAGGCGGTTGTCCCCGCCCAGCACGGAGACATAGAGATCGGGGAAGCGGTCGTCGTCGTAGTCACCCCAGACGGCCGCTTTGACGAAGGCGCGGAGGGCTATGCCGGACTCGGCGGCGACGTCCCGGAAGCGGACGACGCCGTCCTCGGCGGGCCCTTCGTTGCGGAAGAGCTGGGAAGGCGCGTCGACCGCCGGGCTGTGCTCGTTGCCGACGAAGAGGTCGAGGTCGCCGTCGTTGTCGAAGTCGGCCCAGGCGGCGGTCTGGGTGGGGTAGTGGGCGGCGCCCAGGCCGGAGAGAAAGGTGACGTCCCGGAAGACCGGCGATCCGGACTCGCCGCCGTCGGCCGAGTCGTTGAGCAGCAGCGAGTTCGGGTGGCGGCCGTGGGGTCCGAACCAGGCGCCGCGGAGCACGAAGAGGTCGACGTCGCCGTCGTTGTCGACGTCGCCGTGGACGACGTTCAGTCCACCGTGGAGGCCTTCGAGCCCCGCCGCGACGGAGGCGTCGGTGAACCGGCCCCGTCCGTCGTTCAGGAAGAGCCGGGGCGAGCCCGCCGGATCGAAGGTGGTGGCGAAGATGTCGAGGTCGAGATCGCCGTCGAAGTCGTCGACGACCGCGCCGCCGGAGAGGTTGAAGCTGTCGATTCCGAGTTCCGGCGCGACGTTCACGAAGCGCGGAAACTCAGCCTCCGAACCGAAGGCGGCGAGCGGCAGCCGGTGTTCCGGCTCGACCGCCGTCGGATGGTCGCCCAGGGTCATGTGGGCCAGGTTCAGGAGCCACCTCGCCTTGACCTGCTGGACGGAGTTCGGGGGGACGGCCGCCAGGTACCCGCGCAGGAACCGAGCCGCCTGCTCCGAGCCCTCGCGCTCGCGGTGAATCGCCTCTCCGCGGATCGGCAGGATGCACGCTGCGGCCGTGTGCACCCCGGCGCAGTTCCGGCTCTCGCCGTGGCGAAGCCAGGCGACGCCGGTCCGGAAGAGGACCTCGGTCGCCTCGCCTCCGAGTTGGGCGCTCAGCCCGGGCAGCTCGGTCAGGAGGTCGTGGGCCTCGCCGAAACGCTGCAGCGCGGCGGTTTCGTCGCCGAGCCGAAGCTCCTGCTCCGCCAGTTCGACGAGCAGCCGGAACCGCGTGGCCGCGGGGGCGTCGGCGGCCGCCGCGAGTGCGTCACGCGCGGCCCGGGCCGGCGCCTCCCCGAGCCAGGGGTTGCTGTCCAGGTCCTCCGTGCGGATCGCCTCGAGCGCCTCGATCATCCGCTGGTGACTTGCGTCGACGGCGGCGGCACGATCGGCGGATGGTTGGGCGCCGGCGACCATCGGAGCCAGGAGCACGACGGTCGGCAGCCACCACCAGCGGCCGCCCGATCTGATGCTGGTTCCTGCACGAGCCACGATCAGGCCCGACTCTATTGGCGTGAACCCCTATTGGCGTGCGCCGGCCTGGACACAGGACGCGCGCAGGTCGGCGAGCGCGCGGTCGAGATTGCGGTCCGAGGGCGTCAGCCGCCGTCCCGCCTCGATCGTCTCGACCGCCTCGTCGCAAAGGCCTTGCCGGGCTTGTACCTCAGCCAGGGCGAGCCGGGCCGGGCCGAAGTCGGGCCTGGCCTCGAGCGCCGCGGCGTGGGCCGTGCCGGCGTCGTCCAGCCGGCCGAGTTCCGCGTAGACCAGACCGGCCAGAAACGCCGCTTCGAACAGTTCCGGCGCCAGCCGCCGCGCCCGGTTGAGTTCCGAGAGCGCTCGGGCCGGCTGGTTTCCCAGCGCGAGGAGGCGCCCCAGTTCCAGGCGCAGCGCACCTTCTTCCCGCGGGTCGCCGGGAGCGATCGCCAACGCTCCTTCCAGCACCCGGCGGGCTTCGTCGAACCGTTGCTGCTGGCGCAGGATGCGGCTCAGGGCGCGCGCCGAGGCGCCGTCGTCGGGCGCCGCGGCCAGACGCTTGCGCAGCAGGCGGGCGCCCTCGTCCGGTCTGCCCATGGCGGCGAGAACGACTGCCTGGTGGTTGTGGACTTCGGTGAAGAAGGGATCGATGTCCAGCGCGGTCTCGAACTGCCGGAGTGCTTCCCGAGGCCGGCCCCCACGCGCCAGGGCGAGGCCGAGCTCGACCCGGGCCTGCTTGTGGCGGGGAGCGAGTTCGACCGCGTGTTCCAGGTGCGCGAGAGAAAGATCGAAGCGGCCGCGAGCGGCGAACAGGCGACCCAGCTCCAGTTGTGTCCAGGCGTCGGCGGGGTCGAGCCGCGCGAGACCCTGGAGCGCGGCGATCGCCTGCTCCGGCCGGCCGGCGTCGACGAGCGCCAGCGCCAGATTGCGGTACGCGGCCTGGTTGGCGGGATCCTCCCTGGTTGCGCGCTCGAGCAGCCGGATCGCGTCGTCCAGGGCGCCGGCCTGCACAGCCAGCAGACCGCGCTGGAGCGTTGCGCGGCTTCCGGAGGGAAGGAGGGCGAGGCCCTGAACGAGTGGGTCGTTGATGGGGGCCGGGGTTTCGTTCGCCCGCTCGAGATGGAAGCCGGCCCGATCCCGGCTGCCCAGATCCCGGCGGGCCAGTGCCAGCGCGTGTTGAACGCGGCCGGCGGCGGGCGCGAGTTCGAGCGCCCGTCCCAGCGCTTCGGCGGCGGTCGCCGCGTCCCCCCCGTCGAGTGCGATGCGGCCGAGGCCGTAGTGGGCGGCCGGCTGGTCCGGGTCGAGAGCAAGAGCTTCCCTCCAGAACGCCTCGGCTGCCGACGGCCGACCGAGCCGGTGTTCGGCTTCCGCGAGGCGGAGCAGCACAGTCACCCGGCTCGGCGTGGACTCGAGTGCGGCCCGGTACCTCCGCGCGGCCGGTTCCAGGTCGCCGCGGGCGTCGAGCGCGAAGGCCTCGAGATAGGGCCATCGCCAGTCGTCCGGATCGATTCGCTGCGCTTCGCGGTAGCAGGCGAGTGCGTTCTCGAGCAGGTAGAGGGCTTCGGGCTGGAGGAGTTGCAGTCCGTGGTAGAGGCGGCCGAGTTCACCGACCGAGGCGGCGACCTCCGCTGCGGCGGCGCGTTCCGCGTGGAGAGCCCGGATCCGCTCCTCGTGCCCGGCGATCTGCACCCGGAGCGCCTCGTCGGCCGAGGAGAGGTCGGCGACCGGGAGCTGCGGCGCTGCGCGGTCGTCTCCGGTACAGCCGAGAGCGCTCACGACGGGAAGGACCGCCGTCAGCATCCAGCGGCAGTGGTTCTTCACGGCGTTCTCCCTTCGCCTCGGCGCAGG
>VXUF01000119.1:24315-35462 GCA_009837085.1 Holophagales bacterium
CGCAGGGTGTGGTAGCGCCGGAAATCGAGAGCGCCGAACGTCTCTTCGACTCCGTTTGGCCAGCGGATCCGCGTCTCGTTCAGCGCGTCGACTTCGGCGAGTCCGAAGAGGACCCGCGGATCGTTCGACGAGGCGTAGCTCATGCCGGTGCGGACGCGGCGCGTGATCGTCCGGCCGTCGCCCAATCGGAGCTCCACGACGGCGCCGAGAGCGTCTCGTTCCGGCGATCCGTGTACGACCCGTAGTCCGACCCAGGATCGGTCCTGCCCGATCGCGTTCAGGAAGAGCTGGACCGGGCCGCCGTTGTTGCTGACCAGGAGGTCGGTGTCGCCGTCGTTGTCGACGTCGCCGAATGCGGCGCCGCGCGAGACGAGGTCGGCACCGAAGGCGGGGCCGGCCCGATCCGAGAGTTCCTCGAAGGAGCCGTTCCCCAGGTTCCGGAAGACCTGATTGGGCTGGCCGAAGTCGGAGAGGCCTCCCGGTTTCGCCATTCGGCGCACCGCGCCGTTGACGACGACGACGTCGAGGCGGGAGTCGTTGTCGATGTCGACCCAGCCGGCGCCGAAACCGGTCCACGGCAGGCTCGGCGGGCCCAGGCCGGCGGCCAGCGTGGCGTCGCGGAACAGGCCCCGGCCCTCGTTGCGGTAGAGCGTGTTCGTTTCTCCGGTCAGGTGGGCGAGGAACAGGTCCTCGTCGCCGTCGTCGCCGAAGTCTGCGGCGTCGACACCCATGCCGGCCTCCGCGACGCCGCCGGCATTGACCGCTACGCCCGCCATCGGCGCTCCGTCCTCGAAGCGATCGCCGCGGTTGAGCCAGAGGTGGTTGGGCGTCCAGTCGTTGGCGACGTAGAGGTCCAGCCGGTGGTCGGCGTCCGCGTCGAGGGCCACGGCGCCCAGGGTGTAGGCGTCGGCGCCACCGAGTCCCGCCGGCCCGGTCGCCTCCTCGAAGCGGCCCTTGCCGAGGTTGCGGAAGAAGCGGTCGGGCTGCGGCGCGAAGCTCCGCGGGCTGCAGTAGTCCGGGCCCCCGACCGCGGCGGCGCAGACCGTGTGGGTGCCGCGGTTGAAGTCGAGGTAGTTGCCGACGAACAGGTCGAGGTCGCCGTCCCGGTCGGGGTCGAAGAAGAGAGCGGGCACGCTCCAGCCCGGATCGTCGACTCCGGCCTGTGCCGTTGCATCCTCGAAGCGGCCGTCGCCCCGATTGAGCCAGAGCTGGTTCGAGCCGAGATTCGTTACGTAGAGATCGATCCGGCCGTCGCCGTCCGCGTCGCCGGCGGCAACCCCCATGCCAAGGCCGTCGGAGCGGAGTCCGGACGCTTCCGTGACGTCGGTGAACCGGAGTTCCCCTGACTCGATGAGTTCGTTGCGGAACAGGCTGTCGCGGTAAGTGGCGGGGTCCGTGGTTTCATCGCCGAAGACGGGCCCGGTCTGGACCAGGAAGACGTCGAGGTCCCCATCGGCGTCGTAGTCGAACAGCGCGGCGCCGGCGCCCATGATCTCGGGCAGGAGGTGTTCGCCGGAAGCGCCGTTGCGGTGGATGAAGTCGAGGCCCGTGGCGGCAGCGCGTTCTTCGAAGATGGCCGGTCCAGCAGCGGCGGGCGGCGGTTTCGGATCGGCCGTTTCGATCGCGGGGTCGTCCGCACCGCCGCAGTTCCAGGCCAGGGCTGCCACGAGGAGCCACCGCGAGATCGGAGCCGGCCTGACGGCCGGCGCGTGCTCTTGGCCGCCTGCGGCGGCGGCCGGCGGGGACGCCGGCGCACCCAGTGTGGGGCACCGTCCTTGGGGATTCACGTTAGGGACCGCCGTCGGGGGCGCGGAGGGGTTGCCTTGCCTGGTAGAGGCGGAGACGGTCGAGGCGCTGCGGGGAGTTGCCGCCGGCGGTCTCGCGCTCGCGGTCCAGGGCCCGCTGCTGCCAGGAGACGGCGTCCTCGAAACGGCCGGCTTCGGCCAGCGCCATCGCCAGCGTCTCCAGGTGGTCCAGCGCCGGTTGCTCGTCGACGACGGCGCGGGCGAGCTCCACCGCCCGCTCACCGTCGCGCGCGGCGGCATCGGGGCTGGTGGCGAGCAGGCGGGCAAGAAGGTGTCTCACCGCGAGGTCGCCGGGAAAGCGCTCCAGCGCGGTCTCCAGCGCCTCCCGGGCGGCGGCGAACTGCCCGATCCCGAACCTGGTGAGACCGAGATTGAAGTGGACCCGCAGGTCGTTCGGTGTCAGTGCCGACAGGGCCTCCAGGTGGTCGGCTGCTCGGGCCGGCTCGCCCGCCTCGAGCAGCATGGCCGCCAGCAGCCGGTGCGCCTCGATCGCTCCGGCGTCGAGCCGGACGATCTCCTCGAGTTCGGAGCGGGCGCCGGAGGCGTTGCCGGCGTCCGCCCGGGCCTGGGCCCGCATCATCCGCCACTGCAGGTTTTCCGGGTCGATGTCGGCGGCCCGCTCCAGGTGCCGAGCGCCCTCCCCGGTCCGT
Organism: Holophagales bacterium; assembly: GCA_009837085.1. GTDB lineage: Bacteria > Acidobacteriota > Thermoanaerobaculia > Multivoradales > Multivoraceae > Multivorans. Next base: position 26,771 of record VXUF01000119.1, read on the forward strand.
CCCGTTCGCCCTAGCAGGAGGGCGAGATTGAAGTGCGCCGCTCCGTGCGCGGGATTCGCATCGATCGCGCGCCGCAGATGCTCTTCGGCCCCTGCATGGTCACCGGTCTCGATCAGGGAGCGTGCCAGGTTGAAGTGCACGTCCGGGTCTCCGTCGTCCTCGGCCAGGAGTTCCCGGTACAGGGCGATCGCCTCGTCGTTCTGGCCGGAACGGGCGGCCCGCACCGCGCGGTCGAACCGGGCTTCGGTCTTCACTCCGTAGATCCGGAGCCGGTCACGGAGGGGATCGACGATCGCGATCGGGACCTGCAGGTTGCGCGCCAGCTCGGCGCGCGCCCGGGTGCTGTCGCCGCCGGCCCGCAGGGCCATTCCGAGGTGGTGGTGGACCACGCTTCCTTCCGGTTGCGAGGCCAGCACCTCCTCGAAAGCGACGATCGCCTCCCCGATCTCGCCCCGGTCCATCGCCACCCGGCCGAGTCCGAACCGCGCCGCGGCGCTTTCGGGGCGAGCCTCCAGCGCCCGCGCATAGGCGGCCGCGGCCGCATCGAGATCGCCGGCGTCGAGGTGAAGGTCGCCGGCACGGATCAGGGTCGCCGTGTCGTCGGGGCGCAGTGCGAGGGCGGCGCGTGCCGCGAGCCGGGCGCGCTCCAGGTTGCCGGTCGCGTCGTGGAGAAGTAGCTCGTAGTAGGTCCACTGGAAGTCGTTCGGCGCCAGCAGGCGGAGTTGCGCCAGGCAGACTGCGGCGGCCGCGTGGAGCTCGTAGTGGAGGTACTGCAGGCAGAGATCGCCGAAGACGTTCGCTGCCTGTTGTGCCTGTTCTTCCGTAGCGGCGTCGGCGAGGGCGCCGGTTGCGGCGGTCCGGTCGGCGGCGACCTGCTCGCGTTGTTCGGGATCCAGGTGGTCGAGCGAAGGTTCCGGCACGGCGTCGAGCGAGAGCAGGGCTCGCACCTTGCGGGCGTCGTCGCTCAGCGGCGGTTCCTGGCCGGTTGCCTGCGCGGCCGCCGTAGCGGCGAGCGAGAGGCTGAGGAGGAAGCGGAGTCGGGTCAAGGCGGGCCGTCCCTGGCGCCATCGTCCCGCCTCAGGACGTTGTAGCGGCCCACCTCGACTTCCATCTCCTCGGAGGTTCCGGCGGGCCAGTGGACCTCGACGACGTGGACGGTCCCTTCTTCAACGGGCTCGTCGGCGGCGGGCAACGGAAACAGCAGCCGCGGATCGCGGGCCGCGACGTAGCTGCCGTCGGTGTGGACTCTCCGCCAGCCGCCTCCGCCGGCGAGACGGGCGCGGGCGCCGTAGACGTCTACGAACCCCTGCCCCTCGTCGCCGGCGGCCTTAACCAGTCTCAGACCCACCCAGTTGCGTCCCGGCCGGCGCTGGTTCAGGAGCACGCGGGCCGGTCCGGCGTTGTTGGAGATGACGAGATCCGGGTCGCCGTCGTTGTCCAGGTCGCCGACCGCCAGGCCGCGGCTGACCTCGACGTGGACCGGTCGCTGCCGGCGGTCGCTAGCCACCGTTTCGAAGCGGCCGCCGCCAAGGCCACGGAAGAGCTGGTTCTCCATCCGCAGCGGGTGAGGGTCGCCGGCTTCGACCTGAACCTCGATCCGCCGCACTGCCCCGTTCACGACGTACAGGTCGAGCACGCCGTCGCCGTCGACGTCGAGACTCGCGGCGCCGAAGCCGGTCATCGGCCAGCTCGCGTCGATCAGGCCGGCTTCGCGGCTGCGGTCGTCGAAGAGCCCGTCGCCGTCATTCAGGTAGAGCGTGTTGTGCTCGCGGACCAGGTGGGAGAGGAAGATGTCGGGCGCGCCGTTGCCGTCGAAGTCGGAGACCGCGACCCCCATGCTGGCCTGCGGGCGTCCGTCGCGGTCGAAGGCGGCGCCCGCGAAGACGGCGTCCTCGATGAACGTGCCGTCGCCCTGGTTGAGCCACAGGTGGTTCGCCATCTGGTCGTTGGCAACGTAGAGGTCGACGAGCCCGTCGCCGTTGAAGTCGTCGGCGATCGCGCCAAGGGCCGTACCGGCTTCCACCGAGTCGGCCCCCAGGCCGGACCTGACCGTGGCGTCGACGAAGGTCCCGTCGCCGAGGTTGCGGAGCAGCCGGTCGGCTTCGGCCGGCTGACTGAGCGGGCCGCAGTAGTCCGGCTGGCCGCTGGTCAGGAAGCAGCGCTTGCGGTTGGCGCGGTGGAAGCGGTGGTAGTTGCCGACGTAGAGGTCCAGCCAGCCATCCGCGTCGTAGTCGAAGAAGACGGCCGGCACGCTGAAGCGGCGGTCGTCGACGCCGGCGGCTTCCGTGGCGTCTTCGAAGCCGCGGCCCCTGCGGTTGCGCAGTAGTTGGTTCGGGCCCAGGTTCGTCAGGTAGAGGTCGACCCAGCCGTCGCGATCGTAGTCGGCGGTCGCGACGCCGATGTTGTAGCCCGGCGCGCGGAGTCCGATCTCCGCGGTGACATCGGTGAACCGGAGTTCTCCGGTCTCAGTGAGGTCGTTCCGGAACAGGCGGTCGCCGGGTTCGGTCGCCGGTGGCGGAAAGACGGGCTTGCGGTTCTCGTCGCCGTCGAAGGAGCGTCCCTGGCCGAAGTAGATGTCGAGGTCGCCGTCGTTGTCATAGTCGAACAGGGCGACCCCGGCGCCCACCACCTCGGCGGTGTAGAGCTGGCCGGTCATGCCGTTGTAGTGGACGAAGTCGATCCCGACTTCGGCGCCGACTTCCACGAATGCCGGCGAGGCGTCGTCAGGGTTCCCGGGCGCCGTGGCGAGGATGGCGGCTAGCGCCAGAGTGGCCAACATGGATGGTCGGGATCATACGACCGGCTCGGTCCCGATGACCTTGTCTCGCTCCAGTACCTTCAGTTCATCCTCGCTCAGGCCGAGCAGGCGCGTCAGCACCTCGCGGTTGTGCTGCCCAAGCGTGGGCGCCGGCCACTCGACCGCGTATGGCCGGCTTCGGCCGTCCTCGGGAGCCGGGCGAAACGGAGCCGACGGGTTGGGCTGATCGCCGACCCAGGCCCGCTCGCGCCACTGCCAGTAGCCGCGGGCCTCGAGATGCGGGTCGTAGAGCACGTCGAGCGTGTTGCGCAGGACAGCCGCCGGTACCCCCGCGGAGGCCAGGCGCCGTTCCAGGGCCAGGCCGTCGTGGAGCGCGGTGCGGGCCGCCAGCGCCCGGTCGAGATCGTCCTCGCGCCGCTTGCGTGCCGTGGCGTTCGCGAAGCGGTGGTCGTCCGCGTCCATCCCCAGAACACCGCAGAGCCCCCGCCACTGGCCCTCGGTCTCGACCGTGACCGTGATCCAGGGTTCCGCGCCGAGGCACGGATAGACACCCCACGGCGCGAACAGGGGATGACGGCCGCCGGCGCGTTCCGGCGGAGCGCCGCTGACCGCCTGCTCGATCAGGCCGTGGGCGGCGAGCGGGAACATGGACTGGACGTGGGAAAGATCGACGTATTGCCCCTCGCCGGTTCGGTGGCGATGCCGGAGGGCGGTCAGGAGCGCCGCGGCGGCGTTGATGCCGGCGATCGGGTCGCCGAGGGCGACGTGTTGCATGGTCGGCGGGTCACCCGTGCGGCCGTTCAGGTGGGGTAGTCCGGACGCCTGCTCGACGGTCGAGCCGTAGGCGCGGTGGTTCATCCAGGGGCCGCTCTTGCCAAAGGGCGGCATCGAGACCATGACCAGCTCGGGATTCACCTGGCGGAGGCGGCCGTAGTCGAGGCCCAGCCTGGGCAGGACGCTGGCGGTGTAGTTCTCGATCACGGCGCCGGCCTTCGCGACGAGGCGCAGCAGGAGATCGACGCCGCGCCGGCTGGTCAGGTCGAGGGTGATCCCCAGCTTGTTGCGCCCGGTCGTGTTGAAGGCCGTGGACTGTTCGTAGAGCTTCTGGGCGATGGACTCTGGCGTCGACTCCCAGCCTCGCCACCAGTCGAAGTACTGGCAGGACTCCACCTTGATCACCTCGGCGCCCATGTCGGCGAGCTGGCGGGTGGCCAGCGGGCCGGCCCAGCCCATCGTCAGGTCGACGATGCGGATGTCGCCGAGCAGCGTGGGGCGGCGGGCTTGGGGGGAGGCGCCCAGCGAACGCGGCATCCGCGCGTCCGCCAGCGGACGCACGGCCTGCGACGCATGTGGCGCGGGGACGCGCCACATGGGTGCACGCTTCCTCGGTGGACGGAGGGTCAGGCGTTCGCTCCGCGTGCCGTGCTCTCCCAGGCGCGGCGCCGAGCCCCCTAGCGTGGCGGGCGTGCGGTGCAGGCGAAAGGGGGTGCCGGGCGCCACGAAGCTGCCCTGACCCGGGTGTGCCGCCACTACCCAGGCGCCGCGATCGCGGAACTGCTCGAGGTCGAACAGCTCGGCCGGCGTCGGTGCGAGCGCCAGGGGGACGCGCGCGTCCTGGCCGGCTTCGACCCACTCGCGGGCGGTTCGTTCGAGGAGGCGCGGGCGCAGCGCGGCGTCTATGCGGTCGGCATCCTCGAGGCGGTTGATCGAGACCTGGTAGCGGGGCTCTGTCCCAAGCTCGTCAAGCCCCAGGAGCGCGCACAGGCTCCGCCACTGGGAGGGCGTCACCGTGCTCACGCCGAGCCAGCCGTCGCGGCAGGGGTAGATGCCGACCGGATAGGTGGGCCAGAAGCGGTTGATACCGATTCGCGGACGGATCTCGCCCGTCGCGAGGGTTCCGGCAGGGCCGGGCTCGGTGATGCACATCGCCGCTTCGAAGATCGAGACGTCCAGGTGAAACGGGCCGTCGAGCCGTCCTGTCTCCCGCGCCAGCAGGTGGCCGACGGCGCCCACGTAGGCGAGCGTGCCGGCGACCACCTGGGGCGTGTGGCCCGTGGCCAGGATGGGCGGCCCCTCGGCTGGGCCGATCGCCCTGGCCGCGGCGGTATGGGTGCTGATGACGGGGTCCGTGGCGGCGCGGCCCGCGTAGGGACCCGAGGCGCCGAACCAGGAGATGGAGAGCCGGAGCTGGCCCTCGAACAGTCGCCTTTCGACGGCGGGGTCGGCGTCGAGGATGAGATCGGCGCCGTGAAGCAGGCCGCGGGCCTCCGGGTCCTCCGGTCCGGCGGCGACACTCCGTTTGCCGAGCGAGAGCCAGGTCGCGAGCGCGCTCGCCTCGGGCCCGGACGCCCGGGAATGGAAGGGATGCAGGCGGCGGAGCGGGTGACCCTCGCCTGGCGACTCGACGTTGGTCACGGTCGCGCCGAGGTCACGGAAGAGCTTGCCGCAGTAGGCCGTGGCCACCGTGCCGGCGAGGTCGACGACATGGATCCCGGCCAGGGCTCCGGCAGTGGTGTCTTCGTTCTGCATGGGATTGAATGGAGGCGGGAGTGTAGATCGTGCACGCGGGCCGGCGCACGGACGGTCGGCGTAGGATGCCGCCGGTGAAACGTCAGACATACCTCCGGCTGTCCGTCATGATGCTCCTGCAGTACGGGGTCTGGGGCGTCTGGCTGCCGGTGCTCGCCCGCTATCTCCAGGCCGATCAGGCCGAGGGCGGCCTGGGGTTCAGCCCGGGACAGGTCGGCTGGATTCTGGGCCTGGCGAGTTCGATCGGCGCCGTCACCGCGCCGTTCATCGCCGGCCAGCTCGCTGATCGCTCGTTCCCGACCCAGCGCGTCCTGGCGGTGCTGCTGCTCGCGGGCGGCGTGATCAAGATCCTGACCGCTTACCAGACGACGTTCTCGGCGTGGCTCTGGCTGTCCGTGGCGTACTCGGTTCTGTACACGCCGACGCTGGCGCTGTCGAACTCGCTCGCCTTCGCGCACCTGGACGACCCCGACGGCCAGTTCCCGAAGGTCCGGGTCTGGGGCACGATCGGCTGGATCGCGGCAAGTTGGGCGTTCCCGCTGTTCTGGCTGCTCTCCGACGTCCGGTTCTCCTGGCTCCCGCCGTTCTACGCCGGAACCGAGGCGACGGATGCGACCGCCAGACTGGTCGACTCGCTGATCTGGAGCGGAGTACTGGCGTTCGGCTACGCCCTGTTCTGCCTCTTCCTGCCGCCCACGCCGCCGCGACGAGACGCGGAGGAGAAGCTCGCTTTCGCGAAGGCCTTCGGGCTGTTCCGCCAGCGGTCGTTCGCGGTGCTGGTCGCGGCGAGCCTGCCGATCGCGGTGATCCACCAGATCTACTTCATGCAGACGGCGCCGTTCATGAGCGACGTGCTGGGGCTTCCGGACAGCCGGATCGGACCGGCGATGAGCATCGGCCAGTTCGCCGAGATCGCGGTCATGGTGGCGACCGGCTGGCTGCTGGCGCGGTTCGGATTCCGCGGCGTCATCGTCATCGGGGCCTTCGCCTACTGTGCCCGCTACGCGATCTTCGGCAGCGACTTCCTGCCGGTGGAGGTGATCGTCGCCAGTCAGGCGCTCCACGGCCTCTGCTATGCGTGCTTCTTCGCTGCTGCCTTCATCTACGTCGACCGTATCGCGGAGGAGGACGTCCGCCACTCGGCGCAGACCGTGTTCGGGATCGTGATTCTCGGTCTCGGGCCGGTCCTGGCGGCGCCGGTGCTCCAGCTACTGTCCGAGGCGTTCACGAACGACGCCGGCGTACTCGACTACTCGGCGCTTTGGTACTCGCTGTCGGCGCTGGCGCTGGCCACGATGCTGGGCTTCGCGGCGCTGTTCAGGGATCAGACTCAGTCCGAGCCGTGACCCACTGGGTGCGCCGGCGTCCTCGCCGGCCTTCCGGAAGAACGCGCGAGGCGTCAGCCTCGCTCCTCTTCACACGTCGCAGACGCTCACGCCATGCGCCAGGGCGGCGAGCTTGTCCTCTCCCTTGGGGATGAACTCCTGGCCCACGATGCCCGTGTAGCCGGTCTCGAGAATGGCGCGCATGATCGCCGGGTAGTACAGCTCCTGGTCTTCGTCCAGTTCGTTGCGTCCGGGGTTGCCGGCCGTGTGGTAGTGGCCGATGTGTTCGTGGTAGTCGCGGATCGTGCGGATGACGTCGCCCTCCATGACCTGCGCGTGGTAGATGTCGTAGAGGATCTTGAAGCGGTCGGAGCCGACGCGGTCCACGAGTTCGACCAGCCAGGGCATGTTGTCGGCCATGTAGTCGGCGTGGTTGACCTTGGAGTTCAGCAGCTCCATGCAGATCGTGACGCCCTTCTGCTCGGCGTGGCCGACGATCTGCTTCAGGGCCGTGACGCAGTTCTCGAGGCCCTCCCTGTCCGGCATGCCGTTGCGGTTGCCCGAGAAGGTGATCACGTTGGGAAATCCGGCCTCGGCGGTGGCGTCGATGGCGGCGGTGATCGCCTCCAGGCAGGCCTCGTGGTTGGCGGGATCGTTGATACCGCTGGTGATGCCGTGGCTGTTCGTCATGGCACAGGAGAGGCCGTGCTCCTGCAGGGTGGGGAAGGCCTCGGGGCCCAGGATCTCGATCGATTCGAGACCCATCGCGCTGGCGGCCGCGGCAAGTTCTTCAAGCGGTATCCGGCCGTAGCACCACTGGCACACCGACTGGCGGATTCTCCCGTTCCTGATCACTCGCTCCTGCTGGGCGGCGAGTGTGGCCGGCACAGCGGCGGCCGCGGCGACCGAAGCCGCGCCGGCAATCAGGGTGCGGCGGGACAGGGACTCTGGGTTCACGAATAGGTCCTCCCGGTGAGATGTCGTGGCCTGGAGTGGAGAGGAAGGTTGATCAAGGTCGATCTTAGCGCTCGCCGCGAGGTACGATCGTCGCCATGAAGCTCAGGGCAAGGCCGGGAAGAAGGTGGCTGGCGCCGACGGGTCTGGCCGCGATCGCCCTGCTCCTGGCCTCGCTGCTGCCGGCCCAGTGGTGGCGCCCGGTGCCCGCGCGCTACCCGGAGGAAGGCCGCCAGTACCTTGAGGGCTTCGTCTTCTGCCGCGGCCAGTACCGGCAGGTCATCGACGAGTGGTTGGGCCAGGGCTGGTTCACGGACTACCCGGACTCCGAGTACAACTTCATGACGCGCCTTGCCCAGTTGACGACGGTCGAGATCCAGCGCACGGCCTACGGCGACCCGGAGCACCTCGTGCTGACGCTCGACGATCCGCGGCTGTTCGAGTTTCCGTTTCTCTTCATGTCGGACGTCGGCACGATCGGCATCGACGACGTCGAGGCGGAGAACCTGCGGAAGTACCTGCTGGCCGGAGGCTTTCTCTACGTCGACGACTTCTGGGGCCCCGTCGCGTGGGACCGCTGGGCGCGGCAGATCGGCCGCGTGCTGCCGCCGGGCGAGTACCCGATCGTCGACATTCCGCTGGATCACCCCATCTTCAGCACGTTCTTCACGGTCGACGAAGTGCCCCAGATACCGTCGAACCGGTACTGGAACATGAGCGGCCGCGCCGGCACCTCGGAGCGCGGAATGGATTCCGCCGAGCCGCACTTTCGCGGCATCTTCGACGAACACGGCCGGCTGATGGTCGCGATGACCCACAACACGGACATCGCGGACGGCTGGGAGCGGGAAGGGGAGTCGCGCGAGTTCTTCGAGCGCTTCTCGCTAACGAAGTCCTACCCCTTCGGCGTGAACCTGGTTCTTTACGCCCTCTCGCACTGACAAAGGAGGCACACACCGTGACCCGCACTACGCTTCGCATCCGTTCGGTCGCGTTCGCCGCCGGGATGATCGCGATGCTCCTCGCCGTCCCGGCGGCGGCGCAGCAGGACTTCTCGGCCGTCGAGGTCACGGCAGAGCACGTTTCCGGCGCCGTTCACATGCTGACCGGCGCCGGCGGCCCCATC
>VXUF01000119.1:35472-36884 GCA_009837085.1 Holophagales bacterium
CCCGGCGACCTCGAGTTCTTTGTCAACACCCACTTCCACTTCGACCACACGGGCGGCAACGTGATCTTCGGCAAGGAGGCGCTGATCGTGGCGCATACGAACGTGCGCAAGCGTCTGGCGGAGGGCGCCGGCGTGCGCGGCCGGCCGGCCGAGCCGGCGCCGAAGGAGGCTCTCCCCGTGGTGACCTACGACGACGGGGTGTCGATCCACTTCAACGGCGAAGAGATCATGATCGGGCACCTGACCGGCGGTCATACGGACGGCGACAGCTACATCTACTTCACGGACTCGAACGTCATTCACCTGGGCGACCAGTTCTTCGCGGGACGCTTTCCGTTCGTCGATGTCGGCAACGGCGGCAACGCGGTGGGACTTCGCGACAGCATCGGGGAGGTGCTGTCGCACCTTCCGGCGGATGCGAAGGTGATCCCCGGCCACGGGCCCCTGTCGTCGGTCGATGACTTGAAGACGTACCACCGAATGCTCGTGGAGTGCGTCGCCGCGGTCGAGGCCGGCAAGGACGCTGGAAAGTCGGTTGAGGAGATCCAGGCCGCCGGACTGCCCGAGGAATGGAGCGGCTGGGGCTCTGGTTTCATCAACGAGTCGGTCTTCATCACTTCGATTCACGAGAGTCTGTAGGAGGGTCGCCGTGCCGGTCATGCGTCTGGATGGAGTGCTGCGCGCGGAGCGCATCGCGATGGCGGCCATGCTCGCCCTTTCCGCCGGTGTTGCGGCGGCGGCGCCGCCCGCGAGTTCGGATGTGGAAGGCGGTTGGCCGGCTTGGCGCGGCCCGAGCCGAACCGGGTCGGCGCCGGGCGGCAACCCGCCGATCGAGTGGTCCGAAACGAAGAACGTGCGCTGGAAGAAGGCGGTGCCGGGCCTTGGACTGTCGTCGCCCATCGTCTGGGGCGACCGGCTCTACCTGACCACGGCCGTGCCCACCGGCGAGAAGGTCGACGATGCGCCGCCGGCCGGCAGGCGCGACGGCATCCCGCCGGACCGGGTCCTGAGCTACGAGGTCCACGCGCTGGATCGCGCGAATGGGTCGACGGTGTGGAAGCGCACCGTGCGCACGGAAGCGCCCTCCGGAGGCACTCATCCCGACGGCACCTGGGCCTCCGGGTCGCCGGTGACGGACGGCGAAGTGCTGATCGCTTTCTTCGGTTCGCAGGGCCTCTACGCCTTCGATCTCGACGGGACCGAACTCTGGCGCCGCGACTTCGGTGACATGCGAACGCGGCTCGGGTTCGGCGAGGGGAGCTCGCCAGCGCTTCACGGCGACCGCGTGTTCGTCATCTGGGATCACGAGGACGACTCCTTCATGGTTTCCCTCGACAAGAGGACGGGCCAGGAAGTCTGGCGCCGCGACCGCGACGAGATGACGGCCTGGACGACGCCCCTGGTCGTTGAGC
>VXUF01000119.1:36894-51869 GCA_009837085.1 Holophagales bacterium
CGCAGGTCATCACGAGCGCGACAAACCGGGGCCGCACCTATGACGCTGACACCGGCGAACCGATCTGGCAGGCGACGGGCATGACCCTCAATGCGATCCCGTCGCCGGTCTACTCCGACGGTGTCGTCTACCTGACGAGCGGTTTCCGGGGCAGCAAGCTGCTGGCGGTGCGTCTCGACGGCGCCGAGGGCGATGTCACGGGGACGGAGCAGGTGGTCTGGTCCGTGGACCGGGACACGCCGTACGTGCCGTCGCCGCTGCTGCACGACGGCGTCATCTACTTCACGAAGTCGAACAACGGCATCCTCTCGGCGTTCGACGCCAGGACGGGTGAGGCGCTCTATGCCAACCAGCGGCTGGGGCCGGTCCGCAACGTGTACGCGTCGCCGGTCGGGGTGGGCGACCGCGTCTACTTCACGAGCCGGGACGGCGAGTTCCTGGTCGCCAGGGCGGGACCGACCTTCGAGGTCCTGGCCGAGAACGAACTCGACGACCGCTTCGACGCCTCACCGGCCATCGTCGGCGACGAGATCTACCTGCGCGGCCGCAACAACCTGTACTGCATCGCTTCGCCGTAGCGACGTCGGTAGCACCCGCCTGTCCGGGGCCGGTGGAGGGGTCCCAGCGGCCCCCCGACAGACTGGACCTCGTCGAGCTTCCCGTCGCCGGATGCCTGCGTTGCGGGCATGGACGAGGTCGCACACTGGGTGCGCCGGCGTCCTCGCCGGCTGCCGCCGGAGGCGGCGATAAGAACGCGCCGGCCGTCAGGCCGGCTCCTTATCGGTGGTCAGTTCCACGCAGGCCGGCGAGGGGAACCTCAAGGACGACGGTCTCGGGAAGGAGACAGAGCTGGTCGTCGCAGGCCTGGACTCGAAGGGAGATCGGAATCGAGACCGGGTGTGGATCAGTGGTCAAGGAGGCTCGGAGCCGGAACGTGATGCGCTGGCGTCCCTCGTAGATCAGCACGTCGCCGGACCGGGTGCTGACCTGGGTTCTGCGGGGTTCCGGGTAGCGGAGGTTGGTGATGTCGAAGTGGCTGCCGGCGCCTTCGACTGTCGTGCCGATCAGGTCTTCCTGGAGCGGTTCGGGGCCGTTCAGGTGCCAGCCTTCCTCAATCACGAGATCGACATCGACTTCGTACCCGCCGGCCCGGTCAGCGGGTCGCAGGGTGGCGGCGGCGACGACGGCGCCGTTGCCGGCGGTGGCGCGCGGTCCCGCGTCGCCTTCGAGCGCCACGGCGAGTCCGGTCAGCATGTACGTGTAGGCGGCCGGCATCCGTTCGATGTTCGTGGCGAAGGCGGCGACGGTGGCGAGGGCGCGGTCGGTGGCGTTGCGGTCGCCGGTGCGGCGGCCGAGTTCGGCCAGGGCGCGGACGGCGACGGAGTTGCCGGAGGGTACGGCACCGTCGGTCGGGCTCTTCGGCTGGGCGATCAGCAGGTTGGCCTTCTCCCGCTCGGCGATGTAGAAGCCGCTGCCGAGGCTCGGTGGAGTGAGGGCGTTTTCGTCCATGGGAGCCGGACTGGGATCCCAGAAGCGCTCGACCATCTCCGCCGCGACGGTCGCGGACCGTTCGAGCCACTTGTCGTCGGAGGTCACGTCGTGAAGGGCTACGAACGCGTGAGCCAGGTGGGCGTAGTCCTGGACCAGACCGGAAGTCGACGCTTCGCCGTCCAGCCAGACGCGCCACAGGCCGCCGTCCTCGCGGCGGCTGTTGCGCCAGAGGAACTCAGCCGCTCGCGCGGCGGCCTCGGCGTAGGCCGGCTCGGCCAGGGCGTCGGCGGCCTCGGCCAGGGCACGGATCATCATCCCGTTCCAGGAGGTGAGCACCTTGTCGTCCCGCAGCGGATGGAGGCGGCGTTCCCGGACGTGGTAGAGCCGTTCGCGGACGCCGTCGAGCTGGTCGAGCAACCCGTTCAGCGGTAGTCCGAAGTCGGCGGCGCTCTCGTCCAGCGGCCGGTCGAGGAAGAGGATGTTCCGGTGCTCGAAGTTCCCCGCGTCGGTGACGCCGAAGAGCCGGATCGTCAGTTCGGCGTCGGCGGGTTCCAGGGCCTCCCGGAGCTGGTCCTTCGTCCAGACGAAGAACTCGCCCTCGAGCGACTCGCCGTTTTCGGCTTCGCTGTCCGCGTCGGTGGCCGAGTAGAAGGCCCCCTCCGGGGAGGTCATGTCGCGCAGCACGTAGTCGGCGGTCTCGCGGGCCACCCGTGCCAGCAGTGGATCGCCGGTCAGCCGGTACGCGAGAACGTAGGCCCGGAGCAGGTGAGCCTGGTTGTAGAGCATCTTCTCGAAGTGGGGCACGAGCCAGTGCCCGTCCACCGAGTAGCGGTGGAAGCCGCCGCCGACCTGGTCGTGGATGCCGCCGCGGGCCATCGCGCGCAGGGTGAGCAGCGCGGCGTCGAGCGGGCTCCTGTCGCCCGTACGGAGCGCCTCCTCGAGCAGCAGCAGGAGGTTCGTTTCGTTGGGAAACTTGGGCGCGCCCCCGAAGCCGCCGTGGACCCGGTCCGTACTGGCGACGAGGCCCTGGACCGCCTCGCCGATCACCGCGCGGCCCAGGTTCTTCGCCGCGCCGCGGGCGGCCGTGATCTGCTGAACGAGGTCGGTGATCTGGGCGGCGCTCGCTTCGAGGTCGCCCCTCCGTTCCCGCCACGCGGCGTCGACCTGACGCATCAGGTTGACGAACTGCTGGGGCGGAAAGTAGGTGGCGCCGAAGAAAGGCCGGCGGTCGGGGAGCAGGAAGCTCGACATCGGCCAACCGCCCCGTTGCTGGGTGACCTGGACCGCGGTCATGTAGATGTCGTCGATGTCGGGCCGCTGTTCGCGGTCGACCTTGATGCAGATGAACAGCTCGTTCATCAGCCGCGCCACTTCGACGTTGTCGAAGCTCTCGCGCTCCATCACGTGGCACCAGTGACAGGTGGAGTAGCCGATCGAGAGGAAGACGGGCTTGTCCTCCGCCCGCGCCCGTTCGAAGGCCTCCTCGCCCCAGGGGAACCAGTCGACCGGGTTGTGCGCGTGCTGGCGGAGATAGGGCGACGTTTCGAGGACGAGGCGATTCAGGAACAGCGGCCGGCCGTCCGGATCCAGGTGCTCGGTCCGGGGCTCGTAGTCGGCCGGCATCGCCGCCAGCGCCGCTTCCAGCCTGGCCTGGAGTTCCGGCGGGCGTGCTCCGGCGCCCGGAGGCGGGACGGTGAGGGCGGGGGCGTTCGACACGGACAGCCAGACGACGGCAAGGCCCCCTGCGATCCAGGCGGCGCTGGGCACGACGTCGAGGATAGCCAAGGTGCCGCCGCTTGCTACATTCGCGCGGATGCCTGAACTGCGGCCCCCGCCGGCGGGCCGGAAGCTGATTCTGGAACTGCGGCGCGAGTTGAGGGCCGCCGGAGACCCCGAGCGGGCGAAGGGGCAGCAGGCCTACATGAAGTCGGAGATGCCGTTCTGGGGGGTGAAGACGCCGGAGCTACGGAAGATCGGCCGCGCTGCTTTCCGGAACCATCCGCTGGACGGCTTTGAGGAGTGGCGCTCGACGGTCGTGACGCTCTGGCGGACCGCCGGCCGCCGTGAGGAACGGCACGCCGCGATCGACCTCAGCGGCTACCGGGTGTACCAGCCGCTGCGCACGATGAGGGCATTGCCGGTCTTCGAGGAGATGATCGTCACAGGCGCCTGGTGGGACTACGTGGACGCCGTTGCGAGCCACCGCCTGCGGGAACTCGTTGAGCGGTATCCGAAGACGATGGCGAAGCGGATGAACGTGTGGAGCCGGTGCCCCGACATGTGGAAGCGCCGGGCGTCGATGATCTGCCAGCTCGGCCGCAAGGGGGCGACGGATCTGGAACTCCTGCACGCGACGATCGGCGAGAACCTGCTGGGGTCGCGCTTCGGCGGCGAGTTCTTCATCCGCAAGGCGATCGGTTGGGCGCTGCGCGACCTGGCCTGGCACGACCCGGATGAAGTGCGGCGGTTCGTGTGGGAGCACGAGGAGCGGCTGAGTCCGCTGAGCCGCCGGGAGGCGCTGAGGAACTTGAGGAACGAGGCGTGACCTCGGCTTCGGTTCAGCGCCGGATCGCCCTCCTGCTCGCGGCGCTTCTGCTGCCGGCGGCGCTGGCTTGCCGGGGCGCCGGCGATGAACCGCTCCGTTGGGTGGACTGGGCGGGCGAGACCCATCGTCAGGTCGTCGTCGACCGGGAACCGGGGCAGTACCTGGGTCATCCGACGACGGTGCTCCTGTCCGACGAACGCTCGATCCTGACCGTCTACCCGAAGGGACACGGCGCCGGCCCGATCGTCATGAAGCGGAGCGAGGACGGCGGGCTCACCTGGAGCGAGCGGCTGCCGACGCCCGCGAGCTGGGCGACGTCGATGGAGACGCCGACCGTCTTCCCGGTCGATCTCGCGGACGGCCGGCGGCGCCTCATCATGTTCTCGGGGCTCTACCCGGTGCGGATGGCGCGCTCGGACGACGAGGGCGGGACCTGGACCGAGCTCGAGCCGATCGGTCACTTCGGCGGCGTCGTCGCGATGTCGTCGGTCGAACGGCTGCGCAGCCTGGACGGCGAACTGATGGCGCTGTTCCACGACGACGGACGGTTCTTCCGCCGGCCGACGTCCCGCTACGAGCGGATCCCCGGCTTCGAACCCGAGTTCAGGGTCTACAAGACCATCTCGATCGACGACGGCCTGACCTGGTCCGAGCCGGAGGTCATCGCCGAACACCCGGAGGCGCATCTCTGCGAGCCGGGTCTGATCCGCTCGCCGGACGGCCGCGAGATCGCCGTGCTGCTTCGGGAGAACAGTCGCCAGTTCAACTCCTTCGTCGTCTTCTCGCCCGACGAGGGCCGCACGTGGAGCCGGCCCGTCGAACTGCCGTCTTCGCTCACCGGCGACCGTCACGTCGGTCGGTACACACCGGACGGCCGCCTCTTCATTACCTTCCGCGACCAGGAGCCGTCCAGCCCGTGGCGCGGTGACTGGGTCGGCTGGCTGGGCCGCTACGAGGACCTGCGGCGCGGGGGCCGTGAGCCCTGGGCGGGCGAGGTGCGGGTGCGGCTCATGGACAACAGGTATGCCGCCGACACGGCGTACCCGGGCCTTGAGCTGCTGCCGGACGGCACGTTCGTCACCACGACGTACGGTCACTTCACGCCGGGGGAGGAGCCGTGGGTCGCCTCCGTGCGTTTCACGGCGGTGGAACTGGACGAGGCGTCTTCGGCGGCGCAGACCAACGTGCCCGCGAAGCCGGTGCTCCGCGTTGGGACCAGTGGCGACTACCCCCCCTTCTCGATCGTCGAGGGGGTCGCGGACGAAGAGACGGCGCGCCTGGGCTTCGACATCGAGGTTGCCGAACGACTCGCCTCCGACCTCGGCTTCGACCTCGACTTCCGCCCCTTCGACTGGCCGGAGCTGGCGGCATCGATGGCCGCGGACGACTTCGATCTCGCGATGAGTGGCGTCACCTGGCGGCCCGGGCGGGCTGCCGTCGGCTGGATGAGCCGGGCGGTCGCGGCGGGTGGCCCCTGCGTGGTCAGCTCGGCGGCCGCGCCCGAGCCGCCACGCCGCGTGGCCGTCAATCGCGGCGGCATCCTGGAGCGCTGGACCCGGGAGCGCCTTGGTGGCGACAGCGAGATCATCGCCGTCGACGACAACCTGTCGCTGCCCGGCCGCCTGGAACGGGACGAAGTGGACGCCTTCGTCACCGACTCGTTCGAGGTCGAGCACTTCGGCCGTGACGGATGGCGGCGGCGCTGCGAGCCGCCGATCGACCGCAAGGTGTTCTGGGTCGCTCCCGACCGGGCGGACCAACTGGGGCTCGCGGTCGACCGCTGGATTCAGCGCAACGAGCACTGGCTCGAGGCCCGCCGTCAAGAGTGGTTCGGCCGTGGCCAGCACCGCGACGAGCTGGACCACCTGCTTGACTTGACGGCCCGGCGGCTCGCCTTCATGCAACCGGTCGCCTCGTGGAAGTCGGCGCGCGGTGTGCCGATCGAAGACCTGGAACGGGAGCAGGCAGTACTGGAGGCGGCGGAACGGAGCGCCGCACGCTTCGGGCTCGATCCGAAACCCGTGCGCGACTGGTTCGCGCTTCAGATCGACCTGGCCAAGGCGGTGCAGCGCCGGGCGCCGGAGGTGGCGCCGACCCTGGAACTGGAGGCGATTCGCCCGGCCCTGATCCGCCTCGGCGAACGCCAGGTGCGCTCGCTGCGGGCCTTGCGGAGCCAGGCCGGAAGCGGCCTGTCAGTCGCGGGCCCGGACCTCCAGGTGCTTACGCCCTACCTGACGGCGGCGGAAGTCGAGCGCGTGGGCACCGGCATCGTCACGCTTCTCGCCGATCTGGCCTCTGCGCGCTGAGACTGAGCGCTGGAGGCCGGCGCACGGACAGGTTGCTAGCCCATCGCCGCGATGATGGCCCGCGCCATCTGCCAGGTGGACGACTGGCCGCCCAGGTCGGGGGTCAGGTTCCGGCCCTCCTCGAGGACGCCGGTCACCGCCTGATCGATCCTGCTCGCCTCCTCGTAGAGGTCGAAATGCCGGAGTAGCGCGATGGCCGGCGTCAGCAGGGGCAACAGGTTCGCCTGGCCGGTGCCGATCAGGTGCGGGGCGTCGCCGTGGACGGCCTCGAAGACGTGGCAGTCGTCGCCGACGTTGATCGCGTGGCCGGTGGAGATGCCGCCGGCGAGGCCGGCGCCGAGGTTGCTCAGGATGTCGCCGTAGAGGTTCTCCATCAGCATGACGTCGAAGTCGTACGGATTCAGCACGAGACGCATGCAGGCCGCGTCGACGATGCAGTCGTCCACCTCGATGTCGGGGTAGCCGGCGGCGACGTCCCGGACCGTGTCCAGGAACAGGCCGTCGCTCTGCTTCATGATGTTCGCCTTGTGGATGGCGGTGACCTTCCGGCGTCCGTGGCGCTGGGCGATGCGGAAGGCGTAGTCGGCAATGCGTTCACACGCCGCGCGGCTGACCACCTTCATGCTCTCGACCACGCCGTCCACGATCTCATGCTCGATTCCGCGGTAGACGCTCTCGGTGATCTCGCGGATGAGCAGCACGTCGAGGTCGGGATACCGCGTCGGCAGCCCTGGTACCGAACGCACGGGACGCACGCTGGCCCAGAGCCCGAGCATCTGCCGCAGGGCGACGTTCGGGTTCTGCGGCCCCGGCCCCACCCGCACGGCATCGCTGCCCGGGCCGATGAGGCGGGTCTTCAGCGCCACCCGGCAGTCGCGGATCGTGTCGGCCGCCTCACTCAGGACCGTCTCCGTGTTGCGCCGCACCGCGGTCGGCACGTCGACGCGCACGAAGTCGAAACGGGCGCCGACGGACTCCAGGATCTCGAGCACCGGCGGCGCGGTCTCGGCGCCGATGCCGATGCTGCCGACGATCAGGGCGACCCGGGGTCTGGTTGCGGTCTTGCCGTCGGCTGTCATCGAGCGCTGTCCGGTTGTCGGTGCGCCGGCCCTCTTGCCGGCCTCCGGGCGGCGCCGTCCGCATCCTCGGAGACGGCGTCGAGTTCGGCGAGGAGCGCGTCCGTGAGTTCGGACGTGTTCGCCGATCCGCCCAGGTCCCGGGTGAGCGACTTGCCGGCGACCAGCAGTCGCTCGACCCCGGCTCGGAGGTGGTCGGCCGCCTCGGCTTCGCCCACGTAGCGGAGCATCAGCTCGGCCGACAGGATGAGAGCGATCGGGTTGGCCAGGTCGCGGCCGGCGATGTCCGGCGCCGTGCCGTGGACCGCCTCGAAGACGGCGCAGCCCTCGCCGTAGTTCGCGCCTGGAACGACACCGAGGCCGCCGACCAGTCCGGCGCAGAGGTCGCTGATCAGGTCGCCGTCCAGGTTGCCCATCACGAGCATGTCGAAGCGGGTCGGATCCGTGGCCAGATCGAGCGCGAGATTATCGAGCGGCAGGTACTCGACCTGAAAGAAGGGGTAGTTCCGCTCGCATTCGCGTGCGCAGTCCAGGAACAGGTTGTCCGAAAGCGGCGTGATCGAGGCCTTGTGGACGATGGTGAGTTTCTTTCGGCCGTGGCTGCGGGCGTACTCGAAGGCGAACTGCATGATCCGCCGCGACGCGTCCCGGGTGACGATCTTGAGTGCCTCCACGACGCCGTCGACGACTTCGTGCTCGCGGCCGCTGTAGAGCCCCTCCGTGTTCTCGCGCACGATGATCTGGTCGACGCCCTGGTAGCGGGCCAGCGTGTTACCGGGCAGGGAGCGCACCGGCCTGACGCAAGCGAACAACTCCAGCGACTGGCGAAGAAGGACGTTGACGCTGCGCCAGCCGCCGGCGACCGGCGTCTGCAACGGTCCCTTGATCGCGATCCGGTTGCGGCGGATGGAGTCGATCGCCTCATCGGGGAGCGGCGAGAGTCCCTGGTCGACCGCCGTGCTGCCGGCCACCACTGGCTCCCAGTCGATGCGGCCGCCGGTGACGAAGTCGACCGCGCGAACCATCGCCTTGCTGACCTCGGGGCCGATTCCGTCTCCCGGGAGGAGAGTGACCGCGTACTTCAAGCCTCAGGCCGTGTCGTCGACCATCGCCTCGATCAGACAGGGACCCGGTTCGGCGAAGCCGCGCTCGAGCGCCTCCGTGAGCTCCTCGCCGGTCCGCACCTGGACCGCCGGCATGCCGAAGCCGCGGGCGAGATCGAGCCACTCGACGCGGGGACCGGAGAGGTCCGTCAGGTTGACGCTCTGCGGGCCGAGCTCCTCGACCCCGGCACGGTGGAGTTCGACCTGGAGGATGCGGTAGACGTCGTTCGCGAACACGAGGTTCACGACGTCGACCCCCTCCCGGACCTGGCTCCACAGCGCCTGGATCGTGTAGAGGCCGCTGCCGTCGCCCTCGAGATTCAGGACCTTGCGGTCCGGACAGGCGATCGCGGCGCCAAGGGAAGCCGGCAGGCCCATGCCGATCGCTCCGCCGTTCTCCTGGAGATAGGTGTGGGCCGGCGCGTTCATCGTGGCGGGGTAGAAGCCGGCGCCGGCGGTGATCCCTTCGTCCATCACGATCGCCTGCTCGGGCAGGGTGGCGGCGATCGCCTGGGCGGCGACGCGGACTCCGATCGGTCCGGAGGGGATGGGCGGCCTCTCGATGTTCCGTGCCGGCGGTTCTTCCTTCGCGCCGAGCGCGACGGCCAGTTCGTGGAGGGCGTGGCCGCTGTCTTCCGTCGGATGGCTGAGGACGACGACCTCGGTGGACTCGGGGATCAACCGGCTGACGCCGCCCTCGTAGCCGAAGAAGGCGACCGGATCGAGAGCGCCGGCCAGGACCACCGTGTCGATGCCGCGGAAGAACTCCACGGCCGGTTCGGGGAAGTAGGGCACCCGCGGCAGCAGAGGCAGGTTGGGACCGCGTTCCATGCGTCCACAGAACGTCTCGGCAGTGAGCCGGCAGCCCGTCTTCGCCTGCACCTTCGCCGCCTCGCGTTGCGCGGTTGCGGTGAAGCCGGAACTGCCGAGCATCAGCATCGTTCGCTCGCCCTTCGACGTGGCGAGGCGGGCCCGCTCGACCGCATCGGGGCCGACCCGTGCGGCGGGCGGCGGAGTCGGTTCCACGATCGGACCGTACGCCTCGTTCCACTGGCAGTCGGTGGGCACGATCAGGGTGGCGATCTGTCCCGGATGACGGCGGGCCGCCGCGATGGCGTCCGCCATGTCGCGGGAGATGTGCTCCGCGGAGGCCGAGGTGCGCTGCCAGTCGGACACGGCCCGGACCAGGCTCTCGACCTCGGTGTTGAGCGGCGGATCGTAGTTGCGGTGCCAGGTCGGATGGTGACCGATCACGTTGACGAGGGGAGTGCGTCCGCGGCGGGCGTTGTGAAGGTTGGCGAATCCGTTCGCGAAGCCCGGTCCGAGATGAACGAGGGTCAGGGCGGGCTTGCCGGTCATCCGGCCGTAGCCGTCGGCGGCGCCGGTGGCCACCCCTTCGAACTGGGCCAGGACGCCGCGCACGCCCGGGATCTCGTCGAGCGCGGCGACGAGGTGGATCTCCGATGTGCCGGGATTGGCGAAACAGACTTCGACGCCGGCGTTGGCGGCGGTCCGGAGCATGGCCTGGGCGCCGTTCATCGGAGCGGGAGGGTAGCAAGCGGGCTCAACGGCCTTCGCCTTCTTCTGCCGTGGCCGACACGGGCGGAGTCCGGGACTCGAGCGGCAGTGCGGTCGTGCGCTTGATCTCGTTCAGCACGATGCTGGTGAGCAAACGGTCGACGCCGGGGATCGCGGCGAGTTCGTCCGCGAGGATGTGCTCGAGGTGCCGGTAGTCGCGGGCCACGATCTTCAGCAGGTAGTCGTGTTCGCCGGTCAGGAAGTGGCACTCGAGCACTTCGGGGAGCTCACTGATCACCTTGCTGAAGTGACGCACCGCGTCGGCCTGGTGGTGGGTGAGAAAGACCTGGACGAAGCAGAGCAACCCGAGGTTCACCGCGTTGCGATCCAGCAGGGTGACCTGGCGCTGGATCACCCCGCGGTCCTCGAGTTTTCGGAGGCGCTTCTTCAGTCCTGAGGCTGACAGCTCGACGCGTCGCGCGAGGTCGGCGTCGGTGCGGTTCGAGTCCTCCTGCAGCAACCCGAGGATCGCGTAGTCGGTGGCGTCGAGGGGGCGGCGGCCCGAGCGCTGGGACTCGGTGCTCTGGTGGTTGCTCTTGGGTTCCATCGCGCGGATTCTTGCACAGAGTGGGAGTGGGCCCGGATGAGAGCCGAGAGAGTGGAATCTGAACTTGTTTGGCTTTGTTGGTTCCGATAGAGTCCAAGTAATGGCCGTAGAGATACATCATCACACCACGTACGGTGACCTTCTCCCACCGCTCGGCGGTCGGGCGCCCGGGCAGCCCGCGATGGCGCACCTGCTGGCGCCCTGGCTCCGCGGCCGCGAACGCTCCCTGCTGCGGCGCCTGGTTAACCGGGTCTCTCGACGCGATGTGATGTCGCTGGCCGGTGGCTTGCCGGCGGTCGATCTGTTTCCGGCCGACGTCTATGGCGAGAAGCTGCGCGAGCTGCTGGCGGATCCTCGGTCGGTGCAGTACGGGCCGCCCAGCGGAGCCTTGAAGGAACAGATCGCTCTGTTGATGCGGCGGCGCGGAGTTCCGTGTCGTCCGGAAGAGATCCTGATCACCGCAGGGGCCCAGCAGGCGCTTCAGGTGGCGGTGGCAGCCCTGGTGGCGATGGGCGAGTGCGTTGCGCTGGAGCGCTTCGTGTACACCGGCGTCCGCGAGGCGCTGGCGCCACGTTCGCCGCGGCTTCTCACTCTGCCCAGCAGTCTGGACGACGGGCTCGACGTAGAGGCTCTGGAGCGATTGCTGCTTGCCGGGGAACGGCCGCGCCTGGTGTACGTGATCCCGGACGCTCACAACCCGCTCGGTGTGAGTCTGACCCGGGAGAAACGCGAGCGGCTCGTCGTTCTGGCCAAGGACTACGACTTCGCGATTCTCGAGGACGATCCGTACGGCCTGCTGTGCTGCGACGGGGAGTTCGAGCGGCCGCTCGCGGCGCTCGACTCGGAGCGGGTAATCCATGTCGGCACCTTCTCGAAGATCCTGGCGCCGGCTTTGCGTCTCGGCTGGATGCGCCTGCCGCAGCCGCTGGTCGACACGTTCGGGGCCGTCAAGGAGGCAGGTGACCTCGAGTGCTCCAGGCTGACGATGCTGGCCGTGGAGCGCCTGCTGGCGGACCTCGACCTCGAACGCCATCTCAAGCTCTTGCGGTCCACGTACCGGAGACGCCGGGACGCGATGCTCGAAGAGCTCGCGGATCAGCTCCCGGACGGCTGTTCGTTCTCCGAGCCGGCCGGCGGCATGTTCGTCTGGGTCGAGCTGCCCCCGGGCACGGATGGAGAGCGACTGCTCGAGCGGGCTCTGGCCGAGCACGGGGTGGCCTTCGTTCCTTCGGCGGCCTTTGCCGACGTCCATGACCTTGACGCGCCGGCCAACGCGGTCCGGTTGAGTTTCTCGACGGTGGAGCCGGAGTCGCTGCGCGTAGCGGTGGCGAAGTTCGCGGCCTGCCTACGGGGATGGCGGCGGGAACAGACAACAGGAGGAAGAGGAAGATGAGTCTGGTGGCAACGGAGACCAAGGGGACCGGTTATCCGGCGGCGAGCGCTGTCGCGGACGAGGACTTCTGTCCCATCCTCGGCTTCGATCACCTGGAGCTGTACGTCGGTAACGCGAAACAGTCGGCCGCCTACTACTGCCACGCCTTCGGCTTCGAGTGCACCGCGGTCCGCGGTCTGGAGACCGGAGAGCGGGCACGGGCGTCCTACCTCATCGAGCAGGGAGACATCCGGCTGCTACTGACCAGCGGTCTCCACTCCTCGCATCACGCCGCGCGCTCGGTGCGCCGGCACGGCGATTCGGTCGCGCTCATCGCGCTGTCCGTGCCGGACGCGGACGCTGCGTTCGACGCCGCCGTGGCCCGGGGCGCGGAGGTGGCCGCGGCGCCGGCGACGGCCGCGGACGACCACGGCCGGTTCCGGCACGCGTCGATCCGTCTCTACGGCGACTGCGTGCTTCAGTTCATCGATCGCCGGGGCTACGGCGGCGTCTTCGGTCCCGGCTTCCAGGCGGCGCCCGCGATCCCCGGCGCCGCCGCCGGCCGGGACTGCGGCCTGGTTGCGATCGACCACGTGGTGGCCAATGTCGAACTGGGCCGGATGAACGAGTGGGTGGCCTTCTTCTCGCAGGTGCTCGGTTTCAGCCAGCTCGTCCACTTCGACGACGACGCGATTTCGACCGAGTACTCGGCGCTCATGTCGAAGGTGATGCAGGACGGGACCGGCACGATCAAGTTCCCCATCAACGAGCCGGCCGAGGGCCGGAAGAAGTCGCAGATCGAGGAGTTTCTCGAGTTCCACGAGGGGCCCGGCGTGCAGCACGTCGCCTGCCGGACGAACGACATTCTCGAGAGCGTCACGCGGCTGCGCGAGAACGGCGTTGAGTTCCTGCACGTACCGGTCGCCTACTACGAGGACCTGGAGCAGCGGGTCGGGAAGATCGACGAGCCGATCGATCGTCTGGCGGAGCTTGGCATCCTCGCCGACCGCGACGAGGACGGCTACCTGCTGCAGATCTTCACCAAGCCGGTCGAGGACCGGCCCACGCTGTTCTACGAGATCATCGAGCGGCACGGCGCGACCGGCTTCGGCGCGGGCAACTTCAAGAGCCTCTTCGTCGCGCTGGAGCGGGAGCAGGCGGCGAGGGGGAACCTGTGAGAGGAGGAGAGCCATGCTCGTAGCTGGCGCGGTTGACTCCTCGCGGGAACACTCGATTGCCGGCGGGGATCTCACGACCGGCCGGGCCGCCTTCATCGAGCGCGCGCAGACCCGGGGCGACCTGTTCGTCGAGCAGCCCTACGGTCTCTACGGCGAGGCGAACCAGGAGACGTGGAGACGCCTGTACCGGGCGCTCGCCGGCAAGTGGGAGCGATACGCCCATCCACGCTTCCTCGACGGCGTGGCGCGTCTGGGCCTGGATCCGGACCGCATTCCCAGGCTCGAGGACGTCAACCGTTTCCTCGAGCCGCTGAGCGGGTTCAGGGCGAGGGCGGTGAGCGGCTACGTCCCGGCCTACCTGTTCTTCGATTGCCTGCGACGCCGGGAGTTCCCGACGACGATCACGGTGCGCGACGGCGACCGGCTCGACTACCTTCCCGAGCCGGACATCTTCCACGACCTGGCCGGGCACGTACCGATGCACACGGACCCGGCCTTCGCCGATGTGCTGGTCCGTTTCGGAGAAGCTGCGCGGACGGCCGCGCTCCGTGCCCGGGACGGCGACTGCCGGAGCGTCGAGAGCGGACTCAAGGCGTTGGCGCGCTTCTTCTGGTTCACGATCGAGTTCGGCCTGATGCGCCGTCCTGGCGGCGCCGGACTCTGCGCATACGGCAGCGGCCTACTGAGTTCGGCGGGTGAGATCGCGCACTCGCTTGAGTCTCCCAGCGTGCAGCGCGTGCCCTTCCAGCTCGAATGGGTCGTGAACCAGAGCTTCGAGATCGACTCGCTGCAACCGCTGCTGTTCGTCGTCGACAGCTTTCGCCACCTGGAGCGCGAAGTGCGCCGCCTGGAGCGCTGGCTCGGCGAGAGTCGTCTGGACAACGTCGCCGCCGGCGAGCCGGCGGTGAGCCGGGAGGACCTGAGGTCGTTCCTGGACGCCGGGCGTCAGTAGCCCGGCGGGCGCTCGAAGCCTCCGATCCGTTCGCTCAGGCGGCGGGCGAGGTCGAGCGTCGTGCGGTCTTCCAGGAATGGACCGGCGATCTGGAGTCCGACCGGCAGGCCGTCCGAGGCGACGCCAGCCGGAATCACCGTCGCCGGCAGGTAGGCGACTCCCGTGAGGCCGACCCAAAGCGTCTGCTCGCCGTAGGGGCGCTGTTCGCCGTTGACGCTGATCCGGCGCGCGCCCATCGGTTCGCTGTGGTCGTGGGGAATCGCGGTAGTCGGCAGGCAGGGCAGGAGCACGGCGTCCCACTCCTTGAAGAACTCGTGCCACTTGCGCCGCATCTGGAGCCGGCGCTCGTTGGCTGACAACCAAGCGCGGTGTCGCTGCGAGGCCCAGCGCGCGGCGAGCGCGCCTTCCTCCTCTTCGCGCAGGCCGCGCTCGGCAAGTTCCTCGATCTCCTGGTGGCTGAAGCCGCCACACATGGCGGCTCCGAGGAGTTGGCCGAAGACGCGCGTCGCGTACTCGAAGGTGAAGTCGGGCCGGGCTTCCCGATCGACCGTGGCGCCAGCGGCCTCCAGGGCCTCCACGGCGGCCTCGAGGCGTTCCCGCACGCGGTCGTCGATGGGGCAGGAGGCTTCCTCGAACCACACCGCGACCCGGTAGTCCGAAATGTCCTTGTGGCGCGGCGGCGGCAGTTCCAGCCGGTAGCCGGGCGCGTGCCACTGGTCCGGCCCGGCGAGGAGGTCGAGGCCGAGCTCCAGATCTTCGACGGTGCGCGCCATCGGCCCGGCGACCGCGATGTCCGCCTGGGTCAGGGTGCCGGGTGGGCCCGGGAT
>VXUF01000011.1:0-6611 GCA_009837085.1 Holophagales bacterium
CGTCCATGCAGTCGTCGATAGGGACGGTGACGGAAAGGACGACGACCGCTATCGCATCGGCTCCGACCTTAACTGGCCGAACGGCGACGCATTCCACGACGGCGACCTCTACGTTGCGGAGATCAGCCGCGTGCTTCGTTTCGAAGGGATAGAGAGTCGGCTCGACTCACCGCCCGCGCCGGTCGTGGTCACTGCCGAACTGCCGGAGGAGACGCATCACGGCTGGAAGTTCATCCGCTTCGGTCCCGACGGGCGGCTCTACGTGCCGGTGGGCGCCCCGTGCAACATCTGCGACGAGGGCGATCCCTTCGCGACGATCCTCCGGCTGGACCGGGCCGGCGACTACGAAGTCGTTGCCCGCGGCGTGCGCAACACGGTCGGGTTCGACTGGCGCCCGGGCACGAGCGAACTGTGGTTCACCGACAACGGCCGCGACATGATGGGCGACGACATTCCGCCCGACGAGCTGAACGTGCTGACGGAGGACGGCCAGCACTTCGGCTACCCGTACTGTCACGGCCAGGACATCCCGGACCCGGAGTTCGGCGACCAGCGTCCCTGCGGTGAGCTCGTGCCGCCGGCTATCGACCTCGACCCCCACGTAGCGGCGGTTGGCATGCGTTTCTACCAGGGCGATGCCTTCCCTGAGCGCTACCGCGGGCAGATCTTCATCGCCGAGCACGGTTCCTGGAACCGCAGCAACAAGATCGGCTACCGGGTCATGGTGGTTCACGTCGATCCGGCCGGCCGGGCCACGGAGTACGAGGAGTTCGCCACCGGTTGGCTCCAGGGCGAAGACTCGTGGGGCCGGCCGGTCGACGTGATGGAGCGGGCCGACGGATCGCTCCTCGTGTCTGACGACCTGCGAGGTGTGATCTACCGCATCGTCTACGACCGGACCGCGTCGGCGGCCGCCGGAGAGTAGGGACGTGCCGGCGATCGATCCGGCCATCGTCGAGGCGGCGCGAGGCCGGTACAACTCTGCCCTCGCGGCGGGTCTCAGCCTCGACATGACCCGCGGCAAGCCGTCGCCGGAGCAGCTCGCCAGGTCCCATGGGCTCCTGGCGGCGATCGGCCAGGAGGACAACCCCGCCGGCGACGGCACGGACTGCCGCAACTACGGGGGCGACCCGCGCGGTCTGCCGGAGATGCGGGCGATCTTCGCCGAGATCCTCGAGGTCGATCCGGACCTGGTCTTCGTCGGCGGCAACGCGAGCCTGCAGTGGATGCACGACCTGGTCGTGCAGGCGATGCTGGTCGGCGTGCCGGGCGGCGATCCGTGGGGCGGACCGAGGCGCTCGACGCCGGTGAAGTTCCTCTGTCCCTGTCCGGGCTACGACCGCCACTTCTCCCTGCTGGAGCGCTACGGCATCGAGATGCTGCCGATCCGGATGGGTGACGACGGCCCGGACGTCGACGAGATCACGCGTCTTGCCGGCGAGGACCGGAACGTCAAGGGGATGTTCTGCGTGCCCCGCTACAGCAATCCGACCGGCGTTACCTACGCGGACGACGTGGTCGAGGCGATCGCCGCGATGCCGGCCGCGGCTCCCGACTTCCGCGTCATCTGGGACGACGCCTACGCCTTGCACGCCTTCGAGGGGGAGCCGGATCGGCTGGGCAATCTGTACGACCGTTGCGTCGCTCATGGCCACGAGGACCGACCGTTCATCGTCACCTCGTTCTCGAAGGTCACCTTCGGCGGCGCCGGTCTGGCCGCGGTGGCCGCGAGCCCCAGGAACGGCGACTGGATCCGGAGCTTCCGTTCGATCCAGACGATCGGACCGAACAAGCTGAACCAGCTCGCTCACGCCCGCTTCTTCGACGGCAACCTCGCGAGTGTCCGGGAGCACATGCGAGGGCACGCGAAACTGATCCGGCCGAAGTTCGAAACCGTACTGCGCGTTCTCGACGAATCGCTGGAGGGCCTCGGCGTCGCGACCTGGAGCCGCCCCCGGGGCGGCTACTTCGTTAGCCTGGACACGGAGCCCGGCTGCGCGCGGGCCGTGGTCGAGATGGCGGGCCGGGCGGGGGTCAAGCTGACGCCCGCGGGCGCTACGTTCCCGTACGGCGTCGACCCGCGGGACCGGAACATCCGCATCGCGCCGACGCTGCCGGGTCTTCCCGAGATCGAGACCGCGACCCGGCTGCTCGCGGACTGCATCGTTCTCGTCAGCGCCGGCGAGTAGCGGCGCGAGCGGCTAGTCGATGTAGCCGAGGCTCTTCAACTGGCGGACGTCTTCCTCGCTGAGGACAGTTCCGCTCCTCGCCTCGTACTTCGGCAGGTCCCGGTACCAGTTCACGAGACGGCGGCCGAGCGGCGGCACCAGGTCGACCGGCGGCGCGGGCAGCGGCCGCTCCTCCTGGGGGTCGGCGGTGAGATCGAAGTAGACGGTCTCCCGTTTCGAGAAGTCGTGGAGCACCTTGGCGCCGTCGACCTCCATGCTGATCTGCAGGGGGTCCTCGTAGGGTGCGCTGCGGCGCGACCTCGCCATCAGGGCGCTGTGCTTGTCACCGATGACGTAGCGAGGCCGCGCCTCGCCGGGCGGCTCGTCGCCGATGGGAACCAGGCTCCTTCCCGTGACGTCCGCCGGGGCTTCGAGCTCGAGCAGGTCGAGAACGGTCGGCAGCACGTCGACCACCCCAACCGCGGCGTCCACGCGCCGGCCTTCGGGAATCCCCGGACCCGCGAGGATCATCGGTATCCGCGCGTTGGGCCAGTGGACGTTCTTGCCGTGTCCCCAGTAGCCGTGCTCGCCCATGCTCTCGCCGTGGTCGGCCAGGAACAGGGTGAAACGGGGGCCGGCGAGAAGTTCGTCGATCGCCTCGGACAGGCGGCCGAGCCAGTGATCGACGTAGTTCACCTCCGACTGGTAGCGCCAGCGCCGTTGCCAGCCACTGCCGCGCTGCTCGCGGGGCGGCTGCGGGGGCGTGAAGCCCCTGCGTTCCAGGTAGGGGCTGTGTGGATCGGAGAAGTGGACCCAGAGGAAGAGGGGACGGTCCCGCCGGTCCTCGTCGCCGGCGCGGCGGCGCAGCCATCGTTCGGCGGCCGTGGCGATATCGTCGGCGTGGCGCTCCATCACCCCGACGGCGTTCCGGGCCTCGGTGAACTCCTCGTCGTAGTGGTCGAAACCGCGGTTCAGGCCGACCAGGTCGGAACGCAGCGTCCAGTTCGAGATGAAGGCCGCGGATTCATAGCCGGCCTCGCCCAGAATCTCGGCAAGAACGGGAATGTCGCCTCGCATCCGCTGGGCGTTGCGCCGTGCCCCGTGGGTCGGCGGGTAGAGGGAGGTGAAGATCGAGGCGAAGGCCGGGCCCGTCTTGCCGATCGTGGTGTGCGCGTCCTCGAACAGGACGCCTCCGGCGGCGAGGGCGTCGATCGCGGGCGTCGTGGCCGTCTCGCCGCCGTAGGCCCCCAGCGCGTCGGCGCGCAGGGTGTCCACGGACAGCAGGACGAAGTGCTCGGCCGCGGGCAGCGGGGCGCAGATCGCGGCCGCCAGCGCCGTGCCGAGGAGGAGACGTCGTCCGGAGGCGGTCACGCCGAGACGGCCCCGAAGGCGATTGCCTCTTCCTGTGTGTCGATGTCGCGGGCCAGGGACATCGCGTCGACGACCGGCATCCGGACCTTGCGGTCGGGATGCCGGCGCCGGTGGCGGCGCTTGATGAACATGCGGCGCAGTGCGAGTTCAAGTTCGGACTGCTGGATCACCTTCTCCTTGAGGCGCCGCGCCGCGCGCGTGCCCGATAGCAGCGTGTCCCAGGTGAAGGTTGGCAGCCGGAGGTTCAGGAGATGGATGAAGTCCTGAACGAGCATGATCCAGAGCAGGCGTCGCGCCATGTAGGCGTTGCGATAGAGGATCGGCCGGTTGCGCGTCCGGTAGCCGAGGTCCATCAGCCGGTAGATGAACTTCCAGCGGAGCGCCGCGGAGTCGAACATGGCCAGGTGACCGGGCAGCACCGGGACGGGCTCGGCAGCCCCTTCGGGCTTGACGTGGTACTGCGGCTTCCACCCTGACTCGCCGAGCCGTTCGGGGTCTCGCGGCGCCCTGATCATGGGGAAGAAGAAGTCCAGCGGGCTGTGGCTCCAGAAGTCGCCGACCACCGTCTTCATCTCGATGGGGTCGGGAACGATGTCGCAGGTGACGATCGCCAGCGGGCCGTCCCCGTGCAGCCGGCGGGCCGTCTCGACGCCGACCTGGATGTTGCGACCGAAGCCGCCGTCGGTGTCGACGGAGATCCCGTCAGGCAGGGACCGGTAGGCGTGACCGGGTCCGGCGACGTAGATCGGGTCGAAGGCGTCAACCTGGCGGATCCGCTCGATGACCAGTTCGATCAGCGGCCTGTCCCCGATCTTCACGTCGACGCCCTTGATGCCGGCGAGCGGGTGCTTGGAGCGTCCTCCCGGGGGCATGTAGGCGGGCCTGCGGTCACTGCCTCCCAGGATGACGAGGGGTACGGATTTGTAGGCCATCGGTCGTCGTCCGGTTTGTCTCGTCGGGACGGACCGATTGTACGCCGGGGATCAGCCCACTCCCAAGGGTCTCTGGATCTGGCGCTAGCATCCGGCCGACGACGGTCCTCGTCTGGGTCGCCGCCTGCCTGTTCAATGACCCTCCCTCCGCCGCCGACCCCCGAGGTCGTGGACCGCGACGACCGACTCGCCGGCCTCGCCGAACGCTGGTTGCGCGAGCCGGCCGTTGGCCTCGACACGGAGTTCGTGCGGGAGCGGACCTTCTTTGCCCGGCTTGGCCTGATTCAGGTGGCGGATTCGGAGGGCTGCTATCTCGTCGACATGGTCGCCATCACGGATCGGTCGCCCCTGCTTGCTCTCGTCCAGGCGCCGGACGTGACGAAGGTGTTCCATTCGCCGAGCGAGGACCTGGAGATCTTCCACCACGCTCTCGGGTGCGCTCCAGAACCGCTGTTCGACTGCCAGGTCGCCGCCACCCTCTGCGGCCTGGGCGGTTCGCTGGGCTATGTTCACCTCGTCTCGCGGCTCTTCGACGTCGAGCTGGGGAAGGGCGTTCAGCGGTCGAACTGGCTGCGGCGTCCGCTCAGCGAGGAGCAGGTTCGGTACGCCGGTCTCGATGTGGCCTACCTCCTGCCGGCCTGCGAGCGGTTGCAGGCGCGGCTCGGTGAGAGCGGGCGCGAGACCTGGGCGGAGGAGGAGTTCGACCGGCTGTTGCAAAACGCCAGGGCGCGTCTGGACCCGGCCTGGTCCTACAACCGGCTGCGGCGACCGGGAATGTCCAGGCGCCAACTGGCGACGCTCGAGGCGCTGTCCGCGTGGCGGGAGGGCAGGGCTCGCCGGCGGGATGTGCCCCGGGGCTTCGTGCTGAAGGACGAGACTCTGGTCGACCTGGCACGACGCCTGCCGCGCACGGCGGAAGATCTGGTCCCGGTGAAGAACCTGGGGCCACGCCAGGCGCGGCGGTACGGACCGAGGCTGCTCGAGCTGGTGCGGGGCGCCCGCTCGCTGCCGGAGGATCGGCTCCCCGACCGTCTGGAACGCTCCGGCAGGCGATCGTCGAGCGGCCTGTCGGATGACTTGCGGAAACTGGTTGCGGGTGTCGCGGCCGATCTCGACGTTCCGGCCGAGTTCCTCGTGCCAAGGAGGACTCTCGAGGCCTGGGCGACGCGGAGTCTCGAGCGGGGCGTTTGGGTTTGGCCGGCGGAGGTCGATGGCTGGCGCCGTTCGGTACTCGAGCCGGAAGTGGAACGTTCCGGCCTGCTCGAGTCCGGCCTCGCCAGGATACGGAGGAACAGGTCGCTGCGCCGCTGAGGTGTTGGCGGTAGAGTCCGCCGCCGTGAAGGAAGTGTTGGCGCAGGCCCACGACATCGGCGACCTGTACGGACTGTTCGGCCGGCGGGCACCGGAGGCCGCGGTCGTGCCGCGGGCTGCCGTTCCACGGCCGCAGCGGGATCTCCTGGACCACGAGGATCACATGACAGTGACCCTGGAGGCCCACCACCGCGACCGCGTCGACGTGGACGTCCTGGATCGCGTTGCGTACGACGGACGCTACGCGCGGAGAATCCTCCTGCGGCGTGCTACGGGTCCTGGGGGAGCACGGTCAGCGAAACCAGGCGCCGTCGTTATGTTCGGCATCGTGCTCCTGGACTTTCGGTTCGCGACGGAAGGCGCGCGGCGGGAGATCCTCGGCGAGTCGACTCCGCTCGGTCATGTGCTGATCCGGCACAGCCGTTTGCGGCGGATCAGCACTCACTGCCTGCTGGAAATCGAGCCCGACGAGGAACTCCGCCGGCACTTCGGCCTCGGCGCTCGCGTTCCTCCGAAGGGCAGCGGGTCGCGGGTCCATGGCCGGCTGGCGACGATCTTCTGTGACGAGCAGCCGGCGGTTGAACTACTGGAAGTGGTGCCACCCGGCCCGAAGGCTCAGGCGTAGTCGGAGCGGTCGACCGTCCGGCGTTGGCCGGCGACGCGAACCGGTTGTTGGGGCGAAAGTCGCGCTCAGGCTCGCTCGATCGGAAAGGAGATGAGTTCGTCGATGCTCCCGGCTCCAAGTTCGAGTCCGAGCAACCTGTCGAAGCCAAGGGCCACCCCCGCGCAACGCGGGAGCCCCGACTCCAGCGCGGCCAGGAAGCGGGAC
>VXUF01000011.1:6621-10766 GCA_009837085.1 Holophagales bacterium
GGGACGGCGTCGGCGGTAGCGGTCGGCCGTTTCGGCGGCGGTTCGCCAGGTCGCGTTCGACGCGCCGCCGCTGTTCGGCCGGATCGCAGAGCTCGCCGTAGCCGTTGGCGAGCTCGATGTCCCCGACGTATGCCTCGAAGCGCTCGGCGGTGCGGGGATCGGAGGCGTTCAACCGCGCCATCGCGGCCTGGGAGGCGGGGTAGTCGAAGACGACCGAGACGCGGTCGGGCGCCAGCCGAGGCTCGACCCGTTCGCCGAACAGCCGCGAGAGCAGGTCGTCCCGGCTGAGGCTGCTCGTGTCGACCGGTGAAGGACCGTCCTCCACGGCCCGTCGAAGGACCTCGATCGGGGCCTCGTGCGGATCGATCCCCGCGTGCCGCCGCATGAGATCGGCGTAGCTGACGTAGGTCGCCGGTTCCAGTTTGCGCGAACCGGCGAGAAGGGTCTCGATCAGAGCCGCGACTTCCCTCATCAGCCGGTGGACGTCCCAGCCCAGGCGGTACCACTCGAGGATCGTGAACTCGGGGTTGTGCCAGCGGCCGCGCTCGCCGCCACGGAACGCCTTGCATACCTGATAGATGGAACCGGAACCCGCGGCCAGCAGGCGTTTCATCGCCAGTTCGGGCGAGGTCTGGAGGTACATCCGCGGGCGCTCGATCCCTGGCGCATCGACCCGGGAGTTCAGGGGTTCCAGGTGCAGGTCGAGGGTGGTCTCGGCGGAGAGCAGCGGGGTTTCCACCTCGAGCACGTCCCGCTCGGCGAAAAAGACGCGCAGGTCGGCGAGCATTGCCGCGCGTCGTTTGAGGGCGGCCAGCCCGGCGGTGGGCCGCCACTCCGCGGCGTCGCGCGTCACCGCCGCTAGGTCTTGCCGCGGGAAACGTACTCGCCGGTGCGGGTGTCGACCCGGATGGACTCGCCGGTCTGAATGAAGAGCGGCACCTTGACGACCGCGCCGGTTTCGAGCTTTGCCGGCTTGTTGCCGCCGCTGGAGGTGTCTCCCTTGAGCCCGGGGTCCGTCTCGACCACCTCCCGGGTCACGAAGTTCGGCGCCGCGACGAGGATCGGATGACCGTTCCAGAGCGTCACGTTGCAGATGTCCTCCTCCTTGATCCACTGCTCGGCTCCGCCCAGGGCCGCGGCGTCGGCCTCTACCTGGTCGTAGGTGTCGGGATTCATGAAGAACCAGTGCTCGCCGTCGGTGTACAGGTACTGCATCGACGTCTCGACCACGTCAGCGCCCTCGAGCAGGTCACCCGGCTTGTAGGTCTTCTCGTTGACCCTGCCGTTGAGGAGGTTGCGCATCTTGACCCGGGTGAACGCCTGGCCCTTGCCGGGCTTGATGAAGTCGCACGAGATGATCACGTTCGGCTCGCCGCTCTCGAGCACCTTGAGTCCAGTACGAACCTGGTTCATGTTGTAGCTGGCCATCGGACCCGAACGCCCCTCCGTCGACGCCTCTCGTTGCGGCGAACCCTAGCAGCAGGGCGGCGGTGAAACTCACCACCTTCTGGCTGCGTTGTAAGGCGGTAAGGGCCGCGTTTCAGCCGCAACAGAAGGCCCGCCCCGGAAACAAGGAGAGCGCGATGACCAACCAACCTTCGATCCCCGCTCCGGATGCCAACACTCCGATCAGTCACGGTGGGCCGCTCCTCGCGCGCGGCGGTATGGCGGTCGCCTCGCTGGTCGCCGCGACGCTGCTTTCAGCGCCGGCATTCGGCGAGTTCGATGAGAGCCACCGCTTCAACGCCCGTTCGCTGGAGGTCACCAACCTGATCGGCAAGGTGGTTATCGGATCGGCGGCGGGCGACGAGTTCGAGGTCGAGGTCTCCGTGCGCGGCGCCGACGGCGTGCGGCGCAACATCAACGTCGAGCAGGAACGTGGTTCCCGGGCCCGGCTGGACGTCGTCTTTCCGGTCGAGGACGAGCGCCGGTTCGTCTATCCGGAGTTCAGTCGGCGGCGGGCTCAGCTCTGGTTCCGTCAGGGACGGTCCAGCAGCCTGCTGGGAGAGATCCTGCGGGCCGTCTCGGGTCGTCGGATACGGGTCCAGCGGAGCGGCAGCGGTATGGAGGTCTGGGCCGACCTGACGATCCGCGTGCCCGAGGGGGCGTCGTTGAAGCTCGAGCACGGAGCCGGCGACGTTGAGATCGAGGCGATTGCCGCCAACCTCGACGTGGACGTGAAGGCTGGAGCGATGGAGGCTGCCGGACTGGACGGCCGGATCGAGCTGGGAGTCGGTAGCGGTCGACTGGCCGTCCACGACGCGCGCGGCGAACTGGAACTCGACACGGGCAGCGGCGGGATCTCGCTCGAGGACTTCGAGGGCGGCGATCTCGTGATCGATACCGGCAGCGGTACCGTGGAGGTGGCGCGAGCGGACGCGGAGAGCATCGATGTCGACACCGGCAGTGGCGGTGTCCGGCTGCACGCCGTCGAAGCCGAGCGGCTCGTGGTCGACACCGGCAGCGGCGGCGTCGGAGTCGAGTCCGCCGCGATCGGCGCGGCGTCGATCGACACCGGCAGCGGCAGCGTCCGTCTGGCGCTCGTTCGCATGGGCGATGGCGAGTTCGACATCGACACCGGCTCCGGCGGCATCTCTCTGCTCATTCCGGCGGACGTGTCCGCCCGCTTCGACATCGACGTCGGCGCCGGCGGCATCGACGTCGACGTGCCGATCGCCCGGACGCTGCACAAGAGCCGCGGCGAGATGCGGTTCATCGCCGGCGACGGCAAGGCGAGCGTGATCCTGGACACCGGCGCCGGCAGCGTTCGGGTGGCGACCGTCGACTGATCGCCGTCAGGGCACGCCAGCCATCGCGCACACGATCCGCCACTCGCTTTCGGTCACCGGCTGGACGGAGAGGCGCTGGCCCCGGCGTAGCAGGGCCATCCCCTCCAGGTCGGATCGCTGACGCAGTTGGGCCAGTGTGACCGGCTCGTCGAACTTGAACTCGAACTCGATGTCGACGAGGTACCACCGGGGGTTCTCCGGGTCCGACTTCGGATCGTAGTGAGAGTCGTCCGGGTCGAACTGGGTCGGATCGGGGTAGGACTCGCTGCAGACCCGGGCCAGGCCGACGACCGCGGTCGGCTTGGCGTTGGAGTGGTAGTAGAGGACGCCGTCGCCGATCCGCATCCGGTCGCGCATCAGGTTGCGAGCCTGATAGTTGCGCACGCCGTCCCAGTAGGTCGTGCCGTCGCGGGCCAGGTCGTCGATCGAGTACTCGCCCGGCTCGCTCTTCATCAGCCAGTACTGGCGGGGTTCGTCGGTCATGGTGGTCTCCTGGTCGTGGCGCCCGCTACAGGATGCTGCGTCCGAAGAGGGAACTCAGCAGGCCGAGGGCGAGCTTCGCGGTCTGATTTCGAGTGTCGAGAATGGGGTTGACTTCGACGACGTCGACCGAACCCAGGCCGCCGTGCTCGGCGATGAGTTCCATCAGCAGGTGCCCCTCGCGGTAGCTCAGGCCGCCGGGCGCCTGGGTGCCCACGCCCGGCGCTTCCCGCGGATCGATCGCGTCCATGTCCAGGCTGACGTGAAGCCGGTCCACGTGTGCCATCTGCTCGAGAGCTTCGTTGGCGAGGGGAGCCAGACCCCGCTCGTCGATCTGGCGCATCGTGTAGACGGTGACGCCGGCCCGGTGGATCAGGGCCTGCTCGCCCGGGTCGAGGTCGCGGACTCCGAACAGGACGACATCCTTCGGCCGGAGCTTGGCGCCGGGGCGACCGGCGTCGACCAGCTCCGGCGCGCCGTAGCCGCAGAGCGCCGCCAGCGGCATGCCGTGGAGGTTGCCGGTCGGGGACGTCTCGGGCGTGTTGAAGTCGCCGTGGGCGTCGATCCACAGAACGCCGGTGCGGTGCTCGTGCGAAACCCCACCCACGGTGCCCACGGCGATCGAGTGATCGCCGCCCAGAACCAGCGGCAGGGCGCCGTCGGCCACGGCTTCCCTGCTCGCCTCGTAGATGCGTTCGCAGGCGTCGACAACCGGCCGGAGGAAGCCCAGGCCGGGTTCCTCCGGCAGCGAGTCGCGCTCGACGGTCTCGATGTTTCCGCGGTCTTCCACGCGGTAGCCGAGGCCCAGGAGGGCCGACTTGAGACCGGCGTAGCGGAGCGCGGTGGGCCCTAGGTCCACGCCGCGGCGCGCCTGCC
>VXUF01000101.1 GCA_009837085.1 Holophagales bacterium
CTCAACAACTTACTCCCACACACCAACCCCTTGACGAATCCCCTCCAACCCCCTATAGTGTGCAGCCGTAGAGGAACCCTCCACAGGAACAGACCGTTCGCCCAGACCACACTGGATCCGCACGGCTGTTTCCGCTAAGGTTCCCTCACGTCTTTGGACAGACGGCCTTGAAGTCTTTTAGCGGGAGGTGATGCGCAGCATCAGCTTGGGTGATGGCCAGCGGCTCGGTTGAGTCGGAAGCGGCCATCCAGAGAGAAACGTCAGCGGCTGTGGCAACGCGGGTAGTCCGCACTGCCACGGCCTGATCTTCGGATCGAACACCTTGGTCCGGCATGGACAGACGGGCCGAAACGAACGGCGGCGAAAGACGCTCAAGGAGAAAACAAACTGATGAAGCTGATGAAGCACATCATGATCGCGCTGGTCCTCAGCGCGATTCCTGTCGCGGTCTTCGGCCAGTTCGGCGTTGCCGACGCGGCCGAGATCGGGGTCAAGTGCCCGGACGAGGAGTGCCATGTGGCTCCCGTCTTCGTGGGCGAGGGCGGGTTCGTTGGCGAGGCCGCCGACGACTTCGACGTAGTGAACTTCGTCGTCACCTGTGGCAGTACGAGCACCAGCGCGTCGGCTGAGCCCGACAGCGCCGGTATCGTCCGTGTCGCGTTCTCGATGGACAACGGCCTCGCCTGTTTCGATGACGACGGCGGCTCGATCGAGATCCACGGCATCATGGACGGAGGTTGGTACTGGGTCAACGACTCGATGAACTCCGCGGTGTCCGCGCTTCTCGCCAAGGACACGCTGGGCAACGACGCGACTGAGCCCACCGATCCGGGTGGGGTCATGCTGACGGCGGCCAAGTACGGGACCTTCGTGAAGCACGAGGCCTCGGGCCGTGTCGGCATCATTCCTCACATCCTGCCGGAACCGATGATGGAGATGGAGGACGCCGACCTTTGCGGTCCCTACTGGCACGACGATGACGAGACCTTCTACAACGACACGACCAACTGCATGTTGGGCAGTGGCGCAACGAAGATCGTCATGACCGGACCTGGCCGCAACGGCCGGGACACCCGTCTGGGCGGTTCGGTTGAGCGGAACGTGGCGTCCGCGGGCGATGTCACAGTGTCCTTCGCCCTCTGGAGCACCGGTTCCGGGCATGTGATCGGTACGTCCGGCAGCTCCACGCTGGTGGGCCACGACATCACCCTGCCTGCGTCGTTGCGTCCGTGGTTCTCTGTCGATCCGTTCACGGCGGACTTCGGCGTGGAGATCATCTCTCCTGCCTCTACCTCCATGGCGGAAGCAGGGATCATGGAGATCGATGGTGATGTCCTCTCGACGATGACAGAGATGGAGGTGGTTCCTGGAACCCCGGAGGCCACGGGAGTGACTGACGGACTACAGAACAACAACCTCGCCGCCGATCCGGCCGACGCCACCATGGCCTTCCCCGAAATCACCAACGGCTGGGGGATGTTCGACGGAGAGGTCACGTATTGTCGGCAGGCGAAGAGCAGGAACGACGATGGCGACGTGGAGCTCCACTTCGCTACTTCGGCGGGCGACGTCGTCATGCTGGAGGCGGACCCGGATGGAGACGGCAGCTTGTCAGCACTGGCTGCCGACGCCGACTGGACGGCTCAGCTCACCTGGGCGCGAGCCTGGAACGGCGCGACCACCGACAACAGCAAGTTCATCAGCATTCTGACGATGGACTTGAACGACCCCGCAACTCCCGAGGACGCTACCGACGACACCAGCGTCCCCGAGGTCGTGTGTGCCACGACCGAGGGCGATGAAGTCGAGACCAAGGGTACCGGTGGTGTCGAGATCGCGGCCACGTCCCCTCTGTGCAATGACAGGACAAACCAGACGGTCCGCCTTCGGATCACTGCACCTCTGTCGGCGGCACGGGCTCAGAACGACAGCACTCCGGTCATCGCGTGGGCTGGAAGGGTCGGCGGTACACACGTCGCTGCCCACACCACGCTTGACGTGGTCTGTCCGGCGGCGTCGTCTTTGCCGGGTCGGGATCTCATTCCCGACAACCCGTTCCCGGTCGACTGAGGGAACGCAAAGGGCTAACACGGTAGCGTCCTAGACTCGCTCTTCGTCGCTACCAACCTTCGCCGGGGCGGCAGGCTTCACAGCCTGCCGCCCCTTTTCTTTTGCGTGGGTAACGGAACGTTCGATGGCCGGTCTCGAAGCGCGGGCGACAGGCGACCTGGGAATGTTCTTCCGGGCCGCCGGAGACGGAGAGGCGGCCGGCTACTGGTCGCGCCAGTGCACCGGCGCGGACTACGCGCTGCCCGAGCCGGGCGTCGACTGCTCCTGGAACTACGGGCCCTGCCTGCGCGCCGCCCGCGACGACTGGACGGGGCTGCGCGAGGCGCTCGATCACTACTGGGCGCACGGGGCCGGGAACGAGTTCAACTCGCCGCTGTACACCGGCCGCGTCTACGTCGCCGCCGTCCTGGGCGCGCTGCTCGGCGGCGGCCACGAGGCGTGGGCCTTCCTGCACCGCTGGACCGGGTTCCTGGCGCTCCAGGCGACGGTGGTCGGCCCGCCCCGCAAGCAGGAGACGTTTCGCTGGGCCGGGGACGTCACGCCGCTCCGCCACCTGCGGACGGGACGCGGCGTCGCGATGCCGTCCACCGGCATGCGGGTGAACGGCAACGCCATCTGCAATCCGATGGTCGAACCGGTCCTGGCCCACGTCCTGGGACTGGAGCACCGGACGCGGCAACCACGCCGCTGGCGCGACTGGCAGCCGCCGCGCGACAAGAAGGAGTGGGCGCGGAGCGGCTCGCCGCCCAACCCGTTCGCCTACCTGGAGACGGTTCGGCAGGCGGAGGCGCGATCGGGCACGCCGCTGCGGGACCAGCCCTTCAACGGGTTCTGCGCGACGGCGGTCCAGGGCGACATGGAGGCCTGGCGGCAACTCGCGAACGCCGTCGAAGGCGCCGGCGTCCCGCTGCCCCGGGGCATTGTCCGGTTCGTGATCGAGCGCCGGCCGGGGGCCGTCGTCAACTTCTGGGAGGGCACGTCGCCGACCCGCCAGAAGCCCTCCGTGCCGGCCGCGGCGATCATCGGCGACCGCCGCCGCGTTCTGATGCCGGCGAAGTGGCAGATTCCCAGCACCCAGACGAGATCAAGCGTCAGCGCGACGGAAGTCCGGGCGGAGGCGGACGCGGCGGACGTGCTGCCGCGGCTGGCGGAGCCGGTGGAACTGCTGGAGCTCGCTCGCCGCGCTGACCCGGGATAGGTAGCTCCTTTCCGTCCTTGTCTATATCGTTCGTCGTTGTGCCGAAGCGGGAGTGGGATCGACGCTCGAGGCGGCGGAAGCCGCTCGGGCAGTGGCTTGTCGAGAACGTGCCCAGGGGGCTCGAACTCGAACTCCCCGACCGGAAGGATGGGCCTGAGCGCGAGATCCCCTTCCAGGGCGACAGTCCCTAGGAACCCCAGACCGGATCTTCTCAGTCGATGCCGAACGCGAAGACCTTGCCGCCTCCGCCCCCGAACGCGGCGCCGAAGAAACCAAGGGTCGCCTGGCCGCCGTAGTAGAACGCGTACTCGCCCGGCTGGAGAGCTTCCGAAGTCACTTCGTACACACCGGGCACAAGCTGCTTGTACTCCACCTGACGTAGCTGCTTCGGCGGAGATCCTCCCGAGGCGCCCGTCCAGACGTTCAGCTTGCCCGTAACGAAGGACCGTTGGTTCTTCTTCTTGAGCACGTCGAACGCGACCAGCAAGAACTCGGAGGGATTCACGGCTCCCGTCGTCTGGTACGAGAGCCCCGCTTGCGCCTCCTCGAAGCAGAAGTAGAAGGTCAGCACACGATCGCTCGTGCGGACCGGCGAACTGGCACCGCGAACCATCGCCTTTGCCTTGGTGGACTTGATGCCGTAGGTGAGGCTCGACAGCACGCCGCTGCCAGTCTTGGTTGCTGTCGGCTGGGTGAGCTCCAGATCAACCATCGCTCCTCGGTCGGAGAGGAAGATCCCGGGCTTCTCACAGGGCGTTCCCTCGAAGTTCGAGGCGACGTTGGCGACCGCTGAGGCCCGCGTCCCCGCCACGACATCAACGCTTCGCGGAACCTCGGCAACGGCCGCAGTTGGAGCGGCCTCAGGACCAGCGTTGGTCATCACTTCGAGTACCTCGGCTGCGACCTCAGCTTCGCTCAGCGCCACCAGCGCGTCCACCGAGGTGTCGAAGTCCGTACTGGAACTCCTGATCTTGGCGACGATCACAGACGCCGGTAGTCCGCTCTGCGTGAGCCGGACGATGTCCTCGTTGGTCAGTACCTCTCCCGCTTCCTGGCCGAGGCCGGGCCCGGCAATGAGAAGCAGGGACAGCAAGAGGAGTCTCAGTGGTCGTCTTTCCATCGCGTCTCCTGAACTCACGTGGGAGGAAGAGCTTCTTGTGAGACTAGCAGCCAGTCACTTGCAGGCTGTGGGTGTGCCCCACCTAGACTCGGTCGTCCGCCGAGTCCAGTCGTCCAGGGTCTGGGCCGGCCGGAAGCTACGGTAGAGCGGCATGGAGTCCCCTTTGGCACTCTCGCACACCTTCCTCATGAAGAAGACATCTCTTGTCGGCGTTCTGCTGCTTGGTTGCGTCTCCGGACTGTCGGCCGCGCCGCCCTTCAGGGGCACCGTCTGGTTGCACCCGTCGATCATCGTTGAATCCGATCCGACGGCCTTCGAGGCGATCGAGTACGCCGGGCGTGGACAGAGGACCATGTTCGACCGAAGGCTGGGCGCAGGTGATGACAGCCAAGGCTCGGGAGACTGGGTGTCCTTGAACGCCTACTTGTTCGACGCGACGTACGACGACGGGCGTTACATCGAAGTTCAGGTGAACCCCGAGTTCGGGAGTGCCGCGACAGCCGAGGGCCAGGCCGCCCACTACGCGCTGACTATCGGCCAGTTGCCATCTGCCTTGAGGAAGCGCATCGAGACAGTCTGGATCCACAAGGGCGACTTTAGGTGGGGCGGCGGGAACGACAACATCCTGATTCACGTCGGCAAGGCGCCGGAGTATCTGGCGTCGGGTGTGCTCGAAGAAGTGCTCATGCATGAAGCGGTGCATACGTCGCTGGATCCCGACTACCGGACAACCGCAGCGTGGCTTGCGGCTCAAGCCGCGGATCCCGGGTTCATCTCCGTCTACGCGCGGGACTATCCCGAGACGGAGGACATGGCCGAGAGCTTTGGCCCGTTCTTCGCCGCCGAGTACCGTGCGGACCGCATTCCCGCGGCGATGGCGAAGACGATTCGGGACACGATCCCGAACCGGATCGCCTACTTCAAGAGCCTGAATCTCGACATGTGGCCGGTGGCAGGCAGGGGACCTGAACCCGAGCCGCAGCCTGAGTTTGACCCGACGTCATGTCCAGACGACGCTCTGTGTTTCCATGAAGGGAGCTTCAGAGTCCAGACCACTTGGAAGGCTGGCGACGATTCCGGTGCAGCTCGACCCCGCGCTCTGGAGGGGCTTGACGGGGGCCTGTTCAGCTTCTTTGGTCCAGAGAACCCGGAACTGCTGGTCAAGGTGCTGGACGGTTGCGGAGTGAACGGCCACTACTGGGTGTACCTGGCTGCTGCGACCGACGTTGAGTTCGAGGTGCGAGTCACCCGTCACGACGGGGCCAGCAAGGTCTACCGGCACGGGGGCGGACAGCTTGCGCCTGCTCAAGGTGACACCGGAGCTTTCCGCTGCGAGTAACTCCCGAACCGGTGCCGGTCACGGGGTCGACTTGTTCAGGCCCGATCATTCGAGTGGTTCTAGCCGTTTTCCTGGTCCTTGGCGTCCGAGGCATCGGTCTCGCTAGTGACCGGGTTCGGATCGAAACCCGTGTGGACCGGGCGGTCGCCGCGCTGGGCGTGTCGGGAGCCGGCGTCATCGTCGCCATCATGGACCGCGGAATCGACTGGGAAAGCAACGACTTTCGCAATGAGGACGGCAAGACGCGAATTGCCTACATCTTCGACTTGTCGGACGATTCCGGTGCCGGTGCTCCAGGCAACGTCTATGGACGCGGTACCGTCTACACAAGGCAGCAGATCAACCACGCGCTCGCCGGTAACTCCATGCTGGCGACGCGAGATGCGGTCGGTCACGGAACCACAAGCACCGGCATCGCCGCCGGTAATGGGCGCAACAGCGCTGGCCGGATGTACCGGGGCATCGCACCAAGCGCCACCATCATCTCAGTCAAGGTCGTAGCGGGCGAGGGTTCCGGCGAACCCGACTTCTTCGACTATTCGGCTCTACCCGTCGCGATCGACTTCGTGGTCGACAAGGCCCGTGAACTGTCGATGCCGGTCGTGATGCTGCTCAATCTTGGCTCGATCGGCGGACCAACGGACGGAACGAGTGCGCTCGCTCGAAAGATCGACGAGACGGTCGGCGCCGATCGTCCCGGCGTCGTTTTCGTTAGCGGAACCGGAGACGACGGAGTTCCGTACAAGACGCAGAACCGTGCGGCCGGAGATGTGCCGAACGGCGGGAGTCTAGACCTGCGATTCGCGCTCGATCGGGGTGCGGGTCATCTCGAGGTGTGGTACGAGCAGGACGAGGGGTTCGCCGTTTCGGTCGACACACCGACTGGCACGCTCGGTCCATACCCTGCCTCCCAGTTCGAGGGAGCGGGCACTGGCGTTCGGGTCTTCCACTATCGCGGGGGGATTGACCCCTACGGCGCGGCGAACGGCAAGCGGCTGCTGCGACTCGACTTTGACGGCGCCGCCGGAGCGGGCGACTACGTTCTGAGATTGGTTCACGAAGCCGGCTTCGCCGGTTCCGACATC
Source organism: Holophagales bacterium (assembly GCA_009837085.1). Lineage (GTDB taxonomy): Bacteria > Acidobacteriota > Thermoanaerobaculia > Multivoradales > Multivoraceae > Multivorans. Next base: position 6,813 of record VXUF01000101.1, read on the forward strand.
CATTTCGACGCCTCCCTCAACACGCCGTTTGGGGAGTCGGGCCGATTCCTGGATCACGTGACCCCGGGCAGCATCTGGGACGGCGCGACAGCGTTTCGCAACGTGGCGCCCAACAGCTACGTCATCCGCACAGAATGGACCGATATCGACGGCATGGGCCGCGGGCTGGTCGGTCAAGGGCGACGTGGCGAACTGTGGACCGGAAGCAGTGTCGGACCAACGGTTGACGGGCGGCTCGGCGTGGACGTTTCGGCCCCCGGAGACCGCGTCATCACGACCTACGCTCCTCAGTCCAGATGGGCCGCCGACCGCTGGAACCTGATTGAAGGTGGCCGCGGGCTGTACGGCATGGCGGGCGCCGTGAGCGCCGCAGCGCCGATCGTGACGGGCATCATCGCGCTGATGCTTGAGGTCGATCCGACTCTGGACGCGGTTACGGTCAAGCGTCTCCTGCAGCAGACGGCGCGAACCGACGAGTTCACTGGGCCGACCCCGAACACACTGTGGGGCTACGGCAAGGTGGACGCGTTCGCGGCACTCATCGCGGCGAGACAGCGTACAGAGCGTCTTGGGCCGGGAGAAGCCTGCAAGCCGGACGTGGAGACACTCTGCCTGCACGGCGACCGCTACGAAGTGCGGGTCGAGTGGTGGACCGGCGCCGGTGAAACGGGCTCAGCCCAGGTGGTGCCGGAAGCGACGGAGGACTCTGGTCTGTTCCGGTTCTTCGATCCGGACAACTGGGAGATCCTGGTCAAGGTGCTGAACGCCTGCGAGGTCAACGATCACTACTGGGTGTTCGGCGCGTCGACGACGAGTCTGGGCTATATGATCCGCGTCACGGACACTGCGACGGGTGACGTTCGGGAGTATCGGAACGAGCCCGGGAGGTCGGCGGCTGCGATCACGGACAACAAGGCGTTTCCAGACGCCTGCCTGCCGTAGAAGCTTGTGGGACCGGCACTCGTGCTTAAGGGCGTGGGAAGAGCTACCGTCCGACGAGGCGAGCGCCACGGCTCATGAATCGCCGCCGCCTTGAAGCGTGAGTTACAGCGAACAGTCGCGCAACGGTCACAGTTCGAAGTGGCGATCTCACTATGGCATCGCACGAACGTGAGATAGTTCCTGTCCGGCCTCTCTCGGGACCGCGACGTTCTTCGAGGACGCCGCAGCTCCTGAGACTCCCTCACACGCAACCACAGGTCGGGCGAACGTTGCCGGGAGGCCGACCGCGCGACTCAGGAAAGGACACTCCACGCGATGAAAGAATGTAGCGTTGCCGGCTTGGTCTTCCTCTTCACTTTGGCCATGGCGTTTCCCTCTGGCACCCTCGCCCAGGACTCTCCTGCCTCCGTGACCTTCGGGGCGGAAATCAGCCATCTGCGGACGATTGCCAACCCGGCCCGTGATGGCGGCGCCTGTCCGCCTAGCGACGATCCCGAGTCGCCCCATGTCTGCCTGACCGATGGCGGGAGATTCTCGTCTGCCGTGACCTTCGGAGTGACAGGTCCAGACGGTTCCGAGTTCGTACGAGCCAAGCCAACGGCTACAGCGGCTCTGCCGGACTCGGCTGCGCTGTGGTACTTCTTTAGCGAAGACAACCCGGAAATGCTGATAAAGCTGCTCGATGGCTGCGAGATCAACGGCTACTGGTGGCTGTTCGGTTCGGCAGCTACGGACAGATCCTGGCAAGTGTTCATATGGGATCTGCATCACATCAGGGACGGAGTCGCCCAGGCCACGGTCTGGGGGAAGTACGGCGATGGCCCCTCCTTTGGCTATGTCGAGGGTACGAATGGCTATGTGAACCACGTCAATCTACTGGCCGATACCAAGGCGATTCCTTGTGTTCCCCCGGAAGACTAGGGAGGCGCGCGCAGTCGGGCGCGGGGCCCCACTTCGTGCTCGGTTGCGGCAAGTGATTCGAAGATGCCCCGCGCGCGTTGCCGCGCTTCGTCCTGACCTCGCTCAGCCAGGTCGGACAGTGCGACGCCGAGGGTGTACTGGACCGTTTCCGCTCCCAGGCCGGCGCGCTCCGGGGCCTCGATCGCCTCGAGGAGGCGGATCGCGCTCTCCGGGTCGCCAGCCGCCAGCGCCAGGGCGGCGAGATCGAGTTCGATGAGCCAGCGAGGCGTGTCGCTCGCCCGGTCGAGCTCGCGTAGCAGCCGGGCGGCCGCGGCGGCCTGCGACAGATCGGACGCGAGAACGTCGAGCTGAGCCCATCCCCACGCGGCGTGGACGACCATGGCGGCGGCCGCCTCACCGTCGCCTCCCACCGCGAACTCGACCGTGCCGCCGGGTTGGAGCCGGTTCAGGGCATTGGCCAACCGTTCGGCCGAGGCGGGCTCTCCGTCGATCCTCTCGATCTCCATCCCGGGCCGCAGGCCGGCGGCGGCGGCCGGTCCGCCCGGTTCGACCGTGGCAACGACGAGCGCGTCGCTCTTCAGGGACTCGATCAGTCCGACGCCGAGATCGGGCGTCTGCATTCCCACGTCGAGCGCCGGGTTCAGCGAACGAGCCAGCCGCCTCAGCGCGCTGCCCTCGAACCTCCCGCTCCGCAGTTCGAAGGACAGCCGGTCGGGCCGGGCCGGGCCGGGAGCGGCGGACCACCACCACAGGTCGACGGAGTCGGCCGCCAGGTCGTCGCTCAGGACGGCGGCGAAGTAGAGCGCCGCCGGCGTCTCCTCCTGGAACCGCGTCTGGATCCCGTCCCAGTCGAGTTCGCTCTTCGCGACCGTCCAGTCACGCAGGACGCTCGCGTCGATGCCTCGTTCGGCGAAGACGGCCCGGCCCTGCTCGCTACGGTCCAGCACGACATGGGCGCCGTCGTCCTTCAGGAAGTCGATCGCGGAGGCGACGCCGCGCAGTCCGGCCGCATCCTGGCCAAAGGTCCCCAGAAAGACCAGGGCGGGCTTCATCTCGACGGCTACTTCGAGCCAGGAGCGATCGTCGACGACGACGGAGGTCTCGAAGTGGTCCTGCCTGCCGCGGGTGACGACGAGATCGAGTCGGCCCGGCGGCACGTCGACCTCCGGCTTGATCTTCGTTCGGTCGGGCCGCAGCTCCTGGCCGTTGGCGAAGATCCTCGCGTCCTCCGGCAGCCCCTCGAGCATGAGCACGGCGCCGGTGCGCTCCATCGCGACCGCGACTTCCACGTCCCCGCCGGGGGCGACGGTGAAGCCGACGAGTGCCGGCAGGTAACCGGGACGGGTGATCTCCGCCACGTAGTCGCCGGCCGGAAGCCCGATGCGTCCCGGTGGAGCGTTCGCCGCGCGGAGAACCCGGTTTCCGACCTCGATTCGGGCATCGGGTGGCTCCACCCTGAAGACCGCGCCGCCGAGAACCTCCGTTTCGGGCGGTTCCTGCTGAGCGGCCGCGGGTGCTTCGGGTCCGGTCGCGGCGAGAAGCAGGACCGCGGCCGCCGCGGTCTGGCCGATGCGGGTCATGGGTAGTAGCCGCTGATCGTGCGGGCGCGGCGACCGTCCGTCACCCGCACCTCGACCTGCCGGAAGTCACCAGCCGCGGACTGCTGGTTCGAGTTGTACGCCAGCAGGTACTGGGACCGGATTTCCCGGTCGATCTGCCGGTACACCGGCCGGAGATCGCTGGCCGCGGAGATGAAGAAGGCCCTGCCGCCGGTCACCCCGGCGATCTCCTCGAGCTTCGACCGCAGCAGCGTCTCGTCGTCGCCGACGCCCAGCCCGATCGTGTAGATGACGACCTCGGAGTGTCTGGCGTACTCCAGGATGTCGGGATACCTGGCGGCGCTCGTCGTGTCCTCGCCGTCCGACAGGAGGACGAGCGCACGCCGTCCGCGAATGCCGCGGAAGTAGTAGAGACCGGTCATCAGGGCGTCGTGGAGGGCCGTCTGGCCGCTCGCGCGGAGCGCGCGAACCGTGTCCACGACCGCTTCCACGTCGGACGTCTGACCCATGAGCAGGTGGGGACGGGAGGCGAAGGCGACGGCGAACGAACTGTCGCTCGGCTTGAGCAGGTTCGTCAGGAACTGCGCGGCGGCCCGCCTCGTCTCCTCCATGACCCCGTCCATCGACGCGGAGGTGTCGATCGCGACCCCCAGGGTCAGCGGCAGGTTCTCGACGAGTTCAAAGGTCGAGACCTGCTGCGTGACGCCGTCCTCCAGCACGGTGAAGTCGGCCTCCCGGAGACCAGTGATCGGGCGGTTGGACCGGTCGATCACGGTCGTGTAGAGCTCGACCATGTCGACATCGATGCTGTCGGTCAGAACGGACGTGCTGAGAAAGCGCACGTCCTCCGCGCTGCTGCCGTCGTCCAGCGTGGCCGTGACCGTGAGGTAGACGGGTTCGGCCTCGTTACTGGGCCTGGGCACGCTGATCTCGGCACGCCAGGGCGGTCTCTGGAGTTCGGCCTGGACTTCGTCGCCTACGCGAAACTCGACGGCGCTGACTTCGCGTCCCTTCGGCACCACGACGGCCGCGCTCGCCGGCGTCGTGCCCACGACATCGACGCCGCGCGCCGGTTCCTCGATGTTCACGCGCAGGTCGCCCCGCTGCTGGTTCAGGACGAGCTCGTCTTCCGCTACGACCGCGCCGTCGGCGTCCAGTCCTTCGACGCGAAGTACCTGCTGCGTCGGATACCTGGCCAGGCGGAGCATGGTCCAGGCCTTGGACCTGGGCTCGGTCGCCTGGTGCCTGCCGTCGACGAGGAAACGGACGGTGACGATGTCGTTGCCGCTCACCCGCACCTCGGCGCGGTACTCGCCGACGACGATCTCCGTGTTCGGCGGCACCAGGGCCAGAGCGGTATTCGCGTGCAGGCGGGATCTGGCGGCGATCGACGCCCCCCGGTCGCTGCCGAGCCGGCTGTTCTCGGCGGCTTCGAGCTCCCCGAAGAGGGCGACCGCCTGATTCCCGTACTCGGGGTTGACCTGGTCCGCGAGCTCGGACAGGGCCAGCGCGATCATGTACTCGACCGTCTCCCTGCCAAGGCCGTTGCGCCCCGGCGCTTCGATCCTCCTCAGCAGGCGCACCGCGCTCTCGGTTTCCCCTTGCGCGAAGAGGATGGACGCCAGCTCGAGTTCGAGCAGCCACACCGGGACGTCGCCGGGACTCTTCAGTTTCTGAATCAGGTGCGCCGCGGCCGCTGCCGGCAGCAACTCGGGAGCGAACGGGTCGAGCATCGACCAGCCCCACTCCGGCTCGATCGTGTGGACCTGCGGAACGTTTCGAGGACCTGGGACCACGGCTTCCATGACCTCGCCGGGGCTGAGGGCCGAGACGGCGGCGAACCAGTCCCGCGCTTCCCTGAGCGGCGAACCGTTGACCGTCGCCAGCTCCATGGCGGGCTCGATGCCGGCCTTGTAGGCCGGCGACGCGAGGGCCACGTTCGCGACGACGAGCGGGTTGGCCACCTCGGATTCGACCAGAGAGACGCCGATCCACGGAACCCGTCGTTCCGGCTCGGGCTTCAGGGTCGCGCTCAGTCGGGCGACGTCGTCTTCATCCGGCCGCCCGCCGGGAACCCGAAGCGACACGACATCCGGCCTCACGGGGCCGGGAGAGGCCGACAGCCACCAGAGGTCGATCCGCTCCGCTTTCCGGTCCTGGTCGGGCACCGCCAGGAGGTAGAGGGCTGCCGGCGCTTCGCTCTCGAGCCGGGCGCGAATCGATGCCCAGTCGAGTTCGCGCCTCGCCGCGGCGGCGTTCCCGCTCAGCGTGGCGCCGTCGACTCCCAGGTCCGCCAGCAGGGCCTCGCCCGTCCGCTCGAAGACGATGCGGTAGTCGTTCTGGCCGGCGAGAGCATCCGCGATCGACCTCAGCGCCTGCTCCCCGAGCGGGTCGGAGCCGGGGACGCCCAGGACGGCGAGGCGCGGCCGGAGGTCGCCGTTCACGGTCAGCCGGCTCCGGTCGGTGGAGGAAACGGCCTCCTGGGGTTCGAGTTCGATCCGGGGCAGCTCGTACTCGCGCGGGTCGGGAAGAACGAGCGTGGCTCGATACGTCCGGAATCCGGCGCGTTCCACCTCCAGGTCGAACCGGCCCACCGCCAGACCGTCGATCCGGCACTCGGGGAGGCAGCGACCTGCCCGCTCCGTGCCGTCGATCAGGATTCGGGCGTCCGCGGGTGTGGTCCGCAGCCGGATGCTCGCGCCGGCGTCCTGGGCGGAGCCGGGACCCGGCAGGGCGGCAAGAAACAGTCCGAGGAGCGGGATCGCTCGCGCCAGTCTCGTCACGGTCGTCGCTCGCTACTCGAGGGCGACGACGGTTTCCAGCCGCCCCGCGGCGATGAACACCCTGCCCATGCCGTCGACCGCGACATCGTTGGGCGCCCGCAGCTCGATGCCGCCGGGGAGTACCGGGCCGAGGGCCGTCATCATGTTCCCGTCCGGGTCGTAGACGAGCACCTGCTTCACGCGTCCCTCGAGGATGTAGGCGTTGCCGAAGGCGTCCACGTCGAGGGCCAGGGGGCGCCGCCAGTCGGCGCTGAACGTGTTCTCGAGTTCGCCGTCGGGGTCCAGGGTCAGGAGCGCGGCGCGCGCATCTCCCTGGCCCGCGTCGAGCACGTAGGTCCGGCCGTTCGGGCCCGGCGCCATGTCCACGGGCTGCGCCAGTCTGGTCTGCCCGAACTCGAGCGGGTGGCCCTGCGGGTCGTAGCGCAGTACGACGTCGACCTGGCGGGAGAGCACGGTCCAGTTGCCGTACGGTCCGCGGAAGGCGGTGACGATCTCCCCCAGCCTGCCTCCGGAGGGGCGCTCGAAGCGGACCGGGCTCGGGTCGTCGAGCCGCTGCACCGTGCTGGCGGCGGGCACGACCGCGGTGATGCCGCCGAGCGGACCGACGGGCCCGAACGTCGGCCGGGCCTGGCCCAGCCCCCGCAGCTCCCGACTCGCCACCAGGTTTCGCTCCGGGTCGAACTGGACCACCCGGCGGTCGTCCGCGACGAGCAGCTCGCCGCGCGGTCCGGCCGCGACGGAGCGCGGCCTCTTCAGCTTCTGCTTCTCGGGCAGATAGTCGCCGGGCAGGTAGGCGCGCATTCTGGTCCATGGGTTCTTGCCCGCAAGTCGCCGCAGCACGAGGCGGTCGATGCGCGTCATCCGCTCGAGCGCGAGGCGCGGGACGTCGACGGCGCCGCTCTCCTGGGGGCTGCCCGTGGCCTCGCGCAGGGCGCCCTGGCGGGCGTGCCAGTAGTGATCGGCCGCGAGCTGCCAGTCGCCGTTCGTCAGGACGAGATCGGCCAGTTCCAGGTGCGCCCTGGCGGTCCACCGGCTCGCCGGCTCCCGTTCCAGCACCTGCAGCAGCTCTCCCGCCGCCGTGTTGCCCACGCCGAGGCGCCGCCCGATCGATGCCGCCTCCACCAGCGCCCGGCTGCGGCCCGGGAACCTCGGATAGAGATCCCGGGGGTAGCGCCGGCTCAGCTCCAGGAGATCGGCCCGCGCCGCCTCGAGCTCCGCCGGGTCCCGCGCGGACCGAGCCCTGTCGACGGCGGCGTCGGCCTCGACATCGACCGAGGGCTGCTGCCCGGAGGCAGCGGCCGTCCACGACAGGGAAACGAGAAGGACAGCGACGGCTGCCGAAGGGAGGACGCCGAAGCCATGTCCGGTCCACCGGGGCACGTGGGAACGCAGGTCGTATCGACTCATTTGGGGGCAGCTCTCGCGAAGGTCGGGTTTTGGGCCGCATAGAATAGCCCGCCCGGCGGCACTCGTTGCCAAGAGGAGAACGAAGACCAGCACCTGCAACGACTGCAACGACTACGCCGGCCCGACGTCAGTCGACCGGACGCGTTCGAATCGTCAGTCGGAGCGGTCCGAGTACGAGAGGCTGTTGCGGTGTTCGGAGCTTGAGGACGCTCTGGTGGGGGGCGAGCTTTGGGCGGTGCTGGAGGCTCGCGGCATGAAAGTGCAGTGGACGTGCGGGGGTTTGCACGTCCAGAGCGGCGGCAAGGAGTTCGCCATGGGACCCATGGCGACGACTCGCAACGAAGTCGTGGCCGTCTTTCTGGAGACGACCATGCGCCGGGAGTGGATTCAGTACTTCCTGACCACCTTGTCCAGCTTCCTCGACTGGCAGCCGGCCTACCGAGATAGAAAGATCCACGGCGCGCTGGCCTATCTGGATTGCGAGGACGAGGCGAGGCGTTGCGCGGAGCGCGTGGGGCTGTTCCTCATCCGAGTCGTTGACGGTCACGCACGCATCGAGAACAGCCCCGGATTCGAACCGCGCTGCTTTGGCCGTGGCGGGCGCTGGCGAGGACGAAGCCAAGCAGGGGTCCGCTGTCGGGAATAATCGGCCGGTGACGGTCGCATCCAGTGCCAGGCGCCGGCAGCATCTGTTCCTGCTGCGCGAACTCGTCGTCCGCAACGTGCGGGCGCGGTACGCGGGGTCGGCCCTGGGCCTGGCCTGGTCGCTGCTGAACCCGCTGTGGCAGCTCCTGCTGTTCACCTTCGTGTTTTCTCTCGTGCTGCGGCTGCCGTTCGACGAGGAACAGACGCAGAACTTCGGCGTCTTCCTGTTCTGCGGGCTGCTGCCGTGGATGGCGATTCACGAAGGAGTGAGTCGCTCGGCCTCGGCGATCACGGACAACGCGGACCTGGTCAAGAAGATGCGGTTGCCGGGCGAGTTGCTGGTGGCGTCGCTGGTGCTCGGCGCCCTGCTCCACGCCGCTGTGGGCGGCGCGGTGTTCATCGTCATCCTGGCGCTGATCGGCGAGCTGTCCGTGGCGACGTTGCCGCTGTTGCTGGTCGCGGTGCCGCTGCAGACGGCGCTCACGTTCGGGCTCGGCCTGGGGCTCGCGGCGGTCAACGTCTACTTCCGCGACACGGCGCAGGCGGTGGGCCTCGCCCTGAACGCCTGGTTCTACGTGACGCCGATCATCTACTCGCTGTTCTTCATCTCGGAACAGCCCTACCGGCAGTGGCTGGAGTGGAACCCCCTGACCGGCCTGGTCTACCTCTACCGCGCCGCCTTTCTGGGCGGCACGGTCCCGGTGAGCCTGGCGCCGCTGCTCGCCGCCACGATCGCCGCGGTGGTCTTCGGCGGCGCGCTGTTCGCCCGCCTGAAGCATGGCCTCGCCGACGAGATCTGACGGGCCGGCAAGCGGTGCGCCGGCTGTCTCGGCGGTCATCGTCCACTACCGGACGCCCCGTCTGCTCGAGGCTGCCGTCGCCGCGCTCCACGAGGACGCGCGGACCTCGACCGTGCCGCTCGAGGTGATCGTCGTTGACAACGGCGCCGCATCGGCGTCGGCGGCCTGCGAGTCGCCGCCGGAAGGACTGGAAGCGCAGGTCCTTCGCCCGGCCGGGAACCTGGGCTACGCCGCCGGCATCAACCTCGGCGTGGAGCACGCGACGGGAGAGGTGCTGCTGCTGATGAACGCCGACGTCGCGGTCGTTCCCGGCTGCCTGCGCGCCCTGCTCGACGCCCTTGGCGACGCCGACATCGCGGGGCCGCGGCTGTTCTGGGACGAAGGCTGCAGGCTGATGCTGCCGCCGCAGGCGCTCCGGACGCGGCGGGCGGAACTCGATGCGGCGTGGGCCGAGCGCTCGCCGGCCTGGGGCCGTTCCTTCTGCCACCGCTGGCGCCGCCGCGCGCGGGTCTTCTGGCGGGCGGAGGAGCCCACGCTCTGTTACGAGCTGACCGGTGCCTGCCTGGCGGTGACCCGGGACGGGTGGCGGCGCGTGGGCCGCTTCGACGAGGGTTTCCGGCTCTACTTCGAGGAGACGGAGTGGCTGCTGCGGGCGCGTAGGGCCGGCCTCCGGGCGGTGCTGGCGCCGGCGGCGCGCTGCGTCCACGCCTACGACCAGAGTGCGCAGCGAGAACCGCGGGCCCAGTTGTGGTTCGAGGAGTCGGCGCAGCGGTTCCGGCGCAGCCGCTACGGGGCATGGTTCGCGGCGCTGCTGCGTCGCCTGGAGCGCGTGCCAAGGCGGTTCGAAGAGGTCGCGCCGTTCCGTGGCGTGCCCGCCGGCGATGACGTCTGGGTCGAAGTGACGCCGTTGCCGCTGGGCGCTCCGGCCACTGGATGTCGCGTCGCCGCGGCCGATGTCGCGGACTTCGAAGTTCCGCCAGACATTGTCGACGGCGCCAGGTCGGACCTGTGGGTCCGCGTGACGGACGCGGCGTGCCGCGACCTGGGCGGCTGGCTGGTGAACACCGGCAAGTAGCATCGCCCGCGTGAGCGCGGAGGCAGCGTGGCATCGTTCCCTCGAGCGTCTGCGCGCTGGCGCGCCGCTCGAAGACGACCTGGACCACGCGATAGCCGGCGTGCTGTCACGGGGCGACGGCGCCGGGCTGCCGGCCGACGGAACGCGTCTCCTGGTGGGTTCGCAGTCGATCGGCAACGCGGAGGCCCTGCCGGACGACGTGCTCATCGGCTGGGCCGGCGAGGCCGACGGCTACGATCGGCTGATCGTCGACCTCCTGGAGGCTGGGTTCCGGCCGCTCCGTGAGCGCGCCGGCGGCGAGGAGTTGCCCGCGTTCCGCGTCGTGCGCGCCCGGCGGGACGGCTATCGCATTCGCGGCTACCGGCCCGGGGACGAAGTGTCGATTCTCGGTCTGTTCCGGGACTGCTTCGGAGAGGATCTGAGCCTTCAGCGCTGGAGGTGGAGGTACCTCGACAACCCGCGCGGCGGCCCGCGGATCTCGCTCGGCTTCGCCCCGGACGGCGAGCTCGTCTGCCAGTACTGCGCGTATCCGGTCCGCTGGCGCGGTCTCCCAGCCGCCGTGCCGATCGTCGGCCACCAGGTCGGCGACACGATGACCCGGCGCGGCGCCCGCGGAGTGGGCCGCGGGCCGACCAGCATCCTCGCGCGCACCTCGCGGCACTTCTACCTGACGCACTGCAGCGATCAGGTCGCATTCAACTACGGCTTCAACGCGGGCAACATCACGAAGTTCTCCACCCGCTACGTGGGCGCTCAGGTGGTCGAGAACGTCCCCTACCGCGAGCTGTCGAGCGAGGCGGAACTGGGCGGCCACCGGCGCTTCGGACGCCGCTACGAACTGCTGCGGATCACGAAGAGGTCGGAGATCGAGACCGGGTTCGACGCCCTGTTCGAGCGCGTCGGCGAGCGCTACGGACTGCTGGTCGAGCGCTCGGCCGAGTACCTGCGCTGGCGCTACATGGACTGCCCCGACGAGGGCCTGGAGCTGGTCGCGGCCTACCGGCGCGGCCGTCTGGCGGGGTGGGTGGCCGCGAAGCGTCTGGCGGACCGCGTGGAGTGGGGCGACGCCCTGATCGATCCGGCGGAGCGTCCGGCGCTGCGCGCCCTGGTGGCCAGGATCCGGGAACCCGGCCTGCCGGTCGTGGGCTGGTTCACGGAGCGGCCGGCCTGGTGGTCAAGGGAACTTGACCGGCTCGGTTTCGTCCGCCGTCCTGATCCGCAGGGTCTGGTGGCCATCATGGTGCCCTTCGTCTGCGGGGACGCCGTCGAACTGGTGCGTGCGGCGGGCTACTACACCAAGGGCGACGGGGATCTCTTCTAACTGCGATAGAATCCTGCGACTTGTCCGAGCTTTGGCGTTAGGAGATCAGGTAGTGGCCGTCAGGATGAACGACACGCTGCTCGAGCTGATCGAGGGCGACATCACGGAGCTGGAAGTCGACGCGATCGTCAATCCGGCGAACGAGGAGCTGCAACTCGGCGGCGGCGTCGCCGGCGCGGTGCGCGAGAAGGGCGGCACGTCGATCCAGGACGAGTGCAACCGGATCGGCGGCACGCCGGTCGGTACCGCGGTGATGACCGGCGCGGGCACGCTGAAGGCCAGGCAAGTGATCCACGCGGTCGGCCCGCGGATGGGCGAGGGCGACGAAGACCGCAAGCTCGCCGCCGCCGTGCGCGCGTCGCTGGCCCTGGCCGATCGCAACGGCCAGCGCACGATCGCGATCCCCGCGATCTCCACCGGCATCTTCGGCTATCCCGTCGACCGCTGTGCCCGTATCCTGCTCACCGAGGTGCATCGGTACCTCCAGGGCGGCACCAAGCTGGAGCGCGTCGTCGTCTGCCTCCACGGCGAGAAGAACTTCCAGACGTTCCGCAACGAGCTGCGCCGCGGCTTCCGCTGATTGAGCCAGAACACCCAGCCGCTCCACGTGACCTTCGAGGCCACGCCGGAGATCTTTGCCACGGACAGCAAGGGCGCCTTCGTTTATGCGCTCAAGCACCTGGACGGCGAGCGCGTGGACACCCGGCGCTACGACGAGATGCGCTTCGTCGTCTCGGTGTGGCACCCGCGGGACGGGAAGAACATCGATCTCGACAAGGCCTACCTGGAGTTGCGCGCGAACTTCTCGGAGAACGGCCACTGGACCCGGCTCGCCGAGCTTGAGCCCGTGGTCTCGCCCTACAACCGGGGCGAGAGCTTCGACGGCTGGATCGTCCTGCCGGTGCTGTCGGGAGATTCGGCGTTCCGGCTGCACGGCGGCGGCTTCCAACCGCGGGCGCGGCTGCAGGTCCGCGCGTCGGCGTACTTCGTCGCGTGACGAGGGCTGCCATGGGGCGGCAGGAGATCCTGAGCCGGCTGGCGCAACCGAACGAGCGCCGGATCGTGCTGCTGGTGCTCGACGGCGTTGGCGACCTGCGGACGGACGCGCAGCCGCGGACCGCGCTCGATGAAGCGCGGACGCCCAACCTCGACCGGCTGGCGGCGCGGTCGGCGCTGGGGCGGCTGGTGCCGGTTGGTGCCGGCATCACGCCGGGCAGCGGTCCGGGCCACCTCGCCCTGTTCGGCTACGAACCGACGTCGCCGGAGGTGGACATCGGCCGCGGCGTGCTCGAGGCGCTGGGTCTCGGGCTCGACCTCTATCCCGACACGGTGGTCGCGAGAGGCAACTTCGCGACCGTCGACGAGGCCGGCTTGCTGACGGACCGGCGCGCCGGGCGGATCCCGACGGCGGAGGGGGAGCGGATCTGCGCCCGGCTCGCCGACCGGATCGAGGCGGCCGGCGATGCGCTCGGCGACGGCATCGAGATCGAGGTCCATCCCGGCGAGGCCTACCGCTTCGTCCTCCTGTTCCGGGCCGGCGCCGGGACGCCGCCGCTCGATCCGGGTGTGGCGGACACGGACCCGCAAAAGCTCGGCGTGGGCGCGCTGCCGGTCCAGGCGGCGAGCGGCGCCGGCGAGTCGGCCCGGCGCACCGCCGATCGGATCGCTCCGGCGGTCGCCGCGCTCCAGGCGGAACTCCGGGACGAGGAGCGGGCGAACACGTTCCTGCTCCGCGGTTTCTCGAAGCTTCCGGTACTGCCCGGCGTCGGCGAGCTCCACCGCCTGCGGGCGGCGGCGCTGGCCGGCTACCCGCTCTATCGCGGCGTGGCGAAGGTCTGCGGCATGGAGGTCGTCGACTGCGGCAAGAGCTTCGGCGATGTGCTCGACCGGCTGGAGGAACGCTGGTGCGACTTCGACTACTTCTTCCTTCACGTCAAGGGCACGGACATGGCCGGCGAGGACGGCGATCTCCCGGCCAAGGTCGGCGTGATCGAATCCGTCGACGCCCTGTTGCCCCGGCTCCTCGACCTGGGTCCGGACGTGCTGGCGATCACCGGCGACCACTCCACGCCGGCGCCGATGAAGGCCCATAGCTGGCACCCCGTGCCCCTGCTCCTGCGGTCGGAGAGCTGCTTCGTCGACGAGTGTTCGCGCTTCACGGAAGTCGAGGCGATCCGCGGCGCGATCGGCACGATCCCGTCGAGCGAGTTGATGGGGTTGCTGCTCGCTCACTCCGCTAGACTGGCCAAGTTCGGCGCGTAGCCGGGCCTCACCTTCGTTCAGGCCGCAGTCGAAAGAGGTTGGAATCGTGAAGAACCGCCGAAACATCGTCGCATTGGCCGTGGGCTGCCTTGCCCTGGCGTACTCGCCCGAACCCGTCACGGCCCAGTTGCAGGAACCTGCGAATGAGCTCCACGCGGCTCCCTGGTTCGCCGATCTCCGGGGGCTGACCGACTCGAATCCCCGGCGCAACGGGCATGGCGGCGGCTTCGTTGCTCAGGCCATGAGGAACGCGGCGGGGGACGGTTGGGAGGACGTGACCTACACGTTCACGTGCGGCAACCGCACGACGATGGAGATGCCGACGCCGGACGTGGCCACCGGACTCGTCGCGGCTCTGATCGACTGCGAGTCCGATACGGCCGTCGATCCGGTCGATCTGCGGGTGCACAACGTCGAGGACGGCGGCTGGTACTGGGTGTTTCGCCCGATCGGAGACGACGTGGCCGCCGCGGCGGCGCCGCTCATCCGCATGGACCTGCTGGCCCAGGCGCCGCGGCAGTTGCCGTTGGAGCCGAACATCGGTGGCATTCAGGCCGATCGCCACGACGTCACGGTCGACTCGGCGGGCCGAGGTTCCGGCGGCGCAACCCTGTTCACGGACGACGAGAACCGGCTCTTCGACGTGCTCCCGCACCCGACGGCCGTCCTGCCTCCCACGCCCTGTTCGGGAGAGTTCCTGGATGAGGACGCGATGGACGAGGATTGCGGTCTGGGCATGCCGGCCGACTGGAGACTCATGCTCGCGGACGCAGACGACGATCCTCTCGCCGGTCCGGTCGTGCGCCCCGAGAGCGGGGCCGCCGCGGTGTCCGTTGCCGCGACGCTCTCCATCGGGACGGGTCACCTCGTGACCACGGGCTGCATGCCGGCAGCGGAGATCGAACTGACCGGCGGGATGCGGGACATGACGGTTCTCGATCTTCCCGGCGGAGTGACCGTCGATGGGTCCAGTTCCGACGCGGTGAATCCGGAGGACTGCCCGGCCGCCGAACTCAGCTTCTCGTGGACGGTCGACGTGGCGGACGACGCCGCCCGTTGCGCGTCGACGAGCGCGGAGAGGGGCACGATCCAGACCGTCCGGGTGACCGCCTCGGATCTCACTGGCGCTACCCCGGCTTTGCCGGCCGATCTGTTCCAGGAGTTCCAGGTGGTGTGTGGAGATGCCCCTTCGGCGTCGTCATCGCCGGCGGGTCGCGAGCTCGTACCGGACCTCGGATCGCCCTCGGTCGAGTAGGCGCGAACACCGTCACATTGAGTTGACGCCCCGCTCGCCGGAGCGCTACCCTGCCGGCTCGACCCGCAGCCTGGTCGGGGCTGCATCTGGAAGAAGGAGAAGACCACCCAGATGAAGAAGGCCTGCCCCGTAGTCGCCGTCCTGCTGTGTCTCGTCGCTCAGGCCGCCGGAGCGACTCCCACCGATTTCACGGTACGAGGCAGGGGCGACGATCCTGTCGACCTGCCGCACGAACTCTCCGAGGGAAAGTGGTACTACACCGTCATGTTCGAGTCCGGGACGGGCGATGAACCCACCTTCCAGCTTCAATCCGTCGGAGATGACTGCGACGGCAACGCGACCAAGGAACTCTCGGCATCCGCCGAGGGGGAGCGTCTCTCGGTTGGGCGCTACCCACCGGGAATCTGTGCCGGCTGGCACGAGGTCTACCCGACCGGCGCCGCGACCTGGTCGATTCAGTTCGTGACGGAACGGAGCCATAGTGAGCCTCCGCCCCTCGACCGCGGCGGCTCGAACTGCCCGCTGGAACGGGCCTGCCTCAGCAACGGGTTCACGGTCGGAGTCGAGTACCAGGACGGCATCGGTCGCTGGCATCAGGCGAGGCGCCAGGCGAATCTGAGTGACGACAGCGCCGTCTTCTACTTCTTCGAGCCGAGCAACGCCGAAGTGCTCGTGAAGGTGCTCAACGGCTGCGAGATCAACGAGAACTGGTGGGTCTTCTCGGCGCCGGCGACGGACGTTGTGTACCGGGTGACGGTCTGGCCGCCCGACAACGGCCGGGGGACGCGCTGGACGGCCGCCCGCGCCAACCCCAGCAGCGAACCCGGCTTCTCATGGGTGTCGGCGATCACCGACCCGCGGGCCTTCAGTTGCGCTGACGATCAGCCGTCCGACCCGTTCTGAACGCCCGCACGTCGCTGCCGGCGCCTTCGAAGAGTTGCCGGACGGTCGGCAGGGGCAGGCCGACGACGTTGCTGTAGTTGCCGTCGATCTCGAGGATGAACAGGCTGCCGAGGCCCTGGACGGCGTAGGCGCCGGCCTTGTCGTCGGGCTCGCCGGTGGCGGCGTACCAGTCGATCTGCTCGGACGTCAGTTCGGCGAACAGGACGCGGGTGCTTTCGACGGCGTGGAGGGTGTCGCCGGCGGGCGGTCGGAGCGCCGTGCCGGTCAGCACCAGGTGCCAGCGGCCCTGGAGGCGTTCGAGCATCCTCCGGGCCTCGTCGCGGTCGGCCGGCTTGCCGAGGATTGAACCGTCCTCCACGACGATCGTGTCCGCGGCCAGCACCCACTCGCCGTCGCGGGCGGCCGCTTCGGCCTTCTCTCGGGCGAGCCGCCGAACGAGGTCGCGGGGCCGTTCGCCGGGGTGCGGCGTCTCGTCCACCGCGGCCGGGCGGACGGCGAAATCGAGGTCGAGGGACTCGAGAAGCTCGTGGCGTCGGGGAGAGGCCGAGGCGAGGACGAGAGGACCGGCCGCGCTCACTGGAAGTAGCCCGGGATGTGCTGCACCCTGACGCCGCGCCGGCCGAGGGCGCGGGGGTTCTTCAGCTTGACCTCGACCTTGCGGAAGGTGTTGCCTTCGCCCTCGGGCGATTCGAACACGAGCACGTACTGGGAGCGGACCTCGGTCTCGATCCGCTCGTAGACCCGCGGCAGCTCGGACGCCCCGGTGATGAAGAAGCAGCGGCCGCCGGTCTCGTTGCAGAGCTGCTGCAGCCGGCCGCGGAACAGCAGTTCGCGCTGGCCGATGTCGATGCCGATGCTGTAGATCGCCACCTGGGAGCGGCGCGCGAACTCCAGCACGTCGTCGAAGCGATACTCGCTGCTGGAGTCGCCGCCGTCGGTGAGCAGGATCAGCGCCCGTTTCCCGCGCAGTCCGCCGAAGTAGTAGAGGGAGTAGAGGATGCTGTCGTAGAGCGCGGTCTCGCCCTCCGCGACGAGATCGGCGAGGCCGCCGGCCAGCGCCTCCTTCGAACCGGTGAAGCCGACGGCCAGTTCGGGCCGGTCGTTGAAGGTGATCAGGCAGGCGCGATCGTGCGGCCCGAGGACGAGCTCGAAGAAGTGGAGCGCCGCCTCCTCGGCCGCCTCCAGCCGCTGATCCATCGACATCGAGGTGTCGAACAGGATGCCGGCGTGGATGGGCTGGTTGGCGGCGTTGTCGAACCGCTGCAGGACCTGGCGCTCTCCGTCGACGAAGACCTCGAAGTCGGACTCGACCAGCCCCGCGACGGGAGTGCCCGAGCGGTCGGTGACGGAGGTGTAGAGCTCGACCAGGGCGACCTCGACCTCCTCGACCAGGTTGCGCGAGTTGACGAAGACAAGGTCCTCGGCCCAGGCTCCGGTCTCGAGGTAGGCCACCGCGCGAACGTAGGAGAGTGGCTCGGCCGGATCGATCCCGATCGGCTGCTCGAACGGCGGCTGGTAGAGCGTGGCGGTGCGGGTGTCGTTCAGGAAGAACTCGACCCGGTCGAGCCGCTCGTGGCGGGGCGCTTCCACCTCGGCCACCGCGCGCACGCTGCTGGTGTGGGTGGCGCCGCGCTGGGGCGAGGTCAGGCGGACCGTGAAGCGGTGCGGCCCCGAGTTGAGCGTCACCTCGTCCGTGGCCAGGAGGCTGCCCTGCCCGTTGTAGGCGTCGACTCGCAGGGAATGGGCCCGCGGCGCGGCGCCGACGTCGATCTCGACCTGGTAGGGCGGCCGCCGCTTGCTGATCAGTTCGCGGCCGTCGAGCGAGAAGGCCAGGTGGTGGATGTCCGGCCCGTCGGCGTCGGCGCCGATCCGGACCCGGCCGGTGATCAGGCGTTCCGGCAGGGCGTGGATCCGGACGGTGTGGTCGTCTTGCGAGTCGATGAAGCGGGGGCTGACGGCGTTGGCTTCGGCGAGCCAGTCGGGGATGGGGGTATGGGACCCACCGGGTGCACGGATGGCAGACCCGCGCACCGGGCGGGGATCGTTGCTGGCCTCGCTTCTCGCTACCAGGGGCACCTCGATCTCGGCACTGCCCCCGAAGAACCGGTCGGCCTCCAGCTCACGCACCTTGACCACCAGCCGGTAGGGACCCGGCCGCAGGTAGCGCTGCGTGACGAGCGGGATCGCCGCCTCTTCGCCGCCGGCCCGCGCCGGCGGCTCGAAGCGGTAGCGAAAGCTCTCGAACAGCTCGCCCCGGCGCAGCACCTCGCCGTCGAGCACGAAGCGTCGCGCTTCGTCGCCCGGTTCCGGCAGATGCGCCGGGTCGATCCCGACGATCGCCTGCACCACGGTGCGGTTGCCGCGGCGGCCCGGGTAGCGGAGAGTGATCTCGGCCGGCAGCGCTTCCGCGCCGTCGGGCGTTGCCGTGCTGCGGTCGAGGAAGGCGAGCGCCCACTCGTCGTTGGCCCGGCCGGGCTCGGGCGCCTCGGCGCCCATCGCCTGCCAGTCGAGCGCCAGACCGAACGCGCTCAGCAGGTCGCCGCCGCGCGAGCACCGGCGGTTGATCTCCCGGAGCTGGGCGTCTCGGTCGGTCGACACCGTGGCGAAAGCCAGCAGCGAGGAGAAGCCGTCGGAGGCCTTCCACAGACGGAAGCCGCCGCCCTGGCGGAGGAAGATGAGGTAGAACTCGCCGCGCACGGCCGGGCTGTGCGGGTAGTGCCAGACCTCGAGGGTGCGCAGCAGGTCGCACGTGGTGCGGAAGGTCCGGAGCGGCTCGCCGTGCAGCAGGAGCGACTCGAAGCGGTCGTCCCGGGCGTCGCCGAAGCGCTCCACGGCCGTTTCGACCGCCTGCTCGAAACGCTCGCGGAACTCGTTCTGCGGCGTTTCGGGGTACGGGTCGCGGACGGCCCAGAAGCGCTGCATGAAGGCGTCGCGCTGGTAGGCGTGGCGGAGTTCGCCGAACACCCGGCGCTCTGTGTCGGAGAGGATCGGGTCGACGACGTCGAGGAAGTCGACGTGGCGGCGGTCGAGCGTGGTGTCCTGGGCGCCGGCGGCGGCTGCGAGGAAGCAGAGGAACGCCCCCCACCTCACGGGTAGTACCCCTTCAACGTGCGAATCGACACACCCGGCACGGTCGCGTCGGCTTCGATCTCGCGGAAGCGGCGGTTGCCGCTGGTGTTCGTCGACTGGTAGGTGATCAGGTAGCGGGAGCGCAGCTCGCCGAGGATGTGGCCGTAGACGCCGGCGAGTTCGCCGACTTCGGCGATGAAGAAGGCGCGGCCGCCGGTCTGGTTGGCGAGCCGGGAGAGGGCGCGCCTGGCAGGCCCGGGCTGTTTGCCGAGACCGATCGCGTAGACGGCGACGCCGGAGCGCTGGGCGTACTCGAGCGCCTGCTCGAAGCTGAAGCGGCTGCTCTCGTCCTTGCCGTCGGAGAGCAGCAGCAGGGCGCGCTGGCCCTTGATGCCGTTCAGGTAGTAGAGGCCGAAGACGATCGCGTCGTAGAGCGCGGTGCCGCGCTCGGCCTTGAGCCCGGCCAGCGAGCCGGCGAGCTTGCCGATGTCGTTCGTGAAGTCTGCGGCCAGATAGGGGTGGTCGTTGAAGGTGACGAGCGCCGCCCGGTCGCGGGGCGTGATCTCCGTCTGGAACAGGCCGAGCGCGGCCTCGCGGGCGACACCGAGACGCTTGACCATGGAGGCGGAGACGTCGAGCATGACCTGGAGGTGAACGGGCAGGTCGGTCACTCGCTGGAAGCGGAGGATCTCCTGTGGCGCTCCGTCCTCGAGGATGCGCACCTGGTCCGCGTGCAGCTCCTCGTACGGCCGCCCCGAGCGGTGGAGCGCGGTGGCGTAGAGCTCGACGTACTGGATGTCGACGATCTCCAGGTAGTCGGGAGCGTTCACGTAGACCACGGTGTCGGTCGAGTTGCCGTCGACGAGGTAGGCGGCGGCCCGCAGATAGGTGATTGCGTCGCCCGGCGGCAGCTCGACGAGTTGACTCCAGGGCTCCTGGTACAGGGTGGCGACCGGCTCGTCGTTGAGGTGAAGCTCAAGGCGTTCCACCAGGTTGCCGTCCGGCACCTGGAGGTCGATCTCGACGTGGACCTCGCCGTCGTAGCGGACGCCTTCGCGGGGTTCGGCGAAGCGGATCGCGAACCGATTGCGGCCGGCGTTGAGCGAGATCTCGTCGGAGGCGACCTCCGCGCCTTCGGCGTCGTGCGCGGTGGCGCGCAGGATGTGGACCCGGGGCGTCGAGCCGAGGTCGAGCTCGACCGAGAAGGGCGCCCGCCGCTTGCGGGCGACCTCGTTGCCGTCGAGCCAGAAGCGCATCTCGGCGACGTCGCCGGTGGCCAGAGTGTCGAAGCGGACGAGGCCGGTCTGGAGCTCGCCGGCCGGCTCGAGGAGTTGCACCGTCGGCACGTCGCTGCTGAGAACCGCTTCCGCCTGATCGATGATTTTCTGCACGGCCGGATCGAGCTGGCGCGCGGCGGGCGCTTCCAGGGTCGGCACCTCGAGCGGCTGCTCCAGGCGGGCGAAGCGGCCGCCGTTCAGGTCCTCGATCTTCAGCACGAGGTGGTAGTCGCCCGGTCGCAGCCGGCGCTCGAAGGAGAGCAGGATGGGCGGTGCGCCGTTGCTGCCGGCGTGCGCGGCGCCGGCGGCAAGGGGCAGATCGAACTTGTACCGGAAGTTCTCGAACAGATCCTCGCCACGCAGGACCTCGCCGGTCAGGAAGAAGTTGTAGCTCGACTGGCCGCCAAGCGTGTCGCGCCGCGCGGAGACCGGATCGACCTCGACCGCCGCCTCGACCACCGTCCGCGCCTGATAGCGAGCCGGAAAGCGCACGTCGAGCGTCGCCTCGAGCGGCTCGGCGTCCTCCGGGACGTCGGTGGTGTAGGACTCGAAGGTCAGCGTCCACTCTGCCGACGGTGCTTCCGGCACCGCCTCCAGCCGCGAGATCAGGGTGGCGAACTCGAGGCCGTTGCTGCGCATGAGCCAGTTGATCGCGGCCGCCGCAACCTCGCCGTCCCTGCAGCTCTGGATGTCGCCGGCCGCGGCCTGCGCGCTGACGCCGAAGTCGAGCAGGCGCTCGACGCCGTCCGAGGGGTGCCAGAGTTCGTAGTGCTGCTGGTTGCCGCGCCGGTAGAAGAGCAGGAAGAACTCGTGGCCCACCCGGTCGCTGTGGCTGTAGAACCAGATCTCGATCGGCCAGGTCACCATCGTGCACTGGAACTTGATGCGCCCGGACGGTTCGCCGTTCAGCAGCAGCATCCGCGCGCGGTCGGAGCGCGGGCCCTCGAACTCCCGCTCGACGTAGAGCAGCCGCTCTTCCCAGCGAGCCCGGAGCTCGTTGCGGGGGGTGTCCGGGTACGGGTCGCGGATCCGCCAGAAACGCTCGATCCAGGCCCGCCGCTGGTAGTCCTGGCTGACCTCGAGGAACGCTTCGCGCTCGGCCTCGGAGATCAGGAAATGGACGTTGGAGAGGAACTCCTTGAACTCGAGCGGCAGGGCCTGCTCGGCGGCGGCGAGGGCGGCCCGGCGCTCGCGGCGCTCCTTGCGGGTTTCCTGCCGGTTCTCTTGTGCGGCCGCGATGGCCGGGAGGAGGAGTCCCGCCGCCAGGGCGAGGGCCAAGGCTCGGCGTGCGGGTCGGTTCGGCAACGGAGTTCTCGTACGAGGCGCGGTAACGTGATCGTCAAGCGTATCTCCGGGTGCCGGCGACCGTAGAATCGGGCCGCCATGCGCGACGTTCCCGTCTACCTCGACCACAACGCGACGACACCGCTCGATCCGCGGGTCGCCGAGGCCATGCTGCCCTGGCTGGGCGGCCGGCACGGCAATCCGTCTTCGGTCCACTCGTTCGGACGGGCGGCGCGGGCAGCGGTGGACCTGGCCCGGGAACAGGTCGCCGACCTGATCGGGGCGGCGGCGCCCGAGGTCGCCTTCATGGGTTCGGGTACGGAGGCGAACAACGCGGTGCTCATGTCCGTCTTCGACGACAGCACGGGCGGGCATCTGGTCATCTCGGAGCTGGAGCATCCGTCGATCCAGCGCGCGGCGGACCGGCTCGAGAACTCGGGCGTCGAGGTGACCCGGCTTCGCCCGGGGGCGGACGGCGTCGTCGACGCCGGCGCCGTGGCGGACGCCCTGCGTCCCGGCACGCGGCTCGCCTGCCTGATGCTGGCGAACAACGAGCTCGGCACGCTGCAGCCGGTCGCCGGGGCGGCTGACGCCTGCCGGGAACGCGGCGTGCCGTTGCTCTGCGACGCGGTGCAGGCGGCGGGCAAGCATCCGGTCGACGTGAACTCGCTCGGCACCGACTACCTGGTCGTGGCGGCGCACAAGTTCAACGGCCCGGTTGGGGCAGCGGCGCTGTGGGTCCGCGAGGGGGCCGGGTTCGAACCGCTGATCCTCGGCGGCGGCCAGGAGCGGCAGCGGCGCGCCGGCACGGAGAACGTGGCGGCCCTGGTCGGCTTCGGCGCTTGTGCCGCGCTGGCGTCAAGCGAACTTGACCACCGGATCGATCGCCTGAGCCGCCTGCGTGATGGCCTGGAGACCGGCCTGGCCGGAATCCCGGACAGCCGTCTCCACTGCGCGTCGTCGCCGCGGCTGCCGCACACGACGCACGTCGCGTTCCCGGGGCTGGTCGGCGAGGAACTCGTCGTTCGCCTCGACCTGGCGGGCTTCGCGGTCTCGACCGGGGCCGCCTGCGCCTCCGGCGTGGTCGAGCCCAGCCGAACCCTGCTGGCGATGGGGGTGTCGCCGGAGGAGGCGATCGCGTCCGTCCGCATCAGCCTGGGAACGTCGAACGATGAGGCCGAGATCGACCGCTTCCTGCCGGTGCTGGGGCGCGAGGTCGAGGCGCTGCGGGCGCTCTCGGCCGAACCGGTGGCTGCACGATGACTCTCACCGCGGTCGCGATGAGCGGCGGCCTCGACTCGTCCGTGGCAGCGCTCCTCCTCGAACGGCGGGGCGTACCGGTCGTCGGACTGTCCATGCTCCTTTGGGACCGCTCGCAGCAGGTCCGCCACGGGCGCTGCTGCGGCTCGCTCGATCTCGGCGACGCGCGGCGGGTGGCCGAGCAGATCGGCTTGCCGCACTACACCCTGCGCATGGACGGCGAGTTCCGCCGGCACGTGGTCGACCCCTTCGTCGACAGCTACGTCGGCGGCCGCACTCCCAGCCCCTGCATCTCCTGCAACACGGAGATCAAGTTCGAGGCGTTCCGGGAGCGTGCGCGGCGGCTCGGGGCCGGGCGCATCGCCACCGGTCACTATGCCCGCATCCGCCGTGGCAATGACGGACTGTACGAGCTGCATACCGCCATCGACACGTCCAAGGACCAGAGTTACTTTCTGTTCGAACTGACCCAGGAGCAGCTCTCACGGGCGGTGTTTCCGCTCGGCGAGCTGACGAAGACGGAAGTGCGCGAGTTGGCTCGGGAAGCGAGGCTCGCCGTCGCCGAGAAAGGCGAGAGCATGGAGATCTGCTTCGTCGACCGGGGCGTGCGGGAGTTCGTCGAGAGCGAGCGCCCCGAGTTGCCGCGGGTGCCCGCCCGGATAACGACGACCGGCGGCGAGGAACTGGGCGAAGGCGCACCGACCTACCGTTACACCGTCGGGCAGCGGCGCGGCCTGGGCGTCACCGCCGGCCGCCGGCTCTACGTGCTCGACGTGCAGCCGGAGACGAACCGCGTCGTCGTCGGCGACCGCGACGAGTTGCTGGCGCCCGGCCTCGTCGGCCGCGGCCTGCACTGGATCGCGGGCGAGCCGCCACGGCCGACCGCCGGTGGCGTGGAGGTGCAGGTCCGCATCCGCTCGCGGCATCCCGGCGTCGCGGCGACGGTCGAGAGCGGTGGTTGCACCTCCTGCCGCGTCGAGTTCAGCGAGCCCCAGGCCGGCGTAGCGCCGGGCCAGGCGGCGGTGTTCTATCGCGGCACTCAGGTGCTCGGCGGCTGCTGGATCGAAAGCCCGCTCGGCACGGTCTAGCTGCTACGACGGCCGCCGACCACGACCGTCACCTCACCGCGCAGCTTGCCACGCTCCGTGACCCGAGCCGCGACCTCGGCCAGCGAGCCCCGCAGCACCTCCTCGTGCAGCTTCGTCAGTTCGCGAGCCACGGCCGCCTCGCGCGCCTCACCGAAGACGGCCGCCGCGTCCGCCAGTGAGGCGGCGGCGCGCTGCGGCGACTCGAAGAAGACGACGGTGTGCGGGAGTTCGGCGTGGGCCTCGAAGAAGCGCCGGCGCTTTCCCTGCCTCGGCGGCGGAAAGCCGAGGAATGTGAACGGATAGGGCGGCAGGCCGGAGACGACGAGCGCGGCCAGGATCGCCGACGGTCCGGGCAGACCCTCGACCGCGATGTTCTTCGCGACCGCGGCGCGGGCGAGACGAAAGCCCGGGTCGGAGACGAGTGGGGTGCCGGCGTCGGAGACCAGCGCCACGGTGGCCCCCTGCTCGAGCCGCTCCAGCAGGCGGCCGATCTGCCGGTCCTCGTTGTGATCGTGGAGCGGCAGCATCGGCGGCCGCCGGTCCCTGCCGCTCGCTCCGAGGCTCTGGAACAGCCGGCCGGTGCGGCGGGTGTCCTCGCAGGCGATCAGGTCGGCGGAGAGCAGCGCTTCGCGGGCGCGCGGCGAGAGATCGGCGAGGTTGCCGATCGGCGTGGCGACGATGCGCAGCCGGCCGGCGGTCGACGCCGGCTCGTCCCCGCTCACAGGCCGCCCGGGTCCTGTCCGTAGAGGTCGTGGTACTGCGCCACGTTGTACAGGACGCGCTCCAGGTAATTCCGGGTCTCGCGGAAGCCGACCTTCGTGAAGTACTCGTCGGCGCCGCTGGTGTAGCAGTGCCGCTGCCAGAGCGCGGCCTGGGCCTCGCCGGCGTTGTAGGCGGCCAGGATGACGTGCTGCTCGTTGCCGAACAGCGCGCGTAGCTCCGCCAGGTAGGAGGCGCCGAGCTCGACCGCGAGTGCCGGATTCTCGAGTTCGCGCGGGGTCGAGAGCGGCCGGCCGGCATTCGCCGCAAGCCGCGCCGCGGTGGGGTAGACGAACTGCATCAGGCCGCGCGCCGAGGCCGCCGACACCGCCTGGTGATCGAAGCGGCTCTCCTGGCGCATGATCCCGGCGATCAGGAAGGGGTCCAGGTCGCGGCGGGCGGCGGCGGCGGCGATCAGGTCGCCGTAGGCGTCGGGGTAGAGCGCGCGGCGCATGGTCACCGGGTAGAGGGGTTCGGGCACGCGGCGCGGCGCCCTCTGGGCCAGGATCTCGGCGATCAGCAGGGCGCGCCGCGGCCGGGTCTCCGCCAACCCCTCGGCCGCGGTCAGGGCCAGCCTCGGGCTGGCCACCGGGAAGTGCCGGTCGACGACCTCGGCCGCGTCGCCCCAGAGACCGAGGGCGAGCAGCAGTTCCTGCGGGTTCGAGGCGGTCCGGTCCCACAGCGGCCACTCGCTGGGCGGCACGCCCCGGAGGCCGAAGAAGGTGCGCACCGCGGGATCGGTCGCGAGGCGGCCCTGGAGGGTCTGACGCGCTGCCTCCGCTTCGTCGCCCTGCCGGCCGTAGAGGAGCCAGGCCCGATAGAGCCGTGCCGGGTCCTCCGATCGGGCGAAGCCGGCGGCAATGGGCTGGACGTACGCTCTCAAGGTCTCGGCGGCGAGACGCTTCTCGGCTTCGCGAGCAAGCGGGTGGAAGAGGTCGCCGGCAAGCAGGTCCGCATAGCCCGTGATGGCGCGGTCAAGCGCGCCGCGGGCCTCGTCGAGCCGGCTCCGCCAGTAGCGGACTTCGAAGTCGACGCTGCGGCTGGCCCGGATGGCGTCGCTGAGCCAGTCGCCGGCGCGGTCCGTGCGGCCCTGGACGATGTCGGAG
This sequence comes from Holophagales bacterium, assembly GCA_009837085.1. Classification (GTDB taxonomy): domain Bacteria; phylum Acidobacteriota; class Thermoanaerobaculia; order Multivoradales; family Multivoraceae; genus Multivorans. The sequence continues at coordinate 32,529 of VXUF01000101.1, forward strand.
GCGGCGAGGAAGAGGCTGCCGCGCGCCGATACCGCGCGGTCGTGCCGGAGCTGGAGCAGCACGGAGTAGAGATCGAGCGCTTCGTCCTCGAGCCCGCGCCGCCACTCGAGGCGCAGGGCGCCCAGCAGCGCCGCCACGGAGAAGTTGCCCTGGGGGTCGGCCAGGTAGGCGCGGCGGTAGTCGGCGGCTGCTGCTATCCAGTCGCCGGAGAGTTCTTCCGACCGCGCCTTCTGGTAGAGCGCCTGCCCGGAGTGGCGCGGTGAGGACACGTTGGCGGCCAGCAGTTCATAGTGCCGGGCGGCGTCTTCCAGCCGGCCCTGCCGGAAGTGGCTGCGCGCCCACCGGTAGTGGATCTCGAAGTCGGACGTCGACTGCACCTCCAGGTCGACGACGATCTGGCCCAGGAGTTCGTTCGAGCGATCGAAGACGCCGTGTTCGTGGAAGGTGTTGCCGAGCAGCAGCACCTCCTGGCGGTTGTCCAGGGCGGGGCGCAGCCGGTGCAGGCGGTCCGCCGCCTCGAAGGCGACCAGGTCGTTGGCTCGTTCCCGGAGCAGGCTGATCAGCGCGCCCGCCCCCTCGTCCAGCTCGCCGGCCGCGAGGCTGCACTTCGCCCGGCTGAGGGTCAGCAGGCGACGTTCCGGCGCCGGCAGGCGCGACATCGGGATGCCGCGCAGGAGCCGGCAGTCGCCGCCGCGCTCGAGGCTGGTGGCAAGCAGTTCGGCGGCCGGCTGCACCAGGACGCGTGGCGGCTGGTCGCCGAGCATGGTGGCCGCGACGCCGGCGGCGATCTCCGGGTAGCCGAGTCGCGTTTGGCCCAGGGCCAGCCGATAGCGCGCCCACGGCTCCAGCGCTGGCGTTTCGGTCAGGCAGGTCGCGAAGGCCTCCGACGCCGTCTCGAGCTGCTCGAGCTCTTCCAGCAGGTGGCCCTCCAGGTAGCAGAGACCGTGACTCGCCCCGAGGTCGGGTACTTCGGCTCGAAGCCGCCGCGTCTCCTCCAGTGCGGCATCGGTCTGGCCAGCCGCCTGGAGTTCAACCAGCTGGATGCGCGGATCCTGGGCCACGGCCAGGGCCAGGAGCGGCAGCGTCCAGAGCTGGAGGGCCATAAGATCCGTAAACCGGGGAACGCCGTTGGTGATTCCGGCGGCGCCTTCTCGTGATCCTGAAGGGCGACGGCGCCGCTTCCGTGTCAGGATAGCGAGAGTTGCCCCTTTGGGGTTAGCCGCGGCGCCGGCGGAGAAGCCGGCGCGGGGATACGACGATGCTCGGAAAACTCGAACAGATTGAGCAGACGTACGACGAGCTGACGGCAAAGCTCGCCGATCCGGACGTGCTCGCCAATCCCGGTGTCTTTCGTGACACGAGCCGGGCGCTGGCGGAACTGAACCCGGTGGTCGAGCTGTACCAGCGGTACAAGAAGACGCGGGACGAGCTCGATCAGACGGCGCAACTGCTCGGCGAACTCCAGCGCGGCGACGACATGTACGAGATGGCGGCGGAGGAGAAGGGCCTGCTCGAGGAGACGCTCGCGTCCATCGAGGAGACGATGAAGGAGGAGCTCGCGCCGAAGGACCCCAACGAGAAACGCAACGCGGTTCTTGAGATCCGCGCCGGCACCGGCGGCGACGAGGCGACGCTGTTCGCGGCCGAGCTGTTCCGGATGTACAGCCGCTACGCTGACGACCACGGCTGGAAGGTCGACATCCTCGACCTGTCCGAGTCCGGCATCCGGGGCATCAAGGAGGTTTCGGCGATCGTCGAGGGCCGCGGCGCGTTCGCCACGCTGCGCTACGAGGCCGGCGTGCACCGCGTGCAGCGGGTCCCCGAGACGGAGGCTTCCGGGCGCATTCACACGTCGGCGGTGACGGTCGCGGTGCTGCCGGAAGCCGAGGACATCGAGATCGAGATCGAGCCCTCCGACCTGCGCGTGGACACCTACTGCGCGTCCGGCCCCGGCGGTCAGGGCGTCAACACGACCTACTCGGCGGTCCGGTTGACCCACCAGCCGACGGGTCTGGTCGTCACCTGCCAGGACGAGCGCAGTCAGATCAAGAACAAGGCGAAGGCGATGCGGGTGCTCAGGAGCCGCCTGCTCGAGATCGAGGAGGCGAGGGCCAGCGCCGAAATGGGAGAGGAGCGCCGGCGGATGGTCGGCAGCGGGGACCGCTCGGAGAAGATCCGCACCTACAACTTCCCCCAGAACCGCGTCACGGACCACCGCGCCGGCTTGTCCGTGCACAAGCTGCCATCGATCCTCGAGGGTGACCTCGAACCGTTGATCGTTCCGCTGCAGCAGCACTTCGAGGCGGAGCGGCTGCGGCGGACGGGCGACGCCGACCCGGTCTGAGCGCGTCGCCGCCAGCGAAGCCCCCGCCAGGGGCTACCCGCATCGTCGATCTCCTCGACGCGGGTCAGGAGCACCTGGCCGGCGTGGTCGGGCAGCCGCGCCGCGAGGCCGCGTTGCTGCTCGGCGAGGTGCTGGGGCTCTCCGAGGCGCAGCTGTACGCCCGCGCCGACGACGATGTGCCCGAACCCGCCGCGGTCAGCTACGGGCAGTTGATCCGGCGCCGGGCGGACCGGATCCCGGTCGCCTATCTCCTGGGTCGGCGCGAGTTCCATGGCCGCACGTTCGCCGTCGATCCGCGCGTGTTGATCCCGCGTCCGGAGACGGAGCACCTGGTGGCGGCGGCGCTGAACTGCATCGACGACGACGACCGCGTGCTCGACGTCGGCACCGGCTCCGGCTGTATCGCCGTCACCCTGGCGCTGGAGCGGCCTGAGAGCCGGGTCGTCGCGACCGACCTCTCGCCCGGCGCGCTGGCCGTGGCGGCCGCGAACTGCCGCAGGCACGGCGTCGCCGGCCGGGTGCGCCTGGTCCGGGCCGACCTCCTGTCGGCGCTTCGGCCAGGGGCCTTCGACGTCGTCGTCTCGAACCCCCCTTACATCGACGTCGGCGAGTGGCCGTCACTGATGCCCGAAGTCCGCGACCACGAGCCACCCGAGGCCCTGTTCGCCGGCGACGGCCTGGACTTCTACCGCCGCCTGTTCGCTGCCGGCGGCTTTCTGAGCGAAGGGCAGAGGCTGCTGGTCGAGATCGGAGAAGGGCAGCTTGAGGCGATCCGGGAGCTGGCGGAGAATGGTGGGTTCGATGTCGAGTGGGTGGTCGCCGATCTGGCGGGGATCCCGCGTGTCCTGACGTTGCGGCGCCTGTAGTCAGAACTCGCCCGACTTGGGCATCCGGTAGCCCACGCCGCGCTCGTTGAAGATGTAGGTCGGGTCAGTCGAGTCGTCGCCGAGCTTGGTCCGCAGCTTCTTGACGAAGGCTCGGACCAGTTGCGGCTGGGCGTATCCCCGGCCGCCCCACACCCGGCGCAGGAGGGCTTCGTAGGTCGTCACGTGCCCGGCGTTCACGGACAGGACCCGTAGCAGTTCGTACTCGGTGGCGGTCAGCCGTACGGGAACTCCGCCGACCGTCACGCGGCGGCGCGCGCGGTCGATGGACAGGTCGCCGAGCACGAAGGGCCCGGGCTCAAGCCTCTTGCGCAGCGCGACCCCTACCCTCGCCGTGAGCTCCGTCGGAGAGAACGGCTTGACGATGTAGTCCTCGGCGCCGGCCTCCAGGGCTCTCGCGACCGTCTCGTCGCGCCCGTAGGCGGAGATGAAGATGACGGGCACGTCCGCCAGCTCCGGCAGGCGCTGCAGCAGTTCGATGCCGTCCGTTCCGGGCAGCACGAGGTCGAGCAGGACGAGGTCCGGCCGGTCCGTCCTGAGGAGACGGGGCAGTTCGCGCGCATCGCCGGTGACGATCGGCGCGTAGCCCCGGGAGGCGAGGGCGTCGCGGGCGAAACGGAGCGCCTGCGGATCGTCGTCCAGTACCAGCACGCGCGGTCGGCCGCCGCCGCGCCGGGCTGTTTCGGACGAGGCCGCGGCGAGGGCTTCGGACGCATCGCCGTCGACCGGCTCTTCCACCGCCGGGATCGTGAAGGTGATCCGGGTGCCCTGGCCCTGCCCCTCGCTCCGGGCCGAGATGCGGCCGCCGTGGGCCTCCACGAGACCCTTGCAGATCGCCAGGCCCAGGCCAGCGCCCAGGCTCCCTTCCCCGTCGACCACGGCGACGTGCTTGCTGAACAGGTGTGGCAGCAGGTGCGGTGGAACGCCGCTTCCCTCGTCCGCGACCGTGACGGCGACGTGGTGTCCGTCCTGGACCGCCTCGACCCGGATGGGCGACGACTCCGGCGAATGTCGGGCCGCGTTCGACAGCAGGTTGTTCAGCACCTGGACGACGCGGCGCGCGTCCGCCATGACGCGCGGCAGGTCCCGCGGCAGGTCGAGTCGTACCGCGTGCCGCCCGCCGCCGCTCGCGAACGCGCTCCTTGCCCGTTCGACCAGGACGGTCAGGTCGACGGGCTGCGGCGCGACGGACAGCGTCCCGGACTCCAGGCGGCCTACGTCGAGCAGGTCGCCGATCAGGCCCCGCATGTGGTCCGCCTGGTCTTCGACGATCCGGAAGAACTGCAGCATCTCCGACCGGTCGAGCTCCTCGGACGCTCCCAGCACCGTGGCTGCCGAGCCCTTGATCGAGGTCAGGGGGGCGCGGAGCTCGTGGCTCACCATGCTCAGGAACTCGGTCCTCAGCCGCTCCAGTTCGTCCAGGTGCGCGAGATCCTGCATGGTGACAACCATCGACTCGGGTTCGCCTTCCGCGGACCGGATCGTCGTGGCGTTGACGAGCGCCCGGGCGCCGCGGCCGTCGGCGACCGAGAGCACGACCTCCTCGGCGCGCAGCGCGGGCGCTTCGTGGATCAGGCGGGACATCGGGACTTCGCGGCCGTCGGCGAACCGGCAGACGAGGATCTCGATCAACTCTTCCGGGGGCCTCCCGGGTGGGGCCAGGTTCTCCACCAGCCGCCTGGCCTCCCGGTTGAAGGTGGTTGGGGCGCCGGTCGAAACGTCGAAGACAACGACGCCCACTGGCGAGGTCTCTACCAGCGCCTCCACGCTGGCGCGCGAGCGCTGTTCGTTGCGATGGGTGCGGGCGTTGGCGATGGCCGTCGCCGCCTGCGACGCGAACAGCACGAGTACGTCCTCGTCCTCGTCCGAGAACTCGGCTCCGCCCCGCTTGCCGCCGAGGAAGAAGCTGCCGAGGTGGACGCCCCGGTGGCGCATCGGCGTCCCCTGGAAGGTCTTCGCCGGCATGAGATCGGCCGAGAAACCGAGCGAACGGATGTAGCTCGGCAGGTCCGCCAGCCTGAGCGGCGTGGAGAGGTCGCGCAGGTGGTCGAAGAGCTGCGGTCCCTCGGGCAGCCAACTCTCCATCTCGCGGTGCTGCTCGGGAGTGAACCCGGAGGAGACGAAGTCGCGGGGCGCTCCGGCGTCGTCGATCGTCGTGATGACGCCGTAGCGGGCGCTCGTGAGCTCGCAGGCGCTGTCGACGATCTCCTGAAGGACGGTGGCTTCGTCGAGGCTCGCGGTGACCCGCAACGCGGCGGCGCTGAGCCTCGACGTCCGGTCGCGGAGCGCTGCGATCTCGCGTTCGTGCGCATCCGAGGCAGCCATGGTTCACAAAGGTTAACGCATTGGTTCATGAAATGAACGGTAAGTTCACCTTTCTTGTCTAGGCTGCCAGTGGTTGTTGACTTTCCTGGGAGGAGTGCCGATGCGGACACTCTCCGTCGTGAGTTTCCTTCTGCTCGTGTTACTGCTCGGGGCCGTGCCGGCGGCCGCGGCCGACGTCACGTTCAGTCGCGACGTGGCGCCGATCCTCAACCGGCACTGCGTGGGTTGTCATCGACCCGGCGAGATCGGGCCGATGTCGCTGACCACGTACCGGGAGGCGCGGCCCTGGGCGCGGTCGATCCAGCGCGCGGTGACGAGCCGGACGATGCCTCCGTGGTTTGCGGAACCTTCGGTGGGCGAGTGGGCGAACGATCCGACGCTCTCCGAGGAGGAGATCGGCACGATCGTCGCCTGGGTCGAACGGGGCGCCCCGCCCGGCGACCCGGCTCTCCTGCCCGAGCCGCCCGAGTTCACGGAAGGCTGGCAACTCGGCGAACCGGACTACGTCATCGAGCTGCCGGCGGTCACCGTGCCCGCCGACGGTCCCGACCTGTTCCTGAACCAGTTCGTGACGCTCGACATCCCGGAGCGCCGCTGGATCCGCGCGGTCGAGTTTCGGCCGGGTGCGCCTCAGGTGAACCACCACCAGCTTGCCTTCAAGGCGGACTTCACGGGCATGGTGGAGGATGGCGTGCCCCTCACGCCCCAGGGAGCGTTGCGCGCCAGCGGCTCGGTCGACGGTCGCGGCTACTTCAACGTTCTGGCGATGTGGGGCGCGGGGACCGCACCGACCGAGTTCCGGGAGGGCGCCGGGCGCTGGATCGAGCCGGGCGCCGTCGTCGTCATGAACCAGCACTACCACCCGAACGGCGAAGAGCAGACCGACCGGACGCTCATCGGCCTCCACTTCGGCGAAGGCGAGCTGCACTCGGAGATCCAGGCCGTGATCGCGGGCGAGATGGAGTTCCTGATTCCCGCGGGCGTGCCCGACCACCGGGTGGAGTATCGGCACGAGATCGCGCGCGACTCGATGATCGTCTCCTACCTGCCGCACATGCACCTGCGGGGGAAGCGGATGTCGTACACGGCGCACTACGCGGACGGCGACTCCGAGCTGCTCCTGGAGGTGCCCGACTACGACTTCAACTGGCAGCTCTTCTACTACCCGGAGAAGCCGAGGTTCGTGCCGGCGGGGACCGTCATCGAGATCGTCGCCGTCTACGACAACTCCGAGGGGAACCCGAACAACCCGGATCCGACCCGCGACGTCGGCTTCGGGCTTCAGTCGACGGACGAGATGATGTTCGGCTTCTTCGAGCTGGTCGAGGTGGACGGCGGGCCGTAGAGGGACAATGCGCGCTGCCGGTTGCCGCAAGACCGAAGCGCCCGCTACGGCCCGCCGATCCGCCGGCCCTTGGTATGGTCCGGCCGCTGCAACGAACCCTGAAGGAGAAAGAGAATGCGGCTGATCAACTTGCTGGTAATCATGATCGTTCTGGCCATGGTGCCCGGAGCCGTCTCGGCGGCGGACATGGTGGACGACGCGGCGGCTGTCCAGGAAGCCTTCGAGACAGCCGTTGCGGCACTCAACGCGGGCAACCTCGACGGATTCCTCGACACCGTGCACGAGGAGGCGCTGTCGTTCTACGCGTGCGGTCCCACCTCGGGCAAGCAGGGCCGCGAAGCCTGCGCGCTCGACTGGCGGCTCTTCTTCAACACCTCGACGAACGCGCGATTCGAGACCCGGAACGAGCAGTACCGCATCATCGGCGACACGGGAATCGCCTACGGTGAGTACTCGCTGTCGGTGAACTACAACGGACAGGGGCGGCAGACCGTGCACGAGGGCCGCTACACGATGACCTACACCCGCGTCGGCGACGAGTGGATGATCGCTATGCAGCACAACACGCCGGTTGGCGACGCGCCGCAGCCGGCGCGTGATCTCGGCCGCTAGTCCGGTCGCGGCGTAGGCGAATCTCGCCCGGCGCGTGGAGGCGGTGCTTGGGTGGCAACGCGGTCCGGGCGTACCGAACTCGGACAGGATGCGTGATCGGGCCGCGGCGGCGCTAGAGTCGTACCTGCCCGGAGCCCCGCTGCCGGAAAGGAGGCACGCATGTCCCTGCTGATTCGTAACGGACGCGTCGTCACGGCGGTGGACGACTACCACGCCGACATCTTCGTCGAGGACGAGACGGTCTCGTTGATCGGCCGCGACCTGGACGTGGAGGCGGACCGGACGATCGACGCGGCCGGCCGCCTGGTCATCCCTGGCGGCGTCGACCCGCACACCCACATGGACATGCCGTTCGGGGGCACGACCAGCGCCGACGACTTCGAGACCGGTACCCGGGCGGCGGCTTTCGGCGGCACGACGACGATCGTCGACTTCGCGATCCAGACCAAGGGGCACTCGACCCTCGAGGGCCTCGAGACCTGGCACGAGAAGGCCGCCGGCAAGGCGGGCATCGACTACGGCTTCCACATGATCGTCACCGACATGGAGGACGACCGGCTGTGGGAGATGCGGCGGCTGGCCGACGAGGGCGTGACCTCCTACAAGATGTTCATGGCCTACCCGGGCGTGCTCTACGTGGACGACGGCACGCTATTCAGGGCGATGCGCAAGGCCGGCGAGGACGGCACCCTGGTCTGCATGCACGCGGAGAACGGGATCGTCATCGACGAGATCGTGAAGATCGCGCTCGCCGAAGGCAAGACGGCGCCGAAGTACCACGCCCTGACCCGCCCCACGCGGATGGAAGCGGAGGGTGTCCACCGGTCGATCGCGATCGCCGAGGTGGCCGGCGTGCCGGTCTACATCGTGCACCTGAGTTGCGCCGACGCGCTCGAACAGGTGACCCTGGCCCGCGACCGCGGCGCCCAGGTGTTCGCGGAGACCTGCCCGCAGTACCTGTTCCTGGATCTCAGCCACTACGACCACGACGACTTCGAGGGCGCCAAGTACGTCATGACGCCGCCGCTGCGCGAGAAGTGGAACCAGGAACACCTCTGGCGGGGGCTCGGCTTCGGCGACCTGCAGAGCATCTCGACCGACCACTGCCCGTTCTGCTTCAAGGACCAGAAGGTCCTGGGGATCGACGACTTCAGCAAGATCCCGAACGGCGGCCCGGGGGTCGAGAACCGGATGAGCCTGGTCTACAACGGCGGCGTGGTGGGCGGCCGGCTGTCGGTCAACAAGTTCGTCGAGCTGACGTCGACCGCGGCAGCGAAGCTGTTCGGCCTGTTTCCGAAGAAGGGGACGATCGCCGTGGGCAGCGACGCCGACATCGTCGTGTTCAACCCGGAGCGCAGGGAGACGATCAGCATCGACAACCCCCACACGCACCACATGAACGTGGACTACAACGCCTACGAGGGCACCGAGGTCCAGGGAGTCTCGGAGATCGTGATCAGCCGTGGCCGCGTGGTCGTCGAGGACAACATCTGGCACGGGCGGGCCGGCGGGGGTAACTTCCTGAAGAGAGGGTTGTTCGGCGGACCGTTCTAGGTAGGAGAAAGCGATATGAGCAGAACACTGAAGTCCGGCCTGATCCAGATGTCGCTGCCGGAGGGCACCTGCGGCGACGGCGCGTCGGCCGAGGAGGTCGCAGCCACGGTCGAGGCGATGACGGCCAAGCACATTCCCTACATCGAGGACGCGGGCCGCCAGGGCGTCCAGGTTCTCTGCCTGCAGGAGGTGTTCAACACGCCGTACTTCTGCCCCGGCCAGGACTCGAGCTGGTTCGCGGCCGCGGAGCCGGTGCCCGGCCCGGCAACGGAGCGGATGGCGGAGTACGCGCGCCGGTTCGGCATGGTGATCGTCGTGCCGGTCTACGAGCGGGAGACCGCGGGCATCCTCTACAACACCGCCGCCGTCATCGACGCCGACGGCAGCTACCTCGGCAAGTACCGCAAGACCCACATTCCGCAGGTGGCCGGCTTCTGGGAGAAGTACTTCTTCCGCCCGGGCAACCTCGGCTACCCGGTGTTCGACACGGCCTTCGGCCGGGTCGGCGTCTACATCTGCTACGACCGCCACTTCCCCGAGGGCGCGCGGGCCCTGGGTCTCGCCGGCGCCGAGATCGTCTACAACCCGTCGGCCACCGTCGCCGGGCTCTCCGACCACCTGTGGACGATCGAGCAGCCTGCGCACGCGGTCGCGAACGGCTACTTCATGGGCTGCATCAACCGCGTCGGCACCGAGAAGCCGTGGGACCTGGGTTCCTTCTACGGCAGCAGCTACTTCGTCAGCCCCCGGGGCGAGATCATCGCCCAGGCGTCGAAGGACCGGGACGAACTCCTGGTGGCGGACCTGGACCTCGGGATGATCGACGAGGTGCGCTCGGTGTGGCAGTTCTACCGCGACCGGCGGCCCGAGGCGTACGACGGGCTCGTGCAGCCTTAGCTCGCGCGGCTTTCGATCGTCACCTGTAGGCGCTTCATCATCTCGTGAAGCGTCGTGGGCTTGACCTTGAGCCGCTCGGCGGCGCGCTTCTGGACGCCGCCGCAGGCCTGCAGTGCCCTGACGATGAGCTCTCGCTCGTAGGCGCTCACCGCCTCCTTGAAGGAGACGCCGGTCTTCGGGAGACTGGCCGGCGTCGGCACGGCCGTTTCTCCTTCGCGGAGGCCTGCGGGAAGCAGGTCAAGTCCGATTTCCTCGCCGGTCGAGAGCACGACGGCGCGCTCGATCACGTTCTCCAGTTCGCGGACGTTGCCGGGCCAGGGGTGGGCCATCAGCACGTCCATCGCCTCGGGCGTCAGGCGGCGCGTCGACTTCTCGTTCTCGTTCGAGTACATGCGGAGGAAGTGCTGTGAGATCAGTGGAATGTCCTCGACCCGCCTGGACAGGGGCGGAAGCTGGATCGTGATCACGTTCAGCCGGTAGTAGAGGTCCTCGCGGAACTCGCCGTTCGACACTCGCTCCTCGAGGTCCGCGTTCGTTGCCGCTACCAGGCGCACGTCGGCGCTCAGGGTCTCGAGCCCGCCGAGGCGCATGAACTCCTTCTCCTGGATCACGCGCAGCAGCTTGGACTGGGTGTCGGGCGGAATGTTCCCGATCTCGTCGAAGAAGATCGTGCCCCCGTGGGCGACCTCGAACAGGCCCTTCTTGTGCGACACGGCGCCGGTGAAAGCACCCTTGACGTGACCGAAAAGGGTGCTCTCCAGGAGCTCGCTGGGCATCGACCCGGAGTTCACCGTGACGAAGGGCCCGTCGCGACGCTTCGAGTTGTTGTGGATCGACTTGGCGACCAGTTCCTTGCCGGTGCCGCTCTCGCCGCGGATCAGGATGTTGCTCTTGGACGGCGCGGCCCGGCGGATGAGGTCGAACACCTGGCGGATCGACCGGCTCTTGCCGATGATGCTGTCGAAGCCCTGGCGCTCGCGCAGTTGCTCCTTCAGATCACGGTTCTCGGCGGTCAGCCGGCGGCGCTCCAGTCCCTGGCGGATGGTGAGCCGGACCTCTTCGTTCTTGAACGGCTTGGGCAGGTAGTGGAACGCGCCCTCGCGCATCGCCTCGATCGCGCCCTCGATCGAGGAGTAGGCGGTGATCACGACGACGACCTGGTCCGGGTCGCTCTGGCGGATGCGGCGCATGACCTCCTTGCCGTTCATGTCCGGCAGCATCAGGTCGAGCAGCACCAGGTCGATCTCCTCCTGGGCGAGCACGGTCAACGCCTCCTGGCCCGAGGCGCAGCAGATCGGGTGGTGCCCCTCCTGCCGGATCAGGGCGGTGAGAACGTCCTGCAGGACCTCTTCGTCGTCGACGATGAGGATGTTCATTGGTCGTTCTCCTTCGACTGGGGCTGCGGCCGGGGCATCATCGGCAGGCGGAGCGTGAGGCGGCAGCCGCCGGACGGGAGGTTCGAGGCGACCAGGTCGCCGCCGTGCCGGCGGACGATCTCCTGGCTGATGGAGAGCCCGAGGCCGGTGCCTCCAACGGCCTTGCGAGTGGAGAAGAAGGGTTCGAACACGCGTTCAAGGTGCTGCTCGGGAATGCCGGGCCCGGTGTCGTCGATGAATACGTCGATCGTGTCGCCCGAGTTTTCCTCCACCGCCAGCGAAAGGCGCCTCTCCTTGCTGCCAGCTTCCGTCATCGCGTCGACCGCGTTGACCATCAGGTTCGCGAGCACCTGGCCGAGTTCCGTGTCGTTGCCCGGCACCCAGACCTTGCCGCACGGACCGAGGTCCACCCGGAGCTCGACGCCGGCGTCGGCGAACCGCTCCGCCAGCGCGTCGCAGCTTTCCTTGACCACGAGCCCCAAGTCGACGGGCGCCGGCTCGTGCCGGCCGCGGCGTGCGAAGTCGAGGAGCGTGTTGACGATGCGGGCGGCCCGGAAGGTCTGACGCTCGACCTTGCGCAGCAGGCGCCGCCGCGGATCCTGAGCGGCGGTTTCGGCCAGCAGCATCTGGGCGTAGCTGGAGATTCCCGTCAGCGGCGTGTTCACTTCGTGGGCGACGCCGGCGGCCATGGCCCCGAGCGCCGCCAGGCGCTCCTTCTCCGCCAGCTCGCGCTTCATCGCCACCCGCTCGGTGACGTCGTGCCCGACCACGACCCGGTGGCCGGGCGCCGCGCCCTGGAACGCCGCGACGGACAACTGCAGGTACTTCTCGGTCCGGGCGAGATCCTCGAACAGCACCTCGACCGGCGGGTCGTCGAGGCGCGGAAACAGGTGGAGCGGGATCAGATCGCCGAGCGCCCTGTCGCCAACCTCGCTTCGTGGCAGGCCCACGAGAGCCCCGAAGGCGCCGTTCGCGGTCACGATCCGGTTCGTGTCGTCGATGACCGCGATGCCAGCCGGAGAGGACTCGATGATCTCCTCGCTGAACTGCTTCAGTTCGGAGACCCGGGTCAATTGCCGCTGCCGCTGCTCGAGCAGTTGCGCGTTCTCGATCGCCAGCGCCGCCTGGTTCAGAAGCTGGCGGATCAGGGTCAGGTCATCGGTGGAGAGCGGCGCGCCGCCGATGCGGCGGCCGACGTAGAGCAGGCCGACCGTCCGGTCCCGCACCTGGAGCGGGAAGACGTAGTGGTAGCCCAGCACCGCGAGGCGGAGGTAGCCGCTGTCCGCGACGTCGGCCAGTGGCGCCCGCGAAAGGGCCCGGTGGGGTTCGCTCCAGATAGAGGCATCGACCTCGGCGAGCTTGAGATACGGCGCTTCGGGCTCCTCGCGCACGGGGGCCAGATGGTCGCCTTCGACCAGGAACAGGTTGCACTGCTCCAGGCTCAGGCCTTCTTCCAGCTCGCGCAACAGGCTCGACGCCAGACGCCCGAGGTCCCGTTCGTGGAGCAACTCGTCGCCGAGTCTCGCCAGCGCCCGGCGGCTGCGCTGGGCACGGTACTGCAGTCGCTGGAGACTCGAGCCGATGCTCTGCTTGACCGGTATCGAGAGGGAGCCTATGACGAGCAGGGCGCTGGCGTTCAGGAAGCCCCTGGCGACGACCATGTCCTGTGGGACACCGCGGCGGATGAGCAGACTCAGCAGGGAGAAGCCGAGCACGGCGAGCAGCACCGTGAGCGCGTAGGTCGCGACGTCGCGGGCGATCACCGCTACGTCCCAGAGGCGGTAGCGGAGCAGGGCGTAGGCGAAGCTCAGCGGCACCAGGGCGAGCGGCGCCACTGCGAGAGCGTCGAGCCAGCCGGGCGCCGGCAACTCCAGGGCGAAGGGCACCACGTAGAGCGCCAGGAAGGGCAGGTAGCCGCCGGCGACTCCGAAGGCGATCCACTGCGTCTGGCGTCCCTGCTCCCAGTCGCGCCGGGACAGCAGGCGTCGGCCGAGCACCGCGGCCGCCGCCAGCGCGTAGGCCACCAGCAGGAGGAGTTCGACACGGTCCTGCCGCTCGAGAGCGGTGGCTGAGAGATCGCCGGCCAGACGGCCGGCCCCGAAGATCTGGTCGAGCTGCAGAGCAAGCAGAGCGGCGGACGGCAGATAGAGCCAGGGCACCGCGCGGCGCGCCCAGATGGAGTTCGGGCGCACCGGGAACACGAGGAAGAAGTGCAGCGTGAGCGGGGGCAGCAGGAGCCGGCAAGCGCCGTCGACGAGGTAGAAGAGACGGTCGATGGCGTCAAAGGGCGCGATCGGCGTCACCAGGTAGAGGGCGGCCGAGATCAGGGCCCAGAGGTGGAAGAGGAGCGTCTGCCGACTGCGCTGGCGGCTCAGGGTGTAAAGCCCGATCAGCAGGTAGGCGATCCCGGTGAGGGAGAGGGCGATGTAGGCCCAGTCCAGGGTTAGTCCGGGTAGCCGATGCAGCGCCGTGACCAGCTCCTCGCCTTCATCGGTCTCCCGGAGCACCTGCAGGTCGCTCTCCGGGCGCCGGCGCAGCAGGCGCTCCAGCTCGTCGGCCGACAGCGGCGGTTCGCCGTTGGCCAGGACGATGACGTCGCCAGGCAGCAGCTCCGACCCCTCGGTGGCGGCAAGCACGCTCAGCTCGTCGGCAGCCGTCTCGACCACGAGTCCGACACCCTGGAAGGAACTCACCTTGCGGCCCATGGAGAAGCCGCCCAGGCCGACGACCAGGATCGTGGCGAGCAACAGCGCAGCAGTCAGGCCGAGCCGGGCGGGTCGGGACTCGATGCGCATCACTGGGTCGTTCGGCGTGGGGTGTGTCTTCTGTGCCTCAGGTACGGCCGGAAGGCCACCTTCGGGGCAATTCAGTTTTCCGTAAGCACGTCCCGTGCCGGGGAGGTTCCCCGGCTATCCGCCTGATTCTAGGACATGTAGGGGGCGCCTCGGGCGGTGGGAGTTCAACCTGTTGGTTTGGAACCGGCTTCTTGGATCCAGGCCTGCGCACCCAGAGAAACGAATGGTCTGCTACGAAGACCCTCTGCGCTGTTTGGCGACCCACGCTTGCGTGGTCTTCGACCAGGCCAGTATCCCGGCGCCCGTGAGTGCTCCAGTGAGAAGCCGCCAGAGATCAGAAGCACCCTCGCCGAACGCAATGGCATGGAGTCCGGCTACTGCGAACGCGATGACGACGGTCCCAGCGAGGAAGAAAACCGGCGCTCGCCGGATGCTCATGTAGGGCTCTTCAGCCCAGAACGTTGGTGGCGGCATCGCCTCCTAACGTAGCAGTCTCGCGTTTCGGCGTCTCGATTCCGTCCAGGTCAGCAGGGGAAAGGCCTCCGTGGAAAGGCCGAGTTACGTTACGATCAACCAAGCGGGAGCCGGGGAATCACGATGAGAGAAGCCGACGTTACGATCGACAACATGGGGCGCATCGTCGCCGACCTGAACGCCGAAATCCTTGATCTGCGGGAATGGCGCATCCGCATCGACGAGCAGATGAAGCACGTCGCCATGAAGGAGGACCTGGCGAACCTCCGCGTCTGGATGATGGGCACGACCCTCACGGTTGGCGCCCTGATCGTCGCCGCGATCAAGCTCATCCCCTAACTGGGACACCACGCTTTCAGCCCGGCGTCGGCCTTACACTGGCTCGCCGCTTCGCGGCTCGCGCCTGATGCCGGCCAGAAGGCCGGCGCACCGACACGCACCGGCGCCGGTACTCCCTAGAAGCGGACCGCTATACCCGCGACGACCCGGCGGCGCAACTGGTCCGGGTCCTGGCTGGAGTCGACCGGGAGATGCCCGCGGCTGAGTTGCATCTCGAGTTGCAGGGCCCAGTTCTGGATGCCGGTACCGGTGACCCAGGGCAGTCCCTGCGTCAACAGAAGCTGCAGGCGCTCCACGGAGAGCACCGAGTTCGGGCCGGCGGGCGGGAACCGGGCGTCCCGGGCGACGGGCGACAGTTCCTGATCCACCCGGCGGAAGGCGAGCAGGACGCCGGTTGCACTGCGCTCGAACTGGGTGTCGACGCTGGCGATCACGTAACGGACCTGGTTCTCGAGGTTGTTGCCGCTACCGTCGACGGCGCGGAGCAGGCCGCCTCCGCCCGAGGCGGCCGAAGAGCTGATCCGGGTCAGGATCTTCTCGCCCAGGCGCTGCTGGAGCCCGAAGTGGAGTTCGGCGACCTGGTCGCCGTCGAGCAGCAGCAGGCTCTCGAGCCGTTCGAAGATGTCGCGGCTGAAGTACAGCCGGACGCTGTCCGCGAACTGGCGCTGCGTGACGCCGAACTCGACGCGGCGGTTGTCGTCGGTGGCGCCGAGCCGCCGGCTGAGTTCGATCCGGTAGCAGTGTTCGAAGGTGGCGGTGCAGGCGTCATCGTCGTGGTACTGCACCTGCAGGAAGTCGCGGAAGAGGAGGTGTTCCGAGTCGACCCTCTCGCTGGCGGACACAGCGGCCAGCCAGTTGGAACCGAGTTCGACGACGAAGCCGGCGCGGGGCGTGAACGAGACGTTGCCGTCGCTCAGCGTGCTGAACATCCCGTACTCGAGAACGACCGTGGGCTGGATCTCCCAGTTGCCCTGGCTGAACACGTCGAAGCGCTGGTGGGGACCCTCGCCCCAGGTCGAGAAGCGGCCGTTCCCGTAGGCCTGTCGCTCGCGGTAGCTGAGTCCGGCTTCGAGCGAGGCGTTGGCGGTGATCTGCCGCTCGTAGCCGCCCCGGAACTCCAGGGTCGTCGAGGACATCGGCGAGTCGAGGGCCGCCAGCGCCAGACTGTGCAGACCGCTCTGGCCGGCGTAGAGGTCGCCGAAGCCGTGGTGGAAGTTCTGGTCGGCGGTGTACCGGGCCTCGAAGTGGGCGTCGCCGGCGCCGGCCGCCTGTTCGACCCTGAGGCCGTAGCTCTCGAGGCCGGCGAACGGGGTCGGACCCCAGTCGTCCCAGGCTGCCGCATCGCCGCCGTGGAAGCGGTGTCGCTGCGACGTGATCTGGACGTTCGAACCCCGGTGGTTCACGTCGAGGGCGAAGGCCTGGCTGTCGCCGAGCTGCTGGTGATCTTCGTTGAACACCTGGCGCTCGAACTCGCGCAGGTCGGACCGCAGGGCGAGGTGGGTCTCGCCGAACCGGCTGCGGAGATCGAACTGACTGCCGAGCACCCGGGCGCCGGCGTCGCCGCCAGCGTCCTCGATACCCGACAGCGTCCGCAACTCCGCCTCGAACCGCTCGCGCTGAACCGCCGACTCGAGCGCCCAGTCCTGATCGTCCGCGATCGCTTCCGCGATCTGGATCTGGCGCAGGACGTCGTTCGGTATGCGCTGCCGGACGGACCAGAAGTCCTCTTCGCCGCTGCCCGTCTTCTCGCCGGCGGGCCGGCGCTCGCGGGCGCTCAGTTCGAAGTCGAGCGACTGCGCCGACTCGCCCGTCGTGCGCACGAGCTCCGCCACCGCCGGCACGAATCCCGGCCGGTGAGCGATCACCCGGTAGACGCCGGCCGGCAGGGGCTGGAAGGCGTAGCGGCCGAAGCGGTCGGTCGTCGTCCGTTGCTTGCTGCGATCGGCGACGTCATAGACGTAGACGCGGGCGGCGGGAAGCGGCGCCTTGCCGGCGTGGACCCTGCCGACCAGCCGACCGGCCGTTGGATCGCCCAGGCTCGGCAGGTCGAGGCCGGCCTGGAGCGGCGCGGTGCCCAGAAGGGCGATGGCGGCGACAGGCGCCAGGACTCCGGCAGAGAGCGTGCGCACTCGCACAGCGGTCGACCGGGAGTCGCCGGGATGCATCCGGCAGGTCATGTTGAGAGTCACTATAGCGGACGGCGCGCCGGGTCAGACCTGTGTGCGGGCCGCAGCGAAGACGATGACTTTTCCGGCGCCCGCCGCCTTGAGAGCACGGGCGGCCCTGCCGGCGGTGGCGCCGGTGGTCACGACGTCGTCGACCAGGAGCACGACGCGGTCCCTCACCGCGGCCGGCTTGCGACAGATGAAGGCGATTCCCGGGTTCATCAGCCGTTGGCGGCGGCCACGGCCGACCTGCGGCCGGCCCAGGGTCCGCCTTCTCAGCGCGGGCGACAGCGGCCGCCCGAGACGCCGGGCGAGCGGCCGGGCGATCGATTCGGCGTGGTTGCGGCCGCGAGCGAGCCGCCGGCGCCAGTGCATGGGCATGGGTACGACAACGTCGGCACGCTGCAACTCGATTCCCAGGAGGGTGCTTGCCTCGTCGGCGATGTGGAGGCCCAGGTAGTCGAGGCGGCGGTACTTCAGGCCGAGGACGACCTGATCGAGCGGCGGCCGGTAGACCCAGAGCCAGAAGAAGCCGTCGCAGCCTTCGAGGCGGCCCTCGCGGGCCGCGTCCCGGGGCGGCGATTCGAGCAGCCGCCGACACCGCCTGCACAGACCGAGTTCCCGTTCGGCGGGGGCTGAGCAGGCGAGGCAGGGCCGGGGCAGGAGCAGCCAGATGGCGAAGGTCAGGAAGCGCCGCGCCAGCCGGCAGACGTTTTGGGCCGCCGATCCGTAGAAACAGGTGGGCAGTCTTCTTCGGGTGGGTGGGCCGTTTGCGGTCATTCCTGCCGACAGGGACGGATTCAGCCCGCGTCTATACTGCCCGGCGCGCGGACCAAGGAGACTCTCTTGACCTCACGGAACCGAAAGCTACGCGCCGCCGGCGTACCGGCGCTGGCGACAGTCCTCCTGCTGCTCGCGGGCGCGGCGAGCGCCGACGCCCAGGGGCAGTACAGCTACACCCTCTCGCTCGGACCGACGTTCGGCGGAAGCCTGGACGGAAAGCCCGACAGCGGCCTCGACCACGCGGGGTTCCTGGCGAGCTTCTCCTGGCGGACCCAGCCGCGCACCTCGGTCGGCGTCCGGCTCGGCAGCACCGATCTAAGCGGCGACCAGGTCGGCACGCTGGTCAGCCCCACCTTCCGCTACGCGACAATCGCCGGCGAGTATCGTTTCAACGACCTCTACTACGAATCGGGCGTGTTCATGGGGCTAGGCCTTTACCAGCTCGGCGATGGCGTCGAGAGCGAAGAGGGAGTCGGCCTGACGCTGGGCGTGACGGGTGACTTCCCGATCAACGAGCGGTTCTCGATAATGGTCGAGCTGGTGGGTCACTACGCGGACCTCGATGCCGCCAGCACCCACGCCACCGTTCACGCCGGAGTCGCGTACCACTTCTGAACGGTCAGGCTGCTACACTCGCGCGCCGCCGAACGTGGGGCCGTAGCTCAGTTGGGAGAGCGCTTGAATGGCATTCAAGAGGTCGTGGGTTCGACTCCCATCGGCTCCACCACGTTTCGGCCGCGCCGGCGCTAGCCTTCCGGGCGCGCGCTGTCCAGCATCGCCAGGAACGCCTGGCGCTGCTCGCGCATCGTCGCGCCAGGGCCGACTGCCCGCAGATACCAGGGGCCGCCGGGCGCTTCGATCACCGCTCCGAAGAGCGCCCCGTCGTGCAGGTCGGTCGTCGGAAAGCTGCCGATGGTGCTCGCCTTGACCGTTCCCTCCAGCTCGATCCAGGTACGGCGGACGCCGCCGCTCTCCCGGCTCTGCGTGGTGGGCTC
>VXUF01000106.1 GCA_009837085.1 Holophagales bacterium
GGCTACATCGGTGTCGAGTTCGCGGGCATCTTCGCCGGGCTCGGCAGTCGGGCGACCCTGATCTACCGTGGTCCGCTGTTCCTGCGCGGATTCGACGAGGAGATTCGCACGCGTCTGGCCGAGGAGATGAGGTCGCGGGGGATCGACCTCCGGTTCGACTGCGAGGTGGAGTCGATCGAAGAGCTGCCGGGAAGCGGGGACGATCGTCTGCGACTCCACCTCGACGATGGAGGCACGGTCGCCTGCGGCGAAGTGCTCTACGCCACCGGCCGCCGGCCCCTGGTCGCCGACCTGGGACTGGAGAACTGCGGCGTGGCGCTCGGTGAGCTGGGCGAGATTGTCGTCGACGAGTTCTCGTGCAGCAACGTGCCGAACATCTGGGCGATCGGCGACGTCACGGACCGCCTGAACCTGACTCCGGTGGCGATCCACGAGGCGATGTGCCTGGCCCGGACCCTGTTCGCCGGAGAGCCGACCCCGGTGGACCACGAAGCCGTGGCCACCGCCGTCTTCAGCCAGCCGCCACTGGCCGCCGTCGGTCTGACCGAGGAGGAGGCGCGGGCGCGCCACGACGAGGTCGACGTCTACCGGAGCCGGTTCCGCCCGCTCAAGCTGACGTTGACCGACAACCAGGAGCGGACGCTGGTCAAGCTGATCGTCGAGCGCTCCAGCGGCCGCGTGCTGGGCGCCCACATGCTGGGAGCGGACGCGCCCGAGATCATCCAGGGCCTCGCCGTAGCGGTGAAGATGGGCGCGACGAAGGACGACTTCGACGCCGCGATGGCGATCCACCCCACCTCGGCCGAGGAGTTCGTGACGCTGCGGTGAGCCGTCAGCCGGCGTCGCGGCGGGCTTCCACCGCGTCGAGCACGTCGACTTCGAGGCGCGGTCCGCCCAGGTCCGCGATCTCGCGCAGGCCGGTGGGGCTCGTCACGTTGACCTCGGTCAACCAGCCGCCGATCACGTCGATGCCGGCGAAGACGATGCCGAGCCGTACGAGTTCCGGCCCGATCGCGGCCGCGATCTCCTGGTCGCGGTCGTCCACCTCGGTGGCGGCCGGCTGCCCGCCGACGTGGAAGTTCGCTCGCGATTCGCCCTCGGCGGGCACCCTGAGCACGGCGCCGCGCGCTTCGCCCTCGACCAGGATGACCCGCTTGTCGCCCTGCCGGATCTCCGGCAGGTAACGCTGCGCCATGATGTAGCGGCTCTCGTGGCCGGTCGCCGCCTCCAGGATCGCGCTGGTGTTTCGGTCGCCGGCTTTCAGGTGGAAGATGCCCTCGCCGCCGGCCCCGTCGAGCGGCTTGACGATCATCTCGCCCCCCATTTCCTCCTGAAAGGCCAGCAGCTCCGCGATGCGCCGGGAGACGCGTGCCGGCGGGCAGACGGCCGGGAAGCGCAGCGCGAACAGCTTCTCGTTCGCGTCGCGAAGCGACAGCGGATCGTTCACGACCAGGGTGCTCTTCGCCACCATGGAGAGCAGGTGAGTGGCGTAGAAGAACGCCATGTCGAAGGGCGGGTCCTTCCGCATCCAGACGACGTCGAACTCGTCGAGAAGGGCGGTCCGGCCCGTCCCGGTCTCGTACCAGGGCTCGCCGGAGGCCGGCCCGACCATGCGGGCAGGAATCGCCTCCGCCCGCGGCCGTCCGGCCGGCCCGAGCTCCAGGGTGTCGATCGTGCAGACGGCGAGCTCGTGACCGCGGCGATCCGCCTCGCGCAGGAACGCGATCGTCGTGTCCTTCTCGGGATCGAGACGCTCGATCGGATCGATGACGAAGAGGTGGCGCATCGGCGGTGGATGGGGAGAAACGGGCGGCGCAAGTTATCACGCGGTTGCTCCGGCGGAATCGGCGGCGCGGCCCGTACAATCCGACGCCGTGGACCGGCCCGATCCATGCTGGCTCTTCGGCTACGGCTCGCTGATCTTCCGCCCGGCGATCCCCTTCGCGGAGCGCCGACCGGCTCGCGTCCGGGGGTGGATCCGGCGTTTCTGGCAGTGGTCGACAGACCACCGCGGCGAGCCCTGGCGGCCCGGCCGGGTGGTCACCCTGGCGCCTGCGCCGGACGACTGCTGCTTGGGAGTCGCCTACCGGCTCGCCGAGGCGGACACCGAGGCCATCCTCGCCGACCTGGACATACGCGAACGGGGCGGCTACGTCCGCATGGAGATCGAGCTTGAACTGCGGGACCCTGCCGAGCAGGCGTCGGACGCTTCGCCGGCGTCGCCACGAGTCGTGACGGGCCTCACGTACCAGGCCTGGCCTGGCAACCGGAACTACGCCGGCCCGGCGCCGCTCGCCGAGATCGCGGCTCAGGTCCTGGAAGCGACAGGTCCGAGCGGTACGAACGCCGACTACGTGCGGGACCTCGACGCCGCACTCAATGCTCTCGGCCTCGAGGACCCGCACGTGGCGGCCGTGGCTGTCATGTGCCGTAAGTAGACCGCCGCAAACCGGCGCCGCCCTCCGGCCCCAGGCGGGCACGGCCCGCGGCAGCTCTAGCGTCAGTCGACGATCGCCTGCATCACGGCGTTCTGGAAGTCGGCGCGGAGCGGGCCGCCCGGCGTCTGCACCATCAGAACCGCGGTCAGATCCTCCCGCGGATCGACCCAGTAACTCGTGCCGAACGCGCCGACCCAGCCGAAGCTGCCGGTGGACCTGTGGTCGCCTCGCGCCGCGATGCCGTCGAGCACGACGTCCACGGTGAGTCCGAACCCCATCCCGACCGCCCCCGCCTTCTCGTACAGGTCGCCGACGTGATTCGAACCCATCAGTTCGACGGTCCGGGACCCCAGCAGCCGCGTGCCGTTCAGCTCCCCGCCGTTGACCAGCATCTGGGCGAACTGAAGGTAGTCCTCAGCCGTCGACCAGAGTCCGCCGCCTCCTCCGTGCAGCGTCGTCGTGGCCAGCCATTCCGGCAGAGCCGGGCGGGGCTCGAGTCGGTCGGGGGTGCGAACGTAGAGGGTCACGACGCGCTGTCTCTTGTCCTCCGGCACGTTGAACGCGGTGTCTTTCATTCCCAGGGGCTCGAATACCCGCAGCCGCAGGAACTCGTCGAACGTCAGACCCGAGGCCACCTCCACGATACGCCCCAGCGTGTCGGTCCCCGCCAGCCCGCTGTACGCCCAGCGGGTGCCCGGCTGGAAGTCGAGAGGGACCGCTCCCAGAGCAGCCGCCCAGTCCGCGACGGTGCCGGTCAGGTCGCGAGGAGCGATGCGTGCTGTCGCCTCGCCTGCCGCGCCGAAGCTGCCCAGGCCCGACGTATGGGTGATCAGATCGTGCACCGTGATCTCGCGTTTCGCCGGCACCGTGTAGATGTCGCCTTCCTCGGCCCCGGCGTCTGACCGCGGTATCGCGACCTTCGTGTGCCTGAACTCCGAAATGAAGCGGGACACTGGATCCGAGAGGCGGACCTTCCCCTCCTCCACGAGCATCAGGACGGCGACGGCGGTCACCGGTTTCGTCATCGAGGCGATCGGGAAGATGGTGTCCTTCCGCATCGGTGCGTTTGCCTCGATGTCCTTCAGGCCTCGCGCCTCAAAGTGGGCGACGCGGCCGCGACGCGCGACGACGGAGACGGCGCCCGAGATCTGCTTCGTGTCGATGGCGCGCTGGATCATCTCGCCGATTCGCTCGAGACGTTTCGCGGACAACCCCACGTCCTCCGGCACCCCGGCGGGCACCTGGGCTCCGGTCGTCGCGACCGCGAGCAGGAAGACGAGGACGAACGCCACCGGCCACCGCGGGCAGGCGCCGTTACGGGCACTGTTGGCGCGCACCGGAACTCCTTGACTTAGAGGATCAACCGACTCGAAGCCTATACGGCCGCGCTACGGTGCCATCGAGCCGGTGACGCCGACCGCGCGGCCGCGCGGATCGATCAGCACGCCGGGGTTCATCAGGCCGTCCGGGTCGACCGCCGCCTTGGCGCCGGCGAGGGCGCGGGCGAAGACGTCGGGGCGCTGGCGGTCGTAGCCGGCCGGCCGGTGGTCGCGGCCGACGGCGTGGTGGTGCGTCACCGTGCCGCCGGCGTCGACGACCGCCTCGTTCGCGGCGAGCTTGATCTCACGCCACTGCTGCGCGAGACGATCCCAGTCGCCCAGCGCCGAGAACGTGAAGTAGGGGGCGGGTCCGTCCGGGTAGACGTGGGTGAAGCGGCAGGTGACGCGTCCCGGCCTGCCGGTCGCCTGCTCGAGGATCTCGGGGGTCCGGGCCATGATCCGGGCGTGGAAGTCGGCGAAGCGGTCCCAGGTGATCGCGGTCTCGAAGGTGTCGCCGATCACTCCCAGGGGCACGCCGACCTCCCGGAAGTAGGGTCCCTTGATGAAGGCGTCGCGCCAGGCCCCGGCGGCGCCCTCGCGATGGGACCGCCCGGCCGAGGCGCTGTGATCCCCGCCGCAGTCCGCGGTCAACTCGAGCGCGCGGTTCATCCAAGGCTCTACCGGGTGGTCGGCGGATTCGAAGCCAAGGACGAGCAGCGAGGTGGACCCGTCGCCGGCACCCGCGGTAGCCGTTTCCTGGGCGTCGATCAGGCGGCAGTTCGAGGGGTAGAGCCCGCTCTGGGCCAGCATCCGCACGGCCTCGGCCGCACTCGCGTAGTCGGCGAAGTGGACCGCCGCCGAACCGCGGAACGTCGGCCGGTCCTGGAGCCGCATCCAGGCTTCCGTGATGACGCCGAGGATGCCCTCCGAGCCGATGACCATGCGGTCGGGCGACGGTCCCGCGCCGGAGCCAGGCAAGCGCCGGGTCTCCATGATGCCCCGGGGCGTCACGGTGGTCGTCGCCTCGACGAAGTCGTCGATGTGGGTGTAGAGGCTGGCGAAATGGCCTCCGGAACGGGTCGCGATCCAGCCGCCCAGAGTCGAGTGCTCGAAGCTCTGCGGGAAGTGGCGCAACGTCAGCCCGTACTCCCGGAGCTGAGCCTCGATGTGAGGCCCGCGGGCACCGCCCTGGATGCGCGCGGCCCGGCTCGCGCGATCCACCTCCAGCACCCTGTCGAGCTTCAGCAGGTCGATCGTCACCGCGCCGGCGTAGCTGTCGCCGACCGCCGGCTCGACGCCGCCCACGACGCTCGAACCACCGCCGAAGGGGATCGCTGCGGCACCGGCATCGCCGGCCCAGTCGAGGATGCGGACGACGTCCTCGGTCGTCGCCGGGTAGGCGACGAGATCGGGCGGTTCCGGAACCTCGCGGCGGAACATCCGCACCGCGTCCGGGAAGGACTTGCCGTAGGCGTGGAGGAGACGCTCGTACGGGTCGTCCCGGAACAGGTTCCCAAGTGACGAAGGCGGCTTGAGTCGCGGAGCACGCAGGTCGAAGTCGTCGACCCGAGGCACGTTCGCGCGGGGCTCTAGCGGAACCCCGAAGCGCTCCTCGGTCTGGGATCGGAAGGTCTCGGCCTCCGCTGCGGTCAGCCCCTGCCCTTCGTACCCCCAACCACAGAGCTTGCGTCTTGCGTCCTTCACGTGAACCTCCCGGACGGCGCAGGATAGCGGAGCATCTACCGCCCCGAAACTCCTCGCAGGCTCGGTGTTTCGGCCCATCCCGTCCTCTCCCAGGCGCTTGAGCCGCGGACTTGCTTTGCTGCGTCTCGCGGCTCAAGCCCCTAGAATCCCCATCCGATGTCCTGGCAGCCCGAGGTCGACGAGATCGAACGCCGCCGGCGCCTGGCGCTGGAGATGGGCGGCGAGGAGGCGGTGGAGCGCCAGCACGAGCGCGGACGCCTCACGGTGCGCGAGCGGATCGAGCGGGTCGCCGACCCGGGGTCGTTCGTCGAGGAGGGCCGTCAGGCCGGCGCCGCCGAAGTCGACGAGAAGGGCCGAGTCGTCGCGTTCACGCCGGCCAACTACGTCGTCGGCTTTGCCGAGGTGGATGGCAGCCGGGTCATCGTCGCCGGCGAGGACTTCACCCAGGCCGGCGGCTCGCCGTCGCCGGCCGGGCTGCGCAAGAGCATCTACTCCGAGGAACTCGCGCTCAAGTACCGGCTCCCCCTGGTGCGTTTCCTCGAAGGGGGAGGCGGCAGCGTGCGCGGCAGCGCGGGCCGTCAGAAGGGGGCGCCGAAGACGCCGCCGCGACCGATGGGCGAGCCGGTCTACTCGCGGGCGCGCTTCTGGTCGATCGCGGAGATCCTGCGGACCGTGCCGGTGGCCTCGATCGGGGTCGGCGCGGTGGCGGGGTTTCCCGCGGCGCGCCTGGTCGCTTCCCACTTCTCGGTGATGACGCGGCACACGGCCCAGATCCTGATCGGCGGCCCGGCGCTGGTCGAGCGGGCGCTGGGCGAGAAGAAGACGAAGGACGAGCTCGGGGGCTGGCAGGTCCACAGTCGCAGCGGCGTCGTCGACAACGTGGCCGAGGACGAGGACGATGCGATGGCGCAGGTGCGCCAGTTCCTGAGTTACCTGCCCGCGAACGTCGACTCGCTGCCACCGCGCCGCAAGGCGGGTGATCCGGCGGACCGCCGCGAAGAGCGCCTGCTCTCGATCGTGCCGCGCGACCGGCGCTTCCTCTACGACATGCGGGAACTGATCTCGCTCGTCGTCGACCGGGACAGCTTCTTCGAGATGACGGCGGGCTACGGGCCGTCCCAGATCACCGGTCTGGCCCGGGTCGACGGTCACACGGTCGGAGTCGTCGCGAACGACTGCAAGCACATCGGCGGCGCGATGGACGCCGCCGGGGCGCAGAAGTTCCGGCGCTTCGTCGAGTTCTGCGAGAACTTCCACCTGCCGATCCTCAGCCTGGTCGACGAGCCCGGCTTCATGATCGGCTCGGAGTCGGAGGCGTCCGGCACGATTCGCTACGGCATGGAGGCGATCGCCGCGACCGTGCGGACGACCGTGCCTTGGTGCGTCGTGCAGATCCGCAAGTCCTACGGCGTCGCCGCGGCGGCCCACTACGGCCCGGGCGGCCGGGTGCTGATCTGGCCGTCGGCCGAAAGCGGCGCGCTGCCGATCGAGGGCGGCGTGGCGGTCGCCTTCCGGCGCGAGATCGCCGCGGCGCCCGATCCGGACAGGAAGCGCGCCGAGCTGGAGGCCGAGTTCGCCAAGCGCCGTACACCCTTTCCGCGGGCCGAGGGTTTCTCGGTCCATGACCTGATCGACCCCCGCGGCACCCGCGCCGAGGTGGTCAAGTGGCTGAAGCTGTCGGAACCGCTGCTCGCGTCGCGGGTGCGGTGAGGATTCTCAAGGAGGCCGGAATGCCTGTGAACCGAAAGAAGAGAACGTCGTGTGCCACCCTGGCGGCGGGCCTGCTGCTCACCGCGGCCGCCGCCGCCCAGCAACAGCCGATCGGCTACGAGGACACCCCGAAGCTGCCGGGATTGCCCTGGAAGGTGCACGACCCGAACCGGCCGGTGCCGCCGGTCGTCGCTCCGGGGGCCTCGTTCAGTGACATGGCGGCTGCTCCCGCCGACGCGGTCGTGCTGTTCGACGGGACGGACTTCTCGAAGTGGCAGAAGCCGAACGGCGACGAACCCGAGTGGAAGATCGAGAACGGGTACATGGAGGTCACCTCGACCGGATCGATCCGCACCAGGGACGAGTTCGGGGACTTTCAGCTCCACCTGGAGTTCGCGACGCCGGCCAGGGTCGAGAGCAACAGCCAGGGGCGCGGCAACAGCGGCGTGATGATCTACGGCGACTACGAGGTCCAGATCCTCGACTCGTACGAGAACCGGTCCTACGCCGACGGGCAGGCGGGTGCGCTCTACGGCCAGACGCCGCCGATGGTCAACTCCTCGAGGGCCCCGGGCGTCTGGCAGACCTACGACATCATCTTCGAGGCGCCGCGCTGGAAGGATGGCGAGCTCGTGAAGAAGGCGAACGTCACCGTGCTCCACAATGGCGTGGTCATCCATCACAAGAAGGAGTACATCGGCCGGACGATCCACCGACGAGTGGGCGTCTACGACCGGCCGCACGAGCCGCGCGGCTGGATCGGTCTCCAGGACCACCGCAACCCGACCCGCTTCCGCAACGTCTGGATCCGCGAGCTTCCGGGCTACGACAGCGGCGGCTGAGGCTGCAGCAGGTCCAACTCTCTTGAAGATCTCCCTCTTCTACCTGCCCTCCATCGGCTCCCGGGCCGACATCAAGAGGGGCATGGCCGGCCTGCGCGGCGATCTCTACGACCGGATGCTGGCCGAGGTCTCGGAGCAGGCCCGGCTCGCCGACGACCTCGGCTACGACTCGATCAGCTTCACCGAGCACCACTTCCACATCGAGGGCTTCGAACTCTCGAACAACCCGGTGCTGCTCGACCTGTTCGTCGGGATGCAGACGAAGAACATCCGGGTGGGGCAGTTGGGCATCGTGCTGCCGGCGAGGAACCCGATCCGGGTCGCCGAGGACATCGCGATGCTCGACCGGATGACCGGTGGGCGCGCGAACGCCGGTTTCGCCCGCGGCTACCAGCGGCGCTGGGTCGACGTGATGGCGCAGCAGACGCACGGCATCTCCGGCGCCCTGCCGCACCGGCACGACGAGATCGACGCGACGAACCGGGCCGCTTTCGAGGAGTGCTTTCGGATCATCAAGAAGGCCTGGACCGAACCGATGCTCGACTACGACGGCCGGTTCTGGAAGGTCCCGGTGGGCGGTCCGGAGGGCGGCACGCCGTGGACCCTCGAGGCGACCGAAGAGTGGGGCGCCGGAGTGGAGGACGGCGTGCTGCGCCAGGTCGGCGTCGTGCCGAAACCGGTCCAGGAGCCGCATCCGCCGATCTTCCAGCCCTTCGCGTCGTCGGAGGAGAGCATCCGCTGGTGCGCGCGGGAAGGCGTGACGGCGATCCTGCCGCCGCTGCACCCGAAACGGGAGCTTGCCCTGTTCGAGCTGTTCGCCGAGGAGTCCGGACGACCGCTAGGGGAGGGGATCGGCGTCCTGCGCGACGTCGTGATCGCGGAGTCGGACACGGAGGCCGAGCGCCTGTGGAAGGCGAGCGGCGCGTTCTGCGGCTCCGCCTGGTTCGAGCCCTTCGGCTTCAGCCGGGGGATGATCGACCCGGACACCGGGGAAGAGCTCGACGACATGATGGGGTCCGGGATGGCCCTCGTCGGCACCGTCGACACGGTGTCCCGGCAGCTCGAGACGCTCCGTGAGCGTCTGCCGGTGACCTGGCTCTACTTCTGGGCCTACAACGGCCTGCTGCCGCACGCGCGGCTCATGTCGACGATCGAGCGGTTCAGGACCGAGGTGCTGCCCCGCGTGGGCGCGGATCGCTAGTTCGGCTTCTTTCGCTTGGCCCTGCGCTTGCGCCGGGTCCTGAGCAGCAGGCCTTCCTCAAGCGACGCGCCTTCCTTCGCGTCGACGACGATCTTGCCGCCGTCGGCCAGCTTGCCGAAGAGGATCTCGTCGGCCAGCTTGCGCTTGATCTTCTCGTCGATCAGCCGGCGCATCGGCCGGGCGCCGAAGTCCGGCTCGTACCCGTGTTCGGCCAGCCAGTTGCGGGCGGCATCGGTCAACTCGATAGCGATCTTGCGGTCGTCGAGCTGGCCGCCGAGTTCGCCGACGAGCTTGTCGACGATCAGCCGCACGGAGTCCATCTCGAGTGCCTTGAACACGACCCAGGCGTCGATCCGGTTGCGGAACTCGGGCGTAAACAGCCGTTCGACCGCCGGTTTCGAGGCGGCTTCGGCGGAGAGCTTCGAGCGGTCGCCGAAGCCCATCGGCTTCGTCGTCAACTCCCGGCCGCCGGCGTTCGTCGTCATGATCAGGATGACGTGCCGGAAGTCCGCCTTGCGGCCGTTGTTGTCGGTCAACGTGGCGTGGTCCATCACCTGCAACAGGATGTTGTAGACGTCCGGATGGGCCTTCTCGATCTCGTCCAGCAGCAGGACGGTGTGCGGGGTGCGGCGGATCGCGTCGGTCAGCAGGCCGCCCTGGTCGAAGCCGACGTAGCCGGGCGGCGCGCCGATCAGCCGGGACACCGTGTGCTTCTCCATGTACTCGCTCATGTCAAAGCGGGTGAAGGCGATGCCGAGCACCTGGGCGAGCTGACGGGCGAGTTCCGTCTTGCCGACCCCCGTGGGACCCGAGAACAGGAAGCTGCCGATCGGCCGCTCCAGGGTTCCCAGACCGGCGCGGCCCAGCTTGACGGCCGACGAGATCGAGCGGATTGCCTCGTCCTGGCCGAAGATGACCGCCTTCAGCTCCTCCTCCAGGTTGAGGAGGGCGTCGCGGTCGTCGCTGGAGACGGACTTCTCCGGGATCTTCGCCATCGAGGCGACGACCCGCTCCATGTCGACCGGGTCGAGGACGCTCTTGCGCTCCTTCGCGGCCACCAGGCGGTTCGCGGCGCCGGCCTGGTCCACCAGGTCGATGGCCTTGTCGGGCAGGCGGCGGTCGAGCAGGTAGCGGGCCGAGAGGTCGGCGGCGGCGTCCAGCGCGTCGTCCGCGTACTTGACCTCGTGGTGCTCCTCGTAGCGGTCGCGCAGGCCGCGCAGAATCTCCGCCGACTCCTCGATCGAGGGTTCGTCGATCTCGATCATCTGGAAGCGACGGGCCAGGGCGCGGTCACGGTCGAAGGAGCCCTTGTACTCGGCATGCGTGGTGGAGCCGATGCAGCGCAGCTTGCCCGAGGCGAGGCCGGGCTTCAGGATGTTCGAGGCGTCCAGGGAACCGGACGAAACCGCGCCCGCGCCGACGATCGTGTGGATCTCATCGATGAACAGGATGTGCTCGGGCTCCGAG
>VXUF01000070.1 GCA_009837085.1 Holophagales bacterium
CGAACTCCTCTGCGACCTCGAGGCCGGCGTCGCCACCGTGACGCTGAACAAGCCGGAGAAGCGGAACGCCCTGGGCGACATCCTGACGCCGGCGCTCCGGAGCATCCTGCTGGCTCTCGAAGCGGACGAGCGCTGCGGCGCGATCCTGCTGACCGGCGCGGGCCGGGCGTTCTGCGCCGGCGGCGACGTTTCGGGCATGGGGTCGAACCGGGGGAAGGGCGATGAAGCGCCGAAGGCGTCGCCAACGGTCGACGAAGCCGTGGCTTCTCTGATCGAGAAGCAGGAGTCGCTGACGTTGCGGATGGCGGAGCTGGACAAGCCGATCGTCGCCGCTCTGCCAGGACCGGCAGCCGGCGCCGGCCTCTCCATCGCGCTCGCCGCGGACCTCCGCGTCATGGCCGACGACACCTTCGTCACGACCGCCTTTCGGCGCATCGGGCTGTCCGGCGACTACGGATCGAGCTGGTTTCTGACCCGCCTCGTGGGTCCCGCCGTAGCGAAGGAACTCCTGATGACCGGCCGCCGCATCACCGCCGAGGAGTGCCTGAAGCTCGGAATCGTCAATCGCATCGTGCCCTTCGACGACTTGGCGACCGAGGCTCGGGGCCTCGCGCTGGAGCTGGCCAACGGACCCCGGGCGGCGCTCGGCTACATGAAGCGGAACGTGAACCGGGCCGTGCTCGGGAGTCTGCGGGAGTCGCTCGCCGTCGAGGCCGAGGGGATGGTCCGCTCGGTGCGAACGGCGGACCACAAGGAAGCCGTGCGCGCGTTCATGGAGAAGCGGGAGCCTCAGTTCAACCGGTGACTCCCCGGCCCAAGCCGGATGCCGGCGAGAACCCGTGTGGCGCGATCCCGCGCCACACGCGTCACAGTCCGTGCGCCCGTCATCGGGCGCACGGATGACACGCCGGCGCACCCAGTCTGTAGCGACGCCAAGTCAGTCCGGGTCGACGACGCCGGAACGGATTCCACGGCCCGGCAGAGCATCCTCGACCAGCTCCCCGTCACAGACCACGAACACACCGTCCACCAGCACATGCGGGATACCCGCCGAAGGCAAGGCGGGTTCGGCGAAGGTCGCCCGGTCGATCACGGTCTCCGGGTCGAAGACCGTGATGTCGGCGTCGGCGCCGACGCTCAGGCGGCCCTTCGTACGCATCGCCGGCGCCACGTCCTCGAGCCGGCGGGCCGGCGCCAGCGTCATCTTGCGGATCGCCTCCATCAGGCTGAGCCGACCCTCGTCGCGCGAGTAGCGGCCGAGCACGCGGGCGAACGTCCCGGCGCCGCGGGGATGGGCCCGGCCGTCGACGTAGCCGACGCCGTCGCTGGCGATCATCACGGCGGGGTGCGCGATCGCGTCGGCGAGTTCCCGCTCCGGAATGATGTGCGCGATGATGGTCGCCTGCTCGGACGCGGGAAGGGCCCGCCGCTCCTTGAAACCGGCCTCGTCCAGACGCTCACCAGTGGCGACCCACTCGATGTCGTCGAAGTCCGCGGCCAGCCGCTCCCGCCAGCCCGGATCGAAGATCGCGGCCCGGATGTCGGTCGAGGCCGCCGTGTAGGGATAGACCTCGGTCGTCACGTCGACGCCCCCGGCGGCCGCCCTGTCGATCATCTCGATGACGGTCGGCATCTGTGCCAGTCCGCTCGAACCGATGTGGACGATGTGGACGGAGGCCCCCGAGCCGGCCGCGTCGGCGATCATCTCCTGGACCGCGGCGATCGAACTCTCCGGCTCCACCACGCCCGCGTAGCGGATGTGGGAGAAGACGGTCACCCCCGCCTCGGCCGCGGTCTGGAACATGCGGAAGATCTCGGACCTCGAGGCGCCCGGCTGGTACTGGAGCGGCAGGCCGATGCCCAGTGCGCCGTCGGCCAGGCCGTCCCTGAGAGTCTCCTGGATCGCCTCGACCTGCTCCGCGCTCGCCGCTTCATAGGTCGCCCCGCGCTCGTCCTCGCCGAAGGCCAGCACCCGGGCGGCCCCGTAGGCGGCCGTGGCGCCGAAGTGGATACGCCAGGACCCTTCCCGTTCCTGGTACCACTCGTCGACCGGGTAGGCACCGCCCTCGAGCTCGAATGCCGCGGTCACTCCGTCTCGCACCTGGAGGTCGCGGCTGAACGGGTCCTGGCCGTGCGCGTGGAGGTCGACGAACCCCGGCGCCACGACGTGGCCCGAGACGTCGACGACTTCCGTCCCCTCGAGACTCTCGGCCGAGATCGCCTGCACCGTGCCGCCGGAGATGCCGACGTCCATCACGGCGTCCAGACCCGTCTCCGGGTCCATCACGCGGCCGCCGGCGAGGACGAGGTCGTAGCTGGCGGGCTGGGCAGCGCATGCGAGGCCGAGAGCGGCCACGGCGAGGATCGCGGCGATCCTGGTCGTGCGAGCGGCGGACATGTCAGGCTCCTACAGCAGGCTCGGCGCCCGCGGGTGGGGCCGCCGGAGGCTTCGCACCGTGGATCGCCAGTTGGGAACGGAAGTCGTTCAGGATGGCGTACAGCGACGGCACGAGCAACAGCGTGATCGCGGTCGCAAACAGGACCCCGAAGGCGAGCGACACCGCCATCGGGACCAGGAACTGGGCCTGGAAACTCCGCTCCAGCAGCAGGGGCAGCAGGCCCACGAACGTGGTCAGCGAGGTCAGCACGATCGGCCGGAAGCGAGCTGCGCCGGCATCGTGGATCGCCTGGTGGACCGGCATGCCGATCTGGAGCCGCCGGTTGATGAAGTCGACCATGACCAGGGAGTCGTTGACGACGACGCCGGTCAGCGCGATCAGTCCGAGCAGCGACAGCATCGTCAGGTTGATGCCGATCAGCCGGTGGCCGATCACGGCGCCGATCAGCCCAAAGGGGATCGCGCTCATCACGATCAGCGGTTGCAGGTAGGACTTGAAGGGAATCGCGAGCAGTGCGTAGATCACGATCAGCGCCAGGCCGAGGGCCCGGAAGAGGCCCTCGAAGGTCTGACGCTGCTCCTCCTGCTCACCGGCGAACGAGAAGTCGACGCCGGGATAGCCGGACAGGATCGCGGGCAGCACGTTGGCCTCGAGGTCGCCGACGACCTCGTTCGCGGTCACGACGGCCGGGTCCACATCCGCCGTGATGTTCAGAACCCGCCTGCGGTCGATCCGCTGGATCGTCGCGAAGCCGCGGCCGAACTCGGCGCGGCCCGCGAAGGAGAACGGAACCTCGGCTCCGGCCGGCGTCCGGATCCGCATGTCCTCGAGCGACGCCAGGGTCTCGCGCTCGTCGGCCGGATAGCGCACCATGACCCGTACGTCGTCGCGACCGCGCTGGATCCGTTGCGCCTCGGCGCCGTAGAAGCCCTGTCGCACCTGGCGGCCCAGATCCTCGAGACTGAGGCCCAGCGCTTCCGCCCGCTGGTCGATCTCCAGGCGGATCTCCCGCTTGCCGGCGCGGAAAGAGTCCGAGATGTCAAACACGCCCGGATAGTCGGCGAGACGCGCCTTTATCTCCTCGCCCACCGCGCGCAGATGGTCGAGGTTCCGGCCGGTGAGCTGGACGTCGACGGCCGAGCCGAAACTGACCAGGCTGGCCGTGTACTCGACTCTGACCGCGTCGGCGACCGGGCCCACCTTGTCGCGCCAGCGACGGGCGACCTCCGTGGCTCGAATCGTACGCTCCTGGGAGGACGCGAGTTCGATGTTCACTTCGCCCTGGTGCGGCGCCGCGACCGCCACCTCGAAGCCGGCGGTCGGTCCGCTCGCCTGCTGAAGCGCCGCGTAGGGCTGCGACCCGACCGTCGCCATCACGTGACGAAACAGGTCGGCGTGCCCCTCGGCCTCCAGTTCGGCTTCCAACTCGAACGCGGCCGCTTCGATGCGGCGCACGGCGGCCAGGGTGGTGGAGGCCGGCGTCCCCTGCGGCATGGTCAGCAGGACGACCGCGTTGTCGGCCTCCACGTCCGGAAAGAACTCGAACTTCATCCGACCCGAGAACACGTAGCCCGCGGTGATGAACAGGACCGCCAGACCGATCGCAACCGTGGAGTATCGCCACTCGATCGCCCGCTCGATCAGCGGCCGGTAGCCGCGCTCGATCACCCACTTCATCCGTTTGGCGAAGAAACCCTGGAAGAGCGCCCAGCCCCAGAGAGACCGTCCGCCCTGTCCCTCTTCGTGCCGGTGGGTCAGGTGGGAGAGGTGGTTCGGCAGCACCAGCATGGACTCGATCAATGAGAACGCCAGGCAACCGATGACGACGAGAGGGATCGTCCTCGCGATCGCTCCCGACGGGCCTTCGACGGAGTTGATCAGCGGTGAGAACGCTGCCAGCGTGGTGAGGATCGAGAAAGTGACGGGAGTCGCCACCTGGCGCGCGCCGTCGATCGCGGCACGCGGACCGGACTTGCCCATCTCGAAGTGGCGGTAGATGTTCTCGCCGACCACGATCGCGTCGTCGACGACGATGCCGAGTACGAGGATGAACGCGAACAGGGACATCACGTTGATCGAGACGTCGACCAGCGGCAGCAGGCCGAGGGCGCCCATGAACGACACCGCGATGCCCACGGACACCCAGAGGGCCAGCCGGAACTTCAGGAACAGCGCCAGCACCAGGAACACGAGCAGCAGACCAAGCCGACCGCTTTCGATCAACACCCGCAGCCGGTCCTGCAGCGGCACCGTGTCATCGAGCCAGGTCGTCATCGAGAGGCCGGGCGGCAACGCCGCCTGGCGTTCCGCGACGAAGCCCTTGACCTGGCGCGCGAGCCGCAGGGCACTCTGGTCGCCGACCCGGTAGACCTGAACCAGAGCGACCGGCTGGCCGTCGAACCGCGACGTGACGTCGGTCTCGGCAAAGCCGTCCCTCACCTCCGCTATGTCGCCGAGAACCAGGCGACTGCCGTCGGGCCGGGCTCGCAGCACGATGTCGCTGAACTCGGCGCCGCGGTACGCCTGGCCCATCGTCCGAAGCAGGATCTCCCCGCCCCGCGCCCTGACCGCGCCCCCCGGGAGGTCGACCGACGAGCGCCGGACCGCCAGCACGACTTCGTCGAAGGTCAGGCCGTACTGCCGCAGGGTGTCCTCGGAGACCTCGATCGAGATCTCGTACGGCCGCACCGCGTCGAGTTCGACCTGGGTGATGTCCGGCAGGTCGGAGAGCCCTTCCCGGACCTCCTCCGCGACCGCCTTGAGCGCCCTCTCCTCCACGTCGCCGTAGATGGCGACGGTGATCACGCGCCGGCGGATCAGCGCCTCCTGGATGATCGGCTTCTCGGTCTCCACGGGAAACGTCGTGATCGCGTCGATCCGCGACTTGACCTCGTCCAGCACCTCGCGTGTGTCCGCGTCCGTCTCCAGCTCGATGACGACCGTGCCCGAACCTTCGGCGGCCGTCGACCGGATCGTGTCGACTCCCTCCAGGTCCTGCACCGCCTCCTCGATCCGGAGGCACACGCCCTGCTCGACCTCCTCGGGCGCCGCGCCCAGGTAGGGGACGTTCACCGTGATGCTCTGGGTCTCCATGCTCGGGAAGACCTCGATCGGGATTCCAGTGAGGGCGAGCACGCCCCAGGCCACGATCAGGACCATCAGCAGGTTCGCCGCTACCCCGTTGCGGGCGAACCAGGCGATCATCCCGCTCATCGCGCCCTCCCGCGGGTACCGGTGGCCTCGGGCTCCGGTTGCGGCGTCACCCGCATGCCGTCGACCGCACTCTCGAGAATCGTGAGACTGATCCGGTCTCCTGCCATCAGGCCGTCGGAGACGATGACGACCTCCGGGTCCGCGCGCAGGATCCCGACCTGACGCAGGACCAGCCTGCCGTCCTCCACCAGCCACACCCGGTCCGCACCCACCAACGCCCCACGCGGCACCTGAAACACGGATTCCACCGATCGACCGACCACCTCCGCGTCGACGAACAGGCCCACCGAAAGCGGCGGCCGGCCGCCGGACGCCTGGTACGGATCGTCCACCCGCGCGATCAGGTTCACCATTCGGGTCGCCGGGTCGATCTCGCCGCCGACGCGCACGATCCGGCCCACCCACTCGTGCCGGCCGCCGGCGAACTGCGCTCGCAGCAGCACCCGGGGCCCGGAGTCGCCCAGCTCGCTGCCCAGCGGCAGGTCGAGGAAAGCGAGCTCCGAGTCGGGCACCGGCAGGACGACCTCGGCGGCGTCCACTGCGTAGATCGTGGCCAGCGGCACGCCGCGGTTCACGAACTCGCCGCGGTCGACCCTCTTGGCGCGCAGCCTGCCGGCAAAGGGCGCCCGGATGGCCGTCCGCTCCAGATCCAGTTCGGCGCGCCTCTTGTTGGCGAGGGCCGCTTCCACCTGCGCCCTCGCCTCGGCCAACTGCGGCTGGCGTAGCACCAGGGGCCCCGGCTCACCGTCGGCTCCCAGTTCCTCCCACTCTTCGCGGGCGATATCGGCCTCCGCCTGCTCCCGAGCCAGCCCGACTCCCGCCTGCGCGAGCGCGGCCCGGGCGCTCGCCAGCGCCAGTTCGTAGTCGCGCCGGTCAAGCCGCAGCAGGATCTCGCCGGGATCGAAGAAGCCGCCGACCTCGAAGCTCTCCGCCGTCCAGACGATCGTGCCCGCGACCTCCGAGACCAGGTCCGCCTCGGTCACCGGAATGACCGACCCCTGGGACCGAACGCCCAGGTCGACTTCAGTCGGCGTCACCGCCAGCACGCGGACCGGCGGCGGCGCGATCTCCCTCGGCGCCGTCTCGACCACAGGCCTGGACCGGACCAGACCGACCACCACCAGAGCGGCCACCGCCAGAATCGCGGCCGGCAGGGTCCACTTCATCACGATCAGGGCCCCCCGCTCGCGGCCGGCGCGGCCGGTTCCGCGTAGACGCCGCCGCCCAGCGCCAGGATCAGGTCCGTCCGCGACTCCAGCTGCTGGCGTCGGGCCGCGAGCAACTGGCTCTCCGACTGAAACGACGTCCGCTGGCTGTCGAGTACCTGCAGGTAGCCGACGAGTCCCTCCCGGTAGCGGCCTTCCGCCAGACGCTCCGCTTCCCGGCTCTCCATCGCGGCTCGCTCGAGCGCGGCCGTTCGGGTCTCGAGCATCCGTTCGGCCGCGAGGCCCGACTCCACCTCAGAGAAGGCCTGGAGCGCCGTCTGCAACCAGCTTGCTTCCGCCGCGCCCAGTCCGGCTTCCACCAGGTCGCGGCCGGCGCGCAGGCGGCCTCCGGACAGCAGCGGCTGGAGCAGGCCGGCGGCGAGACTCCAGACCGAGAAGTCTCCGTCCAGCAGGTCCCGGAGCTCGCCACTCGACGTGCCCGCCGACCCGTTCAGCGTGAAGCTCGGATAGAGCGCCCGGTGGGCGGCGCGGAGCCGCTCCGAGGCGGCGACCGCCCGGTACTCCGCCGCCCGCAGATCGGGCCGCCGCCCCAGCAGGGCGGCCGGGACTCCGGTTTTCGGCAGGGGCGGAAGCTCGGGCAACCCCGCGGCCGCCTCGATCTCACCGGAGGGATAGCGGCCGAGCAGCACCTCCATCTGCCGGCGCAGTCCGTCGAGGGTCTGCCGCTGCGCCGCCAGCGAGGCCTCCACGGTCGCGACCTGGGTTCGCGCCTGCCGTACCTCGAGCGCCGTCGCGACACCGCGCCGGTAGCGGGCCTCGACGCGATCGCGCGTCCGTTCGCGGCTGGCCAGGGTTCGCTCGGCCAGTTCCACCTGCTGCACCGCCTCGACCGTGCCGAAGTACACCTTCGCGAGCTGGCCGGCGATCGAAAGCCGGGCGCCATCGAGGTCGGCGGAGGAAGCGGCCGCCTCGGCCAGGGAGGCCGCGGTCAGTGCGCCGAGTCGGTCCCACAGGTCGACCTCCCAACGGACGTTGAGCGCCAGACCGTAGGACGTGAAGGCGAAACTCCGCACGCCGCCGGGCTCGAAGCCGGGAATGGGAATCGGGATCGCTTCCGTGAGTCCGCTCTGCGCCGTGTTCTGCTTGCGCCGCCCGGGGTCGAGCGCCGCTTCGATCTCGGGGTTGCGCGCGGCGCCGTCGAGCCGGGCCTGAGCGAGCGCGACATCGACGTTCAGAGCCGCGGCGCGGAGGCTGGAGTTGTGCTCCAGCCCCTCGACGATCAACCTGGACAGCAGGGGATCGCCGAACTCCGTCCACCACTCCGCGTCGACGGGACCAGCCTCGACCCGTGGTTCCGGAGCGCGCGCATCATCGCCGTAGCCGGCCGGCGCCGGCGCCTCGAGTTCCGGCGTCCGAACCCCGCTACAGCCCAGCAGCGCCAGGGCGCCGACCATGAGCGCCCACCAGGCGCGGTTCTGGCCAGGCGCGGCCCTGGAGAGTCGGGGAACGCTCATCGCATAACACCAGTTCGCGAGACTACTTGAGGCGCTGGAGCCTGAGGCACTGGCCGGGGACCGATCATGTAGCGTCGATCCATGTCCGACCGGCGCTTCAAACGCGGCCTGATCGAGGCCGCTGTGCGCGACAACGAGACCCACGGCCCCACGCCGCTCAGGTCGCGCGACGAACCGGACGCCGGGCCGGTTCGCCGGTCGCGCAGGGTCTCGCCATGGAGCCTCCTGCTGCTGCCCATCGCTGCTGCCGCCGCCCTCGCCTACCTGGAGCTGAACCGCCCGGCGCCGGACCTTCCGCCCACGGCGGAGGTGGATGGGCCCGTACAGCCGCCCGAGATCCTCTTCACCGGCCCACCGGAGGCCGTCGACGTGAGCGTCTTCCCGCTTCCCGTCGAGCGAATCGTCCTCGACCCCGGCCACGGCGGCTCCTCTCCCGGCACGGCCGCCGGTGGCCTGACCGAAAAGGCCCTCGCCCTCGACATCGCCTACCGGCTGCGCAACCTGCTGGACGATCGCTACCGGGTCGCGATGACTCGGGAAGCCGACATGAACGTCGCCCTCGACCACCGCACTCTGATCGCCAACCGGGCCGGCGCCGACGTGTTCGTTTCGATTCACGTGAACTGGTTGCCGGCGAACAGGGCCTGCGGCGTCGAGACCTACTATCTCGGCCCCACGGATGATCCCGAGCTTTCCGCGCTCGCCGAGCGCGAGAACTCGGAAGCTCAGGGATACTCCCTCGGCGACCTTCGCCGGCTCCTCGACGGCGTGTACGCCCAGGCTCGGCAGGACGACAGCCGGGCCCTGGCGACCGCGATTCAGGCGGCACTCTTCGTCCGCCTGGGGGCCGAGAACCCCGAGCTCCGGAACCGCGGCGTCAAGTCCGCGCCCTTCGTGGTCCTGATCGGGGCGGAGATGCCAGCCGTACTGGCCGAGGTTTCCTGCCTCTCCGACGCGAAAGAGGTCGAGCGGTTGCGGAACGAGAGCTACCTTCAGTCAATCGCCGAAGCCCTGGACGCGGGTATCCGGGACTACGCCGAGTCTCTACTGCCCAAAGCTAAGCTCTCCGGCGCCTGAGGCCGAACGATGACCACGCAGACCACCGCCCCGCCCAAGCCGCCGGTGCTCAAGGTGGGCATCGACCTGGGGACGTCGCGCAGTTCGATCTCCGCCGCGAATGGCGAGCGCCACATGGTAAGGAGCTACGTTGGCTGGCCTCGGGACATGGTCGCCCGAAAGGTTCTCAAACGTGACGTGCTCGTGGGCATCGAAGCCCTGGAGAAACGACCGATGCTGGACCTGCGCCGGCCACTCGAGCGGGGCCTGATCAAGGAAGGATCGGCCCGTGACGAGCAGGCTGTGCGCGAGATCGTCCGGCGGCTCCTCGAACTGGCGGTGCCCGAGGGACGGAACCCGAGGTCAGCGATTCACGCCGTCGTCGGTGTGCCGGCCGAGACGCTCCGCGTGAACCGCCAGAACCTGCGGCGCATCCTCGACGGCCAGGTCGCCAGCACGATGATCGTCTCGGAACCGTTCGCCGTCGCCTACGGTCTGGATGCCCTGGTCCATACGATGGTCGTGGACATCGGCGCGGGCACGACGGACTTGTGCGTCCTCATGGGCCGCTTTCCGACCGAGAACGACCAGCGGACCCTGACCGTCGCGGGTGACGCCGTCGACCTCAACCTGCACGCGCGCATCGAGGAACGCTTCCCCGACGCATCGGTATCGATCCACATGGCGCGCGCGTGGAAGGAAAAGTACTCCTTCGTGGGCGGAGGCGGTCCGGTCATCGTCGATGCGCCCGTAAACGGCAGACCGACCCGAATCGACATCACGGAGCCGATGCGCACCGCCTGCGAGAGTCTCCTGGAACCGCTACGTGAGACGATGCTCGATCTGATCGCGAGGGTCGAACCAGAGTACCAGGCCCAGGTCCGGAACAACGTGATTCTGACTGGCGGATCCGGGCTCATCCGGGGCCTTGGCGCCGCCCTGCAGAGCGCGCTCGGCGAACTGGGCGGCGGACGCGTACGCGTGGTCAAGGATCCGGTCTTCGTCGGCTCCGACGGCGGCCTGACCCTGGCCAACGACGTCCGGGACGAGGACTGGCTGCGACTGGCCGGACCCCGCGGCGATCAGTAACGCGCCACCAGGTAGACGACCCAACTGCCCTCGTTCGCCATCCGCGTGCGGCGCCGGAAGATGCCGTCCCCTTCTCCGGTGTCGCCATCCCAGCCCTCGCCGTACACCTCGACATCGTCGAACCCGGCCTCGGCCAGCAACTCCCTGATCTCGGGCAGGGTCCACATGCGCCACGCGTAGCGGAAGACGTTGCTCACCTTCTCCCCGCCCTCCGGCGTGAAGTGCATCGCGCAGCGCATCCAGTGGTCGACGGCGTTGAAG
Organism: Holophagales bacterium; assembly: GCA_009837085.1. Taxonomy (GTDB): domain Bacteria; phylum Acidobacteriota; class Thermoanaerobaculia; order Multivoradales; family Multivoraceae; genus Multivorans. The sequence goes on from VXUF01000070.1 coordinate 10,699, forward strand.
GCGAGTTGGTCCCAACTGTAGGTGAAGGCCGGCAGGGCGACTCCGTCGACGCCTACCGAGGCCTCGATCTCCGTGTGCTCGGTCGTCGCCTGAAAGGAGTCCGTGCCGCCGAAGGCGTCCAGAACGAACAGGCCTCCGGGCTCGAGCGAGCGCTTGGCCGCCCGAAAGTAGTCCAGCATCTCTCCGCGCCCCGGGAACAGGAAGAAGGAGAAGTTGAAGGCGACCTGCACGTCGACCGCAGGGCCGGCCGCCCGGCGGACGTCGCGGCACTCGAGCTCCACGCTGTCCTCGACGCACCTCGCCTCGACCCGATTGCGCCAACCCCAGTCCAGCGTCGGGCGGTGAAGATCGACACCCCAGGCGAGGTTCCCGGGCCTGCGAGCTGCGAACGCGCTCGCCAGCGAGGCAGTGCCGCAGAAGTCCTCCCGCAGGGATCCGGGAAGCCGTCCGTTGAGGCGACGATAGACCCGCTCGACGAAGTCGATGTCCACCTCCACGTTCTGGACGGCCGCCTCGTAGAACCGATGGCGGTGCCGGCGAACCTCCGCGCGCCTCACTCGCGCCCCGGAGGCCCCGGCAACAGCGACGCCAGCTCGTCCAGGTCGGCCACCTTCGGGCAGTCCATCTCCGGCCAGTCGGCCCAGGGATCGAGCAGGACGGCGTGAACGCCGGCGGCCCACGCGCCGGCCACGTCGGCGGCGTACAGGTCGCCTATGTGCACCGTTCGTCCCGGACGCGCGCCGACCAGATCGAGCGCGACCTCGAAGATCCTGGGGTCCGGCTTCTCGAAGCCGACAACCGTCGAGTCGACCAGGCCGTCGAAGAGATGGTCCATGCCAATCCGGGTGAGGGTCCGCGCCATGCTGCCGTCCGAGTTGCTGACCACCACCATGCGGTAGCCGAGCGCGCGAATCCGCTCGAGCGCTTCCCTCCGGCCCGGCATCCTGCGGTTCCAGAGCCGGTCGTTGCGGCCGGGCGAGAACAGCCGCTCTGCGATCCCGGAGACGACGGCCTCCAGCTCGACGTCATCCCGGCTGGACGCCGGCAGCCGCTCTAGAGTCGCTCGCAGGCAGAAGCGGAAGGCCCCGCCTCCCTCGGTCGTCCTCCGCTCGGCCAGGGCCGCGGAGAGCACCGGCCGCGCCGCCGCCTCCGCGCGTTCCAGCTGCCGTCCCGAGCACTCGACGCCGAGGCCGGCCGCAACGGCGGCGACCCGGTCGAAGTCCATCGACAGAAACGTGTTGCCGGCGTCGAAGAAGATCGTGTCGAGTTCCGCCCAGGGAACCGTTCGCGCCCTCGCCATGGCGGCTTAGTGTGCCACTGATCGGATCGTTTATTCTCGACACCAACGGAGGACGACGATGAAGCGAAGAAACGTGATCGGTCCGGCGGCGCTCGCCATGACAACCGCTCTCCTGTTCGGCGCCGCGACCGCCGCCCAAGAAGAACCGTCACCGGCGCTGCAACAGCTGGGCAACGACCTGTTCGCCGAGCTCCTGTTCAACAACCAGGGAACGGGCTTCGCGATCGCCTGCTCCGTGTGCCACGCCATCGGCGAGTCGGTGCCCGGCAAGTCGGAGCGCTACTACGCCGACTACACGCCGACCAGCCTGACCGCGAACCGCGAGACGACCGAACGGAACGCACAGACCCTGGCCGACGCTTCGCGCGCCGAGGTGTTCGGCTGGGACGGCGCGTATGACTCGATGGAGGACATGGTCCTCGACAAGCTGGTCGGCAAGCAGTACGGCTGGAACGACGAGGACCGTGACGCAGGGATGGACAACGCGGCCTACGTGCTGCTCAACGAGGGCCACAACGCGATCTCGGGCGTGCCATACCTCGATCAGTTCCAGGAGGTCTACGGCCTGGATCTGGAGTCCCTGCCGCGGCCCGAGGTGGCCGCCGCCGCCGCCCGCGCCCTGGCCGACTACACCCGCACCCTGAGCTACACGATGACCGCGCGCTGGGACGCCTTCGCCGAGCAGAACCGGTTCCGCAAGCAGCCGAACGACGACGAGGACATGCTGAACTACGCGGCGAGCATCGAGAGCCGGATCTTCAACCAGGAAGGCCGGAACCTGATCCGGCGGCCGGAAGGGTTCACCGAGACGGCGTACGAGGGCTTCAAGACCTTCTTCCGCGCCTTCGACGTGGAGTCCGTCGGCAACTGCGTCCGCTGCCACGTGCCGCCGACCTTCAGCGACTACGCGCTCCACGGCACCGGCGCGGGCGACTTCAAGACGCCGCCGCTCCGGAACCTGTCCCGCACCGACCCGTACCTGCACGACGGCAGCGCCGCCACCCTCGAGGACGCGATCCGGACCCACATGGCGCTGGCGGAAGCGGCCGACAGCGAACAGGAAGGCGTCGACCCGCTGTTCGGCGAGATCAACATCTCGGACGCGGACATCGAGCCGCTGGTCCTGTTCCTGCAGATGCTGGACGAGGTGGGGCCCGAGAACTTCCGCCACTACCTGATCAACTTCGAGTGAGGAGCGCTGGTCTCCCGCTCGTTGGGCCACTGCTCGCCGCGCTGCTGCTCGCGGCGCCGCTTGCCGCCGATCCTTCGCTCGAGCGCACGGCGGAGTTGCCTCCGGATCTGCCGGACTGGCTGTCGCCGCTGCTCGATCCGGGCGGCTACAGGGTCGTCCGCGACGAGGGCCAGCCGATCGAGTTCTGGTTCCCGCCCGCGCTGCCCATGCAGGACCCCTCAGCGGAACTCGGGGTCGAGTATCCGACCCTGCCTCCCGGCGGTCTGGTCGGCCTGATGCGCACGACGGACGACTGGAGCACCTACAAGAAGCAGATCGTGCCGGCCGGCACCTACACCCTCCGCTACGCCGTGCAGCCGGCGGACGGCGACCACACCGGGCAGACCTGGTTCCGCGACTTCCTGGTCCTCATTCCGGTCGCTCTCGACACGTTCGATCCCTACGGCTTCCCGGAACAGGAGCCCCTGGTCGAAGCCAGCATCACGATCATCGAGGGCGCCACCCACCCGATGACGATGGCCCTGTTTCAGAACTACGACGGCACGGAGAGCGCCACCATGTTCTGGAACGACCTCGATCAGCCCACACTGGCTGTGCCCCTCGGCGGCGTGACCCTTGGACTGGTCATCGAAGGTGAGGGCGAGGAAGTGCCGTTGTAGACGCCGCTAGCGACTTCGCGTCAGCGGCACGAAGCGCACTGGAATGACGCGGGTCCGCGCCACCGACCCGTCCGCCTGCTTCTCCAGCACCTGAAGCTCCTGGCGGCCGCCATCGGGCCCGACCGGCAGCACCAGCCGGCCGCCGGCGGCCAACTGATCGACCAGGGGCTGCGGCACGTGGTCCGGCGCCGCCGTGACGACGATCGCGTCGAAGGGCGCCTCTTCGGGCCACCCCGCGTAGCCGTCGCCGATCCGTGTGGTCACGTTCTCGTAGCCGGCCGCGTCAAGCGCCGCCGCCGCCCGCAGCCCGAGGGGCTCCACGATCTCGATCGTGAACACCTGATCGACGATCTCCGCCAGCACCGCGGCCTGGTAGCCCGAGCCGGTGCCGATCTCGAGCACCTTGTCCTCCGGGTCGGGCTCCGCGAGCTCGGTCATCAGCGCCACGATGTAGGGCTGGGAGATCGTCTGCCGCCAGCCGATCCCGAGAGGCGAGTCCCGGTAGGCCCACTCGCGGATGTCCTCCGGCACGAAGAGGTGGCGTTCGACCTTCTCCATCGCGTCGATGACGCGCACATCGAGCACCGGCGGCCGGCCGTCGCGGGGCTCGGAGATCGTGTCGCGCACCATGCGCCGCCTCAACTCCGCGAAGTCGACCGCCTCCTGGGCCGACGCCGTACAGCCCGCGAGGCCGACGGCCGCCGCGGCGGCTACGCCCAGGATGCCGGGCCTCGACCGGTGCCCCAGGCCCGCGTATAGCCTTCGCAGGCTCTTCCCGATTCCGCCGCCAACCGAGATCCGCGTCATCGTCTCTCCCGCCACCCCTGCCGTCAACCTGTGGCGCCGACCGGGCCTCCTAGCGTACATGGGGTCGTGGGCCTGCTCGAGCGCCGGCCTCGCGATGCAACAGCTCCTGCTCGTCTGGCTGCTCGCCGGCGTCCTCGCTCTGCCAGCCGACCGGGTCGGGCCGCTGCAGGCGGCAATCGGCCTGCCCGGCGTGATCATCATGCTCTGGGGCGGCGCCAACGCGGACCGCACGGACGCCAGGGCGATCCTGACCCGCGTGTTCGGCGCCGCGGCGCTCGTCCCCTTCGGTCTGGTCCTGGCGCTGGAGCTCGGCGGACTCAACGTGTGGACGGTCACCGCCTGGGGACTCGGCCTCAGCGCCGCCCTCTCGTTCTCCAGTCCGGCGCAGCAGGCGGTGCTGAACAGGATCGCGGGGCGCGATCTGCAGCGCGGAGTGACCGCGGCCACCGCGATCAGCATGTTCACCTACATGATCGGACTCCGGGTCGCCGGACAACTCGATTCCTTCGGGCTACGCCAGGTCCTGCTGGCCCAGAGCCTATGCCTGGCGGCGGCGGCCCTCTGGATCCGCCGGATCGGATCGCAGCCCGCGAACGACCGGGAGTCCGGCGCGCCCGCCTGGCGCCGCATAGTCGAAGGCTTCCGGGCCTCCTACCGCCAGCGGGCCGTGTTCGACGCGATGACCGTGAACTTCGTCTCCAGCATCTTCAATGCCGGCGCCTTCTTCACCGTTCTCCCCTTTGTCGTCCTGCGGGTCTACGACGGCGACGCGGAACTTCTGTCCTGGCTGATGATCCTCTTCTTCGCCGGCGCCGTCGTCTCCAACCTGATCATGCTCCGGTTCATGCCGTTTCAGCAGCCCGGACGCTGGTTCGTCGTGCTGCAACTCTCGCGGATCCTCGTCCTGTTCCTGATCTGGATCGAACCTGCCTGGTGGCTGGTCGTCACGGCGAGCGTCGCGTGGGGCCTCAACATGGGCGTGACGACCACCCTGGCCCGGGCCATCGTCCAGGAAGCCGCCGAGCCGCAGACCCGCGGCCGCGTCATGTCCGTCTTCGGCCTCGGCCTGCTCGGCGCTCCGCTGATCGGCGCCATCATTCTCGGCTGGATCGTCGAAGAGTACGGCGCCCTGGCCGGCCTGGTCCCGGGCATGGCGGCGTCGGTGCTGCTGTTTGTCTACAGCATGGCCGCCACGGGGCTGTGGCGGTATCGCTCGACTTGACGCCCTGAGCGCCGATCAGGGACGGAATCGGCCCTCGCCTAGCGCACAGTACCCATCGTACGTATCCCGGTCGATGTTCGACCCGCAGAGGATCAGCCCCACACGCGCGCCCGAGAGCTCCCCGGCGAGACCCGGCAAGGAAGCCGTGGTGGCGGCGCAGGCTGGCTCCACGGCGAGCTTCAATTCCCGGAAGATGAGCCCCATGGCCTGAGCCAACTCGCGATCGGTAACCAGGGCGAGCCGATCCACGTTGCTTCTGCAGAGCGTGAAGGGCAGCCATTCGGTCATGGGCGGCGCCAGACTGTCCGCGATGGTGTCCACGCCTTCGAGGCGCTCCGGCCTGCCGGACCTGAAGCTCCTGTGCATGGCGTCGGCGCCCACGGGTTCCACGCCGACGACGAGGCAATCGGGGTTCAGCCGCTTCGTGATCGCCGACACGCCCCCGGCCAGACCGCCGCCGCCGATGGCGACGATGAGCGCGTCGAGGTCTCCAAGCTGCCGGTGCATTTCAAGACCGAGCGTCGCCGCGCCGAGGGCCGTCGCCACGCCGTCGAACGGATGGATCGTCGCCCGGCCCTCCTCGGCCGCGATCCCGGCCACCATCTCGAATCCGCTCGGGCCATCCTCCGCCATCAGGATCTCGGCGCCAAGCGCCCTGGCCAGCTCGACACGCGCCGGATTGGCCGATCGCTGCATGACGACCTTCGCGCTGGTCCCCGCGGCCTTCGCCGCATACGCCACGGCGATCGCGTGATTGCCCGCGCTCATGGCCGTCACACCGGCCCGCAGTTGGTCGGCGCCCAATCGCAGGACGTTCGACAGCGCGCCCCGCGCCTTGAACGTACCGGAGCGCTGAAAGAGCTCCAGCTTGGCGTGGACACGGCTGTTCTCCGCCAGGATCGCCCGCATCTCGGGGCCCGACCACTCGACGACCGGCGTTTCGACGATGTGAGGAGCGATCAGCGCGAGCGTCTCTTCGACTGCCTCCAGCGTGATGCCATGGTCGGCGTCGCTCACAGAAGTCAGGCCCGAGCCGAGCCCCTTCGCCGCAACCACTCCACCGTGCTCAACGCCAGCAGCGCGAAGACGATTAGGAAGGTGGCGACGGCCAGGATCGTCGGACTGATCTCCTCACGGATGCCGGACCACATCTGGCGCGGCAGGGTGCGCTGCTCCAGGCCCCCCATGAACAGGACGATGACGAGTTCGTCGAAGGAGGCCGCGAAGGCGAACAGGGAGCCGGAGATGACGCCGGGGAGGATGAGCGGCAATTGCACCCGGCGAAACGCGACGAGGGGGTTCGCGCCCAGGTTGGCGGCCGCGCGCATGACGGTCCAGTCGAAGCCGGCAAGCGTCGCGCTGACCGTGATCACGACAAAGGGCGCGCCGAAGACGGCGTGGGCGAGGATGATCCCGATGTGGGTCTGCGCCAGCCCCAGGTTCGAGTAGAAGAAGAACATGCCGACGCCGGCGATGATGACCGGCGTGATCATCGGCGAGATGAGGAGCGCCGTGACGATCTTGCGGCCCGGCATCGCCGGGTGGGCGAGGCCCAGTGCCGCGGCGGCCCCCAGCACGGTGGCGACGACGGTCGCCGAGATGCCGATGATCAGGCTGTTGGCGAGCGGCCGCGTCCACTCGTCGCCGTCGAAGATGCTCCGGTACCAGCGGAGAGAGTACGCCTCCGGGTCGAACCGCAGCATGCCCTCCGTGAACGTGAAGTAGGGCTCCGCGTTGAAGCTGAGCGGAACCAGCACGAGGATCGGCGCGATCAGGAAGACGAAGGCTGCGACGCAGAAGGCGAGGTAGCCCCAGCGGGCGACCCGGTAGCCGGGACTGACTGCCGTAGCCGCCATCATCCGAGCCCGATCCGGTCGATGCCGACCAGGCGGTCGTACACCACGTAGAGCAGCGTCACACCGCCCAGCAGCAGGGCCGCAAGCGCCGCCGCCAGACCCCAGTTGAGCGAGGTCTGGACGTGGTAGGCGATCATGTTCGAGATCAACTGACCACTCTGGCCGCCAACCAGGGCCGGAGTGATGTAGTAGCCGATCGCCAGAATGAAGGTGAGCAGACAGCCGGCGCCGACACCCGGCAGCGTCTGCGGCCAGTACACCCGGCGCAACGCCTGAAACGGGGTTGCCCCCAGCGACACGGCCGCGTTCATGTAGGCCGGCGGGATGGCCCGCATCACGGAGTAGAGCGGCAGCACCAGGAACGGCAGCAGCACGTGGGTCATCGCGATGAAGGTGCCGGTCATGTTGTAGATCATCGCGATCCGGCCGTCGTCGCCGATCAGTCCGATCGCGACCAGGAAGTCGTTCACGATGCCCTGGTTCTGGAGCAGCACGATCCACGACGTGGTACGCACGAGAAGCGAGGTCCAGAACGGCAGCAGAACCAGCAGCAGCAGGACGTTGGCGCGCTTCGGTGGCGAGTTGGCGATCATGTGCGCCACCGGATAGCCGATGACCAGGCACAGCAGGGTGACCCCCAGACTGACCAGGAACGTGCGCCAGAACAGGGGCACGTAGATGCGCCACACCTCCGGTGCACGCACGTAGCCGCCGTCGGGACCACGCTCGAAGTCGAGGGCCTTGAGGTAGTGGCGTGCCGTCAACCGCTGGCCGGCCGCTTCGAGCGCGCGCCACGGCTCCGGGCCGCCCCAGCGGGAGTCGATGCTGATCATCGTCTCCCGCCAGAACGCGCCGTCCGTCGCCGCGCCGGCCGCTTCGGCGGCGGCCCCGGCCTCGACCATCTCTCGCGAGCTGCCCATGATCACGCTGCGCATGCCGCTCGCGACCCGGTTGACGCGGTTCGCCGTCCGTCCGAGGGTCCGCTCCGTCCGCGCCGCGACGAACTCGCGGGCGACGGCCGCGAATGCCTCGTCCGACGGAGTGCCCTGACCGTCCCAGTCGCGCAAGGCAGCCATCGTCCCGGGCAGCGCGTCGGCGACCTCGGGATCGTAGAAGCTCTTCGTCAGCAGACTGAGCATGGGGCCGAGGAAGGTCACGCTGACGAACGCGACGAGCGGCAGAGCGAGACCGGCCGCCCGCAGCCGAGGCCCGAGAGCCCGGCGCCACAGCGGCCGGGGAACCGGCTGGCTGACTCTTGGGGATTCCCGGGACGTCACGGCTCGACCCCTCAACCTCAGCGCGCCAGCCAGGCGGTGAAACGTTCAAGCATCTCGTCGCCGTGGTCCGCCCACCACCGCCAGTCGGTCATCAGGTAGTTCTTCATGTTCGCCGGGTTCGTCGGCATGTGCGGCCACATCTCCGTCCCCGTCTCGAAGTGCCGGTCGATCAGCCTCTCCGCCGAGTAGCGCGCCGGACTGTAGGCGATGTAGCGGCCGACTCCCGCCATCGACTCGGCACGGGCCGCATGCTGGACGAATCGCATCGCGTCCTCGAGTCGCGGCGTACCTGCGACCACCGCAAGCTGGCCGCGGTTCAGGACCTGGCCGTCCCACACGATGACGAAGGGCTGCCCCTCCAGTACCTGGGCATTGAAGATGCGCCCGTTCGCGGCCATCGTCATCAGCACCTCGCCGTCCGCCAGCAACTGCGGCGCCTGGGCGGAGGTGTCCCACCACACGACCTGGTCCTTGATCGTGTCCAGCTTCCGGAACACGCGCTCGAGACCCTCGGGCGTGCTCAGCACGTCGTACAGACGGTCCTTGGGGACCCCGTCCGCCATCAGCGCCATCTCCAGAATCGCCTCCGGCGACCGCCTCACGCCACGCCGCCCGGGGAACCGTTCCAGGTCGAAGAAGTCGGCGAGCCGGGTCGGAGGCGGTCCCGTCAGGACCTCCCGGTTGTACGCGAAGATCGAGGAGAACAGCAGGTTGCCCACGCCGCACTCCGTGTTCATCTCGGGCAGAAAGTCATCCTCCGGGAGCTCGCCGCCCGGACCCGCCGGCAGGATCGAGGGATCGATCAACTCCAGGACGCCCTCGTCGCAACCGCTGACCGCCTCGGCCACGGAGACATCGACGACATCCCAGTGGACCGCGCCCGCTTCCACCTGCGCCCGGACCTGGGCCAGTCCACCCTGGAAGTCGGCGAGGTCGACCCGAACGCCGGTCGCTTCCGTGAAGGACTCGTGGTACCCCCTCACGACGGCGCGGGCGTAGGAGCCCCCATAGGAAACGGCAGTGATCGAGCGCCCGTCCGCGTCACTGCCCGACGCCGAACCCGGAGGCGGGTCCGCGGCCAGCCGGCAGCCGGCGACCAGCACGACACACAGGACGATGGCGCCCGAACTCCTCATCGCGCCAGCCAGGCGGCGAACCGCTCCTGCATCTCGTCCCTGTGGTCGGCCCACCACTCCCAGTCGGCCATCAGGAAGTTCTTCATGTTCGCGGGGTTCGTCGGCATGTGCGGCCACATGTCCACACCGGTCTCCGCGTGCCGGTCGATCAGCGCCTGCCCGGAACGGCGCGCGGGGCTGTAGGCGATGTACTTGCCGACGCCCGCCATCGACTCGGAGCGGGCGGCGTGGCGCATGAAGCGCAGGGCGCCTTCAAGGTGCGGAGTGCCGGCCACGACCACGAGCTGGCCCCGGTCCATGATCTGCCCGTCCCAGACAATGACGAACGGCTGGTCCTCAAGGACCTGGGCGTTGAAGATCCGTCCGTTCCAGGCGGTGCTCATGATGACCTCGCCGTCGGCGAGGAGTTGCGGCGGCTGCGCGCCGGCCTCCCACCACACGACCTCGTCCTTGATCGTGTCCAGCTTCCGGAACGCGCGATCGAGGCCCTCCGGCGTGCCGAGCAACTCGTAGATCCGTTCCTTCGGCACGCCGTCGGCCATCAGAGCGAACTCCAGGTTCGCCTCCGGCTTCCGCTGCATTCCCCGCCGCCCGGGGAAGCGCTCCAGGTCGAAGAAGTCGGCGAGCGTGGTCGGCGCGGAACCCGGCAGGGTCTCCGGATTGTAGGCGTAGATTGTGGAGTAGAGCAGTGTGCCCACGCCGCACTCCGTGTTCGTCTCCGGCAGGAAGTCGTTCGCCGGCGCCTCGCCGTTCGGACCCGGCGGCAGCAGCTCGGGACCGATCAGCTCCAGGACGCCCTCGTCGCAACCGGTCACGGTGTCGGCGACGCCGAGATCGACGACATCCCAGTGCACTGCGCCGGCCTCGACCTGGGCCCGGATCTGCGCGAGGCCGCCGTTGAAGTCCTCCAGGTTCACCTGGATGCCGGTCTCGGCGGTGAAGGACTCGTGGTAGCCGAGAACGCAAGCGCGGGCGTAGGAACCGCCGTAGGAGACGACGGTGATCGATTCTTCGTTCGCCTCGGGAGCCGAAGAGCCAGGCTCCGTCCCATCTCCCGCCTGCTGCGCGCAGCCGGCCAGCATCGCGGCGACCGCGACGGCGGCCGCCCTCACCACTCTTCTTCGCCTTCCGCCAGCTTCTCGGGCACCAGGGCCCGGCAATCGAGCGCAGCCCAGCCGACCCGCACCGTGTCGCCCGGCAGCACGGCGCCGTGCCCCACGACGTTCGGGATCTTCGCGATGAAGTCGGACGCGCCGCCGACCGTCATGTGAAGGCGCAGATGGTCGCCGAGGAAGATCATGTCGTCGATCCGCGTCTCGATCTCGTTCCGGTAGCGGCCGTCCGGCGGTGCCACCGCGACGCGCTCGGGCCGGATGACGACCGTGGTTCGGGCGCCCGGCGGGCACAGACCCAGGCTCATCGCCCGGATCGACTGGCCGCCGACATCGACTTCGCAGACGCCGTCCTCCTCGCTGACCACGACGCCGTCGAGCCGGTTGTTCTCGCCGATGAAACGGGCGACGAAGGCCTTCTCGGGTTCCTCGTAGAGGACCTCAGGCGACGCCGCCTGTTCGATGACGCCGTTGTGGAACACGGCCACCCGGTCGGAGAGGGTCATCGCCTCCTGCTGGTCGTGCGTCACGTAGACGACCGTCACTCCCAGGGTCGAGTGGATGCGTCGGATCTCGTACTGCATCTCCTCCCGGAGCCGGCGGTCGAGAGCACCCAACGGCTCGTCCATCAGGACGATCTCCGGCTCGAACACGAGCGCGCGAGCGATCGCCACCCGCTGCTGCTGACCGCCCGAGAGGTGCGCCGGCCGCCGGTCCTCGAGTCCCTCCAGCTGCACGAGGCTGAGCGCCTGCTTGACCCGTTCCCGCCGCAGGGCCGGCTCGACGCCGCGGACCTCGAGCGGGAAGGCCAGATTGCCGCCCACCGTCATGTGGGGGAACAGGGCGTAGTTCTGGAACACCATGCCGATTCCGCGCTTGTGCGGCGGAAGATCCTGGATCGGCCGGCCGGCGATCCGGATCGTTCCCGCGGTCGGCGCCTCGAAACCCGCGAGCATCATCAGGCAGGTCGTCTTTCCCGAGCCGGAAGGCCCCAGCAGGGTCAGAAACTCACCCCGCTCGACGGCGAGATCGAGCCCGCGCACGACTAGGTTCTGGCCGTCGTAGCTCTTGTCGACGCCCTCGAACTCGACGTGCGGGACGCGGTTCTCGCCGCGATCGTCAGGGGCCGGGACGCTCACGAGCGGTGACTATACTCACCAACCGGAACAAGGCTCCCCTACCAACCAGATGTCCAAGCAGGCCACCGCGGACGGACCTTCCGGGCACAAGGCCGCCGGAACCGTCGGCGAAGAGCCGCTCGACTTCCGCACTCATCCCGACCGCTACCGGCACTGGCGGCTCAGGATCGAGCCGCCGCTCGCCTTCCTGACCCTGGAGGTCGACGAGCAGGCGGGGCTCCGGCCCGGCTACCGGCTCAAGCAGAACTCCTACGACCTGGGCGTCGACTTCGAGCTCTACGACGCCACCCAGCGACTACGGTTCGAGCATCCGGAGGTCCACGCCGTCGTGCTCCGCTCCGACCGCGACCGGATCTTCTGCGCCGGCGCCAACATCGGCATGCTCGGCTCCTCCTCGCACCAGTTGAAGGTGAACTTCTGCAAGTTCACGAACGAGACGCGGCTGGCGATCGAGGACGCTTGTCAGCACTCCGGCCAGCGTTACCTCTGCGCCGTCCGCGGCACGGCGGCCGGGGGCGGCTACGAGCTGGCGCTCGCCTGCGACCGCATCCTGCTCGCCGACGACGGCAGTTCGGCCGTCTCGCTCCCCGAGGTGCCGCTCCTGGGAGTGCTTCCCGGCACCGGCGGGTTGACGAGACTCCTCGACAAGCGGCGTGTCCGCCGTGACCGAGCCGACCTGTTCTGCACCCTGGAGGAGGGCGTCAAGGGCCGGCGCGCCGTGGACTGGAACCTGGTCGACGAATTGCTGCCGCGATCGTCCTTCGACGATGGCGCGAAGGCGCGGGCGCTGGAACTGGCCGGCTTGAGCGACCGGCCGGCCGAGCCCGGCGGAGCCGTCTGGCCCGAGGTCGAACCGAAGCCCGAACCGGACTCGATCCGCTACTCGACGCTCCGCATCGAGTTCGACCGCGCGCTCGGCGCCGCCCGTCTGACCGTGCTCGGCCCGACCGAACCGCCGCCAGGCGACGCGCCGGAAGCACTGGTCGGGAGCGCCGCCTTCTGGCCTCTCGTCCTCGCTCGGGAACTCGACGACGCCCTGCTCCACCTCCGCCTGAACGAGACGCGAATCGGGCAGCTCGTCCTCGAGTCCGAAGGCGACCTGGACGCGGTGGCTGCGTTCGACGCGTTCCTCTACCGCGAGCGCGAACACTGGTTCGCGCGCGAGGTGCTGCTGTACTGGAAACGGGTGCTCAAGCGCCTCGACCTGACCGCGCGCAGCGTGTTCACGCTGATCGCACCGGGGAGCTGCTTCGCCGGCCTGCTGCTCGAACTCGCGCTGGCCTCGGACCGCGCCTACATGTTCGAGGGCGAGAGCGAAGACGGCGCGCCCGCGCCCTCCATCGAACTCGGCGAACTGAACTTCGGCGTGTTCCCCACGCCGAACGGGCTCTCCCGCCTGGAGACCCGGTTCCTCCGCGAGGAGGATGCGACGGCGCGGCTCCGTCAACTCGTCGGCGTTCCTCTCGAAGCCGAAGGCGCCGAAGCAGCCGGCCTGATCACCGAAGTGCTGGAAGACCTGGACTGGGACGACGAGATCCGCATCGCCCTCGAAGAGCGGGCGAGCTTCTCGCCCGACGCGCTGACCGCGATGGAGGCCAACCTCCGCTTCCCCGGTCCCGAAACCCTCGAAAGCAAGATCTTCGGGCGGCTCAGCGCCTGGCAGAACTGGATCTTCCAGCGGCCCAACGCGGTCGGGGAGGAAGGGGCGCTCCGCCTCTACGGCACCGGCCGGCGTCCCCGTTTCGACCGCGAACGCATCTAGGAACAACCGATGACCACGCTAGACAGCACCGTCGACTACGACGTCCTGATCCCCAACAACGTCTCGCTCGCCAGCGATGCCCGGGTCCGGCGCGGTCTCGAACGCTGGCACCCCGGCTACATCGACTGGTGGATGGACATGGGCCCCGACGGCTTCCAGACCTCGGACGTCTACCTCCGCACCGCGGTCCGGGTCGAATCGAAGGGCGCTGACAAGTGGGCCGTGTTCGACTACGTGAAGATGCCCGACTATCGCTGGGGCATCCTCCTCGCGCCGCAGGCGGAGGACCGGAAGATCCCGTTCGGCCGCCACGTCGGCGAACCCGCCTGGCAGGAGGTGCCGGGCGAGTACCGGGCGATGCTCCGGCGCCTGATCGTGATCCAGGGCGACACCGAGCCGGCGTCGGTCGAACAGCAGCGCTTCCTGGGCAAGACCGCGCCGTCGCTCTACGACATGCGCAACCTCTTCCAGGTCAACGTCGAGGAAGGGCGGCATCTCTGGGCGATGGTCTACTTGCTGCAGAAGTACTTCGGCCGCGATGGGCGGGAAGAGGCCGGCGAGCTGCTGCGGCGCCGTTCCGGCTCCGACGACGCCCCGCGCATGCTCGGCGCGTTCAACGAGGAGACGCCGGACTGGCTCTCGTTCTTCCTGTTCACCTTCTTCACCGACCGCGACGGCAAGATGCAGCTCGAGTCGCTGGCCCAGTCCGGCTTCGACCCGCTGTCGCGCACCTGCCGCTTCATGCTGACGGAAGAGGCCTTCCACATGTTCGTCGGCGAGAGCGGCGTGACCCGCATCGTCCAGCGTACCTGCGAGGCGATGGCGGCGGCCGGCATGGACGACCCCGCCGATGTCGAGGCCGTGCGAGCGCTCGGCGTGATCGACCTGCCGACGATCCAGAAGAAGGTCAACCTCCACTACTCGCTCACCCTCGACCTGTTCGGTTCCGAACTGTCGACGAACTCGGCGAACTTCTTCAACGCCGGGCTGAAGGGGCGCTTCCGCGAGCACCGGCTGGACGACGACCACCGCCTGCTCGACGACACCTACGGCATCCCGGAACCCGCTGACGCCCGCTCGGGCAACGGCGCCTGGCACATCGTCCAGCACCCGGCGCTCAACGCCCTGAACGCCCGCCTGCGCGACGACTTCACGGACGACTGCAACCTCGGCGTCGGCCGCTGGAACAAGACGATCCGGCAGACCGGAGTGGACTTCGAGATCACCCTGCCCCACGTCGCCTTCCACCGGCAGATCGGCGTCTACCGCGATCTGCACGCGACGCCGGCGGGCGAGATCGTCCCGGAAGACGAATGGACCCGGCGCCGGCACGAGTGGCTGCCGGACGACAGCGACCGCGCCTTCATCGAGTCGCTGATGAAGCCGGAGTTCCGGCCCGGCCACTACGCCTCCTGGATCGCCGAACCGAGAATCCGGATCAACCACAAGCCGGGCGACTTCGAGTGGGTCAAACTGGCTGAGGCGTAGGGCACCGGAGCCCCGCGAGCACATGGCCGGATATCTCCCGGGCTTCTTCGCGCCCTGGCTAGCCTCGGCCCTGGTGCTGGCGCTGAGCGCCCTGCTGCCCGCCCGTCGCGTGACGGGCTACGTCCGTGACGAACGGACCCGGCAGCTTCTCCGCTACCGCTTGAACGGCTCGCTCGTCTTCGCCGTCGCGATCGGCCTGTGGCTCATTGCCGGCTACAGCGGCGCCATGCCCTGGGACTGGCTCTGGACCCACCGCTGGAGCGGCGCCGCGGGGGCTCTGGCGCTCGGCATCGTCGCCTCGGCCGCGGTCGTGCGGACGGCGCCGAGTCGCGGCGAGTCGCTCCTGAAGGAGTTCTTTCTCGGCAGGCGCGCCAACCCGCGCATGTTCGCCGGCCGCGTGGACGCGAAGATGTTCCTCTACGTGTTCGGCGCCACCTACCTGGAACTGAACCTGCTCTCGTTCGCGGCCCATCACTTCCTGACCTTCCCCGAAGACGCGTCGCCCGGGGTCGTCCTCTACGTCGCGCTCTTCACCTGGTTCGTCTGCGACTACCTTCTGTTCGAGCGGGTGCACCTCTACACCTACGACCTGTTCGCCGAGCGGGTTGGCTTCAAGCTCGTCTGGGGCTGCCTCTTCTTCTATCCGACCTTTTACGGAGTGGGACTCTGGGCGGCAGCGGACCTGCCCAACCCGCATGCGCCGATCTGGCTACTCGCTCTGGCCGCGCTCGTCTTCTTCGCCGGCTGGTCGCTGGCGCGCGGCGCGAACATGCAGAAGTTCCACTTCAAGCTCGACCCGGAACGGACGTTCCTGGGCCGGTTCCGCCCCGAAGCCATCTCGGATGGCGAGCTGCGCGTGCTGTGCAGCGGCTTCTGGGGCGTGTCGCGCCACGTCAACTATCTCGGCGAGATCCTGATGGCGACCGGCCTGGCGCTCAGCCTCGGCCAGCCCGCGCTCGTCGGTCCCTGGCTCTACCCGCTCTACTACATCCTGCTGCTGGTGCCACGCGAGCGAGACGACGACCGCCGCTGCGCGGCGAAGTACGGCCGGCTTTGGGACGAGTACCGGCGGCGGGTGCCTTGGCGCATCGTGCCGCGGGTCTACTGAGAGCCGCGCCAGTACCTCAGGGGTACAGCAGGCCCGACCGCCACGAGTCACCGTCCCGCTCGTAGAACGTCCGGTCGTGAAGCCGGTGCTCCCGCGCCACCCAGAACTCGAAGCGCCGGGGCACGACCCGCAGCCCCGTCCAGTGCGGAGGGCGCGGCACGTCGCCGCCCGCGAAGCGTTCGGTCACGTTCTCGAAGTCGGCGAGCAGTTGCTCGCGGCTTGCGAGCGGCCGGCTCTGCTGCGAGGCCCAGGCGCCGAGCTGGCTGTTCCGGTCACGGGTCGCGAAGTAGGCGTCGGCCTCGGCGTCGCTGACCCGTTCGGCACGACCGAAGATGCACACCTGCTCCTTCGGTTCGCGCCAGAAGAAGTTCAGGCTCACGTCCGGTCGCGCCAGGATCTCCCTGCCCTTGCGGCTCTCGAGGTTCGTGTAGAAGACGAAGCCGCTCCGGTCGAAGTGCTTCAACAGCACCACCCGGGACGACGGGCGTCCCTCCTCGTCGGCGCTCGACACGACCAACGCGTTCGGCTCGGTGAGACCGGTGGCCGAAGCGCGATCGAAGAGGTCGCGGAAACGAGCGAAGGGATCGGTGACGGCCACTCAAATCCGAGGCAGAACCTCGTCCGTGAAGAGCACGAAGGAGCCGTGACTGAGCGGCGCGCACAGCAGGTAGTCGAGGAACATCTCCTCCTTCAGCCGCGCGATCTCGTCGACCAGCTCGTCCGGGGTGCCGTAAAGGATGACGCCATCGAGATACCGGGCGACCGCGGACTCCTCGTCGCCGGCCTGACTGAAGGGTCGAGCGGCCAGCTCGGGTCGCTCGAGGTTGCGCCGCGTATCGGTCGCGACCGCCCGGGTGCCCTTCTGCCTGTGGGACCTGACCGTCCACAGCGCGCCGCGCCTGGCGATCTCCTCCGCTTCCGCCCGGGTCGGCGCGCAGGCGATGAGGCGCGCCATCGGGATCTCCCGGCCATCGATCGAATGGCCGTGCTGCTCCAGGATCTCCCGGTACAGCTCGCGCTTCTCGGCGATCCGGCCATGCGCCGAGTGCGGGTCGAGCATGATCGAGAAGCCGTTCCGGGCCGCCCACGTCATCGACTCCGGCGACGACGAAGCGAGCCACACCGGCGGATGCGGCTTCTGTGCCGGCTTGGGCAGCACTTCCACGTCCCTGCATCGGAAGTGCTCTCCCTCGAAGGTGAGCTGCTCGTTCGTCCAGGCGCCGACCACTGCCTGGACGTGCTCCCGGAAGACCGGGTAGCTGTGGCGCGGGTCGACGCCGAAAGCCCTGAACTCCCCCTCCGCGAAACCGCGGCCGACCCCCCAGTTGACCCGGCCGCCCGACAGCACGTCGAGCAGCGCCACCTCCTCCGCCAAGCGCAGCGGGTTGTAGAAGGGGGCCAGGGACACACCCGTGCCGATCCTCAGGTTCTTCGTGCGCGCGGCGACCTCGGTCCCCATCATGTGGATCGACGGGCAGATGCTGAAGGAGCTGAAGTGGTGCTCCGCCAACCACACGGCGTCGTACCCGTTCTGATCCATGATGTCGATGCGCTGAAACGCCCGCCGGTAGACCTCTTCCAGCGGAATCCGGCGGTCAGGCCACGAGAAGAACTGGAGCACCGCGGACTTCATCGGCGCGCTACTTTCTCACACGTCGCGGCGGTCCTTGAAGACGTAGGAGAGGCCCTCTTCGGCGAAGGCGCGGCAAGCCTTGTCCTTGAACTCGACCGCCTTGTCCCACTCCTCGATGTCGTAGTAGTCGCGCTCGGCGACGACCCGGATCTCCCGCACCGTGCGTTCGTCGAGGTCGAGGCGTTCGGCGATTTCGCGGTCCGACAGCCCGCGGCGCCGCTTCTCGCCCGGCAGGTGCTCGTGGATGTCGACCTGGATCGAGTTCGACAGTTCCAGGATCTCCTCGCGATGGCGGCGGTAGGTCTCGGGATCGACAAAGAAGAAAGCCATCGTCACACCTCGCGTCTACGCCTTGTCCCTGAACTCCGCGCCCACCGGACAGACCCGCATGCACTCCCAGCACTGACCCTGGCTCTGCGCCGCATAGGTCATCGACCAGAGCGTCTTCGTGAAGTGGCTCGAGTAGAGCACCATCTTGCGCGCCTCCGCGTCGTCCTGGTCGAGGGCGAGTTCCAGCCCCTTCTGGAAGCCGGGAATCCAGTGCGTGTAGACGCGGGACGTGCAACGCGCCGCGTCGTACCGGCGCTCCACCAGCCGGCCGTCCTCGATCCGCCCGTCGAGGCAACCGCCGTCGCCGAGCGGGCAGACCCTGGTGCAGGGCGTCTCGCCCTCGGCCTCCCACATCTCGACGCAGGCGGGCGCCGGGCAGGCGGGTTCGGCGAGCGGCGGCGTGACCGGGAACGGGTAGGTCGTGATGATCGCCGAGTAGAAGAGCAGGCCGTACTCGGGATGCAGCACCGGCCCGGCCAGGCTGCGCGAGCCGCAGCCCGCGAGTTCCGCTGCCAGGGCGACGCTCAGGAAGGGCCGGTTGCCGCGACGGACGCCCGGCGGCACGAATAGCGCGTAGTAGCCGAACTCGGCCTCGATGAACTTCGCGGTCTTGAGGCCCAGGGAGTTGATCCGGTCGCTGGTGCCCATCGTTTCCAGGTGCTCGTGGACGGGGCTCGCCCAGTCCGCAGCCCGAGGCGGACTCCCGCCTACGACGACGACCCGGCGCGCGCCCGGCAGCAGATCGCCGGGCCGGAAGCCCTCCGGCGCTTCGTCGAAGGCGTCGGCGTCGGCGACGCCCCAGGCCAGCGCCCCGCCGCGCTCCATCATCGCGGCCAGCCGGCCGCGGGCTGCCGCGGCCTCTTCCGCGGTCGGAGCCGCCGCCGCGGACGCGATCACTGGAGGCGCCTCTCGTGCATGCCGACCGGACACACTCGCATGCACTCGAAGCACTGCGCGACGCTCTCCTTGTAGTAGCTGAGCGACGACAGCGACTGGCTGAAGAAGTCGGAGTAGATCATCGACCGCCGCTGATCGCGGTCCTCCTCCGTGGTGATCTGGACAAGGGACTTCTGGATGGAACCGATACCGAAGTTCATCGACCGCGACGTGCAGCGCTCGCGGTCGTAGTACGAGTAGCTGATCCTGCCGTCCTCGTCGAGCGCGCCGTCGAGGCAGCCGCCCTCGTCCTTCGGGCAGGAGGCGAGGCACGGCGTGGTTCCCAGCTTCTCGTACATCTGGATGCAGGGCTTCGAAGGGCAGACATCCTCTTCGAGCGGGTGGTCCGGTTCGAGCTCGAGCGTGGTAACCAGGGCCGCGTAGTACAGCAGGCCGTACCGAGGATGCAGGATGATGTTCGCTGCCAGCGACCTCGTGCCCAGCCCCGCGAGCACCGCCGCCAGCATCATGCTCATCGGCGGATTGTGCCCGGCTGTGGGGAGAGACGGCCCCTGCAGCGCTCGATGGCCATGCTCGCGCTCGATGTAGTCGCACATGACGTGGACCGCGACGTTCTCGCGGAAGTCGTAGCCGGTGATCTCCATCACCCGGTGATCGGGACTGCGCCAGGCGCCCGCCGTGGGCCCCTGGTTACCCGCGACGACAACGCTCTTCGCGCCCGGCAGCACGTCCTCCGGCCGATGACCTTCCGGCACGAACTCGTTGAACGCACTGGCGGCAGCGACGCCGACCACGAGAGCCCCGGCGCCGGCGCCGACGTCGCGCACTGCCGCCGTTCGCTGCTGTCGGGCGTCCGCCATCAGGATCGCTCCGGTAAGGTGCTCCGCGTGAACTCCGGGGACGATAACACCGGCGCCGAAGCAAGCGTCGAGGTCGTCAATCCGTGGGAGGAGCGGAAGGACCGGGGCAGGTTCTCCGCCCTCGTCGCCTCTCTGGTCCTCCTGGCCACCGCTCCGAGGAAGTTCTTCGAGGGGACCCGGCCTGACGCGGGCATCTGGGGCCCCCTCTTGTTCGCGGGCCTGGTCACACTTATCTACATGGTCCTGGGAAGCGTGGTCTTCACGGTCCTCATCCTGACCCTTCCGGACCAGGCACTGGAGTTCGTCTACCAAACGGTGTGGCGGATGGACCCATCTCAGTTCCCCACTGCGGAGGAACTGCCCTTCGGAACCACCCTGTTCGTTCTCTTCGCGTTCCAGGTCCTCCTCCTTGCCCTTCCCGCCCTCTTCGCCCTCACGCTGGTCGCGACGTTGATCGTGGGCTCGCTCGTCCACCTTCTGCTGGTCGTAACCCGCACGTCGAGGCCACACGGCTTCCGCGGTACCTGGGTTGCGATCTGCTACGCGAACGGCGCCACCGTTCTGGGCATCGTTCCCATCGCTGGCGAAATCCTGGCGACATTCTGCGGCGCAGTGCTGTTCGGGATCGGTCTCCACGTCGTTCAGCGAGTCGGAGTCCTCCGAGCCACGGTTCTGGCCTCCATCCTGCCGCTCTTGACGGTCCTGGCGCTGCTGCTCCCCCGCCTGCTGGAGAGCGCAACCTCCTAGTAGAGTCAGGCGCCGCGCCGGGGCCCGCGAAAGGGCGCCGAACGAAGAGCCGCCTGACGCCATGATCGACCAGCTCGACGACATCGAAGCGCGGGTCTCCGCTGCTCTGGACGCCACGGCCGATCTCGACGAACTCGAGGAGTGGCGCCGGGCGACGATCGGCCGCAAGGGTGAGGTCCAGCTCCTGACCCGCCGCATGGGCGAGATCGAACCCGCCGACCGTCCAGCGTTCGGCAAGCGGATCAACGAGATCAAGACCTCACTCCAGGCGGCATTCGAAGCGCGCCAGGAAGCTCTGAAGCAATCGGCGCACACAGCCGCCGACGCCGCCGACAGCCTCGACGTCACCCTGCCAGGCCGCCGCCCGGCGCTCGGCGGGCTGCACCCGTCGACCCTCGTCATGCGCCGCATCGAGCGCATCTTCGGCGACATGGGCTTCCAGACCTACCGCAGCCCGGACGTGGTGACCGACCAGTTGAACTTCGGCGACCTGAACATGCCGCCCGACCACCCCGCGCGCGACATGCAGGACACGTTCTACACGACGGATCCGAGCGTCGTGCTGCGCACCCACACCAGCGGCGGGCAGATCCTGGCGATGCGGGAGCAGCACCCGGCGCCGGTGCGCGTCATCCTGCCCGGCATGTGCTACCGCAACGAGCAGATCACCTCCCGCAGCGAGATCCAATTCCACCAGATCGAGGGGCTGGCGGTGGGCCCGGCGATCACGTTCGCCGATCTCAAAGGCACGCTGACCGAGTTCGCTCGGCGCCTGTTCGGCGAGGGCCGTGGCGCCCGCTTCCGGGCCAGCTACTTCCCGTTCACGGAACCGAGCGCGGAGATGGACATCGCCTGCTTCCTGTGCGACGGCAAGGGCTGCCAGTTGTGCAAGGAGACCGGCTGGCTCGAGATCCTCGGCTGCGGCATGGTCCACCCCACCGTGCTCGGAAACGGCGGCTACGACCCGGACGAGTGGAGCGGTTTCGCCTTCGGCATGGGGCCGGAGCGGATCGCCATGCTGCGGCACGGCATCCGCGACATCCGCTGTTTCTGGTCGAACGACCTGCGCTTTCTGCGCCAGTTCCAGCGGTTCGTCTGATGCGCGTTCCACTCAACTGGCTCGGCGACTTCGTCGAGCTCGACGGCTCTCCCGACGACCTCGCCGAGCTGCTCACCAATGCCGGCCTGGAGGTCAAGGCGATCGAGCGCTTCGGCGGCGACGGCGCCGAGCTGCCGTGGCCGGCCGATCTGGTCATGGCGGCGAAGGTCCTGCGCGTCGACCCGGTTCCGGACGCCGACCGCCTGGTGCTGGCGACCGTCGACTACGGCGCCGACTCCACCCGGCAGGTGATCACCGGAGCGCCCAACCTGTTCCCGTATCTTGGCGACGACCTGGACGATGCCGACATCTGGGGCGCGCTGCTGCTCGCCGGGGCCAGCTACCGCAACCCCTACCGTGACCTGAAGATCACCCGGCTCAAGCCGAAGAAGCTGCGCGGCATCACCAGCGACGCGATGCTGTGCTCGGCCGCGGAGCTCGGGCTCGGCGAGGACCACGAGGGGATCATCCTGTTCGAACCGGCCGACGAACTGCCCGAACTCCAGCCCGGGCGGCCCCTGGCCGAAGTGCTCGGCGACGTCGTGCTCGACATCGACGTGATCCCCAACATCGCCCGCTGCGCCTCGATCCTGGGGGTCGCTCGCGAGGTCGCGGCGCTCACGGAAGCCGGGTTCCGGCCGCCGGCGGTCCCGCTCACCATGGACGGACCGCCGATCGCGGGCCGGGTCGAGATCGCCACAGAGAACCCGGAACTCAATCCGCGGTTCGTCGCCCTGCTGATCGAGGGCATCGAGCAGGGTGCATCGCCCTACTGGATGCAGCACCGCCTGCAGCTCGCCGGGCAACGGCCGATCAGCAACGTGGTCGACATCAGCAACTACGTGATGCTCGAGGTCGGCCAGCCGAACCACACCTTCGACTACGACCTGCTGCGGCAGCGGGCCGACAGCTATGCGGACGGCGGCCCGGTGCGGATCGTCACGCGACTGGCCCACGAGGGTGAACGTCTGACGACGCTCGACGGTGCCGAGCAGAAGCTGCGGACCAACCAGATCATGGTCACCGACCCGGCCGGCTCGCTGAGCGTCGGCGGCGTGATGGGAGGCCGTGACAGCGAGATCGGTCCGGAAACCCGGAACGTGTTGCTGGAGGCGGCCGCCTGGGAGCCGAGGAGTATCCGGCGAACGCAGCGCCAGCTCGGAGTCCACACCGAGGCCGGGTTCCGCTTCAGCCGCGGCGTCCATCCGAGCCAGGCCCTGCTCGGCGCCCGGCGGGCCGCGGAACTGCTCCGGCTTCACGCCGGTGGCACGATCGCGGAAGGGATCGTCGATCACTATCCGCAACCGGCGACGAGCGTCACCGTCGACTTCGATCTCGGCTACTTGCGCCGCCTCAGCGGTCTCGATCTCGACGCCGAAGAGACGGCGAGCCTGCTGCGACGCCTCCAGTTCGAGGTCGAGGTCCAGGCCGACTCTGCCAATCTGCATGTCACCGTTCCCGATCACCGCCTCGACATCGAAGGCCAGCACGACCTGGTCGAGGAGGTGTGCCGCATCTACGGCTACGACCGCATCCCCTCGACCGTGCTCAGCGACGTGCTGCCGCCCCAGCGCGGCAACCAACAGCAGTCCTTCGAGGATCGGGTCAAGGACACCTTTGCCGATCTGGGACTGCAGGAAGTTGTCAGCTACCGGCTGACGACGCCCGAAGCGGAAGCGAGGCTGCAACCCGAAGACAACGAGCCGCCGCCCTACGTCCGGCTCGCCAACCCCTCGACCCTCGACCGCGTCGTCATGCGCCGCAGCCTGCTCGCGTCGGTACTGGAAGCCGCGGCGTCGAACAGCCGCTTCACGGACCGGCTCGCCCTGTTCGAGGTCGGCCGCGCGTTCCCGGTCAACGAAGGCGATTCACTGCCCGAGGAGCGGGAGTGGGCCGCCGTCGTGCTGACCGGTCCGCGCCGGGCAGACCACTGGCAGGCGGCTGCCGCCAACGACGACTGTTTCGACTTCTTCGACGTCAAGGGCGTGGTCGAAACGGTCCTGGACCGGCTCAGCCTGGCGGTCGAGTTCACGGCGCTGGAGGCGAACGCGACGCCACCGTCCTTCCGCCCAGGACGTTCCGCGGCGATCGAGATCGGTGCGGCCGCGAAGCCCATCGGCTGGCTGGGTGAAGTCCATCCGGCGGTGACCGCGCGCTTCGATCTGGAGCCAGACGACCGTCACCCCGTGCTTGCCGCCGAACTCGACCTCGACCGCATCCTCGAGCACGTCCCCGATTCCCTCCAGGTCGAGCCCGTGCCCGTCTATCCGGAAGTGCGCGAGGACCTGGCCCTGATCGTCGACGAGGCGACACCGGCCGCGGCCGTCGAGGCCGCCCTGCTCGCTTCCGGCAAGCCCCTGCTGTGCGCCGTCGAACTGTTCGACGTGTTCCGCGGCGAGGCGATCGGCGAAGGCTCGAAGAGCCTCGCCTACCACCTCACCTTCCGGGCCCCGAACCGCACCCTCCGCGACCGCGACGTGAAGAAGCTCCGCCGGCGCATCCTGGGACAGGTTGAGAGGTCCGTCGGCGCGAAGCTCCGCGAGTAGGACCCAGGAGCCCGCGCCTCCCGCGTGCTCAGGAGGCGAGGCGCGACAGCAGGGCCACGACGGCGTGCTCGACTCGCAGCGCCCGCCGGCCGAGACTCACGACTGTGGCGCCGGCGTGTCCCCACGAGGCAAGCTCCTCGTCCAGTAGGCCGCCTTCGGGACCGACCAGCAGCGCCGTCGGGCCATCGACCCCCAGCGGACACGGCTCGTCACCGGCGGCATCGGCCACCAGGACCTGCTCGTGGTCCTGAACCAGGCCGGGCAGCGCCTCGGTCAGGTCCCGCGGCCCTCCCAGGCACTCGATCTCCGGCAGCACCGTGTCCCGTGCCTGCGCCAGACCGAGCATCAGGTGACGTCGGAGCGACGCCGGCTTCAGCACCGAGCTGTTCCAGTAACTCTTCTCCACCCGGGCCGTGTGGATGAGCAGGATCCGCTTGACGCCCATTGCCGCCGATGCCTGCAGGATCCGGCCCACGAACTTGGGCCGCGGCAACGCCAGTACCAAAGTCACTCGCAGCGCCGGCGGCGGCTCCAGGTCGAGCGGACCCAGCTCCAGCACGACCCGCTCGCGGCTCAACTCGACGATCCGCCCGCGGCCAACGCCACCGCTCAAGCGACCTACTTCGAGCCTGTCGCCGACCTCCGCCCGCAGAACCTTGCGGACGTGCTTCAGGCGCTCCCCGGACACGACCACGCGCGCACCTGAGCCGGCCGTCTGATCGAAGTCCGTGTCCTCCAACAGAAGCAGGTTCATGCTGTTACAGTCACGCGCTCAAACGACGCAGAATTGCGCTTCAGAGACCACTCGAAGAGGAGGACGGAACCGGAATGGCAGCAAAGAAGTTCCCGGTCGAGGCAGGCCACATCATGATGTTCGCCCGCGCGGTCGGCGACCCGAACCCCATCTATCACGACGCCGAGGCGGCGGCGGACACCGAACCCGGCAAGACGATCGCGCCGCCCACCTTCTACCAGGCCTCGGCCCAGTTCGACCCCGACTACTTCCTGCGCCCCAAGATCGGCGAACCGTGGTTCGGCTCCGGCAAGGAGCCGACCGGCGTGCCGCCCACGCGGACCGGCGGCGACGGCGGCACGGGGCTCCACGCCGAGCAGCGCTTCGAGTACTTCCGGCACGTGAGCCCGGGCGAGACGCTGACCCTGAAGACCCGGCCCGGCAAGAGCTGGGAACGGCAGGGCAAGCGCGGCGGCAACCTGAAGTTCAGCGAGAACATCACCGAGTACTACGACGAATCCGGCGAACTCGTCGTGCGCGCCACCGGCGTCGGCGTGCGCACCGAGAAGGTCGTCGAGAGCGACTGAGGAGAGAACGAATGGCACTTCAGGCAAGCAAGGTCCAGGTCGGCGACACCTACACCCAGAAGCTCACCGACGACCTCTCCCGCACCCAGATCGTCCAGTACGCGGGCGCCTCGGGCGACTACAACCCGCTCCATTCCGACGAGATCTTCACCACCAAGGTGGCGAAGTACCCGACCGTCTTCGCCCACGGCATGCTCACGATGGGCATGACCGGCCGGATGGTCACCGACTTCGTCGGCGACGGCCGGCTGACCGCCTACAGTGTCCGCTTCACGCGCCAGGTGTGGCCCGGCGACGCGCTGACCGCGACGGCAAAGGTCGACGCGGTGCGCGAGGAGGACGGTCAGGGCCTCGTCGACCTGTCGGTGACGACGGTGAACCAGGATGGGGATGTCGTCGTGATGGGCAAGGCCACCGCGAAGATCGATCCGTAGCCACAACACTGGGTGCGCCGGCGTCCCCGCCGGCATCCGGGCGCGGCCGCGAAGCGGCCCGCGCTAGTCCAACACGCCCTGAACCGCGAGCTGGCGCAGGCCGTGGTCGGCCAGCACCAGCGCGATCATCGCCTCGCCCATCGGCACGAACCTCGGTAGCAAACAGGGGTCGTGACGGCCCTTGGTCGCGATCGTCGTCGGCTCACCGGCCCGGGTTACCGTGTCCTGGGGTTGCGGAAGGCTGCTGGTCGGCTTGACCGCGCAGCGCAGCACGATCGGCTGGCCTGACGAAATGCCGCCGAGCATGCCGCCGTGGCGGTTGCCGCGAGTGGCGACGCGCCCTTTCCGCATCTCGAACGGGTCGTTGTTCTCGCTGCCACGCGCGCGGGCAACCCCGAACCCGGCGCCGTACTCGACGCCGAGCACCGCCGGCAGGCTGAAGAGCGCTTTCCCCAGGTCCGCCTTCAGCTTGTCGAACACCGGTTCGCCCCAGCCCGGCGGCACGCCCGTGGCGACCAGCTCAGAGACGCCGCCAACGGAGTCACGTTCCGACCTCATCCGTTCGATCAGCTCCGCCATCCGCACCGCGGCCTCCTGGTCCGGGCAGCGCACCGGGTTCGCCTCGACCTGCTCCAGGGTCACCGCGGCCGGATCGTCGATCCGGCCCTCGATGTCGCCGATGCTCTTCACGTAGCCGACGATCCCGACGCCCCAGCGCTCCCGCAGGAGCTTCTTCGCCACGGCCGCGGCCGCCACCCGCACCGAGGTCTCGCGGGCGCTCGAGCGGCCGCCGCCCCGGTAGTCGCGGAAGCCGTACTTGGCGTCGAAGGTGTAGTCGGCGTGTCCGGGCCTGTACTTGTCCTTGATCTCGCTGTAGTCCTTCGGCCGCTGATCGCGGTTCTCGATCAGGAAGGCGATCGGCGTGCCCGTCGTCCTGCCCTCGAACACGCCGGACAGGATGCGCGCCTCGTCCGGCTCCATGCGCTGCGTGGTCAGCTTCGACTGCCCCGGTCGGCGCCGGTCGAGATCGGGCTGCAGGTCCGCCTCGGACAGTTCCAGGCCCGGCGGCACTCCGTCGAGGATGCCGACGTAGCCCGGTCCGTGGCTCTCGCCGGCCGTGGTCAGCCGCAGCGCAGTTCCGAACGTGTTCCCAGCCATGACACGAGGACTCTGCCACAGCCCCCCGCAGGCCGAACCGGCGTAGACTGACGGGTGATGCAGATGTCGCCTGCCACCGCCTCGTTCGAGTCGCCGCCAATCGACACCGTCGGCGTCGAAGAGCGGGTGGCGAGGCTCTGCTCGCGCTCGATCAAGAAGGACGCCAAGCTCCAGGCGCTCCATCTCACCCTCTCGATGATCGACCTGACGACGCTCGAGGGCGCCGACTCGGAGGGCAAAGTGCGGCAGCTCTGCGCCAAGGCGCTCCAGCTTCACGCGGCATTGCCCGATCTGCCCCATGTGGCCGCGGTCTGCGTGTATCCGGCGCTGGTCGGAGTCGCCAAACGGGCGCTCGAGGGCAGCGGGATCAACGTCGCCTCGGTCGCCACCAGCTTTCCCGCCGGTCAGGCGCCGATCGAGATCAAGCTGCTGGAGGTGCGGAAGGCGGTCGAGGCCGGCGCCGACGAGGTGGACATGGTGATCTCGCGCGGCCGCTGCCTGGCCGGCGACTTCGCCTACTCCGCGGACGAGATCGCCTCGGTCAAGGAAGCCTGCGGCGAGGCCCACCTCAAGGTGATTCTCGAAACCGGCGAGCTCGGCACCCTCGACGCAGTGCGCCGCGCCTCGGACCTGGCGATGCGCTCCGGCGCCGATTTCATCAAGACCTCGACGGGCAAGATCAAGCCGGCCGCCACGATGCCCGTCGTGCTGGTCATGCTGGAGGCGATCCGCGATCACTACCTGCGCACCGGCGAGAAGATCGGCATGAAGCCGGCCGGCGGCATCTCCACCGCCAAGGACGCGATCCGGCACCTGGTCATGGTGCGCGAGACGCTCGGCCAGGACTGGCTCGACCCCGACCTGTACCGGTTCGGGGCGAGTTCACTCGCGAACGATGTCCTGCGCCAGATCGTCAAGCAGCGAAGCGGCATCTACCAGTCGTTCGACGACTTCTCGCTCTGAGCGTGTGGCGGCCAGAACCATGACGAATTCCACCCCATCGACCGGACTCAAGGCTCCGAAGCTCCGCCTCGGCATCCGCGACGGTAGCGACGACGGCTGGGGCTACGCGCCGGCGCCGGAGTCGACCGACCACGTCGAACTCCGCGACCGCTACGGCCTGTTCATCGACGGCGACTTCACCGACGCGGCCGACGGCCGGACCTTCGAGACGGCGAACCCCGCCACCGAGGAGAAGATCGCGGACGTCGCCCTGGCCGGCGACGCCGACGTCGATCGCGCCGTGGCGGCCGCCCGCCGCGCCTACGACGAGGTCTGGTCACAGCTTGCGCCCAGGGAGCGCGGCAAGTACGTCTACCGGATCGCCCGGGTACTCCAGGAGCGGGGCCGCGAACTCGCGATCACCGAGTCGCTCGACGGCGGCAAGCCGATCCGCGAGTCGCGGGACGTCGACATTCCGCTCGCGGCCGCGCACTTCTTCTACTACGCGGGCTGGGCCGACAAGCTGGACTACGCCTTTCCCGGCCGCGGCGCCAGAGCGCTCGGGGTCGCCGGCCAGGTCATCCCGTGGAACTTCCCGCTGCTGATGGCGGCCTGGAAGATCGCGCCGGCCATCGCGGCCGGCAACACGGTCGTGCTCAAGCCGGCGGAGACGACACCGCTCACCGCGCTCAAGCTGGCCGAGATCATCCGCGACGCGGGCGTGCCGCCCGGCGTCGTCAACATCGTCACCGGCGCCGGCGAGACCGGCGCGGCAGTCGTCCAGCACGAGGACGTCGACAAGGTCGCCTTCACCGGCTCCACCGAGGTCGGCAAGCTGATCCGGCGCGCGCTCGCCGGCAGCGACAAGCACTACACCCTGGAACTCGGCGGCAAGGCGGCGAACCTGGTGTTCGAGGACGCCGCCGTCGACCAGGCTGTGGAGGGCATCGTCAACGGCATCTTCTTCAACCAGGGCCACGTCTGCTGCGCCGGCTCCCGCCTGCTGGTCCAGGAATCCGTCGCCGACGAAGTGATCTCCAAGTTGAAGGACCGGATGGAGACCCTGATCGTCGGCGATCCGCTCGACAAGAACACGGACATCGGCGCGATCAACTCGCGGGCCCAGCTCGACAAGATCGAGGAGTACCTGGAGATCGGCGAAGCCGAGGGCGCGGAGCCCTTCCAGACCTCATGCCCGGTGCCCGAGCGCGGCTACTGGTGCCGGCCAACCCTGTTCCTGCAGGCATCCCAGTCGCACCGCGTGGTCCAGGAGGAGATCTTCGGCCCGGTGCTCGCGGTCCAGACATTCCGCACGGTGGATGAGGGCATCGCGATGGCGAACAACACGCCCTACGGCCTCTCTGGCGGCGTCTGGAGCGACAAGGGCGCCAAGGCGTTCCGGGTCACCAGCCGCATCCGGGCCGGCGTGCTGTGGGCGAACACCTACAACAAGTTCGATCCGACCGCTCCGTTCGGCGGCTACAAGGAGAGCGGCATCGGCCGGGAGGGCGGGCTCGCCGGGCTCCACGCCTACCTGAGACCGGAGGCAGCGGCATGAGCGAGCAACGACCCGCCGCCGCGGCCGACCGCCTGCCGGTGCTCAAGACCCACAAGGTCTACGTCGGCGGGAAGTTCCCTCGCTCCGAGTCGGGACGCTTAGACCGGGCGCTGGCGCCCGACGGCACGCCGATCGCGAACATCTGCCGCTGTTCGCGCAAGGACGTGCGGGACGCCGTCACCGCGGCCCGCGCCGCACAGGCCGGATGGGCCGCCCGCACCGCCTACAACCGGGGCCAGATCCTCTACCGGATCGCCGAGATGCTGGAGGGCCGGAGCGGGCAGTTCGAGGCTCTTCTCGCGGCCGGCGGCACGACTCCGGACCAAGCCGCAGCCGAAGTCCAGACCGCCACCGACCGGCTCCTCCACTACGCCGGCTGGACCGACAAGTTCCAGCAGGTGTTCTCCAGCGTCAACCCGGTCGCGACGTCGCATTTCAACTTCTCGATCCTCGAGCCGATGGGCCTCGTCGGCGTGCTCGCCCCCGAGTCGCCGCTGCTGGGCCTTGTTTCCTCCATCGCCCCCGCGATCGCCGGCGGCAACACGACGGTCGTTCTGGTCACCGGAAGCCAGCCGCTCCCGGCCACGACCTTCGGCGAGGTCCTGAACTCCTCCGACGTACCCGGCGGCGTCGTCAACATCCTCACGGGTCGCCGTGACGAGATGCTCGCGCCGCTCGCCGCGCATCGCGACGTCGATGCCCTGCTCCTCTGCTCCCCGGACCCGGGGATCGCGAGATCCGCCGAGATCGAAGCGGTCCACAACCTGAAGCGCGTCGCGGTCCGCCCGCACGACGACTGGAAGAACATCCAGAGCCCCTACGAGATCACCGACCTCCAGGAAGTGAAGACGACATGGCATCCGATCGGGAGTTGACCGGCGACACGGTCGAGGGAGCGCCCGGGCAGCCCCCCGTACCAGCCGAAACCGGCGAGATGGAACTCCCGCTCCACGCCCGCAACCGGGCCGCCGAGATCGTCCGGTCCCCGGACAAGCTCCGGGAGATGGTCGCCGAAGCAAGGGAGAAGGCCGACTCCGCAGGCGGGGCCACGAGCCCGCTCAGCGGGGTGATCGACGACCTGAAGACGATGTTCGACCTGCTGCGAGCGGTCGCCCGCGGCGACTACCGTCTCCGAAAGGAGACCCTGATCCTCATAGCCGGCGCCGTCCTCTACTTCGTCATCCCCATCGACGTCATCCCCGACTTCATCCCGGTCGCCGGCTTCATCGACGACGCCGCAGTCATCGCCTGGGTGGTCAAGACCTGCAAGACCGAGATCGATCTGTTTCGGGCCGTAACCGCAGGTGACGACACACCGGAACCGGATTCCGTCTCTCCCGCCGCAGCACCCTAGCGGCCAGGAACGGCGCGATCACCTTTACGGAAACAGCCTCCGCACTTCAAGGTCAATCTCCACGCCAGGCGCTCTCAGGCAATCGTCGACATCGTGGACGGAGCGCTCGTCATAGCCGTCCGGTCCGGGCGCGCTGCACGCTTCGACGGTACGACTGCCCAGGTCGACCAGCCAGAACTCCCGGATGCCGTGGCGGGCGTAGAGCCGCGCCTTGACCCGGCGGTCGTAGTCTCGGGTCGTGTCCGAGACCTCGATGGCGAGGAGCACGTCCTCGGGCCGCGGGAGACTCTGGCTGTACGCGTCGTCGCGCCTGACGAGCACGCAGACGTCGGGCTGCGGCTCCGTGGCGTCATCGAGACGAATCGGGCTCTGAACCCGGATGGAGGCGCGGCGGTCGACCGCGCCGAAGAGGAACTCGGCGAGGATGTCGACACAGGCCGCGTGGCGACTTCCGACGGGGGACATCACGACGATTTCTCCTTCGATGAGCTCGACCCGGTCGTCTTCGCTCAGGATTCCCGCCCGCGCCATCGCGTGGTAGTCGTCCACCGTGAACAACCGTCTGGCGGGTTCAGTAGCCGGTGTCCCCTCCGCCCTCGTTCTTCGCGCGGCCACCGTCATGCCGTGGATCTTATCCGCGAAGGCGAACCGCTCCGGCGCTGATCGCGCGGACTCGGCCACATGGCCGCCCGCATTGGAGCTACAGCGAAGCCGCGCCGTGGTACGCCCGCGCGACCCAGGCCATGAGCTGGGCGCACAGAAGCCCCAGCGGCGTGCCGACCAGGTTGCCGAGGACGCCCATCAGCACGCCGACCGCGGCGAGGGCCGGCTGAAACACGCCGGCCACGACCGGGGTCGAGATGACGCCGCCGACGATGCCCATGCTGCCGGTCGCGAACAGGAAGATCGGCGCGCGCAGGAGGCGCATCGCGAGGAACAGGCAGGCGACGTGGATGCCGATCCAGACGACGCCGACGGCCAGCACCAGAGGCGCCTCGGCAATGGCAGCGAGATCGCCGCCCGCGCCCATCGTCGCGACCATCAGGTAGAGGCCGCCGTAGGCAACGGGTGTCGCTCCCCGATGTTCGAGACGACGAACCGGCGTGAAGGACAGCGCGAGGCCGACCGCCACGACCAGCAGGATGCCCCAGGTGAAGTGGGACAGCACCGAGCCGACCTGGGGCAGCAGCTCTCCGCCGCGCATGCAGAGCCAGCTCGCCACCAGGCCGACGCCGAGCATGGAGGCGAAGGCAGGCAGCGTGATCGGCCGCGCGTTCTCGGCCTGGACCTGCTGCAGCCGCTGGTTCAGCGCGTCGAGTTCTTCGCGGCGCGCCCGGTTCCAGCGGTCGATCCGGTTCTGGTAGCCGCTGAGCAGGATGATGATCGACATCCAGCCGTAGCCGACCACCGAGTCGACGATGATCATCGGGGAGAAGACGTCGTCGGGAGCGCCGACGCCTTCCTTGATCGCGATCATGTTCGAGAGGCCGCCGATCCAGGAGCCGGAAAGCGCACCCAGGCCCTTCCAGATCTGCGGGTCGTCGAGGAACGGCTGGAAGATGGCCAGCGCGATCGGTCCACCGATCACGATGCCGACGGACCCCGACAGCAGCATCGCCGCCGCCAGCGGCCCCAGGCGCCTGATCGCCGGCACGTCGGTCGCCAGCACCAGGAGGAGCAGCGAGCACGGCATCAGGTAGTCCGTGCACCAGTCGTAGAAGGGCGACTCGGCCGGCGTGATGCCGGCGGTGGTGAGCACCACCGGCAGCAGGTAGATCCAGACGATCGGCGGCAGATACCTGAAGAGCCGGTCGAAGGGCCGCGTCTGCGCCAGCACGAAGATCAGGGCCACGAAGCCGGCGAAGAAGACGAGCAGCGCGGTCGGATCGTTGATCAGCGCCTGCTCAGCCATCGTCGGCGAGTGTATGGGCTAGCGTCGCGTCTGGCTGCCGGCTTGGGACCCATGTGCTAATGTCTGTCATTAGACCTGTTCCGGCACCACCCATCCCGGGCCTGACGAGCCAGGAGAGCTTCGCTCATGAAACATCGCACAGCGGCCATCGTGTCCGCGCTGACGGCGACCTTCCTGCTTCTGAGTTCCGCCGCCGCTGCCCAGTTCGGAAACCTGCCGCCCAACCGGTCGTCACTGCTCGACGACGGCGCGCTCCACGTCGTCATCTGCGGCAGCGGTTCACCGTTGCCGAGCGCCGAGCGGGCCGGGCCCTGCACGGCGGTGATCGCCGGCGGGCGGATGTTCCTGATCGACGTCGGCCCCGGGTCGACCGAGAACCTGCGGCTCTGGGGACTGCCGATGGGAAGTCTCGCCGGCGTTCTGCTGACCCACTTCCACTCCGATCACATCGGAGAACTCGGCGAGGTCGTCTTCGCGAGCTGGACCGGCGGCAGGGCCGTGCCCCTCGACGTCTACGGTCCGGTGGGCGTCGAGCAGGTCGTCGCCGGCTTCCAGGCCGCCTATGAGCTCGACGTCTCCTACCGGGTCGCCCACCACGGCGCCGACCTGCTCGCGCCGGACGGCGGCAAGGCGAACGGGCACGCGATCGAACTCACCGAGGACGCGCCCTCGCGCGTCTTCTACGACGAAGACGGTCTCCGGATCACGGCGTTCCTGGTCGAGCATGAACCGATCTCGCCGGCGCTCGGGTACCGCATCGACTACGGCGGCAGATCGGTCGTGGTCAGCGGCGACACGATCCGTTCGGCGAACGTGGAGGCGGCGAGCCAGGGCGTCGACGTCCTGGTCCACGAGGTCCTGTCCGGCGCTCTGATCGGCGGGGCGGCGCAGGCGCTCGAGAGCGCCGGCAACGAACGGACCGCGAAGCTGCTCCGGGACACGCTCGACTACCACACGTTCCCCGCCGACGTGCATGCCCTCGCCGCCGACGCAAGGGTCAAACTCCTGGTGATGAACCACCTCGTGCCGCCCCTGCCCGCGGCGCAGGCGGAAGGCGTGTTCATGCGCGGCCGGGCCGAGGACGCGCCGAACGATGCGGTCGTCGCCGCCGACGGCATGCACATCGCGCTGCCCGTCAACAGCGACGAGCGGACGATCGAGAACTTCTAGGCAGCTACCGTGCCCTCGAACTACGCAGCCGAACTCGACTTCGCCGTCGAGACCGCCTGGATCGCCGGCCAGTTGACGCTCGAGTTCTTCCGGCTCGGCGTCGATCCGGAACTCAAGAGTGACATGACGCCGGTCACCGAAGCGGACCGGGGCGCCGAGGAACTGATCCGTTCACGGATCGCCGAGGCCTTTCCCGGCGACCTCGTCGTCGGCGAGGAGTTCGGGGCAGGTGGCGGCGAGTCTGCCTCGGAAGCCGCTTCGAAACGCCACTGGTACGTGGATCCGATCGACGGCACCCGTTCCTTCGTCCGTGGCGTACCGCTCTACGGGATCCTGATCGGCCTGGAGGTCGATGGAAAGGTCGAGGTCGGCGTCGCCCACTTCCCGGGCATCGGCGAAACAGTGGCGGCCGCCTCCGGCCATGGCTGCACGCTGAACGGCGAGCCGGCACAGGTCTGCGAAACGCCCAGCCTCGCCGACGGCTACGTCTCCTTCGGCGACCCGGGGCTCTTCGTCGACGCCCGCCACCGAACGGCCTGGCAGCGGATGATGGGGGGCACGGCCTACCGCGTCGGCTGGTCCGACGCCTACGGCCACGCCCTGGTCGCTACGGGCCGGCTGGAACTGATGGTCGACCCGAAGATGAGCGCCTGGGACTGCGGACCCTTCCCCGTCATCCTCCGCGAGGCCGGCGGCTACTTCGGCGACTGGGACGGCAACGAGACGATCCACGGCAACCGTGCGTTCAGCACCACCCGCCGCCTGCTGCCCGAGGTCCTGGAACTGCTCGCCGACTGAGACTGGGTGCGCCGTGTGCCATCCGTGCGCCCGCTGACGGGCGCACGGACTGGTTCGCGTGTGGCGCGGAACGCGCCACTCGGGTTCCCGCCGGCATCCGCGGACGACGGTGCTTCAGTCGCTCCGCGGTTCCTCGCCTTCCGCCAACGGACCAGCGACACAGCTCAGCAGTTCCTTCACCTCGTCCAGCCGGTTGTCCGGCACGCAGAGCTTCACCGGCACCGGTGACTTCCCCATCATCCCCATGCCGAACATGCCGACCCCGGCGCTCTGCACCAGGAACGGAATGTCGTACTGGTCCAGGGCGTGGCCGATCGTCTCGGCCTCGAGCCGGGAATCGAAGGTCGCGAGTTCGACGAACTTCATGAGTCGTCTTCCTCCGCCAGCTTCAGCATCAGCCCCAGCCGCGTACAGCGGGCGACGAGTTCGTCACGCTGGTTGTAGGCGCGGTGCTCGAAGGTGACGATCCCGGCGTTGGGCCGTGAGCGGCTCTCCCGCTTGTCCTTCACCTCGGTCTCGAGCCGCAGGGTGTCGCCGTGGAACACGGGCCGCGGGAACACGACGTCGTTCCAGCCCAGGTTCGCGATCGTCGTGCCGAGGGTCGTGTCGCCGACCGAGATGCCGACCATCAGGCTCAGGGTGAAGCAACTGTTGACGATCCGCTCGCCGAACTCGCTCTTCTTCATCGCCTCGGCGTCGAGGTGGAGCGCCGCCGGGTTGTGGGTCATCGCGGTGAAGAAGACGTTGTCCGCCTCGGTCACCGTGCGGCGGAGCGCATGGTCGAAGAGTTGGCCGACTTCGAACTGCTCGTAGTAGAGGCCCGCCATGCGGCAACCCTAGCCGAGTGAATCGGCCACGCGCTCGATAGTGGCGCCCAGCGACCGCAGCCGCTCGTCGATCCGCTCGTAGCCGCGATCGATCTGCTGCACGTTGTCGATCACACTGCGGCCCTCAGCGCACAGCGCGGCGATCAGCATCGCCATTCCGGCGCGGATGTCCGGGCTCACCATGTCCCGACCATAGAGCTTCGACGGTCCGCTGACGACGACGCGATGCGGGTCGCAGAGCACGATCTGCGCGCCCATCGCCACCAGCCGGTCGACGAAGAACATGCGGGACTCGAAGAGCTTCTCGTGGATCAGCACCGAGCCCCGGCTCTGGGTCGCGCCCACGACCGCGATCGAGGTGAGATCGGCGGGGAAACCGGGCCACGGCGCGTCCTCGACCTTTGGGATCGCGCCCTGAAGGTCCGTGCGCACCTGGAGTTCCTGACCGCCCGGCACGAACAGGTCGCGACCATCCCCGGACACCCGGAAGTCGATGCCCAGGCGGCCGAAGGCGAGCCGCGTCGCCCTATGCTCCTCCGGCCGCGCGTTGGGAATCCGTAGTTCGCCGCCAGTCACCGCGGCCAGCGTGATGAGCGACCCCACCTCGATGTAGTCGGGACCGATCTCGAACTCGGCCCCGCCCAGGCGCTCTACGCCCTGAACGACGAGCAGGTTCGTTCCGACACCTTCGATCGGCACGCCCATGGCCTTCAGCAGGCGGCAGAGGTCCTGCACGTGGGGCTCGCTCGCCGCGTTCAGGATCCTCGTCTCGCCCTGCGCCAGGGAAGCCGCCATCACCGCGTTCTCGGTCGCCGTGACCGAGGCTTCGTCCAGGAAGATCTCGGCCCCGCGCAGGCGCTCTCCCGAACCCTCGATCCGACACTGAAGCCCGCCGCGGGGACAGAGTTCGATGCCGGCGCCCAGGCCCTCGAGGGCCAGCAGGTGCGTGTCGAGCCGCCGCCGGCCGATGACGTCGCCGCCCGGAGCCGGCATGTTCACGCGTCCGCGTCGCGCCAGCAGCGGCCCCGCCAGCAGAATCGAGGCGCGGATCGCCCGGCAGAGATCGGGGTCCGGATCGTCGTCGCCGAGACCAGCGGCGCGGACGCGCACCGTGTCGCTACCGACGAACGCCACTTCGGCGCCAAGCTGGCGCAACAAGTCGATCTGTGCCTCGACGTCGCGGATCCGGGGCACGTTCCGGAGCGTGACCTCCTCATCCGTGAGGAGGGCGGCCGCAAGCAGCGGCAGCGCCGCGTTCTTGTTGCCCCGCGCCCGCAGCGTGCCCGAGATCGGTTGACCGCCCTCGATCACGAACTGGGAGCGAGGCATGTGTGCGGCCGTGTCCATCGCGCGGTTAGTTGACCACAGGAACGCCGTCGCGAGTGCCCGCTCTTCCGATTCGCCCGCTCCTGAAACTCGCGCGACGCCGCGACGTTGTAGAAGGAGAGCGGCCGATGAGGCCACCTGCCCCTCCCGCACCGGCAAGGAGACCGAACATGAAAGACCTTCACCGCCATCGCTGGGCGACCCTGGCGTTCGCCCTCCTGATCGCTCTCGTCCCCGGAGCGCTCCTGGCTCAGGAACATGCCGATCCAGGTCACGACGAGCGCTGGGAAGAACTCGGTCAGCGTTGGGAGGAATGGGGTGAGCGCTTCGGCCGCAGCTTCGAGGACGCCGACTGGGAGTCCCACGGCAAGAACTGGGAAGAGTTCGGCAGGCGCTGGGAGGAGTGGGGCGAGCAGTTCGCCGCGTCCTTCGAGCAGGCCTTCGACGAGGAGGAATGGGACGCCTGGGCGGAACAGTTCGAGGACATGGAGAACCCTGACGGCGAGGTCGACTGGGATCGCTTCGAACAGTTCTGGGAAGAGTTCGGCGAACGCTTCGGCACCTCGCTGGGGGAAGCCATGGAAGGCGCCGACTGGGAGATGTTCGGTGAAGCGCTTGGCGCGCTCGGCGAGCAGATGGGCGAACTGGCGGAACTGATCGCAGCCAGCGTCGAAGCAGCCGACTGGAGCGGCTTCGCTGATCTCGTCAGCGAAACGGTCGAGCAGGCGGTCGAGCACGCCGAAGAAGCGACCGAAGCCGCCGAGGAGGCATCCGAGGAGG
This sequence comes from Holophagales bacterium, assembly GCA_009837085.1. Taxonomy (GTDB): domain Bacteria; phylum Acidobacteriota; class Thermoanaerobaculia; order Multivoradales; family Multivoraceae; genus Multivorans. The sequence continues at coordinate 48,448 of VXUF01000070.1, forward strand.
GCTGACGTAGGCTACGCGCTCCCGCTCACGACCCTCGGAGCGCGCACATGCCAGTCGATCCTCAGGTACAGGCCTTCCTCGAAGCTCAGGCGCAAGCCGCGATCGAGAACCAGGTCCCGCCCATCACCGAGCAGACCGTCGAGATGGCCCGGGCCGGCTATCTCGCGGTCGCCGAGATGCTGGGCCAAGGCCCGGACGTGGGCACCGAGGACTCTGCCGTTCCCGGCCCGGCCGGCGACATTCCGGTCCGCATCTACCGGCCCCGGGATGCCGGCCACGCCCCGCCGATCCTCGTCTACTACCACGGCGGCGGCTGGGTGATCGGCGACCTCGACACCCACGACTACGCCTGCCGTGAACTCTGCGCCGGCGCCGGATGCCTGGTCGTCTCGGTGGACTACCGTCTGGCCCCGGAGGCGCAGTTCCCGGCCGCGGTCGACGACTCCTGGGCGGCTCTGCAATGGGTCGCAGCCAACGCCAGGAGCCTCGGCGGCGACCCGGCCCGGATCGCGGTCGGCGGTGACAGCGCCGGCGGCAACCTCTCCGCGGTAATGAGCCTGCTCGCCCGGGACGCCGGCGGTCCCAGCCTCGCCTTCCAGCTCCTCGTCTACCCCGCCGTCGACATGGATTTCAGCCGCCCCTCGATCGACGACAACGCGGACGGCTACGTCCTGACGAAGGACCACATGATCTGGTTCCGCGGTCACTATCTCCGCTCCGAGGCCGACCGCGCCGACTTCCGCGCCTCGCCACTCCTGGCGTCAGACCACAGCGGCCTGCCGCCGGCGCTCGTCATCACCGCCGAGTTCGACCCGCTCCGCGACGAGGGCAGGGACTACGCGGAAACGCTCCAGGGCGCCGGCGTCGCGACGACGCTCTCGAACTACGAGGGCCAGGTCCACGTGTTCTTCCAGCTCTCCCCGATCCTCAGCGGCGGCCGCAAGGCGGTCGACGAAGCCTGCGCCGCGCTGCGCGAGGCGTTCGGCGAGTCGACCTGAGCAGCGGCTGTCCGGCTACACCGCCGGCAGCAATCGGCTGACGCGATAGCCGTCCAGGTCCTTCTCGAAGCCGCACGCGTCAAGGATCGCGGTCCACGGAGACTCGCGGGCCGGGCGGCCGTCGATGCGCAGGAGCCTGAGGGTCCGTCGCCGGCGGCGGCCGGCGAGGTCACGGAGAGCGGCCCAAACGTCCCCGGGTTCCGGGTCGCCGCCCAGGGCGGCGAAGGTCCAGACGCCCTGGCCGCCGGCTTCGAGAAACAGACCGGGAGAGCCGGACCGGAGGACGACCCAAGCGCCGGGCACGCGGCGTGGGCCACGCTTTCGAGGATCGATCTCGGTTCCGAGCTGGGGCCAGGGCAGCACCGCACCCCAGGGATTCGCCGGGTCGACGGCGGGCAGGATCCCGATCGGCCCGCGCTTCGCCGGTCCCCGCCGCTCCCGCCGCAGGCGCTCGACCGCGGCCGGCAGGGCGAACTGGCGGCCGGCCAGGCCGTGAACGAAGTAGCCGCGGCGGATGTGACCGGCCTCCTCCATCTCGCGCAGCACAGGATAGAGCGCCTCGCACCCGCCAGGCACGTGCTCGTTGCGGGCCGT
>VXUF01000050.1 GCA_009837085.1 Holophagales bacterium
GCTCCGCGTCAAGCTGAAGGCGGTCGAGCACGAAGTCGCGAAGGCGAACAGGTTCGCCGAGGTGGTCGCGTTGATCGTCGGCATGAACCTTATCTTCTCGGTCGATTCGATCCTCACCGTCGTCGGCATGACGGACATCTTCGCGGTCATGGTCGGCTCGGTGCTGATCTCGGTGGCGTTGATGCTGGTCTTCGCCGGTCCGATTTCGCGCTTCCTCAGTTCCAACCCCGAGTTCGAGATCCTCGGCCTGTTCGTCCTCCTGCTGATCGGCTTCGTGCTGATCCTCGAGGCGGGGCACAGCGCGCACATGGTGGTCAATGGCTCCCCCACGCCGTACATCCCGCAGTGGATCGTCATCTTCATCCTGCTCCTGATGTTCGCGCTCGACCTCTACCAGAACTGGTGGGAGCGCAAGCGCGAGGTGGACACCGTGGCGCTTCACCGCCGGCGGAAGTAGCTCGCGCCCTACCGGTAACCAGCGCCGGCCCGGTGTACGATCGCCGCCCTCGCGTCCCTGGCCCGACTTCCGGCCGGTGGACGTTCACGAAGACCTGCCGGAATCCTCATGTCCCACGATCCGCCCGACCCGAACGCCCTGCCCACGCTCGCCATGCTCGGCGCCACCGGCGATCTCGGCGGCGGTCTCGCTCGACGGTGGGCGGCCGCCGGCTACACCATCGTCATCGGCTCCCGCTCGCGCGAAAAAGGCGCCGGCTCGGCTGAGGACGTGAACGGACAGCTCCGAAGCCTCGGCCTGCCGCCGACAGTCCGGGGCACGGACAACCTGACCGCGGCGCGGGAGGGCGACCTCGTCGTACTCACGGTGCCGTACGCGTTCCAGCGGGCAACACTGGAGGGCGTACGGGAAGCGCTCCAGGGCAAGATCCTGATCGACTGCACGGTGCCGCTCGTGCCGCCGAAGGTGGCGCGCGTGCAACTCCCCGACGAGGGCTGCGCCGCGAACATCGCTCAACAGGCAGTCGGCCCCGGCGTCCGCGTGGTCTCGGCCTTCCAGAACGTCGGCGCCGCGCACCTGCGCGAGGAGGACGCGGTCGATTGCGACGTCCTGGTCACGGGCGACGACCCTTCGGCGCGTGCCGAGGTCATCGAACTGATCGAGGCGCTCGGCATGAGGGGCTGGCACGCAGGGCCCCTCGACAACGCGGCCGCGGCCGAGGCGCTGACCTCCGTCCTCATCCAGTTGAACCGCAAGTACGGCATCGCCGGCGCAGGCCTCCGAATCACCGGCGAGGTCACCCGTACGCCCTGAAGACGATCCGCGCGCGATCGCAGCGCGCGCCACGTTCGCCCCATGGAGGCGGGTAGCCTTCGGCCTCGAAGCGTCGGCGCCCTCCCACACCATGCTGAACATCAAGTCCGTACCGGGCCTGCCCGAAGTCCAACCGGGCGACGACCTTGCCCCCCTGATCGCCGAAGCGATGCGTCAGGCGCGTCTCAAGTTGCGCCCCGGCGACGTGCTCGTCGTCGCGCAGAAGATCGTCTCCAAAGCGGAAGGCCGGGTCGTCGACCTGGCAAGCGTCGAGCCTCGGCCCGAAGCCGTCCGGCTGGCGGCAGAGAGCGACAAGGATCCACGCCTGGTCGAACTCGTCCTCCGGGAATCGACCGGGGTCCTGCGCACCGTACTCGGAGTCATCATCGTCGAGCACCGGCTCGGTCTCGTGCTGGCGAACGCGGGGATCGACCAGTCGAACCTGCGTCCCGGCGACGACCACGGACATGCGCTGCTCCTGCCGGAGGATCCGGATGCCTCGGCGGCGGCCCTGCGCGAAGCCCTGGCGGCGCACTTTCAGATCGAGCGCCTCGGCGTGATCGTCAACGACAGCGTCGGTCGCGCCTGGCGGCTGGGCACCGTCGGGCTCGCCATCGGCGTCGCCGGGATGACGGCGCTCTGCGACCTGCGGGGTGATCGCGACCTGTTCGGGCGGGAACTCCTGGTCTCGGAAACCGGGATCGCCGACCAGGTCGCGAGCGCCGCCCAGATTGTTCAGGGCGAGGGCGACGAGGGTACTCCGGTCGTGCGCGTCCGCGGCTTGGAGCGCCTCGGACCGGCCCAGACCGCACGCGACCTGCTGCGACCGCGCCACCAGGACCTGTTCCGGTGAAGGCAGGTCCTTGATGACGGAAAGCCCCACCAGGCACTGCGTGGCCCTTTCCGGCGGCGTCGGCGGCGCCAAGCTGGCGCTCGGGCTGGCACGCGTGCTGCCAGGCGACTCGCTGACCGTCGTCTGCAACACCGCAGACGATTTCGACCACCTGGGTCTCCGGATCTGCCCGGACCTCGACACGGTGATGTACACCTTGGCCGGTATCTCGAACCGCGTGACCGGCTGGGGGCAGGCGCACGAGACCTGGTCCTTCCTGGAGGCGCTCTCCCACCTCGGCGGCGAGACATGGTTCCGGCTTGGCGACCGGGATCTGGCGACCCACGTGGAGCGAACGCGACGGCTCCGCGCCGGCGAGACCCTGACCGAGGTGACCGCCGCCCTTTGCCGGGCGCTCGGCATCGCCGCCCGGGTACTGCCGATGAGCGATGACCCGGTGCGCACGGTCGTACTGACGGAGACCGGCGAACTCAGCTTCCAGCACTACTTCGTGCGAGATGCCTGTGCACCGCCCATCTCCGGATTTCGCTTCGGGGGAGTCGACACGGCCCGGCCGTCGACCGCCTTCCTGGCGGCACTGGAGGACGATGCGACCGCGGCAACCCTCGTCTGTCCCTCGAATCCCTTTGTCAGCATCGATCCGGTGCTGGCGCTCGAAGGCGTCGAAGCGGCCCTCCGCCGGACGGGAGTCCCCGTCGTCGCGGTCTCGCCGATCGTCGGCGGCGCGGCGATCAAGGGTCCCGCGGCCAAGATGATGGCGGAGCTCGGGATGCCGGTCACCGTGGTCGGGGTGGCCCGGCACTACCGGGAACGGGATCTGCTCGACGGCTTCGTGATCGATGACGCCGACGCCCGCCAGGCGACGGAGATCGAGGATCTCGGTCTTCCCACCCTGGTGACCGGCACGGTGATGGAAACCCTGGCCGACCGTGAACGCCTGGCCAGGGAGACGATCGACTTCGCCCGCGGCCTCGACTCCCGGCGCGGCGACATCGCGGAAGCCGCGCCGCCGGACCAGTCCGCGTGACGGACCGCGGCCTCTGGGCGGTCCTGCCGGTCAAGGCCTGGTCGGAGGCCAAGCGGAGGCTGTCCCCCGTCCTTGGCGCCGGAGAACGGGAGGAACTGGCCCGCTCCATGCTCGACGATGTGCTCGCCGCCATCGCGGGCGTCCCCGGCATAACGGGCACGCTGGCCGTGACCGCGGACGGCGTCGCCGCGACGTACCTCGAGGGCGCCGGATGCGAGGTCCTGTCCGAGCCCAGGCGAGGCCTGAACCGGGCGCTCGGCACGGCCTCGGACGAGCTCGGGCGCCGTGGCGCATCGACGATGCTTGTGCTGCCGATCGACCTGCCCCTGGTGACGGCGGCGGATCTGGAGGAACTCCGCGCCCGGCACCTCGACGATTGGAGAAGCAAGGGGAACGAACCCGCGCCGGGAGCGGCGGTGACCGTAGCGCCCGACCGCTTCCGTTCGGGGACCAACGCTCTCGTCTGCTCGCCGCCGGGCTGCATCCCGTTCCGGTTCGGCGATGGGAGCTTCCATGCCCATCTGCGGGAAGCCAAGCGGGCGGGAGCGGCCCACTCCAGCATCGTCCTGGCGAACCTCGGACTCGACGTGGACCATCCGGACGACCTGGCCGAGTTGCTGCGACTCGACCGCTCCAGCCGGACCGGCCAGCTTCTGCGGAAGCTCGGCCTGCGTGGCCCCGGCCTGCCGAACCGGCCCGAGAACCCACGGAACCGGGACTGATACCGTTCGCTATTCCCCGGCGGCGGGTTTGGCGCCCACCGCTGAGATCGCCATGTCCCCTCCGCTCAGCGCCTTTCTGGACCGTCGCCCGACCCCCAACGAGGCCCGTGCGCTTGCCCGCATCGAGCCCGGCGACGGCCTCGAACGCTTGATCGAGACCGCCGGGGAGTTGCGAGACCGGGGCCACGGCGACATCGTCTCCTACTCGCGCAAGGTCTTCCTGCCGCTCACGCACCTGTGCCGCGACATCTGCCACTACTGCGTCTTCGCCCGTGCCCCAAAGAAGGGCGAGGCGGCCTACATGCCGCTCGACGCCGTGCTGAGCCAGGCCCGCCTCGCCGCCCGCGCCGGCTGCAAGGAGGCGCTGTTCACACTCGGCGACAAGCCGGAGCTGCGGTACAAGGCCGCCCGCGAGGGTCTCGCGGAACTCGGCCACGACACGACACTGTCCTACCTGCGGGAAGCGGCGGAGCGGGTGCTGGTCGAGACCGGACTCCTGCCCCACCTCAACCCGGGGCTCATGACCGCCGCGGACATCGAGCATCTTCGACCCGTGGCGCCCTCCATGGGCATCATGCTCGAGAGCGTCTCCATGCGGCTGCACGAGAAGGGCCAGGCCCACTACGGCTGCCCGGACAAGGTGCCCTCGCGACGCCTCGAGACGCTGCGGCTCGCCGGCGAAGCGCGGGTGCCCTTCACTTCCGGCATCCTGATCGGGATCGGCGAGACCCGCGAGGAACGGATCGACGCCCTGCTCGCCCTGCGCGATCTTCACGACGAGTACGGTCACATCCAGGAGGTCATCGTCCAGAACTTCCGCGCCAAGCCGGAGACCCGGATGGCCGACGCGCCCGAGCCGACGCTCGAGGACCTGCTGTGGACGATCGCGGCGGCGCGACTGGTGCTCGGGCCGGAGATGCACATCCAGGCGCCGCCCAACCTGAGCCCCGGTGTGCTGCCGCAGCTTGTGGCAGCCGGCATTGACGACTGGGGCGGCGTGTCGCCGGTGACTCCCGACTTCGTCAACCCCGAGGCGCCCTGGCCGCACCTGGAACGCCTCGAGGAAGAGACGGCCGCCGCCGGCAAGACGCTGGTCGAGCGGCTGACCGTCTATCCCGAGTGGGCACTCGGCGGAGAAACCTGGCTCGACAACGCTCGCGGCCAGGGCCGGGAGATGCGCCGCCTGGGCGGCGTGCGCACCGCGGTGCTCCAGCGGATCGACGCCACCGGGCTGCCGCGCACCGACGACTGGTCGCCGGGTGAAGAGACGCCTCCTCCCCACGACATTCTGGAAGCGGTCGCCGCGCGGCCGGCCGCCAACGGCAATGGCAACGGCCACGCCGCGGCCTCGCCGGCGGTCCGGGTTCTGCTCGACCGGGCCCGCGCGGGCCAGGACCTCACCGAGGATCAGATCGCCACCCTGTTCGAGGTTCGTGGCGGCGACTTCTCCGCCGTCTGCGCCGCCGCCGATGCGATCCGCCGCGAAGTGAACGGCGACACCGTGACCTACGTCGTCAACCGGAACATCAACTACACGAACGTCTGCTACTTCAAGTGCCAGTTCTGCGCCTTCTCCAAGGGCAAGCTGAGCGAGAACCTGCGCGGCAAGCCGTACGACCTGGAACTCGAGGAGGTCATGCGCCGAACCGTCGAGGCCTGGCAGCGGGGCGCGACGGAAGTCTGCATGCAGGGCGGCATCCACCCCGACTACACCGGCGAGACCTACCTGGGCATCTGCCGGGCGGTCAAGGAGGCAGTGCCCGAGATCCACGTCCACGCCTTCTCGCGGCTCGAGTTCTGGCTGGGGGCGGGGTCGGTATTGATGCAGCTTGGCGACTACCTGCTACGGCTGCGGGCGGCGGGGCTCGGCACCCTGCCGGGGACCGCCGCCGAGATCCTGGACGACGAGGTCCGGGCGGTCATCTGTCCCGACAAGCTGAACACGGACCAGTGGCTCGAGGTCATGGAAACGGCCCACGGCGTCGGCTACCGGACGACCGCGACGATCATGTACGGCCATGTCGAAGGCCCCCGCAACTGGGCGCGTCACCTGCTCCGGCTGCGTGACCTGCAGAAGCGGACCGGTGGCTTCACCGAGTTCGTGCCGTTGCCGTTCGTCCACATGGAGGCGCCGCTCTACCTGAAGGGACGCGCCCGCAAGGGACCGACCTTCCGCGAGGCTGTGCTGATGCACGCGGTCGCCCGCCTGGCGCTCCATCCCTGGTTCGAGAACGTCCAGGCCTCCTGGGTCAAGATGGGACCGCAGGGGGTCAGGGCCTGCCTCGATGCCGGAGTGAACGACCTGGGCGGCACCCTGATGAACGAGAGCATCACCCGGGCCGCGGGCGCGGCCCACGGACAGGAGCTGTCTCCCGCCGAGATGGAGCAGCTCATCAGCGACGCCGGCCGCATCCCGAAGCAGCGGACGACTGCCTACGGCACGCCGCCCCCGGAGCGCGTCGAGGCGTCCTTCCAGGCCGCGGAGCTGGCCGCCGTGTTGAACAACCCGGCCCACCGCTACGAGCGCGAGGGGCCGCTGCGCCTCGTCCGCCCCGGCCTGGACGGCTCCTGACCCGGCAACCCGGCACCATCCCTGGCCTCGGCGGCGCATGAACGAAGAGACGTCCCACTCCGTTCGCCGCCACCTGCGCATAGCCGTCGACGAGTACGACACGGCCATTCGCCAGTTCATCCCGGGTTACGAGGAAATGCTCGCGGAGGCCGCGCGTGCACTGCGACCGGCAGACCCGGGCCTGATCATCGATCTAGGGGCCGGCACCGGGGCCCTCTCCGAGGCGATTCTCGACTCCGTGGGCGACGCCGTCCTGGAGCTGATCGACGTCGACCCCGAGATGCTGAATCAGGCACGCACGCGTCTCGCCCGGTTCGGCGCCCGCGCCCGCTTCACGGAAGGCTCCTTCCTCGAACCGCTGCCCCGCTGCAGGGGCGCCGCCGCGTCGCTCGCCCTCCATCACATTCCGGCGATGGACGCGAAGCAGGAACTGTACGGGCGCGTCTTCGAGGCCCTCGAACCAGGTGGCATCTTCGTCAACGCCGACGCCACCATGCCCCGCGAGCCGGCCGCCCGGGAGGCGACCTGGCGCGGCTGGGCCGACCACCTCGTCTCCCACGGCATCGATGAGCAGCGCGCCTTCGAACACTTCGAGGAGTGGTCGGAGGAGGACACCTACTTCCCCCTCGAGGACGAACTGGCCGCCGTCGCGTCGGCCGGCTTCGCCGCCGAGTGCGTCTGGCACGAGGTCGGGATCACGGTCGTGGTGGGCCGCAAGCCCGGCTGAGCGTCGGAAGCGCTACAGAACCGCCTCCGCGATCGCCTCCAGCGCCTCCGGTTGCCGGCAGCCGAGCAGCAGCGACGCGACCTGGCCGTTGCTCCCCGCCTCCTTCCAGGCCGCCAGCCGGTCGACGATTCGTTCCCTGGGGCCGACCAGGGCGACATCGTCGACCAGGGCGTCGGGCACGGCGCCGACCGCCTCGCTCTTCTTGCCGCCGAGGAAGTTGTCCTGGATCGCCCTCGCCTCGTCGGGATACCCGAGACGCCTGGCGTAGTCGTTGTAGAAGTTCTTGTCCCGCGCCCCCATGCCGCCGATGTACAGGGCCATGCTCTGCTTGACGGGCGTGCGGCACTGCTCCACGTCGTTGCCCATGACGACGGTGACGAAGGGCATGACCTTGAAGTCGTCCAGGCTCTTGCCGTTGCCGGCCCTGGCGAAGCCACGCTCCAGCGAGTCCTCGAGCAGGTCGTAGCGCTCGGGGTTCATCCAGATCGGGAAGACGCCGTCCGCGACCTCGGCGCTGCACTCCAGTCCGTTCGGGCTGATCGAGGCGGTGTAGATCGGGATGGAGGTGTCCGCCGCCAGGATGCTCTTGAGCGGCTTGCCGAGGCCCGTCCCGTCCTCGCCGCGGTAGGGCAACTGGTAGTGGTAGCCCTCATGAGTGACCGGCTCCTCGCGGGCGAAGACCCTGCGCATGATCTCGATGTACTCCTTCGTCCGCGTCAACGGCCGGCCGTAGGCGACCCCGTGCCAGCCTTCGATGACCTGCGGGCCGGATGGCCCGAGACCGACCAGGAAGCGACCGCCGGAGAGCTGGTTCAGGGTCATGGCGGTCATCGCGGTCATCGCCGGGCTGCGGGCCGGCATCTGCATGATCGCCGTGCCGACCTTGATCTTCTCCGTCTGAGCGAGAACCCACGCCGCCGTCGAGACCGCGTCCGAGCCGTACGCCTCCGCGGTCCAGACCGACGCGAAGCCGGCGCGCTCCGCCTGCCGGATGCGATCGATGTCGATGGTGATCTGGCTGCCGAACGCGCCCGCGAGCAGTCCTAGTTCCATGGTCCGTTTCTCCTCGTGCCGGGTCTCTTTCTAGTGCCTCAAGCGAAAACGGGCGCGAGGCTAGCAGGTCGGACCTGGCAGGTCGGACATAGACTGCACGCCGATGGCCGAGACGCCTGAGAGTCCACGCAGTGTTCGCACCGCCGGGCGCAAGCCGCGCAGCCAGATCGTCTGGCCGCTGGCCTTCGTCACGCTGATGCTGGGCCTCGTCCTGGCGATCGTGATCGGCTTCGTCATCATCCGGTTCACGATGCTCCCCCGGGAAGTCGTATCGGAAGGCCGCGAACTCGCTCGGGACGCGATCGAGGGTGTCGAGAGGATCGCCCGCGCCTTCAGCACCGGTACCGTCCAGACATCGTTCCTGAGCTACGCCACGGAGATCTCCGGCAACGCCTTCCTCCAGTTCGCCACCCTCGACCAGACGGAGCTGATCCAGCGGACGGACTCCGCCAGTCTGCTGTGGGGACGGCTCAGACTGCCGGACGTCATGGTCGAAGCCCGCGTGCCGGTCCGTTACACCTACTACCTCGATCTCGAGGACGAGTGGTCGTTGACGCTCGAGGGAACGACGGTCCACGTGCTGGCGCCCGGCGTTCGGGCGAACCGCCCGGCGGTCGATGCGTCGGCCATCGAGTACCGGGTGCAAACAGACTCCGTCCTGCGGGACGAGGACGCCGTTCTCGAACAGCTTCGGCTGCAGCTCATGGACCGCCTGGCCTCCCGCGCCGGCGAGAACATCGCGCTCGTGCGGGAGCTGGGGCGGCGCCGGACGGCGGACTTCGTGCGCACGTTCCTGCTCTCGCAGTTCGGGGAAGACGCCGGCAGCTACCGAATCGAGGTGCGTTTCCGCGACGAGTTCGATGACTCCGGCGCGCCGCTGCAACCGGCCGTCGAAGTCCGCCGGCCGGCCGAGGAACCCGCGATTGACTGACCGGCTGGCGCGCCAGCGCCAGCGCCTCAGGGCACGACAGGCCGACCGCTTCGGCCGCATGGCGGAGCAGGTTTACCGCCACAACCCGTTCTACCGGGCGAAGTGGCGGGAAGCCGGGTTCGAGTCGCCGCCCACGCTCGACGACCTCGCCGCGCTGCCCTTCACGACGAAGGAGGAGTTGGCCCGGGATCAGGAGGAGAACGCACCCTGGGGCACGAACCTCACCTTTCCTCTGGAGCGCTACGTCCGCGTCCACCGCACCTCCGGCACGACGGGCAAGCCGCTCCGCTGGCTCGACACGCCGGCGAGCTGGCAGTGGTTCCTCGACTGCTGGCTCGCGGTCTACGAAGGCGCCGGAGTCACTCCCGCCGACCGGGTCTTCGCCGCCTTCGGCTTCGGTCCCTTCATCGGCTTCTGGACCGCCTTCGAGGCCGCGCAGCAGCTCGGCTGCCTGGTGCAGCCGGGTGGTCACCTCTCTACCGAGCAGCGGCTGCAGATGATGCAGGACGACGGCAGCACGGTGCTGCTGTCGACGCCCACCTATGCGTTGCGGATGCTCGACTCGGCCCGGCGCCTCGGCATCGACCTCGCGGACAGCGCCGTCGAACGAACGATCCACGCCGGCGAGCCCGGCGCCGGCGTACCTGCGGTCAAACGGGAGCTCGCGGAGGGCTTCGGCGCCAAGGTCTTCGACCACGCCGGCGCCACCGAGGTCGGCGCATGGGGCTGCCCCTGCGGCGCCGGTGAACGCCTGCACATCCTGGAAGAGGAGTTCATCGTCGAGTGGTTCGATCCGTCTACCGGCGAGCCGCTCGAGCCGGTCGACCCCGCGGCAAGCGATGCCGCCGAGCCGGCCCTGGGCGAGCTCGTGCTGACCAACCTGGGCCGGATCGGCAGTCCGGTCGTTCGTTACCGCACCGGGGATGTTGGACGCCTCTGCGCCGCCGGCTGTCCCTCTGGTCGGCCGACGATGTACCTGGACGGGGGCGTGCTGGCCCGGGCCGACGACATGTTCATCGTCCGGGGTATCAACGTCTACCCGAGCGCCGTCGACGCCCTGGTCCGCGAGGCCGGCGGAGTCGTCGAGTACAGCGCCACCGTGCGGCGACGCCGCCAGATGACCGAAGTCGAGCTGGAGGTCGAACCCGAGGCGGGCGCGGACTCCGAGCGTCTCAGGTCCAGGCTCCAGGACCTGTTCGAGGAGCGGCTCAGCCTCCGGGTGCCGGTTCGGATCGCCGATGCCGGCTCGCTCCCCCGCTACGAACTGAAGGCGAAACGCTTCACGTTCCTCGACTAGCGGGCTCCCCTGCTTCGCCGCGGTCAGGACGGTTCAAGACCAGGAGCGCCGCGAACAGGAGGGCGCCCACGCCGTTCACGACGAGTCCCATGGTGGCGCCGCCCAGATCGGGAACCAGGAGCAGGGCCGCCGCTACCAGCATGAGGACCCGCAGCGGCAGGGTGAGTTCGGATCGCAGATAGCCGCCGATCCCGGAAGCCAGGGCCACGATGCCGACGATCGCCGCGCCGAGCGCCAGCACCAGAGGCGGCAGCCCCGCCGCGCCGGAAGCGAAGAGACTCGCCCCGCTCTCGTCCATCATCAGCAGTGCGGGCCGGTAGATGAACATGAAGGGCAGGGTGAAGCCGACCAGGGCGAAGCGGAACGCAGCCAGCGCGGTCGGCATGACCGGCGCCTGGGCGAGGCTGGATGCAGCGTAGGCCGCGAGCGCGACCGGGGGCGTCACCATGGACATCATCCCGAAGTAGAAGATGAACAGGTGAGCCGCAAGCGGAATCACGCCGAGTTCCGAAAGCAGCGAGCCCATCAGTGTCGCCATCAGCAGGTAACACACCACCGACGGCACGCCCATGCCCAGCACCAGCGAGGTGACCATGATGCCGAGCAGGGCCAGGAACAGGTTCGTCGCCACGACGCCCTTGATCGCGGCCGAGAAGTCCGCCGCGATGCCCGTCTGCTGCACGATGCCGATGACAACGCCCACGCAGGCGCTGGCCGCGACCAGGGGGATCCCGTTGCGGGCGGCCCGGGTCAGGGCGCCGAGTACGTGGGGCCGGAAGACCCGGTGAACGAGGCCGAACGCCATCAGGCCGAACATCGCGACGATCCCGGACGAGAGCCAGGACTCGAACACCTGCCGGAACGACGGATCGGCGGGGAGCTCGGCCCAGACCACCTGGTGCACCAGAGCCACGAGCCCGAAGCAGCCAAGGGCCAGGTGGCGCAGTCTCCGGGGCAGGTCGATCTCAGGTCGCAGCACGGCCAGCACCAGGATCACGATCAGGGCGCCCGTTACCGCCCGGAACGGCGAGAACCGGAGCAGCAGGAGCAGGACCAGGGTGGACAGGCCGGCGACGAAGACAAGGGCGTCGAAGCGCCGCACCGGAGGCGGCTCGCCGTCCCGTTCCGGGGTCCCGATCCGCCGCGAGTAGAAATGCACGATCAGGAAGATCGAGAGGTAGAACAGGATCGCGGGCAGCAGCGCCGCCTGCACGATCTGCAGAAAAGTGACCTGGGGCTCGACGATCTCGAGCATCATGTAGGCGCCGGCGCCCATGACCGGCGGCACCAGGGCGCCCCCGGAGGCTGCCGCCGCCTCGACCGCGGCCGCCACGTGACGCCTGAAGCCGTTGCTCCTCATCATCGGAATGGTGAAGGCGCCGGTCGTCACGGCGTTCGCCACCGCGCTGCCGGACAGCGAGCCCAGCAGCCCACTGCTCAGCACCGCCACCTTCGCCGGGCCGCCAGGTCTGGACCCGAACACCCGCTCGGCGAAGCGCATGATGAACTGCGTCGCTCCGGACATCTCGAGGAAGGACCCGAAGACGACGAACAGGAAGACGTAGCGGAACATGACCGACGCCGCCGGGCCGAAGACGCCAAGGCTCTGCAGGAAGGTCGTGCCGACCACGTCGCGGGGGCTCTGCCCGGCATGTGGAAACAGCCAGTCCGGCAGGAGAGCCCAACCGTTGCGGAGGCTGAAGTAGCAGTAGAGCGTGTGGGCGACGAAGACCAGCGCAAGGGCCGGGACGATCCAGCCGATGCTCCGGCGAGCGGCTTCCAGCACCAGCAGAAGGCCGATCAGACCGAGGCCGATGTCCGCCCCCGTCTCGATCCCGGCCCGGTTGCCCAGCGACCTGCCGCCCGACCACAGGTGCTCGAACGCCGGCTCCGTCTGCACGACCACGTAGGCACAGACGGCCACGGCCAGAAGACCGAAAAGTAGATCCAGGCCGCGCAGCCACGAGTACGACCCGAGCTTCGGATGGACCGGAAAGGCGAGAAAGCAGAGCAGCAGCCCGAGGCCGACGAACACCGCCAGGGACGACTGCGGCAGCAGCAGGCCGAAGTTGACCTCGAAGAGAACGAAGAAGCAGAGAACGGCGCCGAGTCCCGCTATCAGGCCCCGGCGCATCCGCTCAGCGGCTTCGTTCAACCGCCCGCTTCGGGCCAGATGCCGATCTCGCGGTAGAAACGCTCCGCCCCCGGGTGGAACGGCGTGCCGGTGTTGCGAGCGACGTTCGCCTCGTTGATCGCACGGCCGGCGGGGTGCTTCTCGGCAATGGCCTGGCGGTTCTCCCAGATCGTCTTCGTGATCCGGTAGATCAGTTCCTCATCCGCGTCGGCGTAGGTGATCAGATGCATCGAGCCGACGTTGAGACCGGGGTAGTCCTCGGTGAGGTCGGAGTAGGCGTCGGCCGGAATCGTGGCGAGCTGGAAGAAGGGGAAGTCACGCGCGAGTTGCTGCCGCTTCTCCTCGTCGAACGGCAGGAAGACGATGTCGTGGGTGCTGCTGGCCTGGGTCACCGATCCGGTCGGCACCGCGCCGCCGAGGAAGGCGGCGTCGATCGTGCCGTCCCCCAGCATGTCGACCGCCCCGCTCTGGGTGCCGTAGACCTGCGTGAAGTCGTCGTACGTCACGCCGTGGGCGGCGAGGAGCGGTTCGACGAACATCTCGAAGCCCGCGCCGGCCACGCCGACCATCGCCCGCTTCCCGGCGAGGTCCCCCAGCGACGTCAGCCCGGAGTCGGCCTTGGCGATGAAGGTCGCGATGTTCGGGGCCAGCGTTGCGACCGCGCGGATCTCGTAGCTCTGCTCCCAGCCCGACTCGCCCAGAACCGCGAAGTAACTGATCGCCGAGTTCGACATGGCGAGTTCCAGCTCGCCACGTGCGAGCCGGCGGATGTTCTCCTGCGACCCCTTCGTCCCGCGCGGCTGAACCCGCCAGTTGTTCTCCCCGCGGTTGTCGTTCAGCACTTCCGCGATCGCGCCGCCGACGACCGGAAAGGCTCCGCCGACGGGCGCCGTGCCCATGCTCAGGAAGCGCGGGTTGCCGGAGCCGCCATCCGCTCCATCGCCGCCACCGCAGGCAAGCGGCACGACGAGTGCGGGCAGGAGAATGAGCAGACGGTTCTTCATCGGCGCGGACCTCGGTGACGGAAAGCCAACGCACCAGCGGGGCGCGGCAGGCGATCATAACTCGCCGGCCGCCGGCCCCGGCTCTATGGTTCGACGATGCAGTAGAGGAAGCTGTCGGTCCGCAGGTAGAGGCGGCCCTCGGCCACGCCGAGCGACGACAGCGTGAAGCCCTGGACCTGGTTCTTCGCCAGGATCTCGAACTCGGGGCCGTCCCGGACCACCGTGGTCACTCCGTCCTCGCTGGTCGCGTAGACCTTGCCGTCGGCTACCAGCAGCGAAGCGCTGTAGGTGCCCGGCTCGAGCCGCTGGTTCTCCCAGTCCGGCGCGCCGGTTCCGGCGTCGAGCCGCGACAGGAGACCGTTGTCGCGGAGCAGGTAGAGGGTCTCGCCGTCCGTCGCGGGAGTCGGCACGTCGGGACCGCGGTCGGTCTCCCAGAGGAGTTCGGGTTCGCCGCCGGCCCGGAGCCGCAACGCCTTCATCGGATTGACGCGGGTGGGGACGAAGACCAGATCCCCCGCCGAAACCGGCGACGCGACGACCCGGTACATCGGGCTGTCCCTCGGGTTGAAGCCCTCCACACGCCATAGCTCGCGGCCGGTTTCCGGGTCGTGCCCGGTAGCAACGTCGCCGCCGTTCAACACCAGGACATGCCCGTCGCCACTCTCCACGAGTGCCGGCGTGATGTAGGCGTCGGGGGACTCCATGCGGGCGTCCGTCGGCCGCTCCTGTCTCCAGATCGTCTCCCCGGAAGAGGAGTCGATCGCCAGAAGATAGGACGGATCGTCTGTCTTCATGCCGTGCAGGACCGGCACGTAGAGCACCTCCCGCCAAAGCAGCGCGGATGAGCCATAGCCATGGTTCAGACCGAAGGCGCCGTAGTCCTGTTCGAGTTCGCGCGCCCAGAGCTGGTTCCCGTCGAAGTCATAGGCCTGCAGGGCGCCGGTTCCCGTCAGCACCCAGACCCGCTCACCGTCGGTGATCGGAGACGGCGACGACATGTTGTGCTTGCGCTGGAATCGGTTGCCGCCCCCGATCGTTCGTTGCCACACGACGTCCCCCGAACCGGCCTCGACGCGCCACAGCGAAAGATCGTCGCCCTCGGCGACGTTCAGGAACACGATGTCATCGACCACGATGGGAGTCGATCCGGAACGGTCCGGCAACGGCAGCTTCCAGAGGATGTTCCGCTCCGCGTTGCCGTCGTGCGACCACTCCAGCGGCAGGCCGGTGTGCTCGCTGTAGCCGTTTCGCGCGGGCCCGCGCCAGTTCGGCCAGTCCGTCCCGCTCGCTGCCTGCGCCGCGAAGACCGCCGGCAGGATGCCCCAGACGGCCCGCCGCCACCCGCCGCGATGGCGTCGACTCCGCGGCTCCACCTTCGTTCGGTTCACGCTGCCTCCCTTGCCGCGGCCGGCTCGGCGGCTTCCCCGCCGTCACTGTCGTCCCGCGCTTCCGCCGACTCCGGCATCAGCAGCACCTGGATCCGGTTCTCGCCACCAAGGTAGTCAACGGCGGCGGCGCGGATCATCTCGGCGTCGAGTTCATCGAACCGTTTCTCGTACGCCAGGATGCTGAGCGGATCCTCGTCGAACTGGTAGACGGTCTGCAGCACTCCCAGCCAGAAGCCGTTCGTCTCCTTCGCCGTTTCGCGGCCCCGTCGCTGCTGCTCCCGTATCTGGGCGACTTCCTCATCCGTCGCGAGTTCGGTCCGGACAAGCTCGATCTCCTCCTGGACCGCCTGGAGCATCTCCTCGACCCGAGCCGGGTCGCAGCCGAAGGAGACCTGCACGGCGAACTCCTGAACCGGGATCCTCTCGGCGCCTCCGGACACGTTCGCGCCGTAGGTACCGCCGAGTTCCTCCCGCAGGCGCTCTCGCAGACGATCCCGCAGCAACGAGACCATGGAGCTCAGGCGGTAGCGGTTCAACTGGCTCTGCTCGAACGGTCCGCTGAACACCAGGGCGACCTGGCTCTGCTCCTCCAGGCCCTTGTACACCGTCCGTTCGATGCGACCCCGGGGGCTCCGAACTCCCACGTCTCGCCAGGCTTCCTCGCGACCGGTCGACGGTAGACCGCCCAACCAGGTCTCGACGAGAGGTTGGATCGCCTCGAGATCAAAACTGCCGGCAAAGAAGAAGGTGAAGTCGGAGAAGTCCCGGAACCGGTCTTCGTAGACGGCGAAAACCCGGTCCTGGTCCAGGTCTCCCAGCATCTCCTCGGTGATCATGCGGCGCCGCGGGTGGTTTTGGCTCACGAGCTCCACCAACGTCTTGAGGAAGGCGTACCTTGGCATCGCGCTCTGGTTGCGCAGCAACGCGCCCTGACGGGTGAGGAAGGACTCGTACGCCTCGGCGTCCCGTCGGGGCGACGTCCCGCTCAGGTAGATCAACTCGAACAGCGTCTCCAGGTCCTTGGGCGAGCCCCGGCCGCTGAACCCCTCGAACAGAGGCCCCAGGACCGGACCGACGCGCGCGACCTTGCCGGCCAGCGCCTTGTTCAACTGGGTGAGGCTGAAGTTTCCCAACCCGGAGAGTTGCACCACCGAAGTCGCCAGGTTCGCCTCCAGCCAGTCTTCGTCTGAAACGAGTGAAGCGCCCCCCGGGCTGAAGGCGCCGACGAGGACCTCATCGTTCTTGAAGTCGCTAGGCCGCAGGACCACCCGGACGCCGTTCGACAGCCGCCACTCGGTGACGCCGAGTTCTTCGATCGCCGATCGTTCGACGATTCGGCCCGGAGTCGGCCGGACAGGTACCAGGGCGCCCTCGCCGACGTCGTCCTCGTAGGCCGCTACCTCCGCCTGGCCTATCCGGTCGAACACGGCCAGCAGATCCTCCTCGACCGGCGGCTCCAGCCCCTCCTTCTCCGGGCCGCTGGCGAGGATGACCCGATCCTCGTCGTGGATCCACTCGTCGGCGATCCTGTTCACTTCCTCGAGGGTGATCCCGGGAACGTACCGCCGAGCCAACTCGCGCTCGTAGGCGATCCCCGGGAACGGTTCGTCGGTCAGGAAGTTCCGCTGATACTCCCCAACGTACGCGGCGGAGTGGGTCTTGTCGCGCTCGTCCCAGGCACGGTCCATCGAGCGCAGCGTGTTCACCCTGGCCCGTTCCAGCTCGCTCTCCTCGAAGCCGTGGCGACGCGCGCGCTCGGACTCGGTGAGCAACGCCTCCAGAGCCCGGACTTCGGCACCTTCCCGGGCCCCGGCCCGGAGCAGGTAGAGGCTGCGGGTCCGCGCCAGCGTCCCACGGCTGCTGGTGGCGCCGATGAATGGCGGGTCGGCTTCTTCGGCACGCTCGGCCAGCCGGTTGTTCAGCAGGCCGTTGTAGAGACCGCGGACCAGCCTCCCCCGGTAGTCGGCAACGGTGACGAACTCGTCCGCTTCGCCCTTGAAGGCAACCGAGATCGAGGAGCGCGTCAACTCGGGATCGCTGAAGATGGAAACCAGAGTCTCCTCGTGGGGCGGAATCTCCGCCTCGAAGCGTTCGCGCGGCTCTTCCGGTCCCTCGAGTCCGGCAAAGCGCCGCCTGATGTCCGCCTCCATCGCGGCCGGATCAAAGTCGCCGACCGCGACGATGGCCATCAGGTCCGGCCGGTACCAGTCCCGGTAGAAGTCCCGCAACCGCTGGGGCGGAACCTCGCGCAGCATCTCCGGATCGCCGATCGGCAACCGTTCGGCGTAGCGCGAGCCATGGAAGCGATAGGGGATCTCGGCGTCGCGAAGCCTCGCTCCCGCGCCCCGGCCGCCCCGCCACTCCTCGATCACGACGCCTCGCTCAAGCTCGATCTCTTCGTCCTCGAGCGTGACGGCGGACGCCCAGTCCTCCAGCACGAGAAGCGCCTTGTCCAGAATCTCCGCATCGTCGGTCGGCACTTCCAGCATGTAGACCGTCTCGTCGAAGCTGGTGTACGCGTTGACGTCGGGCCCGAAGCGCATGCCGATGCCCTGCAGATAGTCGAGCAGCTCCGTCTTCTCGAAGTGCTTCGTGCCGTTGAACGCCATGTGCTCGACGAAGTGAGCGAGTCCGAGCTGGTCGTCGTCTTCCAGCACCGAGCCGGCCCGGACGATGAGCCTCAGGAAAGCGCGGTTCTCAGGACGGCCGTTCTCCCTCACGTAGTACCGGAGCCCGTTCTCGAGGTGGCCGGTGAGCACCGCCGGATCCTGGGGCAGGACCTCGGTCAGCTCGTAGGTCCAGTCCGGAGACGACCCGGCCTCCCCCGAGGCACCGTCGCCGGTCTCCTGGGCTCCCGCCGACGGATGCCCCACTAGCAAAGCGGCCGCCACGGCCAGCCAGATGAAGCACGCGGCGCGTGGGTGACGCTCGATCATCAACGTTTCCTCCTGTGATTCCGTGAGACGCTCAACGGGTAGCGCGGACGCCGCCGTCGACCCGCACGACCGCTCCGGCCGGCAGGGCCTCGACGAGCGCCGCCAGGGCGAGATCCGCCGCGCTCCGGCTCCGGCTATCGACGGTCAACTTGACCCGGTAGTCCCCGTCCATCACCGGGTAGCTGCCGATGTCGACGTCGTCGTGGGCGTCAACGACCCGGTCGAGCAACTCCGCAATGTCAGTTTCCCGGCAGGACGTGTACACCGCCCGGCAGTAGAACCGCCGGCCCGCCGCCAGCCGGGCACGCAGCATGGGCAGCTTCATGCGAAAGATCCGCGGCACACCCGGCAAGACGTAGACGTTCTCCATGACCACGGACGGCCAGGGCACGTCGGGCGTGCTGACGAGTTCGGCGCCTTCCGGTACGTCTGCCATGCGCAGATGGCCCTCGGTGCACCGCTCGCCGACCATTTCGCGGATCTTCCCGACCAGCTCCGGAGAACGGACCAGGGGCCGCTCGAACGCCTCCGCGACTGCCTGGAGCGTGACGTCGTCGTGAGTCGGCCCGACGCCGCCGCTCGTGATCAGGTAGTCGAACCGACCGCGCAGGCGCCTGATGTCAGCCGCGATGCCGGCGACATCGTCCGGGCAGACGACCACCCTCCTGAGCTCGATCCCGAGGTCGAACAACTCCCTCGCCAGCAGGTTCAGGTTCGCCTCCTCGACCTTGCCGGTGAGGATCTCGTTCCCGATGATCAGCGCCCCTGCCGTCGGCATCGCGGTAGCTTACTCGTCAGCGCCCCACGAATCGGGGCGACCGCCGCTCGCTGAGCGCCGCCACGCCCTCGCGCGCGTCGGCGGTGCGGAAGGTCACCTCCTGCTCGGCGCTCTCCAGCTCCAGCGCCTCCTCGATGTCCCGATCGAACGTGCCCCGCAGGGTCCGCTTCGTCGCCTTGACCGCGACCGGGCCGGCGGCCGCGATCTCCAGCGCCAGATCGTCCACGACCTGGTCGAAGTCCTCGTCCGCTTCGCGGCCGGCCAGTCCCCACTCGACCGCGGTTGCCGCGTCGACCAGACGGCCGCTGTACAGAAGCTCGGCCGCCCGGGCGGGGCCGATCAGTCGCGGCAGGGTCCAGGTCGCCGCCATGCCGGGGTGGATCCCGAGTCGCACGAAGGTCATTCCGACCCTGGCGCCGGTCCGGATCACCCGCATGTCGGCGCCCAGTGCGAAGCACAGGCCGGCCCCGATGGCGTGGCCGTTGATCGCGGCGATCGACGGGGCCTCGAGACCCCGGATCGAGAGGTAGAGACGGTAGAAGCTCGCTCCGCCCCCGAGCCCCGGCCCCGCGTCGCGATCCTCGCTGACCTCCTCCTGAATGCTCTTGAGACTGCCGCCCGCGCTGAAGGCGCGGCCGGCACCGCGAACGATGACCACCCGTGTCTCCTCGCGCGCGTTGATCTCCGGCACCGCTTCCCGGACTTCGGCCCCCATCGCCGGTGTCATCGCGTTCAGCCGCGTCGGATCGTTCAGAGTCAATCGTGAAATGGGGCCGTCGTGGGACAGCAGGATGTGCTCGTAGTTCATGACGAGGTTGCTCCTTCGGTAAGATGCGGCGCATGCTAACGATCACCGAACTGGCGCAGAAGCAGGTGGCGGAGGCGATGAAATCCGAAGACCGGGACGACCTGGCTCTCCGGATCGCGATCACCGGCCGCGGCGGCGGCGGCTTCCGCTACCAGATGGACCTCGTGGGCCTGGACGAGACGAGGCCCGACGATGAGGTCCTCGACCTCGACACCTTCAAGGTCTTCGTCGACTCCGAGAGCGCGCCTGATCTCAACGGCGCCACCGTCGACTTCGTTACCCGGCTCTCGGAGAGCGGATTCAAGTTCGACAACCCCAACTCGGTCTGGGGCGATGGGGTCGCCGCCGATGTCCAGCGCGTCCTCGATGAACAGATCAACCCGCAGATCGCCGCGCACGGCGGCTTCGTCACCTTGCTGGAGGTCAAGGACGAGACCGCCTACATCACGATGGGCGGCGGCTGCCAGGGCTGCGGCATGGCCGACTACACGCTCAAGCAGGGCGTCGAACAGGCCATAGTGGAAGCCGTGCCGGCCGTGCAGCGCGTCCTCGACACGACGGACCACGCCGCCGGCACGAACCCCTACTACGCGCCGTAGCAGAGGGGCCCGGGAGCCGGCACCGTCGTCCCGTATTGCCCATCCCCCACCGTTGTGGAATAGTCCCTCACTGGTCGAGCGACGCGTTCCGATTCGCCTTCGCTCGCCGGAATAGAGCTCGATCGCCGGAATAGAGCACGTCACGATCGATGGGCACGTACCGTTTCAGGCGGGGATTGAGCCTGCCCATCGCCGGCGCTCCGGAACAGGTGCTCGACGACGCCGCGGCTCCCGGTACCGTGGCGATCAGCGCCGCCGACCATCCGGGCATGAAGCCGGCGATGCACGTCGGGCCCGGCGACGCGGTGCGGCGCGGCCAACTCCTGTTCGAAGACCGCAAGCAGCCCGGCGTTCGCTTCACGTCTCCCGCCGCGGGGACCGTGGCGGCAGTGAACCGCGGCGCCAAGCGGGCGCTGATCTCGGTCGTGGTGAGGGTGGATCCCTCCGACCAGGCGGGCTCCAGCGGGGCCGGAGTCGGCTTCGCCAGCTACACCGGACGACACCCGAGCGCCCTCTCGCGTACCGAGGTGCAGGCTTTGCTGGTGGAATCGGGAGACTGGGTCGCCCTGCGAGCACGCCCCTTCGGACGCACCGCGGCCGTCGATTCGGTACCGAAGTCGATCTTCGTCACCGCGATGAACACGGAGCCGTTCGCTCCGGCCGCCGACCGGATCGTGGAAGGGCGCGCGGGCGATCTCGAGCGGGGCCTCGCCGCCCTCGCCCGGCTGACGGACGGACCGGTGTACCTCTGCCGCGCACCCGGCACCCTCGCCGGTGTCGAGGCGAGCGAACCGGTGCGGGTCGAGGAGTTCGCAGGTCCCCACCCCGCCGGCGCCGCTGGAGTACACATCCACACTCTCGACCCGGTGAATCGCAGCAAGCTGGTCTGGCAGATCGGACTCCAGGACACGCTCGCCATCGGCCGGCTGTTCGCGAGCGGTGAACCGGACGTCCGGCGCGTCGTGGCCCTGGCGGGACCCCCGGTAGGGAGGCCCAGGCTCCTGCGCACGCGGCTGGGCGCCTCGCTCGGCGACGTGACGCGCGGCGAGATCGCCGTATTACTCGAGGGTGCCGAAGGCGCCGACGGAAGGGGCCCGGAAGCCGTCCCCGACGGCGCGGTGCGCGTCATCAGCGGTTCACCGCTCAGCGGGCGTACCGCCGTCGGCGAAGGCGCGCCCGCGGATCTTCACGGCTACCTCGGCCGCTTTCACGACACGGTCTCAGTGCTCGAGGACGACCACGGCCGCCACTTTCTGGGCTGGCTCAAGCCTGGTTTCGGCGCCTTCTCCCGCGCCCGCGCCTTCGCTTCCTCGCTGCTGCCGCGCCGGTCCTTCGCGATGACGACGACCACGCACGGCTCACCGCGGGCGATCGTGCCCATCGGCCTCTACGAGAGCGTCTTTCCGTGGGACCTGCAGCCGACCTTCCTGCTCAAGTCCCTGGTGGCAGGGGACATCGAGCGGGCCGAGGAACTCGGCTGCCTGGAGCTGCTGGAGGAGGACCTGGCGCTCTGCACGTTCGTCTGCCCGGGCAAGACGGAGTACGGACCGTACCTCCGCGACGCCCTCGAACTGATCGAGAAGGAAGGCTAGGCAAGCAACCGTGAAGCTGCTGCGCCGGATTCTCGACAAGCAGGCCCGCCACTTCGAGCCGGGGGGCAGGTTCGAGCGCTTCTACCCGCTGTACGAGGCGCCGGACACGTTCCTGTACACCCCGGGCAAGACGACGGCTGGCGCCGCCCACGTACGCGACGCGCTGGACCTGAAGCGCCTGATGATGACGGTCGTCGTGGCGCTGGTGCCCTGCGTCCTGATGGCGATGTGGAACACCGGCCGCCAGATCCACCTCGCGGTCGCCGGCGGCGCGGCGCCCCTCGCGAACTGGCGGACCGACGCGATGGAGATGATGGGGCTCTCGTTCGACGCCTCCAGCCTGCTCGCCAACACGGTCCACGGCGCGCTGTACTACGTGCCGGTCCTGGTCGTGACCTTTGCCGTCGGCGGTGCCTGGGAGGGCCTGTTCGCCGTCGTCCGGCGGCACGACGTGAACGAGGGCTTCCTGGTCACCGGCATGCTCTTCCCCCTGGTGCTGCCGCCGACTATCCCGCTGTGGCAGGTCGCAGTCGGTATCAGCTTCGGCGTGGTCGTCGGCAAGGAGATCTTCGGTGGAACGGGCTACAACGTCCTGAACCCGGCGCTTACGGCGCGGGTCTTCCTGTTCTTCGCCTATCCGGCCCAGGTATCGGGCGACGCCGTGTGGATCTCAGCCGGTACGTCGGCCGACGGCTACAGCGGCGCCACCGCGCTCGGCGAGATCGCGGTGCTCGAGGCCCCGAAGGGCTCCGACGCCCCGCTGGACGGACTGAGCGCTATCGAGGGCAAGGTCTCCTGGATGCAGGCCTTCCTCGGCGACATTCCGGGGTCGATGGGCGAGACGTCCGCTCTGGCCTGCCTGATCGGGGCCGCCATCCTGATCGCGACCGGCATCGGCTCCTGGCGGATCATGGTCGCGGCGACGGCCGGCACGGCGGCGATCTCCCTGCTGCTCAACCTGGTGGCCTCGTCGACCAACGCGATGCTCTCGGTCCCATTCCACTGGCACCTCGTGCTCGGCGGCTGGGCCTTCGGCATCGTCTTCATGGCCACGGATCCGGTGAGCGCCGCGCAGACGAACCGGGGACGCTACATCTACGGCTTCCTCGTCGGCGTGCTGGCGATCCTGATCCGCACGATCAACCCCGCCTTCCCGGAAGGCGTGATGCTCGGCATCCTGTTCATGAACCTGTTCGCGCCCCTGATCGACCACTACGTGCTGAAGGCGAACATCAAGCGCCGCCAGGCACGCTACGCGCAGTAAGCTCCACTCGACCGGCGGAGTTCACCATGGCAAACCGACAGGCCACCGGCTACACCCTCCTGTTCGCGACCGCGATCTGCATCGTGTGCGGGATCCTCGTGTCCTCCTTCGCGGTCAGCCTGGAGGATCTCCAGGACGAGAACATCGCCCTCGACAAGCAGAAGCGGGTGCTGGAGGCCGTGGGCCTGCTCCAGCCAGGCGAGCCGATCGACGAAGCCGAGGTCGCGGAGCGCTTCGCGCCGATCGAACCGGTGCTCATCGACCTCGCCTCGGGCGAGGCGGTCGACGGCGACACGGCGACATTCGACCAGCAGCGACGCGCCCGGAATCCGGACACCAGCACCGAGGCCCCCGACAACCTGGCCAGGGTCAAGCGCATCCCGGATCGGGCTCTGCTCTACGAGATGCGCGGCGACGGCGGCGAGCTCGAGACGATCGTGCTGCCGATCGAAGGTCTGGGACTCTGGGGCACCCTGTACGGCTTCCTGGCGCTCGACGCCGACACGACGACCGTGCACGGCATCACCTACTACCAGCACAAGGAGACGCCGGGCCTGGGCGGCGAAGTGGACAATCCGAGCTGGAAGGAGAAGTGGCCCGGGCGCAGGGCTTTCGACGACGAAGGCGAGGTTCGCCTGGCGGTGATCAAGGGCTTCGCCGGGAGCGCCGAGGAGGACCCCTACGAGGTCGACGGTCTCGCCGGCGCGACGATCACCAGCAACGGGGTAACGAACATGCTCGAGTTCTGGCTCGGGGAGAACGGCTTCGAGCCCTACCTCAACCGGATCCGCGCGGAGGCCAACTGATGGCTGTCAAGAAGAGCGAAGCGGCGCTCGATCCCCTCTTCAACAACAACCCGATCGCGCTCCAGGTGCTCGGCATCTGCTCGGCGCTGGCGGTGACCACGAAGATGGAGACCTCGGTCGTCATGTGCGCGGCCGTCATCGCCGTGCTCACCCTGTCGAACCTGACGATCAGCCTGCTCCGGCATCAGATCCCGAACAGCATCCGGATCATCGTCCAGTTGACCGTCATCGCCTCCCTGGTCATCGTCACCGACCAGATTCTCAAGGCCTACGTGTTCGAGATCAGCAAGCAGCTCTCGGTGTTCGTCGGGCTGATCATCACGAACTGCATCATCATGGGGCGGGCGGAAGCGTTCGCGATGCAGAACCCGCCCTCCCTGGCCATCCTCGACGGCATCGGCAACGGCATCGGCTACAGCGCGATCCTGATGGTCACGGCGTTCCTGCGTGAGCTGTTCGGTTCCGGGAAGCTCTACGGCTACAGCGTTCTGCCCACGGTCTCGGAAGGCGGCTGGTACCTGCCGAACGGCCTGATGCTGCTGTCTCCTGCCGCCTTCTTCATCATCGGCGGATTGATCTGGGCGTTGCGCGTGTACAAGCCCGCGCAAGTCGAGATGGACGGGTAGGGGGTCAGGGACGATGTTCGAGGACTACCTGAACCTGGCCGTGAAGGCCATCTTCATCGAGAACATGGCCCTGACCTTCTTCCTGGGCATGTGCTCCTTCCTGGCCGTGTCGAAGAAGGTGGAGACCGCGGTCGGCCTCGGCCTGGCGGTCATCTTCGTGCTCACCGTGACCGTGCCCGCGAACAACCTGATCCAGACGTACCTTCTGAACGAAGGCGCGTTGGCCTGGATCAGCCCGGAGTTCGCCGGGGTCGACCTGACCTTCCTGAACCTGCTCTGCTTCATCGGCACGATCGCCGCGATGGTCCAGCTCGTCGAGATGACGACGGACCGTTTCTTCCCCGCGCTGCACGCCACGCTGGGCATCTTCCTGCCCCTGATCGCGGTGAACTGCGCCATCCTGGGGGGCTCCCTGTTCATGGTCGAGCGGGACTACGACTTCGGCGAGAGCGTCGTCTTCGGCCTGGGCAACGGCATCGGCTGGTTCCTTGCCGTCGTCGCTCTGGCGTCCATCCGCGAGCGCCTGCGCTACAGCAACGTGCCCCACGGTCTGCGCGGCCTGGGCATGACCTTCGTCATCACCGGACTGATGGCGTTCGGCTTCATGGCCTTCGGGGGCATCCAGTTGTGATCACCGTCGTTCTCGGGGTGACGATGTTCACCGTCGTCATCCTCGCCCTGGTCACGGTCCTGATGCAGGCCAAGGCCCGGCTCGTCGCCGGCGGCGAGGTATCGATCCTCATCAACGACGAGAAGACGCTGGCCGCCGCCACCGGCGGCACCCTGCTCGGCACCCTGGCCGAGCACCAGATCTTCATTCCCTCCGCCTGCGGCGGCCAGGGCACGTGCGGCGTCTGCACGGTCGACGTGTTCGAGGGCGGCGGAGCCATGCTGCCGACCGAGAAAACCCACATCAGCCGCCGCGAGGCCCGCGAGGGCTGCCGCCTGAGCTGCCAGGTCAAGATCAAGGAGGACATGAAGATCGGCATCCCGGCCGAGGTCTTCGGAGTCAAGAAGTGGCAGTGCAAGGTGCGCTCGAACGAGAACGTCGCCACCTTCATCAAGGAACTCGTGCTGGAGCTGCCCGAGGGAGAGGAAGTGCCCTTCCGCGCGGGCGGCTACATCCAGATCGAGTGCCCGCCTCACGTCGTGAACTACAGCGACTTCACGGTCGAGGACGAGTACCACGACGACTGGGACCGCTTCAAGATCTGGGACCTGGTGTCCAAAGTCGACGAGACGGTGGTCCGCGCGTACTCGATGGCGAACTACCCGGAGGAGAAGGGCGTCATCATGCTGAACGTCCGGGTGGCGACGCCGCCGCCGCGCGAAATGGACCTGCCGCCCGGCCAGATGTCCTCCTACATCTTCAACCTGAAGCCCGGCGACGACGTGACGATCGCCGGCCCCTTCGGCGAGTTCTTCGCCAAGGAGACGGACGCTGAGATGGTGTTCGTCGGCGGCGGCGCCGGCATGGCGCCAATGCGCTCCCACATCTTCGACCAGTTCCGCCGGATCCACACGGACCGCAAGGTGTCCTTCTGGTACGGCGCCCGCTCCTACCGCGAGGCCTTCTACATCGACCACTTCGACCGGATCGCCGCGGAGAACCCTAACTTCACCTGGCACCTCGCCCTCTCCGACCCGCTCGAGGAAGACAACTGGGACGGCTACACCGGCTTCATCCACCAGGTCCTCTACGACAACTACCTGAAGGACCACCCCTCCCCGGAAGACGTCGAGTACTACCTCTGCGGCCCCCCCCTGATGCTTCAGGCCTGCATGAAGATGCTCGACGACCTCGGCGTCGAACCCGAGAACATCGCCTTCGACGACTTCGGCTAGGCGCGGCGATGCGCTGCGTGCGCGGGACGTTGGTGGTGGCGGCACCCGCCCGGCGCGGGTACGGGGGGAGGGGTCCCAGGTGCCGCTCCCGCTCTGTCGGAAGATGGAAAGGGGTGCGCTCGCTGCACTCCGCTCGCTTCGGGTGGGCGGTGCTAGCCGTCCTCGGCGGCCTCACGGTCGGCTGTGGTCAGGGAGCCGAAGAAGTCGTGCTGCAGGGACCGACGATGGGCACCTACTATCGCGTGCGCGCGGTCGCGGACTCCGGTGACCGTGAAGCGATCCGGGCTCTGGTCGAGCAACGACTCGAAGCGGTGGACCGGGCAATGTCGACCTATCGGGCCGACTCGGAGATCTCACACTTCAATCGGCTTGCGGCTGGCGAGTCCTTCGTGTTCGCAGAGGAAACCTGGGCAGTTCTGGAACTCGCCTGGCGGGTGCGCGAGGAGAGCAACGGCGCGTTCGACCCAACGGTGGGGCCCCTCGTCGACGCCTGGGGCTTCGGTGCGCCCGGACGCAGTGAGGAGCCGGCGCCTCCTCTCGAGGATCGCCTGGCAGAACTGCGTCGGGCGATCGGCGCGATCGAGCTGGCATCTGAGGATCGGCGAGTTCTCAAGCTCGAAGACGGAGCAGCTCTCGACTTGTCCGCCATCGCCAAGGGCTGGGCAGTCGATAGCGTTTCTGAGGCTCTGCTCAAAGCCGGTTACCCCAATCACCTCGTCGAAGTCGGAGGCGAGATACGCACTGGCGGTCACAGCCCAGCCGGCGACGCATGGCGTATCGCGATCGAACGACCGCCTGTTCGAGTGAGTGATTCCGGAGAACGACCCGAAACGGAGGAGGCTGCCCAGCCCAACCTCCAGAGGATCCTCCCCTTCACCGACGGATCCCTGGCAACCTCGGGCGACTACCGGAACTACTGGGAACGCGATGGCCAGCGCTACTCCCACACGATCGACCCCCGCACCGGCCGCCCGGTTGAACACGCCCTCGCCTCGGCCAGCGTCTTCCACACAAACTGCGCCGTCGCCGACGCCTACGCCACCGCCCTGATGGTCCTCGGCCCCGAGGACGGCCTGCGCTGGGCGGACGAGAACGACATCGCGGCCCTGCTCCTGATCTACCACCAGGACTCCCTGGAGGAACTCCCGAGCGCAGCTTTCCAGGACCGATTTGGAACGCTCGAGTAGCACGCAGCCCGACAACGTCCAGCCGGTGCTCTTCTCGATGCCGCGCCGGTAGACTCGCGAGCGAGCCATGGCGATCCTGTTTCTGACCATCACGGTGATAGCCGCTTCGGTGATTCTCATGTCCGTCGGCGTGCTCATCAGTGGCCGCTGCCTGCGTGGATCCTGCGGCGGTCCGGACGTGCTCGGCCCGGACGGGGAGCCCCTCAACTGCTCCAACTGTCCCCTGCGACGGGCGCGGGAGGAAACCTGAGCACCACCGAGGGTCCGGAACGGCCAATTCAGGTCACCGACCAGGGCGAAGCCCAGCCGTTCTCCCGCGGTCTGCTTGCGCGAAGCCTCTACGCCGCCGGTCTCGACTTCGATCACGCGTACCGTCGTGTCGAGCAACTGCAGCGCCGGCTGGTCCGCGAGGACATCACCAGCCTCGAAAAGCGGCATCTGGCGCAGCGCATCGCTGAACTTCTCGAAGTGAAGGAAGGTCCCGACGTCGCCGGACGCTACCGGCTCATCCGGCGGCTGCGGCGGTTGCCGAGACCTCTCATCCTCTACATCGGCGGCGCGGGCGGAACCGGCAAATCGACGCTGGCCCTCGACCTGGCGCCTCAACTCCGGATCTACCGCGTCAACGCGACCGACACGGTCCGGCAGGTGATGCGAATGGTCTTCGCACCGGCCATTCTGCCGGCCCTCCACGTTTCGAGCTACGAGACCGCCGCAGCCGCGTCGCCCGAGCTCCCGGGCGGCCCTCCGGATCCGACGCTCGCGACCTTCGAGGAACAGGCAACAAGAGTCTGCGTTGGGGTGCGGGCGGTCGTCGAGCGCGCGATCGCCGAGAACCTCAGTCTGGTCGTCGAAGGCGTCCATCTGCTGCCCGGACTGGTTCCCTTCCCGGATCTGGATGCTGACGCTTATCAGTTCTTCCTCCTGCTCACGACGGAGGACGAGGAAGTCCACCGCAGCCACTTCCTGGCCCGCGAAACGGTCGCCGTGAGGAGGTCGCATCGACAGCTCGATCACTTTCGCGTGCTCCGCGCCCAGCAGGACCATCTGATTCGGCTGGCGGAGGAAGTGGGTGTACCGACCCTCGACACGACCGAGCGGGAGCCCGCGCTGGCGGCCGCCATCGGGTTGCTCGGACAGAACATGTCCCAACGCCTGCCATGGCTCACCCAGGCATCGGTGGAAGGGCTGGGCGAACCGCGTCCCCCCGTCCTGATGCTCGTGATCGACGGTCTCCCAGACCGCCCTCTTCGGTCCCTCGGCGGCCGCACGCCTCTCGAAGCGGCGCGCACGCCGAACCTGGACCGCCTGGCCCGGGAGGGTGCCAACGGCCTGGCGGATCCGGTAGCGCCCGGCGTCGTTCCGGACACGGCGTCGGGGAATCTCGCGCTGTTCTCCCAGTCCCCGAGGGTCATGACCCGCGGACCGATCGAGGCGCTGGGGGCCGGACTCAAACTGAAAGCCGGCACGATCGCGATCCGGGGCAACTTCGCCACACTGGACGAACGCGGCTACGTGGTGGATCGCCGGGCCGGGCGCATCCGCGACGACGCCAGAAAGCTGGCCAAGGCCATCGACCGGCTGGACCTCCCCGCTTCGGACAGGGTCAAGGTGCGCGTCCGTGCCACCACCGAACACCGCCTCGCGATCACGCTGCGCGGCGACGGCCTGACGTCCGCCATCGAGGGGTCGGACCCGGGGGACGGAGCCCCTTCGGGCCCGCCGCTGGCGCCGCGGCCGCTCGACCCGAACGACGAGACGGCCGAGCGGACCGCGCGCGTCCTGGCTCTGTTCGAACAGGAGGCGCGCCGCGTCCTGGCGCGGCATCCGGCAAACGAGAGGCGGCGGCGTAACGGCGGTCTGCCGGCGAACGCGGTACTGACCCGGGGGGTGGGTCGAGTCCACCGGTTGCTGCCTCTGGAGCCGGGCGGCCTGCCGGTCTCCGCCGCCTGTATCGGCGGCGACCGTACCGTGATGGGGATCGCCTCGGCGCTCGGCGTATCGACGGTTCACCGTCCGGGCATGACCGCGAACGTCGACACGGATCTCGCGCTCAAGTTCCAGTGCGGGATGGAGGCGCTCGAGGAGCACGACCTGGTCATGGTCCATGTCAAGGGCGCGGACATCGCAGCCCACGACCGGCGGCCCGACCAGAAGGTCGCCTTCCTCGAAAGGGTCGACCGGGAGTTGGGCGTCCTCCTCGATCGCCTGGAACGAACGATCCGGGTGGCGGTCACGGCGGACCATGCCACCCTGTCCGAGGTCGGTGTCCACGGCGCCGACCCTGTGCCGGTGCTGATCTGGGGCGACGGCATACGCCCCGACTCCGTCACCAGCTTCGGCGAACGAGTGGCCGGCGCCGGCCGGCTCAGCCGGTTTCCCCTGCAGCTCCTGATCGAGCGGGTGTTCGAACGCTACAGCGACGCAGAGACCTGAACGGGGGAACCTGAATGGGAAAGAAGATCGAACGCCGGGTGCAGCGGCGCGCCGATCTCCTGGGCGGACGCGGTTTCGCCTGCGTCGCGCTCGACCGCCCGTCCGATCCGGTGAACGTCGGGCACGTGCTGCGGGCGGCGCTCTGCTTCCAGGCCCGCATGATCATCATGGGCCAGGCCTCCGAAGACATCGATATCCGCCGGTTGCCCACCGACCCGACCAGGGCCTACCGCCACGTTCCGGTACTCGAGGTCGACGATCTGCTGGAGGCGGCGCCACGCGACGCGGACCTGGTCGCGGTAGAGATCGTGCCGGAGGCGGTGGCGCTCCCCGGCTTCACCCATCCGGAGCGGGCCTGCTACGTCTTCGGGCCGGAAAGCGGCTCAATCTCCGATTGCATCCTGGCGCGCTGCAGGCACCGTGTGTGCGTGCCGACCGCCGTATCGCTCAACCTGGGGATGACGGTCGGCCTGGTGCTCTACGATCGCCTGGCCGACCGCTGGCGGAAGGCGGCGGTGAACGAGGTCGGCTGATTCGACCGGGGCGAGATCAACCGCCACGGGGGGGCGGCTCGGAGCGTTCCGCGAACAGGGACAGGAGCGGCAGACCGAGGCGCTCCCGAACCAGTCTGCGGACCATGCGCCGCCGTAGCTCCGCCAGCCGTTCCGGATCGACGCGGCCGGTCATCCTCTCGAGCGCGGCCTCGGCCTCGGCGGTGATCGCCTCCCGGTCATGCCGCGGCAGAAGCTCGAAGGCGCGCTCCACGAGTTCGCGGTCCAGCACGACCAGCTGGTCCTCGACGGCGGGCGCCGGACCCTGGAGCTCGAGCAGTCGTCGTCGCCAGCTCTCCAGGTCGACCGTGGCGGGAGGGATCGCGTCCACCAGCACCCGAAGCCGGGCCCGCACGTCGATCGCAGCCGGCCTGGGCTGCCGGGCCGAAGCTCCGCCGAGTTCCCGGTACTCCGCCCAGGCCTTCTCCACCGCCGACCGGCAGTAGCGCAGGCTGGTCACGCTCCTCTGCAGGGCCTCCGGCGACGCCGCGTGCCGCTCGGCGCGCCGCTCGAAGACCAGACGGATGCTCTCCAGAACGAGAGAAAGGGGCACGCCTTCCTTGCGCCAGCGGTCTACGAGGCGCCAGTCGGCCGGGCTCAGGAGCAGCGGGGCGCCCCGCAACCGGATGAACTCCTCTTCGATCGTCTCGAAGTAATCCCGATCGGCAGTCCCGGAGACCACACCGTGCGTTCCCTAGGCCTCGATGACCTCGCCCGAGGCGATCGTGCGGAGACCGGCGGCAGTCCGCAGTCGAAACCGGCCGCCGCTGTCGAAACCGGCGAACCGTCCCGCGAGTGTTTCGCCACCGACGCGGCAACTGACTTCGTCACCTTCACGATGAACGGTGCAGGCACGGTAGGCGTCCAGCGTGTACCCCAGGTCGCCGCAGTGACCCAACTCCCGTTCCAGGGACCTGGCGAGCCCTTCGACGACGACCGCCCGCGACGGCGGCGTCCCGGTCTCCAGCGCAAGCGACGTCGACACCGGAGTCGGTAACGTGCTGCCGGCACCGAAGTCATAGTTCACGCCGAAGCCGATCACGGCGGCTGTCTCGCCGTTGCTGCCGGCTACCGTCTCGATCAGGATGCCGGCAATCTTCCGACCGCCAACGAGCACGTCGTTGGGCCACTTGAGGAGCGCCTCACCACCGATCAGTGCCGCCACGGCCCGGCAGACGCCGACTCCGACCAGCAGCGGCAAGGTTTCGAGCTGATCCTCCAAGCGTCCCTGGCCAGCCGGCAACGGCTGCAGCCAGGTGCAGTAGAGCCCGCGGCCGGCCGAACTGACCCAGCAACGACCCTGGCGGCCCCTGCCCGCGGTCTGCTTGTACGCGACGACGAACGCCGCGCGCGGCGTCGCCTCTTCCTCGAAGAACCGGTCGACCAGATCCTTGACGAACCGGTTCGTCGAATCGACCGTGTCCATGAGCACCAGGTTCTCGGGCAGGTGCCCGGATCGCGAACGGAGATCGCTCACAAGCTGTTCGAAGTCCCGGTAGGGGTCCACCGTCATCGGTGGCGAAGCCTACAACCGAGGGGCCTGGCCGAGCGTTTCCATCAAGCTGCTCCGCCGCTCCTCGAGCTCGGCAAGCCGGCTGCGGTTACCCTCCACGACGCGCGCCGGCGCCTTCTCCAGAAAACTCACGTTCGACAGGCGGTTCCGTGCTCCCGCGATCTCGGCGTCCAGACGGTCGAGTTCCTTCCTGAGCTTCGCTCGTTCTGCCTCGCCCATCGGCGCCGCCTCGACCTCGAACGCCAGGTTCAGTCCGCCGGCCCGCGAGCGATAGGCGGCGTCGGTGCCGACTCCCGCCTGGATCTCCGAGATACCGGCGACCGCGCTGAGGAGGAGCGCCTGCTCGATCACGAAGCTGGTCAGGTCGGGGTCCCCAGCCTCGACCGCGAGCGACATCTTCGCCGCCGCCCTGAGGTTTCGCTCCCGCCTCAGGCTCCTGGCTGCCTGGACCACGGTGATCAGCGCGTCCATGCCTCGCTCGGCCTCCTGATCGACGAGTTCGGGGGTCTCGAGCGGGTAGCTCTGGACCGCGATGCTGCTGCGAGGCCCACGAGCCGACGCCGACCGGTCGCGCGGCAGGCGCTGCCAGAGCTCCTCAGTCAGATGCGGCATGACCGGATGCAGGAGCCGCAAGCTCGCGTCAAGGACGAACAGCAGCGTCTCGGCTACGCGCGGCCGGGGTGCGGAACCCGCGAGAGCGGGTTTCGCGAACTCGATGTACCAGTCGCAGAGTTCGTGCCAGAAGAAGTGGTAGAGGGCGTTGCAGGCCCGGTCGAAACGGAATTCCTCCAGTCCGTCGTTCACCGCGGCCGCGGTGTCTGACAGCCGCGACAGGATCCACCGCTCGGGGGCGGCCAATCCTTCTCGTTCGAGGTCCGTCCCGGACGCGGGCGTCACCGCCCCCTCGGTTCGCGCAAGGGCGAAACGAACCGCGTTCCAGATCTTGTTACCGAAGGCGCGGTAGCCAGCCATCCGCTCCAGATCGAGCGGAACGTCGCGCCCCGGTACGTCGAGAACCGCCAGGGTGAAGCGCATTGCATCCGCCCCGTACTCCTCGATCAGGTCCATCGGATCGACCGTGTTGCCCTTGGTCTTCGACATCTTCTCGCCGTCGGCGTCGCGAACCAGTCCGGTCAGGTGGACGGCCCGGAAGGGCACGCCGCCGTGGAGGTGCTGCGACAGCATGACCATGCGCGCCACCCAGAAGAACAGGATGTCGAAGCCCGTGATCAGGACCTCGGTCGGGTACCAGGTGCGGAGATCGGGCGCCTCCTCGTCCGGCCAGCCCAGCGTGGAGATCGGCCACAGGCCGGACGAGAACCAGGTGTCCAGCACGTCCGGATCGCGAGTCAGCTC
This sequence comes from Holophagales bacterium, assembly GCA_009837085.1. Classification (GTDB taxonomy): domain Bacteria; phylum Acidobacteriota; class Thermoanaerobaculia; order Multivoradales; family Multivoraceae; genus Multivorans. The sequence goes on from VXUF01000050.1 coordinate 33,276, forward strand.
GGCGGTGCCTGCCTTTTCCTCCGCCGCGGCTCGATCCATCGCGACGTAGCAGGCGCCGTCCGCGTCGTACCAGGCCGGAATGCGGTGTCCCCACCAGAGCTGGCGAGAGATGACCCACGGCCGGATGTTCCTGAGCCAGTGCTCCCAGGTCCGGTCCCAGGAGGAGGGAATCAGGCTGATCTCGCCACGTTCGACCGCCGCGAGGGCCTCCTGCGCCATGCCCGAGACATTGGCGAACCACTGCGGCGACAGCATCGGCTCGATCGGTTCGCCGCTCCGCTGGGAGTGGCCGACGCTGTGGACATGGGGCTCGACCTTGACCAACCGCCCCTCGGCCTCCAGCCGTTCGACCACGCGCCGCCGGGCCTCGAAGCGATCCAGACCTTCGAACTCGGGTCCGGCCTCGGCGGTCATCCGACCGTCGAAGTCGATCGCGCGCACGCCCGGAAGGTCATGGCGGCGGGCGATTTCGTAGTCGTTCGGATCGTGGTAAGGCGTGACCTTGACGAGTCCGGTGCCGAAGGCGGGGTCGACGTGGTCGTCAGCGACCAGCCGCAGACGCCGACCAAGGATGGGCAGCCTGGCTGTGCGGCCGGCCAGATGGCGGTAGCGCTCGTCTTCCGGGTGAAAGGCGACGGCGGTATCCCCGAGCATCGTCTCCGGCCGGGTGGTGGCCACGACCAGGGGCTCCTCGGCGGCGGAACCTGCCGCGAGCCCCTCCAGCGGGTACGCGAGGTGATACAGCCGGCCCTGAACCTCGCGGTTCTCGACCTCGAGGTCGGAGACCGCCGTCCGCAGCACCGGCGACCAATTGACCATGTACTCGCCCCGGTAGATCAGACCCTCTTCGTGGAGGCGCACGAAGGCGGTGCGCACCGCGCGCGCCAGCCCGTCATCGAGCGTGAACCGCTCGCGCGACCAGTCGCAGGAAGCGCCGAGGCGCTGCAACTGGCCGCGGATGTTCGCGTGGTACTCATGCTTCCACTGCCAGACCCGCTCGACGAACTTCTCCCTGCCCAGCTCCATTCGGCTCGATCCATGCTCTTCCAGGTGCCGCTCGACCATGAGCTGGGTCGCGATGCCGGCGTGATCCGTTCCGGGCAGCCACAGCGCGTTGTCGCCTCGCATGCGCCGCCAGCGCGTGATCAGATCCTGCAGGGTGCTCTGCAGGGCATGCCCCATGTGCAGCTTGCCCGTTACGTTCGGCGGCGGTATCAGGATGCAGTACGGACTCGGCCCCGTGCCTTCCGGATCGGCAGGACAGCGGTACAGGTCCTGCTCGTCCCACCACGCCTGCCATTTGCCTTCGTAAGAAGCAGGTTCGAAGCGCTTCTCCATCGCGGGGCCCTGCGGTTGCGCGTTGGCGGAGGGGCCGCGGCCCGTCATCAGCGGCCGGGCCCGCCGGCCGCCCCCGACGCCGCCAGCCGGCGGTTCAGATACTCGACGATCGCCGCCGTGGTGGATCCCGGCGGAAAGACCTCGTCCACACCCGCGGCCTTGAGGTCCGCGATGTCGGCGTCGGGAACGATTCCTCCGGCGAAGACGAGCACGTCGTCGGCCCCGGCAACGTGCAGGCCCTCCACCACCTCCGGCAGCAGGGTGTTGTGGGCGCCGGAGAGGATCGACAGACCGACGGCCCGCACGTCTTCCTGCACGGCCGCGGCCACGATCTGCTCCGGGGTCTTGCGCAGACCGGTGTAGATCACCTCGAATCCCGCGTCGCGCAGGGCTCGCGCCACCACCTTGGCGCCCCGGTCGTGGCCGTCCAGTCCGGGCTTGGCGACCAGGATCCGGTGCGGAGCCACGGCTCCGGGGCGCTCGGCGATCAAGGCGAGCCCTCCCGGCGGAGCCCGTACTGCTCCATCTTCTTGTACAGGTTGCTCCTCGGAGTCCCGATGGCTTTCGCGGTGCGAGTCACGTTCCAGCCGTGCTCCTCGAGCTTCTTCGACAGGTACATCCGTTCCGAGCTCTCCCTGAACTCCCGCAGGGTGGGAAGCGCGAGAATAGCCTCAGAGAGGTCACCGCGCACGGAACCCGCCAGCCTGAGGATGGCCGCCCGGTCGATCCTGTCGCCCGGACTCAGGATCAGTACGCGCTCGAGGAGGTTCTTCAGTTCCCGGACGTTGCCGCGCCACGGCATCGCCTGCAGTTGCCGGATGGCACCGGTGGTCAGGCTCTTCGGGCGATAGTTGTTCTCGCTCGCGAATCGTTCGATGAAGTGTTCCACCAGCAGCGGGAGATCCTCGAGGCGCTCACGCAGCGGCGGCGCGTGCACCGGAACGACGTTCAGACGGTAGAAGAGATCCTCCCGGAAGCGTCCGGCCTCGACTTCCCCGGGAAGATCGCGATGGGTCGCGGCCACGACCCGGACATCGACCGTCGTCGCCATCCTGGCTCCGACCGGTTCGATCTCGCCGCTCTGAAGAGCCCGCAGCACCTTGGCCTGGGTGCGGGCCGACATGTCCCCGACTTCGTCCAGGAAGATCGTGCCGCCGTCGGCGGCCGTGAACTTCCCGACCTGGCGACGCACGGCGCCCGTGAAGGCGCCCCTCTCGTGACCGAACAGTTCGGACTCGATCAACTCGTCCGGGATGGCGGCGCAGTTGACCTGGACGAGAGGCATTCCGCTGCGCGGACTGCCGGAGTGAATGGCCCGGGCGACGAGTTCCTTGCCGACTCCGCTCTCGCCGGTAATCAACACGGTAGCCGGAGTCGGTGCGGCGCGCTCGATCGTGCCCCGGAGTTCCTGCATTGCCGGAGACTCGCCCACCAGCTCGGAAGGAGCCCGCCTGAGCTCCCGGTTCTCGTCCCGGAGCCGTTGCCGTTCGACGGCGTTGCGAAGAGCCAGGAGCACCCGGTCGCGCTCCAGCGGCTTCTCCAGGAAGTCGTACGCCCCCAACCGCGTCGCTTCGACGGCCGCGGCGATGTCGCCGTGGCCACTGATCATGACGACCGGCATCTCGTGCCCCTGCTCCCGTAGGCCCGACAGCGTCGCCAGGCCGTCCATCTCGGGCATCTTGATGTCGAGCAGCACGGCGGCCGGCGGCCGGGTCATCACCTGCCTCAGTGCTTCCCGGCCGTTCGCCGCCTCGTCGACGCGGTAGCGCTCGAACTCCAGGATCATGCGGAGCGACGCCCGAATCGACTCCTCATCGTCGACCACGAGCACCCGCGGACCTGCTGGCCGCGTCGAGGGCCGGGTCAATGGGGGTGTCTCCGCGGGAACGTCAGGGTACTTCGATCACCGAGAAGAGCCGCTGGCCACCCGGAGCGAGCGCTTCCACGCGCACGAGATCACCCGCCTCGAGGTCGGCCGTGGCCTCCCCCAGATCGCCCAGACTCTCGATCACGGCATCGTTGATTCCGACGATCACGAACCCCCCCTGAAACCCCTCCTCCGCGAACACGCTGCGAGGGGAGACTCCCGACACGAAGACTCCACGCTGCCGGCCGTCCAACTGGGCCCGCTCGCGAAGTGTCGCCGTCAGCGGCCGGAGTTCCAGACCGAGCCAGTCCATGCTCTCCTCCCGGGGCGGCGACGCCGGCACCGGCTCCGGCCGCTCCGCAATGAGGGATGGGCGTTCCTCAAGCTTGACGTCGAGCTCGAGCGGTTCGGAGTCGCGGTCGCGGAGGACCCTGAGGCGAACCTCGGCCCCCGGCGGGAACGACGCGACGTAGTCGATGAGATCCCGGGTGTTCACGACGTCGTGGTCGTTCACGCCAAGAATGACGTCCCCAGCCTCAACTCCGGCCTTCTCGGCCGGTGTGTCCTCGACGACCTCCTGCACCTGGGCGCCGTTGGGCTCGTCGAGCTGGTAGTACCGCGCCTCCCGGTGGCTCAGATTGCGAATCGAAACACCGAGATAGCCGCGCCTGACACGGCCCTCGTCGCGCAACTGCGGAAGCACTCCACGAAGAACGTCCACCGGCACGGCAAAGCCGATGTTCTCTGCGAACGCCTTGCCGGTCGCGATCCCGACGACCTCACCCGCCGTGTTGACCAAAGGCCCGCCTGAATTGCCCAGGTTGATCGCCGCATCGGTCTGGATGTAGTTCGCGAAGTCGGCACGGTTGTTCTCGATCGGAATCGACCGGCCCTTGGCACTGACCACCCCGACCGTCACCGAAGCCTCGAAGTTCAGAGGATTGCCGATCGCCATGACCCAGTCCCCTACCCGGAGCGCGTCCGAGTCGCCGAGCGGCAGGTGCGGAAGTTCGTCACCGGCGTCGATCTTGAGCAACGCCAGATCCGTCTCCCGGTCGCGGCCCTTCACCTCGGCGGAGTACTCGCGGCCATCCATGCCGACCTGAATCCTCTCCGCCCGTTCGACTACATGGTTGTTGGTCACGATCCACCCGTCGGCGGAGATCAGAAAGCCACTCCCCGCGCCAGGGAAGCGCTGCTCTTCCGGCTCCGGTTCCGGCTGTCGCGGGCCACGGCGGAAGAAGTCCTGGAAGCCCCGAACCTCCGGCGCCTCCTCGATCCGCACGACCTCGACCGTCACTACGGCCGGCAGGACCGCCTCAGCCAGATCGGCAAAGCTGTCGATCGCGGTCCTCGCGTGGAGGTCGACCCGTCTCGCCTGTTCGTCCCGCGAGTCCTTCTCCGCTGCCAGCGCCGGCCGTGACGTCTCCTCGGCCCGCGTCGGTTCCGTGAGGTTCAGTCCGCCGGCGATGATCATGCCGAATACCAGGGCGCCGACGACCATCAGGGCGGTAAACAGGATCTGCTTCTTCGTGTTCATCGTTCGCAAGTTCCAGTTCAGCCAGTTCCAGTTCGCCCTTCTCCGATCCTCGGGCGAAGCAGGCGCCGCGACATGGCGGCACCCGGAGCATACAACCGTAGTGCGCCGGCCTCTCCGGCGCCTTCGCTTGCGAGGTCGTGCAAGTCGCCTGCCAACCCGGTCTACCGCCGGGACACCGCCGACTTTCCGGGGCGTGGCCCGTACCGCCGGGGCATTCCCGCCACCGGCGTCACGCCCACCGCTTGAGGGCGCGCCATTCTGGCGCGCGCGCCCGGGAACGGCTTGCCGGGCCGACCCGACCGTTGTATAGTCACTGCCCGACCGCCGGCGCTTCTCCTACGGAGAGCGAACTGCCGAATACCGGCCGTCGGCTGCTGAGAGTGGGTGCTTCGGCCCGCTCTTTTTTGTTCTAAGAGATCACGAAATCCCAGCGAGATTCCGATTCTGCTACGACATGACCTCTCTTGAGCCTGTCCGCGAGTTTCCGGCGCCGGTGCGGCCGGCGATGGCCGGGTCATCGCACCGGGCGAGACGCGACGTGGGTACACCAATCGACACCGACCTCCTCGGCCGACTCGAACGCCTGGCCTTGAGCCATGCCTGCGAGTTGGTGGAGGCGGCGTTCCGTGGCGACCGCCTGCGCCTGGTGATCGATCATGATGATGGTGTCACCCACGATCTCTGTGCGAACGTCTCCCGGGAGGCCTCCGTCCTCCTTGACGCCGAGGACTTCGGACCGGCCTCGGGGTACATCCTGGAGGTCAGTTCCCCCGGGCTCGATCGGGAACTCCACGGTGTTCGGGACTACGAACGGTTCAGCGGCAGCCGTGTCCGGGTTACCTACGCTGACGCCGGAAGCACCGACCGGCGCACCGTGCGCGGGCAGCTCCTCGGCCTGAGTCCGGACGACCCGGGCCTCGCACTCGTCCTCGAAGACGACAGCGGCGACACGTTGCGCATCAGTATCGACAACATTCTGAAGGCCAGACTTCTGGTCGAACTCTGACGCCGGGGATTCCAAAATGGCTCAGACGCACACTCCCGAAGTGAACATCAACGAGGTTCTCAGACAGGTCGCGCACGAGAAGGACATCGACCTGGACAAGTGGATCGTCGCCCTCGAGGACGCGGTCGCATCGGCGGCCAAGAAGCAGCACCACATCAAGGAACCGGTGCGCTCCTACATGGACCGCGAGACCGGTCAGTTCAGCGCCTTCCTCTACCGCCAGGTGGTCGAAGAGGTCGAGGATCCTACCGCCGAGTGGACCCTCGAAGAGGCTCGGGAGCACAAGGAGGATGCCGAGTTGGGCGAGGAGATCGAGATCCCCATCTCGACCGAGGGACTCGGCAGAATCGCGGCCCAATCGGCCAAACAGGTGCTCTACCAGCGGATCCGCGAAGCGGAGCGCGAGAAGATCTTCAACGAGTTTGAGCACCGGGTCGGCGAGGTCGTGAACGGCACCGTGCGGCGGTTCGAGCGTGGGGACATCATCGTCGATCTCGGCCGGACCGAGGCGATCGTTCCCCGGAGCGAGCAGTCGCGCCACGAGCGCTACAGCCAGGGCGAGCGCATCCGCGGCGTGATCGTCGAGGTCCACAAGCAACCCAAGGGACCGCAGGTCGTCATGTCGCGCACCGACCCCCGCCTTCTGGTCAAGCTCTTCGAGATGGAGGTGCCCGAGATCTACGACGGCACCGTGGTCATCAAGACCGCCGTGCGCGCCCCAGGCGAGCGAGCGAAGGTGGCGGTGGTCAGCCGCGAGCGGGATGTCGACCCGGTCGGCGCCTGCGTCGGCATGAAGGGCTCCCGCGTCCAGTCGATCATCCGGGAACTCCGCGGCGAGAAGATCGACATCATCGAGTTCTCGGAGGACCAGGTGACGTTCGCGCAGAGCGCGCTGGCGCCGGCACGGATCACTCGCGTCTCGGTGACGCACGAGGGTGCAACGCCGCACCTCGACGTCATCGTCGAGGACGAGCAACTCTCGCTCGCGATCGGCAAGCGAGGCCAGAACGTGCGTCTCGCCAGCGAGTTGATCGGAGCCCGCATCGACATCAAGAGCGAGTCGGACGTCAAGGATGAGGTCGCGGACGCCCTCGCCCGGATGCTGAACGTCGACATCGGCGGAGACAAGCTCGACCTCACGGAGATCGCCGGGGTCGACGAGGACCTCGCTGCGGCGCTTGAAGTGGCCGGCTTTGGCGAGCTGGAAGCCCTGCAGAGCGCCGGCGCGGAAGCCCTCACGATGGTGCCCGGGGTCGATGAAGCGGTGGCGGCTTCGATCATCGAATGGGCTACGGCACAGGCCTCGCCCGAGGACGCCGCCGCGGCGTCGGACGGCGAAGGCCCCGCGATGGACGAGGACGACTTCATGGCGGCGCTCACCCGGGTGTTCGAGGAAGAGTCCGGCGACGGCGAGGAAGAAGCCGCGCAAGAGGTGTCGGCGAGCGGCGAGGATACGGGGAAAGGCGAAACCTAGGGGCTCGCCGGGTCAGGGCGAGCAGGACGAGCGGGTCAATAGAGAACTGGGGGGACCGAGGACTTCATGGGCAAAATCCGGCTGCAGGACCTGGCCAAGCGGATGAACGTGGCCGAGCAGGACTTGCTGTTCAAGTTCCGTTCGATCGGTGTGCGCGTCGAGGGAGAAGACGCGATGATCGACACGGACATCATCAAGGCGCTGCTCGAGGGCAAGAAGATCGCCGGACCCCAGCGCGAGGTCATTCTCCGCGACCGCGCGGCTCCGCCCGCGGCGCCCCGGCGGCGGCCTATCTCGAGCCTCCGGCCCCCCGCCGGGCCGATGCGGCCGAACCGCCGGCGTTCGATTGTCCACAAGCAGACGATCCGCACCCTGACGCCTACGGAAACGAAGCCGAAACCACCCACCCCGGAGGAAGTCGCGGCGAAGGAGATCGCGGCGGAGGAAGCCGCGGCGGCTGCGCGAGCGCCCGCCGAGACCGCCGAGATGCCCCCCGCGGCGCCGGCCGGAACTCCGAAGGCCGAACCCGACTCCGCACCGGCGGCGGAGACGGTGCAGGCGCCGCCAGCGGCGGAGGTGTCACCGGCGATCGAGGCCCGCGCCCAACCGGAGCCCGCGCCGCCCCAGGTCGATCTGCGCACTCGCCGCGAGCGCCAGGAAGACCGGCTGAAGGCCGGCGAGGTCATGGTCGAAGACGCCAGCCAGCGGGGCACGATCACCATCTCGGAGGGGTTGCAGGTGCGCGACCTGGCCGAGAAGATGGGTGTCAAGGCGAAGGACCTGCTGAAGATGCTGTTCGACCGGGGCCTGATGGCGACCGTGAACCATCTGCTGGAGCCTGAGCTCGCGGTGGAGCTCGCGGAACAGATGGGCTTCGAGGCCCTGATCGTCTCCTTCGAGGAGGAGATCCAGCTCGAGCAGGAAGAGGAACTGGAAGCGAGCCGCGCCGAGGCCGATGGGCCGACCCGGGTCGAACGTCCTCCGATCGTGACGATCATGGGCCACGTCGACCACGGCAAGACGACGCTGCTCGACGCGATCCGCAAGTCCCGGCTCACGGAAGGCGAGTTCGGCGGCATCACGCAGCACATCGCGGCCTACCAGGTCGCGCACAACGGCGGCCGCATCACCTTCCTGGACACGCCCGGGCACGAGGCGTTCACTCAACTGCGGGCCCGCGGGGCGCAGGTCACCGACATCGTCATCCTCGTCGTTGCCGCGGACGACGGCGTGATGCCGCAGACCCTCGAAGCGCTCGACCACGCCCGGGCCGCGGCCGTGCCGATCCTGGTCGCCATCAACAAGATCGACCGGCCAAACGCCAATGTCGACCGGGTCAAACAGCAACTGGCGGACCGCGACCTGGTGACCGAGGACTGGGGCGGCGACGTGATCGCAGTGCCCGTCTCCGCAATCAAGGGAGACGGGATCGACGATCTGCTCGAGATGATCAATCTCACGGCTGAGGTCGCCGAACTCCGCTCCAGCCCGGAACTGCAGGGCCAGGGCGTCGTGATCGAAGCGAGCAAGGAAACCGGTCGCGGCTCCGTCGCTACCGTCCTGGTCCAGGACGGTACCCTGCGGGTCGGCGACGTCTTCGTGTGTGGTTCGACCTGGGGTCGCGTGCGGTCGCTGATGAACGATCTGGGCAAGCGCATTTCCGACGCGCCGCCATCCACGCCGGTGGAGGTTTCGGGATTCAACGAGCTTCCGGAAGCCGGTGATCCGTTCCAGGCAACGGCTCAGGAAGCGCGCGCGCGGTCTATCGCCGAGTTCCGCAGTGAGGAGAAGCGCCGCATGGACCTGGCGCCGACCAGCGGCGGCGTCTCCCTCGAGAGCCTGTTCGCGAGCCTGAAGGAGGGCGAGGTCAAGGAGTTGCCCGTCATCCTGAAGGCGGACGTCCAGGGCTCGGTCGAGGTGCTGCGCGAGACCCTGCAGAAGCTCTCCACCGAGAAGGTCAAGGTTCGGGTGATCCGCTCCGCCGTCGGCGCGGTGACCACTCACGACGTTCTCCTGGCCTCCGCCGCCGGCGCGATCATCTACGGCTTCAACGTTCGGCCGGAGCGCAGCGCCACGGAACTCGCCGCCAAGGAAGAGGTCGACGTGCGGTTGCACACGGTCATCTACGAACTGACGGACGAGTTGATCGCGGCGATGACCGGCCTGCTCGAGCCCACCTACCGGGAAGTGTCCCGCGGGCGCGCCGAGGTGCGTGAGATCTTCAAGGTACCCAAGGTCGGCATGGTCGCCGGCTGCCACGTGATCGCCGGTGTCATCTCGCGCAACTCCCAGATCCGCCTGGTCCGGGACAGCGTCGTCGTTCACGAGGGCCGAATCGGTTCGCTGCGCCGCTTCAAGGACGACACGGCGGAAGTGCGAAGCGGCTTCGATTGCGGCATCGGCATCGACCGCTTCCAGGACGTCAAGCCGGGCGACCTGATCGAGGCGTTCGACCACGAAGCCGTCGAGCCGACGCTCTAGCTTCCGGTGACATCCGTATCCCAGGCCCGCGCACGCGACCTGCTGCGCCGGGAGTTGACGGACATCCTGCGAAGGGAAGTCCAGGATCCCCGAGCCGCACTCGCGAGCATCGCCGATCTCACGCTGAGCGCCGACCGCTCTCATGCGCGCGTTCGGCTCTCCGTGCTCGGCGACGACCAGGAACGGCAGGCGGCGATCCGCGCGGTCCGGCGGGCGTCCGGGTTCATCCGCGGACGTCTCGGTCCCCGCCTGCGCCTCCGCCGGACTCCGGAACTCCACTTCGAGCTCTATCGCGGCGCCGAACACGCTGAACGCATCGACCAGATTCTGAGCGACCTGTGAACTCACCGGACAGCACCGGCGACCCGGTTCCCCGCGACCTGCTCGAGGCGTTCCGCTCCGGCCGACGCTTCCTGCTCTCGAGCCACGCCCACCCCGACGGCGACGCGATCGGCTCCGAGGTGGCGCTCGCCCGCCTCCTGCGCGGGGCGGGAAGCGCCGCCACGATCTGGAACGCGGATCCCGCCCCGGACACCTACTCCGGAGTCACCGCGGACGTGCCGATCCACGTCGGTCGGACACCGCCCGCCGGCTTCCCCGAGGAGTTCGACTTCGTCGTGCCGCTCGAATGCCCGCGACTCGATCGCACCGGCCTGGAGGACGCCCTAGGTCTCCTGCCGATCCTGAACATCGACCACCATCTCGGCAACGAGCTCTACGGCCGAGCCAACTGGGTCGACACCGAAGCGCCGGCGGTGGCCGAGATGATTCTGCGTCTGGCGCGGGCGCTCGATCTCGAGATCGACGAAACGACCGCCACGGCGCTGTATCTCGGTCTGTCGACGGACACCGGGAGCTTCCGCTTCTCGAACGCCACGCCGCGCGCCTTCGAGGCGGCGGCCGAGCTCGTGCGGCATGGCGCGCGGCCCGAACGGGTCGCGACCTGGGTCTACGAGTCGCAGTCCCCGGGAGCACTGCGGCTGCTGGCGGAAATGCTCGGAACGCTGGAACTCCACTGTGACGGACGCATCGCCAGCGTGCGCCTGGAGCTTTCGATGTTCGAACGCGCCGGCGCCCGCCAGACCGATTCCGAGGGCCTGATCGACCATCCGCGCTCGATCCGGGACGTCGAGGCCGTCGCACTCTTCCGCGAACGACCGGAAGGCGACGTCAAGGTGTCCCTCAGGAGCCGCGGCCGGATCGACGTCGGCGCCATCGCAGCCCGACGGGGCGGCGGCGGCCACCGCAACGCCGCCGGCTGCCTGGTCGAGGGCGGAGAGGGCGAGCAGGTCGTGATCGCCGAACTCGCGACCGCCGTGGAGGCGGCACCGTGACCTCCGGCAGTGAGCGCCACGGTCTGCTCCTCGTCGACAAGCGGTCCGGCGGCACGTCCCATGATGTCGTCCGCATCGCGCGGCGGGCGCTCAGCGAGCGGAAGATCGGACACTGCGGCACCCTCGACCCCAATGCCACGGGCCTGCTCCTCCTTACCGTCGGTCGCGGTACGCGGCTTACCCGCTTCCTGATCCAGGCGCCGAAGGTCTATGAGGGAGAGATTCAGCTAGGCGCAGCCACCGACACCTACGACGCCGCCGGCGACGTCACGTTCGAGGGTTCGACCGCCGATCTGACGGCGGACGATGTCGCCGGCGCGATGAAGGAGTTCGAGGGGCCGCAACACCAGTTGCCGCCTCCCTACTCGGCCAAGAAGATCGGCGGCCGGAAGTACTACGAGCTCGCGCGCCGGGGCGAGGACTTCGAGCGCCAGGGGAAGGATGTGGAGATCTACGAGTTCGAGCCTTGCGGCGCGTTCGGCGACCCCGGCTCCGATCGGATCGCGTTCCGGCTGAGCTGCTCCACCGGCGCCTACGCCCGGTCGCTGGCCCACGATCTCGGTGAGCGCCTCGGCTGCGGCGGCCATCTGGCGACCCTCCGGCGGCTCCGGATCGGCTCGTTCGAGGTCCAGCGGGCGGTGGACTCGGAGCGGCTCGAGAGCGTCGCTCGCGGCGCCGAACCGCTGGAAGTGGACGAACTCAGCTCCGCCTGGGTGCCGTTCGACGAGATCCCGCTACCCTTCCCCAGAGTCGCGATGGACGCCACTCAGGAGCGGCGCGTCACTCATGGCCAGACGGTGCTGGCGCCGGGCATCGAGGCCGGCGAGGGGGACTGGGTCCAGCTCACGGACGGCCGTGGCCGCTTCCTCGCCGTGGCGATGGTGTCCGAACGGATCGGCGACCGGGGCCTGGCCGTGGTACAGCCCAGGATCGTCTTCCGCCAATAGCCGCCGTGCTACACTCCGCGCCGCGAAAGAACCTGGGAACGACGAAGGAAACCGCAAGAAGGCGACACGAGAAAGAACCACCAGAACGGAACAAGCAGAGTCAGCGAGGAATCAGAGCGTGCCACAGACAACCGAAGTGAAGGACCAGATCATCCGTGACTACCGTCTCCACGAGACGGACACGGGTTCCCCCGAGGTCCAGGTCGCGCTGCTGACGAACCGCATCAACGAGCTCACCGAGCACTTCAAGGTCCACAAACACGACCACCACGGCCGGCGCGGCCTGTTGAAGCTGGTCGGACGCCGCCGGCGGCTGCTCGGCTACCTGCGCGACCAGAGCTTCGACCGCTACCGGACGACGATCGAGCGCCTCGGCCTCCGCAGGTAGGCCCTGCGACGGGCGCGGAGCCCTGACCGGCTCCGCAACCCGGACAGCGAACGGCTTGACCGCCCATCCGGCGGACCGGACCCCACGCGCCAGCCCTGCGTTCGCAAGGAAGAGTTGGACTCGGAAGACATGAAGCCGCCGGCAGACGACCGGCGACGCAACAAAGAGAAGGAAGTACAGAGAAAGACCATGAAGTTCACCAAGGACATCCCGATCGGGAACGGCACCATCACCCTCGAATCCGGCCGCCTGGCCAAACAGGCGAACGGTTCCTGCACCGTGCAGCTCGGCGAGACGATCGTGCTGACCACCGCCTGCATGGCGCCCGACAGCACACCCCGCGGTTTCCTGCCCCTCACCGTCGACTACCGCGAGTACACCTCGGCCGCCGGGCGGATTCCGGGCGGCTTCTTCAAGCGCGAGGGACGGCCCTCCGAGAAGGAGATCATCACCTGCCGCCTGACCGACCGGCCCCTGCGGCCGCTGTTCCCGTCGGGTTACTTCTACGAGACCCAGATCATCAGCCTCGTGCTGTCCGCCGACCAGGAGAACGACCCCGACATTCTCGCCATCAACGGCGCGTCGACGGCTCTCGTGCTCTCTGACATCCCGTTCTACCACCCGGTCGGAGCCGTTCGGGTCGGCCTGATCGACGACGAGATCGTGTTCAACCCGACCGGCGCGGAGCGCGACGTGTCCGACCTGGACCTGATCGTCGTCGGTACCGAGGACGCCGTGACGATGGTCGAGGCCGGCGCGAACCAGCTCGACGAGAGCGTGGTGCTCGACTGCATCTTCGCCGGGCACCAGGAACTCCAAAAGGTCGTGCGCGCGCAGCAGGAACTGTTTCGCGAAATGGACCTGGAGAAGCCCGACTGGGAGGCCCCCGAGGCCTACTCCCCCGAGTTCCGGACCGAGGTCGAGAACGCCATTTGGGATGACTTCACGGACGCCCTCAACACTCCCGGCAAGTTCGAGCGACGCGATGCCGTCAAGGCGGTCGTCAAGGGCTTCGTCGACCGCTATCCCGAGGACGACGAACGCCGTGGCCAGGTCGGCAAGATCGTCAACGAACTCGAGGACAAGGCGCTTCGCGAGATCGTCATGAAGCAGGGCAAGCGCTTCGACAACCGGGCACTCGACGAGGTCCGGGCGCTCGACACCGAGACCGGACTCCTGCCGCGCGTCCACGGCTCGGCGCTATTCACGCGCGGCGAGACCCAGGCACTGGCCTCCGTCACCCTCGGCACCCGGCGCGACGCCCAGATCATCGAGGAGTACGAAGGGGAGACCCACCAGAAGTTCCTTCTGCACTACAACTTCCCGCCGTTCTCTGTCGGCGAGGTCCGCTTCCTCCGTGGATCGAGCCGCCGCGAGATCGGCCACGGCGTGCTGGCGCGCCGGGCTCTGGTGCCCGTGCTTCCCCACGAAGACGATTTCCCGTACACGGTGCGGGTCGTGTCCGAGATCCTCGAGTCCAACGGTTCCTCGTCGATGGCGACGGTCTGTTCCGGTTCGCTGGCGCTGTTCGATGCAGGCGTGCCGATGCTCGCGCCGGTCGCCGGCGTCGCGATGGGCCTGGTCAAGGACGGCGACGACTTCGCCGTGCTGACCGACATCGCGGGCCAGGAAGACCACCACGGCGACATGGACTTCAAGGTCGCCGGCACCCGCGGCGGGATCACGGCGCTGCAGATGGACATCAAGATCGCCGGCGTTACCCGGGAGATCATGGGTCAGGCCCTGACGCAGGCACGGGAAGGCAGGTTGCACATCCTCGACCACATGGCTTCCGAGATCGAGGAACCGCGCGAGGAGATGTCCGCGTACGCTCCGCGCCTGCACGTGATGATGGTCGCCCGCGACCGGATCCGCGACGTGATCGGCCCGGGCGGCAAGACGATCCGCGGCATCACGGAAGAGACCGGCTGCCAGATAGACATCGAAGACGACGGCCGCGTCGTCGTCGCCTCGCCCAACTCCACTTCGGCGGAGCGCGCGATCGCGATGATCGAGCGGCTGACGGAGGTGCCCGAGGTCGACAAGGTCTACACCGGCCAGGTCCGCCGGGTGGAGCCATTCGGCGCGTTCGTCGAGATCCTTCCCGGAACGGACGGCCTCGTCCACATCAGCGAACTGGCGCCCTACCGCGTCGGCGAGATCGGCGACCTGGTCACCGAGGGCGACGAGATGACTGTCAAGGTGATCGACATCGACCCCTCCGGCAAGGTCCGCCTCTCACGCAAGGCGGTCATCATGGACGACCCCGACTTCGACCCGAAGGACTACGAGGGCATGGGCGTGCCGGCTCCGGTCGGCGGCGACCGTGACCGGGGACGCGACCGCAGAGGCCCTGGTGGTCGAGGCGGACGCGGCGGTCCGGGCGGACGTGGCGGCCGTGGAGGCGGCCCGGGCGGCCGAGGGCGGCGGCCTCGCGGCGGTGGCGGCGGCCGCGGACCGCGTCGCGACTAGGCGTTGGCCCGTCCGCGGCGGCTGCCTGGGATGCCGGTGCCGCTTGGTTGCCTTGGGCGATTGAACCCGCCATCCGGAGACCGGGGGGAGGGGTACCATTGGCCGCCGAGCGGACTGGTCGTCATCTGACTGCGGGCTCAGTCCACGCTGTCGGCCGGCCGACCACAGTTGAGCGTCTCTAACTAGTCGGCGGTGGCGCGGAGGGCGGCTCGGTAGATGTCCCGGAAGGGAACTCCCTGTTCGCGGGCGATTCGGCGGACGTCTTCGTACTCGGGGGCCGCGCCGAGGGATCGGCCTGAGATCGTGGCTTGCTTGAGTCGCACTTCGCCGAAGGGGGTCAGAACAGTCGAGATCGAGCGTTCCGCTTCCAGGCGGTCGACGACGGTGCGGCGGCAGCCCAGGGAGCCGGTTTCGAGGAGGAGACGCTCGGCGAGTTCTGAAGAGTGTTCTGGGCGACAGATGACCGTGATCGCTACACCCGGCCGGGACTTCTTCATCTGTATGGCGGTCGCGAAGACGTCGAGGGCGCCGGCTTCGAGGAGCGACTCCACGGCATAGCCGATTGCCTCTCCCGTTGCGTCGTCTACCTGGCACTCGAGGACCGCGACTTGACGCCACGGTCCACCTGCGGAGGTGATGGGCGTCACGCGTTGGAGTCGCAGTGCGTTCGGACGGTCTGCCAACTCGCGGCTGCCCAGTCCGATCCCGTAGCTCTCGATTCGCCGCGGAGCGGCTGTCGCGGAGGGCTCGAACTCCTCGACGAACTCCCTCACGATGACGGCGCCGGTCGGTGTCGTGAGTTCGCCAGAGGCCCCGCCGGAGGTGATCGGAATGCCCTTCAGCAAGAGCGCGGTCGCGGGCGCGGGCACAGGCATCACGCCGTGACGCGTCGACACGGTGCCGCTTCCCACGACGACAGTCGACGAAGAGACCCGGACCGGGCCGAAGTGCTCGAGCGCGACCGCCGCGCCCACCAGGTCCACGATCGAGTCGTCGGCGCCGACCTCGTGGAAGTGAACCTCCTCCAGGCCAACGCCGTGGACCTGAGCCTCCGCCTCTCCCAGTCTCCGGAACAGGGCCGAAGCACGCTCGACCACACCGGCGCTCAAACCGCTTTCCTCGATCATGCGCAGGATGGTCGACAACCGCCGATGCGACGCACCTTCGCTGTCTGCCCCCTCGACTGGCCGCCCATCCCGAAGCACGGAGAACCGAACCCCCGCCAGACCGCCCCGCTTCGCCCGCTCTACCCGCAACTCAACCCCGTCCAACCCCAACCGTTCCACCATCTCCTCGAGCAGCAACACCGGCAGCCCCAGATCCAGAC
>VXUF01000138.1 GCA_009837085.1 Holophagales bacterium
GTTCTCGACGCATCCGCCGTTGGGGGAGCGGATCAGGCGGATCGATCCGTCATGGGACGGCGAGTTTCCGGAGCTGCCCGAGACAGCCGGTGGTGCTCCGGGCGCGGTTGGTCCTCCAGGCGCCGCGGGCTTTGCCGGCGCCGAGCCCGGACGGGCACCCAGTCCGAACCTCGCTGCCGCGATCGGCCAGGTCGGCCAGCCGACGCCTGCGCACGTGGAGTACGCGGCCGGGTTGATCGACCGCCTGCCGGAGCCGGTCATGGCGGCCGCGCACGAGCCCTACGGCGCCCGGGCCCTCGTCTACGCGCTTCTGCTCGACCATGATCCGGGACCGCGACGGTTGCAGCTCGCCCACCTGGAGGCGGCGGCGGACGACGGCGTCTACGAAGAGACCGTGCGGCTGGCTCCGGTCGTCGAGCGGCTCGATCCGAGAGTGCGCTTACCCGTGCTCGAGATCGCTTTGCCCGCGCTTCGCAGCCTCACGTCGCGGCAGGTCGAGCGGTTCCAGGAGAACGTCGTGGCGCTTGTCGAGGCGGACGAGGTCATCGACCTGTTCGAGTGGTCGCTCCAGCGCATCCTGTTGCGCGACATGCGGGCGTCCTTCGGCAGGTCGGGGCCGACGCGGGTGCGCCATCGTTCGGCCGGCGCGGTGCGATCCCCGTTGGCCGTGCTCCTGTCGGTGCTCGCTTACGTCGGCAATCGGGATCCCCAGGCGGCCGAACGGGCCTTCGCGGAAGGGTGGCGGGTCCTTTCGCTTCCCGAGCAACGATTGCTCCCTCACGGGGAGTGTGGCTTCACCGCGCTCGATGCCGCACTCGTGGAACTGGACCGGGCCGCGCCGCAAGTGAAGAAGCGGACACTGGAAGCGGCGGTCGCTTGCATCACGGCTGACCGGGAGGTCACCGTTGAAGAGGGCGAACTTCTGCGTGTCGTTTCGGCCTGGATCAACTGCCCGATGCCGCCGATCCTTACGCCTCCCTGATCCAGCGCAGTAGCTCCCGCGGGCTGGGGCGGTTGCCCTGACTGAGGATGCCAACCTTGTAGATCCTGCCCGCGACCCAGGACGAGCCCCAGACGGTCAGCGCCATCAACACGATCGAGACGGCGACCATCCAGGCGGGTACATCCCCCATCACGGCTCGGGGGTACATCATGATCGGACTGAAGAAGGGAAACAGGGCCACCCAGTTCATCCACTGCATGTTGTTTCCCTGGAACGTCATCATCTGCAGCATGAACGGAATGATGATCAGGAAGATGAGGGGCGCCTGGGTCTGGCCCGCTTCCTGGAGGTTCCTGCACATCGCGCCGACCGCGGCGAACAGGCTCGAGTAGAGGAAGTAGCCGAGCAGAAAGAAGACGACGAGCAGCAGAACGGCGCCGGGGCCCGGCAGGTACTGCCGGAACTGAGCCAGCTCTTCGAAATCCGAGGCGGCGGCGATCAGGGTCGGCAACGCAAGGCTGGCCAGCAGGGCGACGCAGCCGATCCAGATTGCCACCTGGGTGAGCCCGACGGCTCCGACCCCCACGATCTTGCCCAGCATGAGCTGCCACGGTCGCAGCGACGAGATCACCAGTTCGACGACCCGGCTCTGCTTCTCCTCGAGGACCGACTGCAGCGTCTGGGCGCCGTAGGCGAGCATCATGATGTAGAGGATGATGCCGCCCGCGATGCCGGTAATCACTCCGGTGATCCGTTCGGCCTCGGCTTCCTCCGCTTCCTCCTCGTCGAGGCCCACCGGTTCGTACTCCAGCGAGCCGCCCTGGAACAGCCGCCGCACCGATTCGCCGTCCTCGAGCTGACCGAGACGCAGGTCGACGACCTCCTCGACGATGGCCGCGCGCATCAACTGGCTGCGCACTCCGCCCGGCGGTTCCTTCGACCGGTAGGCGAAGACGGCTTCGCTGGCCGTCGTGTCGTCGAGCACGATGTAGGCCTCGAGTTCTTCGTCCAGTACCTGCTGGTCCAGGTCCTCGGTGCCGGTCCCGGGCGCGGCCAGTTCCACGTCGTATCCCGCCCGATCCAGGGCTTGCTGGACGCGTTCGCCAAGTTGTCCGTTCAGGTCGATCAGGGCGATCTGTCGCTCCGACTGCTCGGAGAGCACCGCCACGAAGCCGACCACCGCCATGATGCCGATGATGAGCAGTGGCATGCCCAGGGTCGAGAGGATGAAAGCCCTCGTCTTGACGCGCTCCACGTACTCGCGGCGGATCACCGACCAGACCTGCTTCATGACACACCTCCCGTCCGCGAAGGGGCATCGTCTTCGGCTGGTTCTCCGGCATGGCGGACGAAGATCTCGTGCAGCCGCGGTTCGAGCAGCTCGAACCTGCGCAGGCTGGCTCCCTCCGCCGCGACCTGGGCGAGAAGCTCGTCGGTCGGCACACCATCTCGCAGGGTCAGGTGGAGCTCGTCGCCGGCCTCTTCGACCTCCGAAACGCCGGGCCAGGTGGCAACCGGGGGAGCCTCACCCTCGAACTCCACCGCCACGACGCCCGTGCGCTCGCGGCGCTTCAACTCCTTCAGGTCGTCGTCGAGCACCTTGCGCGCTCGCGAGATGAGGCAGACTCGCTCGCAGAGCCGCTCGGCCTGCTCCATGAGATGGGTGGAGAAGAGGATCGTCTTGCCGCGCTCCCTCTCCTCGAGGACGATCTCCTCCAGTACATCCTGGTTGATGGGATCGAGGCCGCTGAAGGGCTCGTCCAGGATCAGCAGCTCCGGATCATGGAGCACCGTGGAGATGAACTGCACCTTCTGCTGCATCCCCTTCGACAGCGCTTGCACCTTCTTGGACGCCCATTCGCTGAGCCCCAGACGCTCCAGCCATTCCTCGGCCCGGGTGCGGGCGAGGGGCCGCGCGACGCCGCGGATCTCGCCGAAGAAGACGAGCTGGTCGAGCACCTTCATCTTCTCGTAGACGCCGCGCTCCTCCGGCAGGTAGCCGACGCGGCTGCGCCGGGCGAAGTCGGGAGCCCCGCCGAAGAGCTCCACCGAGCCGCCGTCGGGCAGGAGGATGCCCATCATCATGCGGATGGTCGTCGTCTTGCCCGAGCCGTTGGGTCCCAGCAGGCCGTAGATGGTCCCGGGCTCGATGGCGAGATCGAAGTCATCGACCGCGGTGTGGGCGCCGAACGTCTTGCGGACGCCGGAGAGGCGTACAACGGTTCCGTTCTGAGTCATCTGGAACTACTCCGTTCGCGGGGGCGGAGAGAGGATAGTCGATCGGTCTCCTGGCCGCCGGTTAGGCTACGTCGACATTCTCAAGGCCCGGGGACGACAGAACGGAGGACGCGAGATGAAGAGATCACGGAGAAACCTCGTTGCGACGGCGAGCCTGGTCGCCATCGCTTTGACCTTCGCGACGACGGCGACACCCGCCGAGGAGATTCGCCCGGGCGTGTACCGCACGCCCGACGCCCGCTTCGAGAATCTGCCCGGCTTCGACTTCGAGCCGCACTACCTGGAGATCGATGGTTACCGCGTCCACTACCTCGACGAGGGGCCGGCCGACGGCGAGGTGATTCTGCTGATCCACGGCGAGCCGACCTGGGCGTACCTGTTCCGGAAGATGATTCCCGTTCTCGTCGAAGCGGGTCATCGCTGCATCGTGCCCGACCTGATCGGCTTCGGGCGGTCGGACAAGCCGGCGAGCATGGACACCCACACCTACAAGTTCCATGTCGACGCGATGACCGAGCTGGTCGAGGCGCTCGACCTGCAGCAGGCGACCTTCTTCGGCCAGGACTGGGGGAGCCTGATCGGCCTGCGGGTCGTGGCCGAGAACGAGGAGCGCTTCGCGCGGGTCGTTCTCTCCAACGCCGGCCTGCCGGTCGGCAGGGCGGCCGGTCCGGAGGACTTCCCGGAGAACAGCGCCTTCATCCGCTGGAAGCGCAGGAACCAGGCGATGATCGACGCTGGCGACATTCCCACCGGCCGCATGCTCGCGACCAACACGGGCGACCCGTCGATCGCGGCCGCCTACGACGCGCCGTTCCCCGAGCCTGCCTACAAGGCCGGGGCGCTGATCATGCCGCAGCGGGTGCCGGTCTTTGCCGACGATCCGGCCAACGAGGCCAATCGCAAGGCCTGGGAAGTGTTCGAGAGCTGGGAGAAGCCCTTCCTGACGGCCTACGGCGACAGCGACCCGATCACGCGGGGCGGCGAGGTTCCGTTCCAGCGACGGGTCCCCGGCGCCCAGGGCCAGCCGCATGTCAAGGTCGAAGGCGCGGGCCACTTCATCCAGGAGACCCACGGCGAGCAGTTGGCAGGCATCATCAACGCGTTCATCGCCGCGAATCCGGTGGAGTAGCGACGGCCCAGGTCGGCCGCCCGGCGAAGGGATGACGGAGAAGACTCACGTTGCCCTGCTGCGGGGCATCAACGTCGGCGGCAAGAACAAGCTGCTAATGAGCGACCTGGCCGCGATGTTCGTGGAGTCGGGCTGCGAGGATGTCCGGACGTACATCCAGAGCGGCAACGTCGTCTTCAGGGCAGATCCGGAGTTGGCCCGCCTTGTGCCCGACGTCATCGGTGCGGCGATCGCGGAGTGCTTCGGGTACCGGGTGCCGGTGCTGACCCGAACGGGTGGAGAGCTTGCCGCGATCGTGCGGGAGAACCCGTTCCTGCGGGGCGGAGCCGAAACCGGGAAGCTGCACGTCGGGTTCCTGGCGGAGCAGCCGGAAGCTGCGGCCGTCGACTCACTCGATCGCGACCGCTCGCCTCCGGACGAGTTCGCCGTGCTGGGCCGGGAGGTCTACTTTCACTGCCCCCTGGGCTTGGCGCGCACGAAGTTCACCGCCCCGTACTTCGAATCGAAGCTGTCGACGACGATGACTGTGCGGAACTGGAGAACCGTGTTGAGGCTCCGTGAGATGACTGCCGGCCTTGGCGGTTGCAGGTGACTGAGGGATCCTGTCGCGAGTCCCCTCGCGTCGACCGGTCCGGCTTGCAGCGTACGGTTGTCATCGGTACGACCGGCTCAGGCAAGACCACCGTGGCGGTACGGCTCGCAACCACTCTCGGAGCGCCGTATGTGGAGTTGGACGCCATCAACTGGCAACCCAACTGGGTGGGGCTGATGGACACGGATGTCTCCCTGTTCCGGTCGCGAGTGGCGGAAGCAGTAAGGAGCGACACCTGGGTCGTTGACGGCAACTACAGCGCCGTCCGGGATCTGATCTGGCCGAGAGCAACCGCCATCGTGTGGCTGGACTACTCCTTCAGCTTGATCCTTTGGCGGCTACTCCGTCGGACGCTTCAAAGGACGTTGGGCGGTAAGACGCTCTGGGCGGGCAACCGGGAAACGGTGTGGCGCGCATTCAGCCACGATTCGATTCTTCTGTGGGCGTTCAAGTCCCACTGGCGGCGCCGGCGTTCGCTATGCCGGCTCTTCAAGGAACCGGAGCAGGCCCACTTCGTAGTGATCCGAATGAAGCGTTCGGCCGATACCGAACGGTGGCTTCGCGGCTTGCCTGGCTAGAAGCGCGTCTGGAGCGTAGTCCCGGGCGCTACGGTCCCCGCCACCAACGTTCCGGTCTTAGTCGGGTGCGGCTTTTCTAGGTTGAGTAGTCGAGATCGGCCGGGTGGCAGTTTCGGTGGTCGGGTTCCGGATCGACCGGGAAGCGTTTCGCGGCGATCGTCGTGCGGCCCTGGACGAGCGCCTTGGCCACGCGGTGCATCCCGTCCATCACCCGGCCGTCCATGCCCAGGATGATCGGGTGCGCGAGGTCCGTCGCCTCGATCAGCGCCATGTGTTCGACGACGGACCGGACAGTCGGCCGGAAGTGGTCGCGATCGAACCAGTAGACCTGGTCGATCTCGGCGATGTCGGCCAGGGACACCTCTTCGACGGGCAGGTCGGCGCTCAGTTCGATGAGGCGTCGGACATCCCATGCCTTCTGGCCGTCCTCGTCGGGCATGAAGTGGTACTGACGCCGCATCCCTGCAGGCTATCGGGAGGGTGACGGTCCGCCGATAGGGCGCGCTATGCTCGCCGGCCTCTGTTGACAGTGAGTCTGATGCTCGGAAAGGAGCTTGGGATGTCGAAGTGGACCGTTCGGGCCCTGGTGTTTGCGGTGTTGTTGTGCGTGAGCTTCCCGGTGATGGCGGGAGACGAGAAGGCGGACGCCGAGTTGGCGCTGGTGGCCATCAACGTGGCGGACCTCGAGCGGTCCGAGAAGTACTACGGCGAAGTCCTGGGGTTCAAGCGGGTGTGGACGTATCCGTCCGACGGGAACGACGTGATCGAGATCGGTCTGGCACCGCCCGGCGGTGGCGCGACGCTCGTTCTGGCGCACTTCAATGACGATCCGCTCCCTGAGGGCAAGGGCAGCTACGGCCGGATCATCGTCAACACGGCGAACGCGAAGGCTCTGGCTAAGAAGGCCGAGGCGGCTGGTTCCACGCTTCGGTGGGTCACCATTCCCGGCGACAACCCGCCGACGATCGTGTTCTTCCGCGATCCGGACGGCTACGAGATCGAGCTGTACCAGCCGCCGTCCCCGTAGGGCGACCCTAACGCGCCCGAAAGGCGCGCGGTCGCCCAATGCCTTGCGTCGCCCGCCCGGCCGAAACGAGGCCGTTCTTGCACAGACACGGGCGAGGGCACCGTTTGGGCGCGATGCCTTGTCCCTACGACGCAAGGTCACGCATTAGCCGGATCACCGCGTCGGTCTCCTCGGGACGCGCGTAGTTTGCGCGCTCGAAGCCGCAACGCTCGCAGCGGTGCGTGAGTCGCCAGCGGCCGTGATTGCCATCGACGGCGACCGGGCGCATCAGGCCACCGCAGGCGGCTGTCCTGTCGCCCGGGTGGACGTCGACGTGTTTGCTGGTGAGGCACGTGGAACAGTGGTTCGTGTATCCATCGCCGGCGTTGAACGCCCCGCAGCGTTCGCAGGTGAAGTCTTCGACACGCCGCTGAAAACGGCGGGCGGGTTTCCGAGACTCGGCCATAGCGGCGGATTATCGCGTCCGGTGGGAACAAGCGCGATGGGCGCCTCATGCATGGTCGCCTCATGCAAAGGTCGGCCTCTTCGCCGCGTGATCGAATCTATAATCGTCGGTCGTGGCCGAAAGGTGCGCGTTTGGTTGAGGGGTTGATGCCGGCATCTACATTCGAACCCGTTCTGGTGGGTGTCGCGCAGCGTGAACAGCGCGATGCCGACCCCGTTGGGGGGGGACGGGCAAGGAACCTCTCGAGTTGATGATCGATGCGGTGCGTGCAGCAGCCGAGGATGCGGCTGCGCCGGGCCTTTTGGCTTCGGCGGATGCCGTGCGGGTCACCCGCGGCATGTGGCCCTACGGGAATCCGGCCAAGGCGGTCGCCCAAGCCCTCGGTTGTCCGGGCGCGGAGACCGGCGTATCGATGTGGGGCGGTGATGCCGTGCAGTTGATGCTGACCGAAAGCGCGCTCGACATACAACGCGGTGCACGGCAGATCGTGGTCTTGGTCGGGGCGGAGTGCGGTCGAACGCAGGCCAAGGCGAGGCGTGCTGGCATCGACCTGCAGTGGCGTGCGGCACCGGGGAATCCGGACCGCACCTTCGGCGAGGAACTCAAGATGCGCACCCGGGCAGAGGCGGTTCGCGGCGTATCCCAGCCGATACAGATGTACCCCATCTTCGAGAACGCCATACGCCACGCCCGCGGCGAGACGCTCGACGGGCATATCCGCCGGGTTTCCGAACTGTGGGCGGCCTTCAGCCGGGTCGCGGCGCACAATCCGCATGCGTGGATTCGCGAGCCCATGTCGGCGGAGGAGATCCGAACGCCGAGCGACCTCAACCGACCGGTGTCCTTCCCCTACCCCAAGCTGATGAACTCGAACAGCAATGTCGACCAGGCGGCGGCGCTGATCCTATGCTCGACCGAAGTTGCGCGCCGCCTCGGCGTTCCCGAGGACAAATGGGTATACCCGTGGACCGCCACCGCCGCGCACGACACCTACGCGGTATCGAACCGCGACAACCTACACACTTCGCCCGGCATCCGCATCGCGGGCGGTCGTGCGCTGGAAATGGCGGACCTCGATGTCGAGGACGTTGCACACGTTGATCTCTACAGCTGTTTCCCGTCGGCTGTGCAGGTGGCGGCGGCGGAATTGGGTTTGGGCGAGGAACGACCCTTGACGGTGACCGGCGGCCTCACCTTCGGGGGTGGACCGCTCAACAACTATGTCATGCACGCCATCGCCAGGATGGCGGAGGTACTCCGGGATAGTCCCGGCGATGTCGGCCTGGTGAGCAGCAACGGCGGGTTCATCACCAAGCACGCCTTCGGCGTCTATTCCACGGCGGCGCCGGCTAGGCCGTTCGGCTACGAGGTGCCCCAGGATCGCGTGGACGCCATGCCGACCCGGGAGGCGGTGCCGGCGTTCGACGGCCCGGTGGAGATCGAGTCCTACACCGTGATGTACGGATCCAGCGGCCCCTCCGCGGCACTCGCCGCCTGTCTTCTGGACGATGGCAGGCGAGCATGGGGCAATACGGACGATCCGGAAGCGATGCAGGCGATGGTGAACGAGGAGTTCTGCGGCCGCGCGGCCCGGCTTCGCGAGCAGGGCATGATCGAGTTATGAGTGTCTACGACGCCCCACGGGGCTTGGCTCCAACACGTTCAACAGCGTCAATCCTCGGGCGGGTGTGCCATGAGCAGGTTGACGCGATTCACACGATGCCGTTAGTGTGCGACCGGCATTCGACCGGCGAAACGCCATGTCTACAACCAACGTTTCGACGATACCGACCAAAGACGACACCAAGGCGAGACTCCTAGGCATCGAACCTCAGCTGCGGGCGAACGGCGTGACTTCTTTGACGTTGTTTGGTTCTGTCGCGCGCGACGAAGCCGACGAGGATAGCGATGTCGATTTGATGTTCACCTACCAAGGCGACTTCGGCATGTTGACGTGGGGTAGTGTGATCCGACAGATACAGGACGTATTGGGGCGGAAGGCCGACGTAACTCCCGAGCGTAGTATCAAAGCACGGGTGTGGCGAACAGCGCAGAGCGACGCAATCCCAATCTTTTGATGGCCTACCGTCGCGACAAGCGCGGCGCGGACGCCGACTCGGTGCGCGACGACATCGAGCTTGTCGAAGACGTGCTCGATTCGATCCGGCTGATCGAAGGTGTCGTGTCCGAAACGACCCGCACGACACTGGGAGACGATCCCATACGACAAGCTGGCGTCGAGCGCTATCTAGCCCGAATATTTGAAGACACTGCTGCAGATCACGCCGGACACTTGGCGCCGCAACCACGACGTTAGCCGCGAGGACATCATCGCTCTGCGTAAACAATTCCATCATCGGTACGACGAGATTGATGCGGAGATTGTCTGGGTAACCGTCACCAAGGAAATACCCAAGCTGAAAGCGCCGTTGATAAGGATCGCCCAACGTCTGCGCAGCAAGCACGCGTAGTTCTGCGATCTTGGACCGAGGAACCCAACGGGTTGCTAGAACTCCCACACGAGCAGGGCCTGCACGGTGTTCTCGTCGGTGTCACCGTCCCCGAGCTTGTTCATCCAGAACTGGTACTCGATTCCGAGGGCGATCCGGTCGTTCAGGTGCCACTGCAACTGGGGTTGGGCGAGAATCCATGCCTCGACGGTGCCGCCGAATTCATTGGTGCGTTCACCGACGTACTCGATGTGGCCTTCGATGCTGAAGTCCGCTTCGCCGATCTTGAAGGGTCGGGCGAGGTTGAAATCGACGAGAACGGTGTCGTCCTCCGCCGGCGCCCCGCCGGAGGCGAGTCCTTCGCTGTCGTCGACGAGGGCCGCGATATCGAGATTTGCGAACGCGAAGCCCTCGAGGTCGAGGGCTAGCCGTATGCCGGCCACGTACTTGCGGACGTTGGCATCTGCGGCCCAGTTGAAGCCGCCGAGGAGTCCGATATCCGAGATCGGACCGGCACCAATGCCTTTGCCGCTGATCTTGCCAAGGCTGAAGTTCGCGTACAGCTCGCTGTAGAGGTCGAAGTCCTGGAAACCGGGCCGGTTCGAGTCAAGGACATCGACGAAGAAAAAGTTGTCGCCGTACTTCCAGCCACTGGCGTGTTGCAGCGTGTAGATCACGTG
>VXUF01000083.1:0-3131 GCA_009837085.1 Holophagales bacterium
GCGTAGTACTCGTCGAGGGCGGAGTCGGCGACCGCCTTCTCGAGCTCGGGCAGCGTGGCGTTCAGGCCCTTGCGGAGCTCGAAGCGGCCGGCGAGGCGTTCGGGGGAGGTCTCTTCGCGGAGCTCCAGGTCGCTGAGTTCGATCGGCTGGTTCGGGTCCTGGTAGAGGCGGTAGGGGTCGTAGGCCTTGCCGAGGAAGCCGGCGGCGCCGCCCTTGCCGATCACGTTCGATTCCTGAAGCGGCCGCGGCATCTCGACGAAGGGGAGCATCGCGTCGTCGAGCGGCTTGAGCCTGGAGATGTGGGAGCCGGCGGTCGGGAAATCGGCCGGCGTCGGCGGCTCGAGCTGGCCGGAGGGCGAGACGCGGTCCGGCGGGTAGCCGGTCAGCATCTGGTAGATCGCGGCGGTGTGGTTGAAGAGCCCCTTCGGGGTGTAGCTCATCGACCGGATCAGGGTGCACTTGTCGACCTGGTCGGCGAGCAGCGGCATCGTCTCGGAGAGCCGGATGCCCGGGATCTTCGTGTCGATGGCGCCGAACTCCCCGCGGATGTTGGACGGCGCGTCGGGTTTCGGATCCCAGATGTCGATGTGGCTCGGTCCGCCCTGGAGGAAGAGCAGGATGACCGACTTGGCGCTGCCGAAGCCCCGGCCGCCCGCGAGCGCGTCGGCTGCGGTGGTCGCGGCGTGCGCGTCGCGAAGCGCCAGGGTCTGGCTGAGCGAGATGCCGAAGATGCCGAGCGAGCCGACGCGGAGGAACTCACGCCGGGTCGGGCCGTCGCAGGTGTGGCCGGACTGTCCTGGAATGACGAGCATGGTCGGAGGCTCCTACGAGTTGAAGAGGAAGGCGTTCGAGTTCAGCAGCGCCCACATCAGGTCCTGGGCCGCCGCGGTGCGGCTGGCCGAGGACTCGAAGTGGCCCTCGGCGAGTTCGGCTTCGTCGCCGGTCGGCAGTCGGCCGAGGGCGGCCAGGTAGAGCTCGGCGATCAGCTCCTCGTTGTCCAGACCTCCGAGGACGAGGCTGGCCACCCGTCCCTCGGGGTCGGCGATCGCGTCGGCGATGACGGAGCCGTTCAGCAGGCTCAGCGCCTGCGGCAGGCTCATCTCCGTCTTCCGCTCGCACTCGCAGGCGGTCTCACGGTCGGGTTTGCCGAACAGGTCGAGGAAGCCCTCGATGCCCATGCTCGCCGTCATCACGTGCGGATCCGGGAGCGCCGTGGCGTCGAAGTCCTCGGGCAGGGTGTCGATCTCGAACCGGGAGTCGGTTGCGCGGGCGACGGCGTCCGCCAGTTGCTCGGCGCTGAGCCGCCGCGGTTCGTGGCGGGAGAAGTTGATCCGGTCGTCCTGATTCCACTCGTTCGTCTGGAAGGACGACTGGTAGGCCCGGGAGGTGGCGATCGTTCGCATCAGGTGGCGGAGGTCGAAGTCGTTCTCGATCAGGTCGGCGGTCAGCGCGTTCAGGAGCGCCGCGTTGACCGGCTGATTCGAGGCCCGGATGTCGTCGACCGGGTCGATGATCCCGCGACCCATGAAGTAGCTCCAGACACGGTTCGCGATCGCCGGGGCGAAGTAGGGGTTGTTCGGCGACGTCAGCCAGTCGGCCAGCGCGGCGCGGCGGCCGGAGCCGTTGCCCGGTTCCGGCGCGCCCTCGACCGGCACGAGGTACTTCGGCGGCACCACCGCGTTCGTCTTCGGGTGCAACTGCTCGTTGTCGCGTCGCTTGTCGAAGACGATCTCCTCGCCGGTACGGAAGCCCGGGCGGACGCCCAGTCCGGCGAAGAAGGCGGTCATCTCGAAGTACTGGTTCTGGGTCCAGCGTTCGAACGGGTGGTCGTGGCACTGGGCGCAGACCATCCGCACGCCCATGAAGAGCTGGGTGGTCGTCTCCATCGCCTCCTTCGGATCGCGGGCGGCGCGGAAGTAGCTGGCGGCCGGCTCATCGAGCGTGCTGCCGGAGGCCGTGACCAGTTCGCGGACGAGCTCGTCGTAGGGGCGGTTCTCTTCGATCGCCTCGCGCAGCCAGCCGCGGAAGGTCAGCATGCCCTTGTAGCTCATGAACTTCCGGTTGCTGCGCAACAGGTCGCCCCACTTGAGCGTCCAGTGATCGACGTAGGCGTCGCTTGCGATCAGCTCGTCGACCAGGCGGTTCCGCTTCTCCAGGGTGGGCGTATCGTCGGCGAGGAACGCGCGCACCCGTTCGGGGTCCGGGATCTGGCCGGTCAGGTCGAGCGAGGCGCGGCGGAGGAAGGCGGCGTCGTCGACCGGCGCCGAGGGCAGAACCTCGATCCGCTGGAGCTTCTCGTCGATCAGCTCGTCGATGTAGTTGGACTGGGGCAGGGCGGTCCACTCGAAGCCCTCGCGGCCGCTGAGCACGGTGGCGGGTGCGGTGGTGAACTGTCCCTCATAGCGCACGAGCAGAGTGCTTTCGCCGCGGCGCAGCCCGGTCACGACCGGGCCGGCGGGACTGTCCTCGATCGCCATCGTCTCCGTGTTGCTGCTGGTGACATGCGCTTCGCGGGTGACGTCGCGGCTGCGGCCGTCGCCGTAGTGGGCGATGACGATCGTCTGCTGTCGCATCCCGGGGCGGTGCATGAAGACCTCGCCGGGATGGACCTCGAGCCGCTCCACCCGGTCGAGCTTCACGTCGCCGTAGGGAACGCCCGCCCTGATCCAGTCGAGGATCTGGTTGTAGTAGCGCGAGCCGTGGTCCAGCCGCAGTCCGCCCTCGTGGGCGACCTGCATCGTCGGCTTGGCGAGCATCAGGGAGCGCGCCGGGTCGGCGCGGTTGAACCGCCTGCCGGACATGTCGTAGAGGAGGGACTGGTAGTCGAACTCCGGGTCGTAGCCTCGGAGCGACAGCTTGAAGCCGTTCTTGCCCTTGGCCGCGCCGTGGCAGGTGCCGTTGGAGCAGCCGACTTTGTTCATGGCGGGCAGGACGTCGCGGACGAAGGTGACGGGTTGCGCGGCGTCGGTGCCGCCCGTGGAGTGGACCGAGACCGGGACGGTGGCGGTGAGGCCGCTGGCCTGGACGGTGATCGAACCGTTGCCGGCGCCGGTTGGAGTGAAGAAACCGTCCTCGCCTCGCTCGACCGGGGCGGCGTTGGTGGCGATGTGGGCTTCGGCCGTGAGGTCTAC
>VXUF01000083.1:3141-20519 GCA_009837085.1 Holophagales bacterium
GTCTACGTGTTCGCCGGATTCGAGGATGCCGACAACAAGGAGCTTGCGGGCGTCGCGGGGGTCGTCGAAGTTGAGTTCGGGAGGGTGGATGGCCAGGTCGACGGGTGTCGTGGCAGCTACGGCGGGTACTGCCAGGGCGATGAGAAGAACAGCGGCACGGGCTCGCCGCTTCGCGGCATCGCGCCCGGTGCCGGCGGGGACGCCGGCGCACCCAGTGGGGGGAGTGGCATTGCAGCCGGGGGACCGTGTCATCTGCCCTTCACCTCCATTCGCGCGGTCACGGGGACCGTAGTGTAGGCGGAGCGGACTTCCCGCTCGCCGGCCAGCCAGGACGACGACGTGATCAGGAAGTCGTAGTCGCCCGCTTGGACGGCGTCCGATACCTCGCAGGCGAGCCGGAACCTGCCGTCGTCTCCGGGCTCGACTTCGGTGCTGTCGCAGACGACACCGGTGGGCAGCGCGTCGGCGCGCAGTTCGACAGGCTGCTGGAAGCTCTCCTCGCGATGCAGGACACCTTCGACGGTGCCTTTCCTGCCGGACCGGACACTCGCCTTCGCGACCTCGATCCGGTAGCCCGGGACGATCTCGAGCGTCACGCCGGGCGTGTAGAGGCGTTCGGGACGTCCGCCCACCGTGACTTCGCCGGTGAGGGTCACGGTGTAGCGGTCGTGCTGGGTGCCGTCGCTGCTGCGGATCAGCTTGCTGCCCTCGGACTTGTTGTAGTCGGCCTTCTCGGTCGTCTCGACCCGAAACTCGCCCACGCCCACGCCGATCAGGGCGCTGACGACCATGGGCGGTTTCACCGGAGCGTCCTCACCCGGTGGCGCCTCGAACTTCCACCCGAAGTCGAACGGCATGCCCTTGACCAGCCTCACCGTCCCGGGCTCCAGGCCGACCAGCCGCGGTCCGGGGCGCCCGGTGAGGAGGACCGGCAGGCGAGTCTCCAGCCAGGGAGAGCTGAACGACCGCTCGGCCTCCGTCGTGTAGCTGCGCCCGTCGCCGGCGCGGACCGCGGTCGTGCTTCCCGGCACGGTCGCCCGGCGGCGGATCACGGTGCCGTCCTCGAGCACGGCCTCGCCCCAGATCTCCAGGTCGAAGCGCCGGCGCGCAGTATCGAGGTCGGCGGTGACCAGGATCCGGCCGGAGCGCGCCAGAGTGCGTGTGTCGAGGTCGCGCACCTCCCTGGTGATCCATCCGTCCCGGGCCTCGATACCGGCGGGCGGTTTCTCGACGTAGAGGCGAATCGGACCCAGGTAGCCGCGGCGCACGGCGCCGACCTCGATCGGCTTCGAAGCGCCGCTGTTGAGCGTGAGTTGGGCCGTGCTCAGGTGGAGCTCGAAGTCGGGGCCGTTCGCGGTCGCCGTCAACCGGTAGCCGAAACGGGGGCCGCTGCGGCCCACCAGGTCCTCGACCGTGACGTGCAGCTCGTCCGCCCCTTCCGGGGTCTCGACCATGACCCAGGGGTCGAAGGAGGTGGCGGTCGGCGACAGGAGCCGGAAGGTGTCGGGGTCGGGGATGTCGTCGCCGGAGGAGGCCAGGTACTCGCCGTCCGGCGTCGTGACGGTCAGCACGCCGAACAGGTCGGAGGAGCCGAGCGCGGCTCCCTCGACTTCGATCAGGAGCCTCTGGCCCGGCTCGGCGGCGATCCGGTAGCGGTCCACCTCGCCGGCGTCGTCGATCCGCCCGTTGACGACCACGGGCGTGCTCAGGACTTCGTCGGGGGCCGTCTGGCTCTCGAGGACCTCGGGGTGGCTGCCGACGACCACCTGGAAGGGCAGGGCCGCGCTGGTCTTCGCGGCGGAGGGGCCGACGCTGTCGAAGGCGTTCTCCGTGTCGACGGCGCGTGCGGCTTCCCGGGTTTCTGCCACGCTGCCGCCGGTGAACCCGAATCGCGTCTCCTCGCCGCGGCGCGCTCCCAGCGGGAAGACGGCGTCGGCGTACTCGTAATCCGAGGCCGCGATCAGCTTCAGGCGGTAGAAGTTCCGCCTCTGGTCGCTGAAGCGGGCGTCGTGGACCTCGACGACGTACTCCCCCGCCTCGGGCGGCTGCCAGTCGATGCGGGCGTCGACGTCGATGCCGGGCCCCTCCTGGTTGAAGGCGATCTCGCTGCCTTTGCTGTCGAGCAACCGGAGCACCGGATCGATCGCCGAGCCGACGCGCCGTGCCTCGACCTCCAGCACGATCCGCTCGCCCGATGCAGCCCGGAAGCGATAGCGGTCCCGCTCCGCCCCGTCGAGCGTGCCGTTGACGACGACCGGAAGAGCCTTGATCCGCGGCGTTTCGCTGATGCCCCCGGCCTCGCGCAGACCCTGCTCAGCGACTTCGGACACGGTGTCCACCCGAAACAGCAGGGCATTCGACAGGCCGTCCTCGCCGATGGCGCGCAGCGGGTAGAGCCCCGGCGCGGCGTCTGCGTCGATCTCGACCAGGAAGACGGCGGCCTGAAGGTAGCGGTCGTTCGGCCGCCTCTGTTTCTGCAGCCGGTCCTCGTCGGCGGCCTCGCCGAGGCGGGCGAACGAACCGGGCAGCGTGCTCTCGATCTCCATGTCGCTTGCTATGCCGTAGCCCTCGATCACCAGCCGCAGGGCCCGGCCCTGCTGGCCACCGTGCGGGTGCATGTCGACGAGGTTCGGCGGCGGCCCCGCGGCGGCCGCGACCGTGGCGAACGCGATGCCGGCGCACCCAGTCCAAAGCCCCCAGCGACTTTTCACGGCGCTCCTCCGGCGGTCGTCACTCCCGGGAGGCTGTCTTCGAGTGGCACCGGCACGAACTCCTGCAGCAGTTCGCCGTCGTCGGCGCGGTAGAGCCTCAAGCGACCGTCGAAGCCCGCGGTCGCCAGCTCGGCACCGGTCGGGTCGAACGCCATCGTGTAGATACCGGCGCTGTGGCCCGAGGCGGTCGCGGCCCGCTCGCCGGTCTCCAGGTCGTAGATCGGCACGGTCGCGGCGGCGCCTCCCACCGCGAGACGGTTGCCGCGCGGGTCCACCGCGAGCGCGAAGATCTCGCCGTCCTGGCGCTCGAACTCCCGGACCAGCGTCGAGTCGTCGGCGATCAGCATCTTCCGGGCGCTGTCCATCTGGTAGTAGTACGGCACGCGGTCCTCGCCGCCGATGACGACCGCCTCGATTCGCGGGTTGCGGACGATCGCTGCCAGCTCGCCGCGCAGCAGGTTGATGTTCTCGATAAAGGCGCCGCTCGAAGCGTCGATCAGCTTCGCGGCCCGGTCGCGGCCGACGGAGACGATCCGCCGACCGTCGCCGCCGAAGACGACGCCGAGCACCCAGTTCTCGTGGTGGTTCATCCGCAGCAGCTCGCGGCCGCTCGTCGCCTGGTGGATGCGGACCGTGTGGTCGGCGCAACCGATCGCGAGTCGACGTTCGTCCGGCGACACGGCGAGGCCGAACAGTGTGTCGTGGCAGAGCATGTTGGACACCCGGAGCTTCCGGTCGTCGACGTCCCAGATCTGGATCTCGCCGAAGCGCGCGGGCGTCCCGCCGGTGGCAATCAGTCGACCGTTCCTGAGGAACGCGAGCCCCTGGATGCGCTCCGAGACGCTGCTGAAGCGGGCCTCCAGGCTGTCGCCACTGCCGATCTTCGAGCGACGGTGGAGCAGCACCTCCCGGTTGCCCGACACCGCAAGCCATTCCCCGTCGGCGGAGTAGGCGACCGCCGTGATGACCGGCGGCTGGCGATAGACAATCGGCCCCGTCGCGGCGCCAAGCCGCATCTCGTCCGGCGCGTCGTTGGCGGCCCCGGCCGCGATCCAGTCGCTGATCGCGGCAATCTCCGCCTCCGCCAGCGGTTCCGCCCGCATCGGCATCGCCGGCTCGATCTCCCCCCGAAGCATCTGCAACATCCGGCTCTCGTCCGGCTTCCCGGCGACGAAGGCAGGACCGCTCATGCCGCCGGCCGCGAGCCCGTCGAAGCTGGTCAGGTTCAACTCACCACCCAACTGCGCCGGCTGATGACACCCCTGACACCGCATCTGAATCACCGGCCAGACATCCCGGTAGTAGCTGGCACCGCCTTCCTGAGCGGCTGCGGTGGTCACGCAGAGTACGGCCGCGACTGCTACGGCAAGGATCCGGACTCCGCCTCCGGCGGATGCCGGCGAGGACGCCGGCGCACCCAGTGTGTGGCCTCCGGGCAATGTCGTTGCACGCAACACCGCACCCCCACTGCCCCCTCTGGATCCCAGGAACGAACCGACGCCGGTAACGCCACCGAGAGCCCGTAGTACGACGGTGTCCAGCCTGAGTCGGGTCCGCCCCCCGCGGCCCCGACGCAGGCGGGTGCCCGCAACCGCCGCCCTACGCGAGGATCGAGTCGACGACATTGCCGTGGACGTCGGTGAGGCGGAAGTCGCGGCCGCCGTAGCGGTAGGTGAGGTTGGTGTGGTCGATGCCGAGAAGGTGGAGGACGGTGGCCCAGAGGTCGTAGATCGTGACCTCGTCCTCGACGACGTGGTAGCCGAAGTCGTCCGTCGCGCCGTGGATCGTGCCGCCCTTGATCCCGCCGCCGGCGAGCCAGATCGAGAAGCCGAACGGGTTGTGATCGCGGCCGTCGGAGCCTTGGTGGAACGGGGTGCGCCCGAACTCGCCGGCCCAGATGACGAGCGTCTCGTCGAGAAGGCCACGGGCCTTCAGGTCCTTCAAGAGCCCGGCGATCGGCTGATCGACCTGAAGCGCCATGTTCCGGTGGCCGACCTCGAGGCCGGTGTGCTGATCCCACGGGTTCGCCGCCTGCCCCGCGTCGGTCGGTTCCGGGAGGCAGCTCAGTTCGACGAAGCGCACGCCGCGCTCGACCAGCCGCCGCGCCAGCAGGCACTGGCGGCCGTAGTCCGCCGTCGTCTGGTTCGGGTGGTCCAGCGCGTACAGCTCACGGGTCGCCCGTGTCTCGCCACTGATGTCGCAG
This sequence comes from Holophagales bacterium, assembly GCA_009837085.1. Lineage (GTDB taxonomy): Bacteria > Acidobacteriota > Thermoanaerobaculia > Multivoradales > Multivoraceae > Multivorans. Next base: position 8,056 of record VXUF01000083.1, read on the forward strand.
AGTTCGGGCACCTCGGCCTGCATCCGGAACGCGGTCTCGTAGTTGCGCACCGCCGCCTCGACGTCGGCGTGGCCGCCGAGCCGCTCGATGAAGGCCCGGTCCATCTCCTGCACGAAGTCGAGTCGCTCGCGCTGGGCCGTCGGGGCCTCCAGCGCCTGGATGTTCTGGACCGCGTCCTCGGCGTCGCCGCGCAGGATGGAACCCTGGAACTCGGCCGGCAAGTAGCCGTTGCTGTAGATGCCGACGCCGCCGTGGGGAATGCCGGCCTGTCCGCTCTGCAGGACGACGAACCCAGGCAGGTTCTCGTTCTCGGTGCCGAGTCCGTAGTTCACCCAGGCGCCCGCGGACGGGTGACCGACCAGCGGGAAGCCCGTGTGGAAGAAGTAGTTGCCCTGGGCGTGCTCGTTCACGGTGCTCGTCATCGAGCGGATGACGGCCAGGTCGTCGACGCACTCGCCGACGTGGGGGAACATGCTGCTGACCGGGATGCCGCTCTCGCCGTACTGCTTGAAGGGGAACGGCGAGGCGAAGATGTTGCCGTTCTGGTTGAACTGCGTGCGCTCGATCCTGGTCGGCATCGGCTTGCCGTGATCACGGTCGAGCAGCGGCTTCGGGTCGAACGAGTCGACTTGGGAAACGCCGCCCGACATGTAGCAGAAGATGACGTGCCGGGCGCGCGCTCGCGGCGCGCCATGGGCCGCTCCAGGCATGAGCGCCGAGCCGAGCATCCCGTTCAGCGCGATCGCGCCGAACCCGGTCGAGACCTGGGCCAGCATCTGCCGGCGGCTCATCAGGGAACACTGGTGATCGCTCATCGGAGGTACATGAACTCCTTCAGGTTGAACATGGCGTGCGCCAGACGGCTCCATGCGTCGCCGCCGCCGGCGCTCTGCTCGAGCTGATCGGCTTCCGCCTCGAGGCGTGCGATGCGGGACCAACTGCTGCGGTAGATCCGTGCCTGCTCCGCTTCCGAGGGTGCTTCGATGTTGCCGAGCGCCGAGGCCGCGACGTCAGCCGGAGCCAGGACCCGGTCGTAGAGACGGGCCTGGAGCACGCCAAGGGGCGCGTCTCCGGCGCCCGTGAACTGGACGCGACCCTTCTCCAGGCTCATCGGAAGTTGCTGACGGACGGCTTCCGGGTCGGCCTCGGCGCCGTTCCGGTACGCGGTCCAGGTGCCCTTGCGGTCCTGCGCCAGGACCAGGTGCACGGGGCCGGTCTCCGCTCCGCCGTCGACCCAGGCCTCGAGCGTGTACTCGTCCGGAATCCGCCCGATCGGCTTCGACGCCACGACAACCGATGTCTCCAGCCACAGTGCGCCGTCGTCCACGTGGACGTCGCGGCCCAGCTTGAGCGGAAGGAATTCGATGGCGTCGTAGACGCGGCCGTTCTTGGGCGGGTCGTCGAACTCCCACGCGGCCATCGCCCTGGGCGCCGCCGCCCGGTGGTAGAAGCGCAGCACGCCTCGCGTCTTGTCCGCGGTGAAGTCGCGGATCTCGGCGCTCTCCTCCCGGCGGTCCATGGCGGCCGCGCTCCAGGCTTCCACGTCCTCCTGGGCGGGCTTCCGGTCCTGGGCCTGGTTGAGGAACTTCTCGGCCGCTCCAAGTTCCGGTTCGGTCGGGGGTCGGCCGAGGGCGAGGCGGAACATCGCGACAATGCGTTCCCGGTCGCTGTCCAGGGCGGGATCCTGGGCGATCCGCTCAGCGAAGCGCGCGGCCAGATGCATGACCTGGGTGTTGTTCATCATGAGCAGCGACTGTGCGGGCACGTTCGTCTGGTCGCGCTGGCCTTTGGTCGTCACCGGCGTGGGCAGGTCGAGTGTGTGGAGCAGGGGATCCGGCTGATTCCGAACGACCTGAATGTAGATGCTCCGCCGGTTCGACCAGCCGGGTTCCGGCGGCGTCTCGCTGGCAGCGACCGGTTCGAGCTGACCGGCGGCGATCAGCATCGAGTCGCGCACCGCCTCGGCCTCCAGGCGCCGCAGATGGGCATGGGAGAGCAGCTCGTTCCGGGGATCCCGATCCCGGGCAGCAGGCCGTGGCGTCGACTCGATCTGGAAAGCCCGGGTCGAGGCCAGCCGCCGAACGAACGTCTTCAGGGACCAGTCGTCGTCGCGCAGCGTCGTCGCCAGGTGATCGAGCAGGGCGGCGTTCGACGGGAGTTCGCCCATCTGCCCGAAGTTGTCCGGCGTGCCGACGATCCCGCGGCCGAAGGTGTGGGCCCAGAGACGATTGGCGATGACGCGGGCGGTCAGCGGGTTGCCGGAGTCCAGGATGCTCTCGGCCAGAGCCATCCGCGGGTGGACCGAGTCGGCGTACGGCTCGGGGTCGATCGCTTCGAGGAACCGCTGAGGCACGGCTTCGCCGAGCTGCCGGTGATTGCCCCGCTCCATCAGCGGCTGGTCGAAGCGTGGGCCGGCCAGCACCGCGGGCGAGCGGGTGGGCACGGGAATCGCCTCCTCGAGTCGCCGGATCCTGTCGACGATCGATCCCGCCTCCGGCACGTCGCCGATGTCGTTCGGAAGCAGGCCGCGGCGAACGAAGCTCGCCAGGAAGCGGGCCTGAGCGTCGGTCATCGAACCGTCGCGCCAGGCCGCGGCGGCGCCCTGAACCGCTTCGCCGTAGCGGGCCGCCAACTCGACTCGGTCGCCGGGCGCTCCTTCGATCTCGAACAGGGGCGCCGTGAACTCGGCCGGCTGGTCGCGGGGGAGCTCGCCGTCCTCGTCCAGGACGACCGCCTCGGTGATCCCGAACCAGGAACGGTCCGACCGCCCGCCGGAACTCTCACCGGTCATCGGGTGATCGGCGGCCGTCACGAGCTCGATGTAGGCGTGGTCGCCGTCCCAGTAGTCGAGGTCCCAGTGCTGCCATCGCCACTCTCCGTCCGAGAGGGTCTCGATCGGATAGACCTCGCCGCGCTGGGGGTAGTTCTGGACCACGTAGCGCGCGATGGCGCCGCCGCGTCCGGCGATGCGCACCGCCAGCTTCTGTCCGGCCTCGATGAGGAAGCGCGGCGACGAGAAGGTGCCGTTGTGGCGGTTGGTCAGCGAGTGCGTGTAGACGCCGCCGGGCAGAATGTCGGCGACGATCGGCCCGCCGCCTTGAGTGACCTCGTAGCTTCCGGCTTCCTGCGCCTTCGCATCGCGAAGGCCGTTACCGTGCCGGTACCACTCCTCGACGTCCCCGGTTCGGCTCAGATCCCAGCGCTGGACTGCGGGCGCCTGCCGCCGGGCCTCGAGTTGCTGCCTGCTCTCCTCGTAGGCGGCGGCCAGTTCCTGCCACTGCTTCGCGAAGGCGCCTCGGCCCCGGATCCCGCGTGTTCGGACGTAAGGGTAGAGCGGGTCGTAGGGCGACTGGCCACCCGTGAGCGCCGCGGCCCACGGGCCGTCCGGTTTCTGCAGCTTGGCCGGCACCTCGGTGGCGGCTTCCAGCCATGCCTCGGCCAGCACCTGCCTCAGTTCGCTCTTCAACCGGATCAGGTCGTCCCGGTGGGCGTTCCGCCGCGCCTCGTCGTCGATCGTCTGGACGCCCGGGCGCCCGTTCACCATCGTGCCGTAGAGGGCATAGAAGTCGGTCTGGCTGATCGCGTCGAACTTGTGGTCATGGCAGCGCGCGCAGGCGACGGTCATCCCCAGGAACGCCTTGGAGACGACGTCGATCTGGTTCTCGGTGAAACGGACCTGCTCGTCGAGTGCGTCGGTGGGGCCGAAGCCGTGCAGGACGAAGCGGTACTGGGCGATGCCGATCGCCGATTCGTTGATCCCGAGGTCCGCGTTCATCCGCGGCTCGTCGAGGAGATCGCCCGCCAGGTGCTCGCGGATCAACTGGTCGATCGGTACGTCGGCGTTGAGCGCCCGGATCAGGTAGTCGCGGTAGCGCCATGCGTAGGGAACCGGCGGATCGCCCTCGCTGCCGTGCGTTTCGGCGTAGCGGATCCAGTCCATCCAGTGCCGGGCCCAGCGCTCGCCGAAAGCCGGGTCGGCGAGCAGCCGGTCGACTTCATCCGCGACCGCAGCGTCCCGGTCGATCGCGGCGCGGCGCTCGAAGTCGTCGACCTGCGCCGGCGTCGGCGGCAGGCCGGTCAGGACGTAGGAGAGTCGGCGCATCACCGTGCGCGGCTCGGCCAGCGGCGCGGGTTCGAGCCCGGCGTCGGCGATGCCACGGGCCAGGAAGCGGTCGATCGCACTCCCCGACCAATTGCGTGACCAGTCCGCGTCGGCGACCTCGGGAGGTTGCGGGTCGGCGATCGGTTGCAGGCTCCACCAGCTCTTCCTCTGTTCGAGGATCGTCCGCCAGGCGATCGCTTCCTTGAGCGCGTCGGCGGAAGGCGGTTCGTCCCTGGGATCGGGCGCTCCGATCTCGATCCAGCGCTCGAAGTCGGCGATCACGTCGTCGGGCAGCTTCGCGCCGCCCAGGGGCATTCTGAAGTCGAGGCTCGGGTGCCTCATGGCCCGCAGCAGGAGACTGCCGCGCGGCTTGCCCGGCTCGATGGCGGGACCCCGCATTCCGCCTTCGAGGAGACCGTCGCGATAGTCCAGACGAAGCCCGCTTTCCGCGATCTCGGTGCTGTTGTGGCAGGTGTAGCAATGTTCGACCAGCACCGGGCGGATCTTCTGCTCGAAGAACTCGAGATCCTCGGCCGCGAACTCCGCCGACGCCACCGGTCCGGCGCCGAGCAATGCAACCGCCAGGATCGCGGCGCCGAGACGCGGCGGAATCCTCTCTTTCGTGCTCATTGGAACGCTGTTCAGTCTACAACGCCGACCCGCGCTCGTACCGGTCGATGACGCTGCCGGCGACGCCTTCGCGAATGATCCCGAACAGCTCGCCTCGCCACCCCCGTCCCTTGGAGATCTCTGTCGAGATGACGACGACGACCAGGTCCTCGGCGGGCGCCACGTAGATGTACTGGCCGCCGTAGCCGCTGGCGATGTAAGCGCCGCGTTCCCGGTGTCCGCGAAGCCACCACAGATAGCCGTAGCCGCCGTAGATCCGGCCGCGACCGCGTGGCCCGACGAGGCCGGGCCGGGTTGACTCGTCGATCCACTGCCACGGCAACAGTTGCTCGCCGTTCCAACGGCCCCGGTCCAGGTAGAGCTGACCGAACTTCAGCATGTCCCGGGGCAGAAGGGACAGGTTGTTGCCGCCCATGTGGACGCCCTGGCGGTCGCGGGCCCAGGCGGAGCGGCTGATTCCCAGCGGAGCGAAGAGGTGCTCGCGGGCGAAGTCGTGGGTGCTTTGACCGGCGGCGCGCGAGAGGGTCGCCGACAGCAGGTGGGTGCCGCCGGTGCTGTACGAGAACCGGGTGCCCGGCTCGGCCTGGAGCGGCCGCGCCAGGGCGGCCCGGACCCAGTTTCCGGACGCGACCCAGGAGCCGTAGTTGCCGAAACTGGTCGATTCGAGACCCGAAGTCATCGTCAGCAGGTGGCGCACCGTGATCGTCCGCTTGCGCGGATCGTCGAGATCAGCGGCTTCGGGCAGGATGTTGGTGATCGGTTGATCGAGCTTCAGCAGGCCTTGTTCAATGGCCAGGCCGGCAAGGGCGGAAAGGACGCTCTTGGAGGCGGCCTTGATGTTGTGGAGGCGGTTGCCGGCAGAGCCGCGGAAGTAGCGCTCCACGACCAGTCGACCACGGCGCGCGACAAGGACACCGTGAACGCCCTCGAGTTCACCCATGTCCTGGACCGCCTCCACCAGCCGGTCCGCGTCGAGTCCGACCTGGTCGGCCGGGACGAGTTGCCAGTCGGCGAGGGCGTTGTCGTCAGCGGGAGGGACCGGCAACTGGAACTCGACGAGGATGCCCGGATGGTCCGAGATTGCGTCGGTTTCCGCCCGCTCGGTCCACAGCGGCCACCAGCCGGGGTTCGTAGCGTCGAGCAGAACGTGATCGATGCCGCTGTCCATCACGTCGCGGTATCCGGCCTCCCGGAAGCGGGCCACCGCTGGGTGATCGCCGGGCAGGTTCAGGTCGCCGGCGAGCAGGGCAGGTCGCTCCGGACGAGCGAGGACGCGTTCCAGGAGACCCGCGGCCTGGGTGCCGGCGAGGTCGGTGTCGCCGTTGGCGAGGTGCGCGCCGACCAGCTCGAACGGCAGACCGGGGTGGTCGATGCGGGCGGTCAGCGCGATACGACGCTCGAAGGCGCCGCGGTCGGGACCGAGCGGCCACACTCGCGGGTCGGCGACTGGGAATCGGCTGAGCAGCGCCGACCCTTCCTCGAAGCCCAGCCACCGCAGTGATCCGTTGGCCCGCGCGTAGACGGCATGGAAACCGAGCTTCCGGGCCAGGTAGTCGGCGAGGCAGCCTTCGTCGACTGCGCACCACGCTTCCTGCAGCACCACGACATCCGGTTGCAGGCGCGAGACTTCCGTCGCAAGGTGCTCGGCGCGGCGCAGTCGGTCCGAGGGACGTTCCAGGACCGCCAGCCGTCCCTCGGCGTCCGGGTAACCGTGGAATGCGTTCAGTTGGAGGACTCGGAGCCGCGCCGTCGTCGGCGTCGAGGCGGTCGGAGCGGCTCCGGCGAGGCGTGGTTCGGCTGGCGCTTGGCGAGCGAGAAGCGCGACGAAGGCCGGGCTCGATGCCGCGGCGAGGAGACCGGTCAGGAGCACGGCGATGCGGGCCGCCGGATGGCCCTGGCGGCAGACGGCTGCGGCCAGCACGGCTGCCGTTCCGGCAACAGCCGCCGCTCCGAGCAGCCACTTCGCAAGCCCTGGTTGAACAACGGTGAACGACCCCGCGATCCAGGGCAGCGGTCCCGCGGCGGCTGCTATTGCGCCGGCTCCAATGGCTGCCAAGGTCGAAGAGGTGCGCGTCACGGCGGATTCCGGAACGCCGGAAGCCTACTTTCTGGAATCCAGGTGCTAGCCTAGGAGTTACACGGGACGAGCGACATCGAGACAAGCGGCGCCGCCGCAGAAAGGAGGTCCAGCATGGGCGATCGAGGAATCCCTCGGAGGATCTCTGCGACCCTCGTGTTCAGCTCGGTTCTGGTTCTTGCCGCGGGCTGCGCGGCGCCTCCGGTGGAGGAAGCGCCCGCGCCGGAGGTGGATCCGGTGGCCGAGAACGAGGCAGCCCTGAACGAGTTGCTTGCCAAGTACCTGCAGGCGGTGAACCGGGGTGACGCGGACGGTCTCGCGGTGCTGTACACCGAGGACGCCGTGCGGATCAACGCGAACAGCAGGCCAATCGAAGGACGGGACGCGATCCGGCTGTTCGCGGCCGCCGACTACGCGGACAACGACTGGGACATCCAGCTCCACCTTGATGAGAGCGACTACAGCGGCAACATGGCGTTCGTGCGCGGCACGTACGCGATCACCCTGAGCTCGAAGGAGGATGGCTCCGTCGTCTACCAGGAAACGGGTAAGTGGATGGACCTGATGCGCCGCGGCGAAGACGGTTCGTGGTTGATCGCGAGGGAAATGTCGAACCGCGACCACCCGCCGGGTGAGGCGCCCGAGGCTCCGGCGGAGGAGGGTTGATGATGGAGAGCGCGACCCCGATGCGTGAACGCCCGGTGCTGACCCTTCTCGCGGTCCTCCTCGCCGGCCTCTTTCTGGCGGCCTGCCCTCCGGTCGAGGAAGAGCCGGCCGAGGATCCGAACGCCGTGGAACGGAGCATCGGCGACGAGAGCGCCCTGAACGCCCTCATCGCCGACTACATGGTCGCCATGAACAGCGGCGACGCCGACGGGGTGGTGGCCTCGTATGCGGCGGACGCGGTGCGCATGCCGCCGGACGCACTGCCGGTCAGCGGCCGGGAGTCGATTCGGCAGAACATCGCGCAGGCGTTCGAGACGGCGGACCTCAACGTGCAGATGCAGGTCATCGAGACCGAGTTCAGCGGCGAGTTGGCCTATGTTCGCGGTACCTTCCTGCTGACGGTCACGCCGAAGGACGGCTCGCCGACGACGGAGTCCGAAGGCAACTGGATGCGGCTGATGCGCCGCGCACCGGACGGCCGGTGGCTCGTGGCGTACTCGCTCTGGAACTTCCAGTCGTAGGTTGAGGTCGGCGGTAGCGGGGCGGCGGGATATGCTCCGTCGCCGCGCCGCATGCCTGAACCAGCTTCGCAGTCCCTCACCTTCATGGGCGCCCCCGGGTCGCCCTACACGCGAAAGATGCGCGCGGTGCTGCGCTACCGCCGCATCCCGTACCGCTTCCTGATCTCGGGCGCCGGCGGCCGCGAGGATCTGCCGGCCGCCAAGGTGCGGCTGCTGCCTACGTTCTACTTGCCGAACGCCGACGGCGAGGTCGAGGCGGTCGTCGACTCCACGCCGCTCATCCGGCGCTTCGAACGGGAGTTCGAGGGGCGGTCGGTGATTCCGCCCGACCCGGTCACCGGGTTCATCGACTATCTGCTCGAGGACTTCGGCGACGAGTGGCTGACCAAGGCGATGTTCCACTATCGCTGGGCCTACGAGGCGGACATCGAGAAGGCCGGCCAGATCCTGCCCCGCTGGCGGCAGGTGGAAGGTCCCGAGGAACAGTTCCAGCAGGCGGCGAAGACGGTCTCCGAGCGCCAGATCTCGCGGCTCTGGGTCGTGGGCTCGAACGAGACGACGGGCCCCGTGATCGAGGCCAGCTACCGGCGCATCCTGGAGCTGTTCCGGGATCACCTGACGGAGCGGCAGTTCCTGATGGGCAACCGCCCAGGCGCCTCCGACTTCGCGTTCTTCGGTCAGTTGACGCAGCTCGCGGCCTTCGATCCGACGCCGATGGCGGTGACGTTGGAGGTGGCGCCGCGAGTCTATGCCTGGGTCGATCGGGTCGAGGACCTGTCCGGCCTTGAACCGACCGGGGACGACTGGATTGGCCGCGAGCTGTCGGCAAGCCTGCGCGCGCTCCTGGGCGAGGTCGGCCGCGTCTACGCTCCCTTCCTGATCGCCAACGCGAGAGCGCTGGCGTCGGGCGCCGACCGCGTCGAGTGCGAGATCGATGGCCGGCCATGGGTACAGAAGCCGTTCCCCTACCAGGGCAAGTGCCTGATGTGGCTGCGCGACGAGCACGAAGCTCTGTCAGCTACCGATAGGTCGGCTGTGGACGATCTCCTCGCCGGCACGGGTTGCGAGGCCTTGTTCGAGGGGGCGGGAGCACCGCCCTAGGTGCCTTCACGCGGCCGGCCGGGATTCTGGAAGTCGTTCAACCCCCGGTTCTACGGCTGGCGGATGCTGCCCGCAGCCTGGCTCATCTACGGCCTGGGTGCCGTGCCCTTCTACAGTTGGGGCATCTTCCTGCCTCAGATGCTGGACGAGTTGGGAATGTCCCGGGCCGACAGCGGCTGGGCGTTCGGCATCTGGACCTTCTGCGGCGGCGCCGTGGCACCGTTGATCGGTGTTTGCCTGACCCGGTTCGGCCCCCGTCCGGTGTTCACCGCCGGCTTCCTGGCCGTATCGGTTGCCTACTATCTGACCAGCCGGGCCCAGGATCGCTGGGACGTGCTGCTCTACTTCGGTTTGTTCGCTGGAGTTACTCACACGTTCTCCACCGTCCTGCCGACGCAGACGCTGGCGGCAAACTGGTTCCTTCGATGGCGCGCGACCGCCATGGCCTTCCTGCTGATCGCGGCCGGCGTGATGGCGCCGTTGATCTACCGCTTCGCGCACTCGCTCCTGGACCGGGGAGGTACCTGGCGGGACGGTTGGGTGATCATTGCTGCACTCTGTGCGGCGCTGGGCGTGTTGTCGTTCCTCGTCCTTCGCAACACGCCGGAGTCGATGAGGCAGTTGCGGGACGGGGCCCGTTCTCTGGATGAGCTTCAGGCTGTGGCGACTCGGACCGGTGCCGAGACCCCGGACGAATGGGTTGCAAAGGAGGCCGTGCGGACGCCGCAGTTCGTGCTGATGGTGCTCTGCGGCCTTGGCTACGCTGTTCCATGGGGCGTGCTGGCCAACCACGGTAATCTGCATCTGCTCGATGTCGGGTTCGAGAGCGGTGAAGCCGCGGCTCTCCTTGCGCTCATGGCCTTCGTGAGCATCTTCGGCCGCGCCAGCGGCGCCTTGGGTGATCGGATCTCGCCGCCTCGTCTGCTCGGCCTGGCTCTGGCGATGGAGGGAACAGGAATGGCGATGCTCCTGTTCGTCCGCACTACGGGGCAGGCGCGCGTCGCTCTGATCCTCCTCGGTCTGGGATTCGGCATGGCCTACATCTGCCAGGCCGCCACCTTTGCCCGTTTCTTCGGACGCCGCGCGTTTGCGACCACGACCGGTGTGCGTTTCGCCGTCGGCGCCGCGTTCGGTGCAACGATTCCCGCCGTTACAGGCTGGGCGTTCGACACTCAGGGCACCTACGCCGTTCCGTTCCTGACGATCGCCGCGGTCACTCTGACCGGCTCGGTGGTCGCGTTTCTGCTGCAGGCGCCGCGGAAGAAGAGCTGACGGCCGCCGCCATCTCAGCGCCCGGAGCTGTCGGCTGGCGGCTGTCCCCGAACCTGGGTGCGCCAGGCGTCGAGCGCCCTCTGGCGGGCCGCGGCGTGGTGGACGATGGGTAGCGGATAACTCTTGCCCAGCCGGACGCCGGCCGCGGCGAGCGTCGACTCGGTCGCCAGCCACGGAGCGTGGACCGCGTGGTCGGGCAGGTGCCGCAACTCGGGTACCCACTTCCTGAGATACGCGCCCGCGGAGTCGTAGCGCCGCGACTGGGCGACCGGGTTGAAGATGCGGAAGTAGGGCGCGGCGTCGGCGCCGCTTCCCGCGGTCCACTGCCAGCCGCAACTGTTGTTGGCCCAGTCCGCGTCGACCAGGGTGTCCCAGAACCAGTCCGCGCCGTGCCGCCAGTCGATCAGCAGGTGCTTGGTCAGGAAGGAGGCGACGAGCATTCGCACCCGGTTGTGCATCCAGCCGGTGGTCCAGAGCTCGCGCATTCCGGCGTCGACGATTGGATAGCCGGTTTCGCCCCGCTGCCAGCGGCGGAGATCCTCCGGCGCGTCCCGCCAGGGCATGCGGTCGAACTCCGGCCTGAGGTTGCGGTTGCCCATGTCCGGGTTGTGGAACAGGAGGTGGTGACTGAACTCGCGCCAGCCGAGCTCGCGCAAGAAGGCGTCCCGCCCTGGTCCTGATGGAAAGGCCATGGCTCTGGCGGCTACCTGACGGGGACCGATCTCGCCGAAGTGCAGGTGCGGTGACAACCGGCTGGTTGCTTCGATACCCGGCCGGTCGCGGTCCTGGTCGTACTGCTCGACCGCTCCGGCCAGGAAGGCGCGGAGGCGTCGCTGGGCACCGTCCTCGCCGGGTTGCCAGACGTCGCGGAAGCCGGCCGCCCAATCGGGCTCGGAGCATCTGAGGTTCCAGCTCCCCAGGTCGTTACTCGCTGGCCAGGTGGCCGGCGCCGCGGGCGGCGGTGAAGCCGCGACCGGTCGGGCGAACCCGTGCTCCAGGCACTTCCGCCAGAACGGTGTGAACACACGGTACGGTCGGCCGGTGCCGCTTCGGACATCCACGGGCTCGAAGAGGAGGCCGGCCTGGAACGTTCGCGTCTCGAGACCGGTTTCGGCGCAGCGTTCCTCGATCTCTTCGTCGCGTCGCGCGATCGCCGGTTCGTACAGACGGTTCCAGACGATCGTCGAGGCGCCGGTTTCGCCAACCAGCTCCGTGATGGCCCGACCGGCAGCTTCGCGGCGAAGAACGAGCCGACTCCCCTGGCCGCGCAACGCCCGGCCGAGCCCCTGAAGACTGCCGTGCAGCCACCACCGCGATGCGCCGCCGATCGGCTGCTCGCCCTCCTCCTCATCGAGCACGAAAACGGGGACGACGGGACGTCCGGTCCCGACTGCCCACGACCACGCGGGGTTGTCAGTCAGCCGCAGGTCCCGACGGAACCAGGCGAGAGTCGGTCGCTGCGCGGTCGAGGGCATGCAGGCGGAGCGTACGGCAGTTGACGACGCCGGCTCGACGGAGCAGAGTGTCCGAGCGATGAGGCGACAGAGAAACGGGCCGATCGGCCTTCGAGCCGCCGTTCCGGCCGCCGCTGGCCTCCTGCTCCTCGCGCTTTCCCTACCACCTCCCCCGGCTACCGCGGACGACTGGCCGCAGTGGCGCGGTCCGGCGCGGGACGGCGTCTCGACCGAAACCGGGCTCGCCGACCGCTGGTCCGCGGGGGGACCGCCGCTGCTGTGGCGCGTCGACGGCCTGGGCGAGGGCTACGGCACGGTGGCTGTGGTCGACGGCTCGCTCTACGTCCAGGGAACCCGCGGCGGTCGAAGCCTCGTGTTTGCCCTCGATGCGTCGGACGGCAGCGTCCGCTGGGAGCGCGAACTCGGCTCGCGGTTGCGGGACGGCCGGGGCAACGGTCCGCGGGGAACTCCGACCGTGGCCGGCGATTCGCTCTATGCGCTGACCGGCGTGGGCGACCTGGCGCGCATCCGCCTCTCGGACGGCAGAGTCGTATGGCAGCGGAACATCCTCCGGGACTTCGGCCAGCGGAACATCAGTTGGGGGATCAGCGAGTCGCCCCTGATCGAGGGAGACTGGGTGG
>VXUF01000083.1:20529-48732 GCA_009837085.1 Holophagales bacterium
CGTGATGCCGGGTGGCGACGATGGCGCGATCGCGGCCCTCGACCGGGAGACGGGCGCCACGGTGTGGACCAGCACCGGCCTGACCGACCGGGCCGGCTACTCCTCCCTGATCGCCGTCGACCTGGAGGACGGCGGCGAGCCGCTGCGGGCGATCGTCGGCTTCACGGCGCGGGCGGGCGTCGGCGTGCGGGCCTCGGACGGCGAACTGCTCTGGCACTACCGCGAGCCGGCCAACCGAACGGCGAACGCGGCGACGCCGATCCATGCGGATGGCCTCGTCTTCTACACCTCCGACTACGGCACCGGCGGCGGCGCTCTCCGGGTGCGGGTGGCCGGCGACAACGTGAGCACGGGACAGGCGTGGTTTCAGTCGCGCCTCCGGAACCATCACGGCGGCGTCGTGCTCCACGAGGGACATCTCTACGGGTTCTTCGGCAGCGCGCTTGCCTGCGTGGACTTCGAAACCGGTGAAACCGTGTGGCGGGACCGCAGCGTCGGCAAGGGTTCGCTCACCCTCGCGGACGGCAAGCTGTTCCTGCTCGGCGAGAGGCACCTCGCCGGTCTGGCGGAAGCGACTCCCGACGGCTACGTCGAACGGGGCCGTTTCAATCTGGACAACCGCGGCCGTCCGAGCTGGGCCCATCCTGTGGTCAGCAACGGCGTCCTCTACATCCGCAACTGGGACGAACTGCTGGCCTACGACGCTTCGTCGCCCTAGGAGCTCACGCCGCTGGTTCCGCACTGTCGTGCCCATCAAGTACCTCGGTTCCAAGCGGCAGTTCGTGCCGCTGATTGCCGGCATCGTCGAACGGCTTCGCCCGGCCGGCACGGTGCTCGACCTGTTCTCGGGCACGTCGAGGGTAGGCGACGCACTGAAGCGGCGGCAGTACCGCGTGCTGGCGAACGACTACCTGGCCTGCGCCGAGGTGATCGCCCGCTGCTATGTGGAGGCAGACGGCACCTCTGAGCAGCTCCGGCAGGCCAGGCTGCTGATCGAGGAGTTCAACCGGTTGCCGCCAGCGCCCGGCTACTTCACCGAAGTCTTCTGCGAGAAGAGCCGCTACGTGCAGCCGAAGAACGGCGCCCGGGTGGACGCCATCCGCGAGGAGATCGAGCGCAAGGACCTCGACCCGGAGCTGCGGGCGATCGTGCTCGTTTCCCTGATGGAGGCGGCCGATCGGGTCGACAGCACGACCGGCGTGCAGATGGCTTACCTCAAGAAGTGGGCGCCCCGCGCGTTCAATGACCTCGAACTGAGGCTGCCGGAGATCGCGCCGCGCGCCGGCGCGGGCAAAGGCAGGGCCCACCGCATGGATGCCGCCGAGGCGGTGGATGCGCTCGAAGCGGACGTTGCCTACCTCGATCCGCCATACAACCAGCACAGCTTCCTGGGCAACTACCACGTCTGGGAGAGCCTCGTGCTCTGGGACAAGCCGGAGCACTACGGCGTCGCCTGCAAGCGGGTCGACTGCAAGCAGCGAAAGAGCGAACTCAACAGCAAGAGGAACTTCCACGTCGCCTGGGAACGGATCGTGGAACGAGTACGGGCGCGGCACCTCGTCGTTTCTTTCAGCGACGAGGGCTTCATCGGCCGCCACGAGATGGAAGCGATCCTGGCCCGGCGCGGCGAGGTCCAGGTGATCGAGAACGACTACCGGCGCTACGTCGGCGCCCGGATCGGCGTGTTCAATCCGAGCGGCGAGAAAGTCGGCCGGGTGAGCCACCTGCGGAACAAGGAGTATCTGTACGTCGTGTCGCCAGAGAAGCTGCGGGAGGCCGCGGTGCGAGCGGTTGCGAAAGCAGGTTGACATACCGACATACGTGGCTGTAGCGTCACCTGCATGCGCACCACGGTACGGCTCGACGACGAACTTCTGGCGGAAGCGAAGCGGCACGCGGCGCGTACTGGGCGGACGCTTACGTCACTGATCGACGAGGGACTCCGAGAGGTGCTAGCGCGAGGTGAGCGGCGGGCGCCGGCGAAGCGTGTCGAACTTCTGACCGGCGGAAGAGGCGGCCTGCAACCCGGAGTGAGGAGCGATCGGCTGACGGACCAGCTCGACCTGATGGACAGCGAGCGCTTCCTGGATCTGGTTGATCGTTCCTGACGTCAACGTTCTCGTCTACGCGCACCGCGAGGACATGGACGAGCATGGACCTTACCGAGAGTGGCTCGATTGGTTGGTGAACGCGGGCCCGGCCTACGGCATGTCGGAGATGGTGCTGAGTTCCTTCGTGCGGATCGTGACCAACCGTCGGACCTTCCGGGAACCCACCGAAACACGGCAAGCCCTCGCCAGCGCTGCCAGGCTGCTTGAGCCGCCTCAGTGTGTTCCGGTACGGCCCGGTCCGAGACACTGGGAGATCTTCGACGGTCTTTGCAGGCGGCATGCAGTCGCCTCCAAGCTCGTCGCCGACGCTTACCTCGCGGCGATCGTCATGGAGGCGGGGTGCGACCTGGCCACGGCGGACAGGGACTTCGCACGCTTCGAGGGTCTTCGCTGGCACCATCCGCTGGCCGGGAGACCGGGCGGAGAGGGCGGCGTCGTGATGGAACCCAGGCGTCGCCCCTGGCTCACGTCAGACTGACACCTTCCAGCGTTGCTCGCCTTGGGTGCGCCGGCGTCTTCGCCGGCATCCGGCGTCGAGGGCCGGCTCGGGATCACATCAGTCGCGTAAGGGACCTGATCGCTCGGCGTCGGCGAACGCGATCCGGAACCCCGGCCGGGCTTCGAGCCGGCTCATGTATGCGAGGAGCTTCGGATAGCGGTCGTCAAGCACATCCAGTCTCTGCGCCAGGGCCAGTGAGTAGCCCATCATGATGTCGGCGGCGGTCAACTCGCCTCCCATCAGGTAGTCGCGGCCCTCGAGCGCCGCCTCGACGGCGTCGAGGCAGATCTCGGCCCGCTCCCGGCCGTCCTCGACGACGGCGGGGATGCGCTCCGGCTCCGGCTTGAGGATACGGTGGTGGACCATGTCTCCGAGCGGCCGGGCCAGGCTGGCCTCGGCGAACCAGGACCATTGCAGCAGCAGGGCGCTCTCCGGCGTGCCGGGCGGCCGCTGCAAGCGACCTTCGCCGTACCGCTCCAGGATGTAGTGGACCATTGCGCCGGACTCGATCATCGTGAAGGGGTTGCCCTCCGCGTCGAGGTCCGTCAACGCTGGCACCTTGCCGATCGGGTTGAGCCGCCGCCACTCGGCCGACTTCCGGTACTCCGGGCTGAAGTCGACCGCGACGACTTCGTAGGGCAGGTCGAGTTCCTCGCAGAGCCAGATGATTCTGGCCGAGCGGGTGCGCGGCACGTGGTAGATCGTGATCACGTGCGGAGTGGAACCATCGGTGGCCTGGTCGTTCTACGCCAGGGCGCGCTCGAAAAGGGCCAGGAGGCGGCTCCAGGCCCGTTCCGCCTGGGCCTCGTGGTAGACCGGCGTGTCCGGCGGGCACCAGCCGTGCATCGCGTCCTCGTAGACCTCGATCTCGGCCGGCAGGCCGGCGGCTTCGAAGGTTTCGCGCAGCACGTCCTTGGCCTCTGGCTGGCGCTGGTCGTCGTTCTCCGCGATGGCGAACAGGTAGTGCGCCGTCATGTCCTTCACGAGCAGGTGCGGGCTGTTCGGCTGGTCCGTGACGAGTCCGCCGCCGTGGAAGGAGGCGCCGGCGCCGATGCGGTCGGGCAGGGCGGCCGCCGTCCGCATCGTCATGGGACCACCCATGCAGTAGCCCATCGTCCCCATCTTCCGGTCGCTGTCGACGGCGTCCTGCTCGTCCAGGAATCCGACGAACGCCCTGGCGTCCGTCACGTTCGTCTCCGGGCTGAGCGACCGCATCAGCGGCATCAGCGTCTCGCGCAGCGCGCCGAAGTCCGTTCCTTCGGCGATCGGCGCCTTCTTCGTCCGGTAGTACTGGTTGACGGCGAGCACCGAGTAGCCAGACTCCGCGAGGCGCGTCGCCATCTGCCGCATCGCCGGCCGCAGACCGAAGGCGTCCGGCCAGATCAGCACGCCGGGATGCGCGCCGCTCGCCGGATGCACGAAGTAGCTGTCGCAGACGCCGTCGGGGGTCGTGATCTCGATCTCCGACTCCGTGACGCTCTGGGCGTTCGCCGCCCGCGGCAACAGGATCGTCAGGCCGGCGCCCGCCGAGACGGCTCCGAACTCGCGGCGGGTCAGGCGCTTCCCGCGCAGGTACGTGGCGTTCTCGGCATCGGTTCTGTCGTCACACATTCTTGGGTCTCCTTGGTCGAAGTTATAGGCGTTCCTTCACCCACCGCATCACGCCCTCCGCCAGTTGGAGGGCTTCCGCGTGATCCTCTTCTGTCACACGTTCCGCCATTCCGGGGTAGCGCATGACTGCAGCATAGGGTGTCAACTGGCTGGACAACTCCACCGACTCCGGAACCGTCTCTCCAGCTTCCGCTAGCAGTGACAGGAGGACGCTCAGGTCGTGGACGTACGGGAACTGGATGCCGTGGTGGATCAGCAGGGCCTTGACTGCCTTCTCCGCTGCCTGCTGCGCGTGAAAGCACAGGTGTTCCAGGCGGAGGCTAGGAAGGCGGTTCTGTGCCAGCCGGAAATCGCTCCGCGCGTGGTCCATCCACTCCTCCGGATCGTCCTGGGGCAGGGCGTCAGGCTGCTTCATAGATGATCCGTCCCTCGCTCAGGGCCGGTTTGAAGACGAGGGCGTGGCTGTCGCGATAGCGCTCGACATGCTCCGAAGTCGCGACCAGGGCATCGACGGCGACTCCCACACCGATGAGGTTCCTGTAGATCGCCTTCATCACGTCGAGGGATCTAGCGCCGTCCTTGACGACCAGCAGATCCACATCACTGTGCGGCCCCATTTCTCCCCGCGCGGCCGAGCCGAAGAGGATGATCTTCTCCGGCTGCGCGACATCCACGATGCGCCGGACGATCTCGTCCAGGACTTCGGCGTCGAGGGTGTTCGTGCAGTTCGGCGGAGGGGTGGCCATCGGTGCGAGTCTACTTTCTACAGGCTGCGGGCCGCTTCGGGCCGCGCGACAGGCGGCTCTGCAGCAACGGACTATGCGATGGTCCAGAATGGGCAGACCGAACCGGATGGCCTGAGCCCGCTCCAATGAGAGTCCCCGTATCCGACGCCAGGAACAAGCTGAGCGAACTTGTCCGCCGCGCCGAAGCCGGCGAAGAAGTGGTACTCACTCGGTATGGCCGGGCAACGGTCGCTCTGATTCCCGTCCGGTCGCGGCGGGATCGCGAGGCGCGGCGGGCTGTGATCGCCTCGATGCGCACCGCAGCCGCAGGTAAGGGGGCGGCCGGCGCCAGCGCGGCCCGGAGCCAGGACTTCCTCTACGGCGATAGCGGCCTGCCAGAGTGATTGCCGTGGGCATCTGCTCTGCTGGTCGGTGGGCCGGGGGAGCGCTTGTCTCGCGGCCGGAGACTCATGGTAGAGAGCGCGGGAGGGCTCCGGGTCCTAGTTCCACCAGACAGCGTAGCCCTTCTTCTGGAGCTTCTCGGCCAACTTCCTCTCCAAGTCCCTTGCTTGGCTGGCTGGAACGGGCGCTGAACCCAAGAGACGTTGGCCGTAGCGTTTGACGAATCTCGAAGCTTGGACTCCGTTCTTGTGCCGCTTGAAGCGACGTTCGGGGTCGAGTCCGGTCTCGCCCACATAGAGGCAGGGTTTTCCGGTTATGGGCCAGTAACGGCGGTTTCGCTTCCGGAACTGTGGTCTCTGCCAAGCAGATTGTTGGAGTAGAACCACATAGAGACTCCTCTCGCCACCCCGCTTCAAGGACACCGTTCCCCGGCCCGCCCCCGCTTCAATGGTCTCGGGGACGTCGGTTTCCGCACGTCGCAACACTTGTGCACGCCGACTTCGCAACCAGGAACGGCCAGCGATTGCGGCTGCGGCCACTCCAACCCCAACCACGATTGGCACGGGTACAGGCACGAGACTGTTCCTCCCCAGGTTGCTTGAACGAGCGCGCCTCTACAGTTGAGGCGAATCTCGATCAGAGGGATGTCTCGACTCGTCGGCGAGTGCCGCTGGAGCAGCCGACGACATACTCGTCGGTGTGCGGCGGATCCTCGTTAGCTGTCTGCCGGCGGCCACGTAGCGGTTCACGGCGTCTTTCCCGTATGCGGACTACCCATGCCCCTCGCCGGGCTCGTCCTGGCAGCCGCGGAAACGCTCGACGCGGACCCGGTCGGGCAGGCCGAGGGCTTCGGTGCGGCCGATCTTCGAGGTGTAGAACGCGAACAGGGTGCGGCGCTTGAGGTCGCTGAAGAAGGCGGCGCCGGCGATCAGTTGCGGCGGGTGTTCGTCGTGCTCGTCGCTGATCTCGCGCAGCACGTCGAGCTGGCGGGCCCCGTCGAGACCGACGAAAGACGAACCGTGGAGTTGCTGCGCGCGACGGTCGATCCAGTCGAGACCGCCTAGCGCTGCGAGTTGTTCATCGCCGTCGGCGAGCGAGAGTTCGAGGTCGATGAACTCGTGGACGCCGGCGTCCCGGGCGCCGGGCGTGTCCGTGCGCGGCAGGATGTGTTCGCAGAGCGTGGCCAGCAGTTCGCCCTGGGCCGGCGTCAGCAGCCGCGGCGTCCAGCCGGAGCCTTCGGCCTGGTAGGCGGCGATGGCCGGGATTGCGGCGCGAATCGGCTCCGCCTGCAACGTGGCGTAGCCGAACGCGCCGGCGCCGGCCGCCAGGACGTTCCGCCTCGTCGTCCGCTTGCTCATGCCAGTTCTCCTCGCTTGTGCTGATCGAGCAGGTACTCGCTCGAACGTAGCGCCAGCGCCATCATGGTCAGGGTCGGGTTGACGCAGCCGATGCTGACGTAGCAGGACCCGTCCATCACGAACAGGTTCTTCACCGTGTGGGACTGCTGGTACTGGTTGAGGTACGACGTCTTCGGATCGTCGCCCATGCGCGCCGTGCCGACTTCGTGGATGCCCGAGCCGAGCGGCGCCGGCTCCGTGTTCTGCGTGATGTTCGTGCAGCCGAGCGCCTCGAGCATCGCCCGGCCTTCCGCGACGATGTCCTGGACCATCGCGTACTCGTTGCTGCCGAGCGTGCAGTTCATCTGCAGCACGGGCACGCCCCACTTGTCGGTCACCTCCGGATCGAGGGTGACGCGGTTCTCCGGCCGCGGCAGGATCTCGCCGAAGCCGCCGAGGCCGATCGTCGAGACGGTGCTCGACTCGATCGCGTTCTTCAGGTCGGCGCCGAAGCCGGGAATGCCGTTGCCGTGCTGCCAGGTGGTGATGTTCTCGCCGCCCTGGTAGCCGTAGCCTCGGATGAAGCTCGGGTTTCTCGTCGCCGGGTCCTTCAGGTTCTGGAAGCGGGGGATGTAGATCCCGTTCGGCCGGATCGCGCGCTCCGGCTGAGCGCCGGCCCGTGCTTCCAGGACGCCGCGCACGCCGGTCGCGTAGATGTGGTCCATCACGTAGCGGCCAAGGCAGTCGCTCTCGTTGGCGAGTCCGCCTTCCGCCGAGTTGAGCAGGATGCGGGTCGAAGCGAGGGTCGAGGCGCAGAGCACGACGACGTCGGCTTTCGCCTCCCGGGTCAGGTCCGACGTCTTGTCGACGTAGGTGACGCCCGAGGCCAGGTCGCCGGCCTTCATGTCGACCTTGATGACGGCGGCGTCCGGCACCAGCGTGAACCGGCCGGTGGCCTCGCAGTCGACGAGCGTCGTCTGCGGCGAGTTGAAGTAGGAATTCGTCCGGCACCCGTAGTGACAGGGGCCGCAGTAGTGGCACATGTCGCGGCCGTTGTGGCGGCGCGTGAGGACCGCGTTGCGGCCGATCGTCATCGGCCGGTTGAACTTCTCGGCCAGGGTCTCCTTCAGCATCACCTCGCCGCAGGTGTAGGCCATCGGCGGCAGGAAGTCGCCGTCCGGCAGGATCTCCAGGCCCTCCTTGCGGCCGTTGACGCCGATGTAGCGCTCGACCCGGTCGTAGTAGGGCGCCAGGTCGGCGTAGCCGATCGGCCAGTCCACGCCGTAGCCGTCGAGGCTGGCCGCCTTGAAGTCGTAGTCGCTCATCCGGTACGACTGCCGCGCCCACATGATCGAGCGGCCGCCGACGACGTTGCCCTGGATCCAGTTGAAGTGGGTGCCGGGGGCCTCGGTGTAGGGGTTGTCGACGTCGTCGATGAAGAAGTCCGCGTTGACCTCGGTGCAGGCGTAGCAGTACGACTGGCGGTGCCGGCGCTGGAGCAGCTCATTCCGCGGGTCGGGGCGGCCGCGCAGTTCCATGTCGTGCGGCAGGGTGTGCTCGCGGAAGTCCGTGGCCGGGTCGAAGGCGCGGCCGGCCTCGAGCATCAGCACGTCCATCCCCGCCTCGGTCAGGACCTTGGCGGCCCAGCCGCCGGTGGCGCCGGAGCCGACAACGACCGCGTCGTAGGTCTTCGTGTCGGAAGTCATCTAGCGGACGACCGCCTCGGTCGACGCTTCGACGTTGTACGGCAGAGCGTCGTCGCCCTCGAGCCCCAACCGCTCGTTGATCGCCAGCAGGTGGTGATCTACGCCGATCTCCGTGCCGGGGCGGAAACCCGGCACCGTGATGACCTGCGCCAGCACGCCGCCCAGACCGCGGTGGATGACGCCTCGCGGCAGGTAGATCAGGTCGCCGGCGCGGACATCGTGGACGTCGAAGAGCTGCCCGGCGAGTTCGGGCGTCATCGTCCCGGGCGACTCGATGTCCGCGGCGTGGTAGCTCGTGAGGATTCGGTCCTCGTCGTTGCTCATCTGGACCAGATAGAACTCGTCGAAGCCCGTGTCCACGGGGTGATAGTGGGTGAAGGAGTCGGTGATCCGCACCCGGTGTGCGTTCAGGCCGTGGAAGGTGTAGGGCCCGTTGTCGTTGAGCCAGGTGAGCAGGATCCGCCGGTAGGCGCCGGTCTCCGTGGCGCAGCCGCCGAGAACGTCCGTGATGTCAGGGTCCCAGTCGGGGCGGATCGCCGCCGGCACGCCAGGGCCCGGCGTGTCCGGGACGTCGAAGACCAGCGCGGCGATCGCGGGTTCGACGGTAAGGCGCTCGTCGGGGCGAAGCACCGCGATGTCGCCTACGTGCAGCTCGGTCGCGGTCGTGCCGGAGGCCGCTTGGATCTCGGCCGCCGCAGGCTCCTCCTCGACCGGCGTCTGAACGAAGACGAGCCGGCTCGACGCGTCCGCCGCGATCTCCGTGGCCGCGGCCAGGAAAGTCATCGCGTAGCCGGGATTGGCCGTCTCGAAGTGCTCCTTGACGCGGGCGAAGGCGGCCCGGCCGTCGGCGTCGTCGTCGAACAGGTGGGCGCGAACGACTTCCGTCCGTGGCGGAGTGGTCACGGGTTCCGCGTCGGAGCCGTCGGCTTCCGCTTCCGCCTCACCTGCGATGCAGGAGGTGAACGTCACCGAGGCCAGAAGCATGGCCGCCAGCACAGCCAGGCATTTCCGTGGATTCACGGCCGAGACGGTACCATGCCGGAGTCGTCCCGGAGCGCGAACGACAGCAGAGGAATCGACCATGTTGCGCCGCCTGAATCCGCCAGCCGTTGTCGCTCTGTTCTCGTGCCTGTTCGCGGCCCCAGCGACCGTGACGGCGGACGACGGCGGTCCGATGATCGAGCTCACCAGGCAAGCCGGCGACCGTGTCCTGGTCACCATCGACGGCCAACCGTTCACCGAGTACCGGCCGGGCGGTGAAGCGGATGGCGGCGGCCACCTGCCGTACCTCTACCCGGTCTACGGCCCCGGCGGACAGGCGCTGACCCGCAACTGGCCGATGGCCGGGGCGGAAGGCGAGGAGCGGGATCATCCCCACCATCGCTCGCTGTGGTTCGCGCACGGCGCCGTTGGGCCGCCAGACGGCTCGAAACGCCACGACTTCTGGACCGGCCGCGACGGCTCTGCGATCGTCCACCAGAAGATTCTGGCCGCCGAGTCGGGCGAGGCTGGTGTGTTGCAGACAGCCAATGCGTGGATTGCACCTGACGGAGAGGAGGTGCTCCGCGAGGAACGGACGATGACCTTCCACGCCGGCGCCTTCGACACCGGTCAGGCCTGGCGCGCCATCGACTTCGACCTGCGGCTACAGGCCGGCGACGCAGCGGTTCTGCTCGGCGACACGAAGGAAGGCACGATGGCCATCCGCGTCGTGCCGACCCTCCGCCACCAGGGCGAGCACGCCGCCGGCGCGATGTTGAACAGCGAGGGCGTCGAAGGCGCCGCCGTCTGGGGCAAGCGCGCCGGGTGGGTTCACTACAGCGGCCCGGTCGACGGCAGGCCCGTCGGCATCGCCATTCTCGACCACCCCGGGAACTTCCGTTACCCGACCTGGTGGCATGCTCGCGCCTACGGCCTGTTCGCCGCCAACCCCTTCGGCGTCCACGACTTCGAGAAGGCGAAGAAGGGCACCGGCGACTGGACGATTCCGGCGGGCGGAGAGCTGCGGCTGCGGTACCGGCTGCTGTTCCACGACGGCGAGGTGTCGCCGGAGCAACTCGACGATGAACTCCGGCGCTACGCCGCCGACTAGCTGTCGCTGGAGCTGCGTCGGCTGAAAGTGGACAGATGTTCTGTCTGGTCGTATGATCCGTCCAGTTTCGGATGCCCCCCGCAGATCGACGACGAGAGTGAGGATCCGTAGACGATGAGCCGCACCATTGGCGCCGCGCAGTTCAAGGAACAGTGCCTCGCGATCCTCGATCAGGTGGACCGCGATGGCATCGTGATCACGAAACACGGACGTCCGGTGGCGAAGCTGGTCCCGGTCGAAGGCACTTCCGAGCACTTGATCGGCTGCCTTCGGGGCAAGCTGCAGCCTGCTGGCGACATCATGAGCACCGGCGTCAGGTGGGATGCTGAATCTTGATACCCACATCCTCGTCGACGCCCTGGAAGGAGAACTGAGGTCGGCGGAGCAGCGGCTTCTTGCCAGCGACCGCTGGGGCATCTCGGCCATCGTTCTCTGGGAACTCGCGAAGCTGGCGCAACTCGGGCGGATAGGACTGGATCTGGGCGAGCCGCGGATGCAGAGGGCGCTCCGTCAGGTCCACACGTGGCCTTTGTCAGTGGAGGTATGCCGCACGAGTTGCGAACTCGACTTCCGGGGCGATCCCGCGGATGAACTGATCGCTGCGACGAGCGTCGTCCATCAGGTTCCTCTGGTCACTCGCGACCGGAAGATCCGCGCCTCGCGGCTCGTGCCCCTGGCTCCGCTTCGATGAAGCTGCACCCGTCACATCTCGTAGCAGTCTCGGGACGACTTCGGCGGTCCTGGCTTCCGCCAGAGTTGAGACGATAGCGACGGGAGTGGGGCACGACGATGGGAAGGTGCAGGTTCTGCAATCGAGAGGCGGGTTTGTTCCGCCGCGAGCACGCCGACTGCGTGCGCCTGAATGCCGAAGGCGTCCAGAGGCTCACGGCCCTCGTAGCCGATAGCGAGGCGCCGCCGAGCGCGTGCGCGGAAGAAGTGCGCCGCGTTGCCGGCCGTCATCGGATCTCCGCGGAGCAACGGCAGGCCGCGCTCGCCGAGGGATGGCGGTCGAGCGTGACTGCCAGTCTGGGTGCGGGAGGGCTCGGCCGCGAAGAGGAGGAGCGGCTCAGGGCGCTGCTCGGCGAGTTCGGCCTGAGCCCTCGCGAGGTCGACTCCGACGGGCTCTGGAAGCAGGTCGCGGATCGGCGCAAGCGCGCTGCCGAAGGACGGATCAAGGGCCTCGTCTCGGAAGCCGTCGCAGCCGCTCGGGGCGTCGGTCCCGAGGGAAGTTCGAGCGACGCCGACGCCAGGACGGCAAGCGCGCTGGCCGCCGTCGAGGACGCGATGCGGCAGGCGGCCGAGGGAGGCGAACTGTCGAACGTGGAACGTCGAGAGGCAGTGGTCGCTGGATTGGAAGCGGAGATGGAGCGTCTGGTCGCCGGCGAGCTCGTCACCGCCGATCAGGAAAGAACGCTCGAGACCGTCTCGCTGCACTTCGGGCTCGACGACCAGGAGAAGGAGAAGCTGAACAGGAACGGAGTCCATGAGCGCTTCGTTCAGGCGCTCGTCCTTTACGACCTTTCTGAAGGAGTCGCCGGACAGCGGCAGCATGTGGATCCATCGGGAGACGATCTTCCGTTTCGCCTGAAGGAGTCCGAGACTCTTCTCTGGTTGTTCCAGCGGGTGGAGTACAGGACGACCGAGACAGAGCTGTGGGGCCATTCGTTCAAGGGAACGGGGTGGGTCGGCGAAGAAGAGATGTCCGTGAGCGACACGGGCCTCCTGGGCGTCACGACGGGGCATCTGTACTTCTACAGCCCGAACCACCGCTTTCGGATTTCCCATGGCCGCATCGTCACTTTGCGACCTCGGGCGGATGGAATCGGCTTGACGCAAGACCGCCCGGAGGCCAGACCGGAGTACTTTCTGCTGGACGACGCGGACTTCGTGTACGAACTGTTGCGGAACGTTCCGGCCCTGCCGGCGCCGTTACCTTCGCATACGAGAGATCAGGTCAAGGAGCAGGAGCAACGGGAACCGCCGGATTCCAGGCCAGCTCGCTCAGCCGCCGGAACCGGCTTCAAGCGCACCAGGCGGAAGGGACCGGAGGACGGCGAGAAGATCGGGGGAGATGGGAACGACGGTTGCGGCGAGGGATGCGGGAAGGGTTGCGGCATGGGCTGCCTCGTCTTCGTTCCCATCGGCGTGTACGTCTTCGCGGAGTTGGTCTTCTAGCAGGTCGTCCGCTACTTGAAGGCGGGGCTCTCGGCCTTGCGCGAGTCGGGCGCCCAGATCCGGATCAGGCTGAAGCGGCCCGTGTCGTCGAACGACCCGAAGCCGACGCGGCCCCAGCCGAGCGGGTCGCGGTCGGTCGACACCGTGGGTTGCCTCTCGCCGTCGAAGTAGACCCGCAACGAGCCGTCCTGGCGCTCGACGCGGACACGTTTCCAGCCGCTTCCCCAGTCGACGCCTTTGTCCGGAACCACGCCCATCGGTGCACGGTCCGCGTTGTCCACCAGGAAGATGTTGTGGGCTCGGTCGTCGGGCTCCGTGGCCAGATGGGCGTAGTAGTAGCGATTCGGTCCCTCGAAGCCGAAGAAGAGGCTGAGGTCCCTGTGGCCGTACTCCCTTCCGGTCTGCCAGGCCTCGGCTTCGAGGACGAAGTCGGCGAGCAGGAGATCGTCGATCAGGGCGATGTTGAGCGGCGAACGGTGCTTCGGCCTGTACTTGCTGCCGCCTTCGAGGTCGAGGTAGCCGCGGCTGCCCTCGTTGCCGTGGCTCCACGCGCGCTGGTCGCTGAAGGTGAAGTCGTCGAGCGTCGCGGCGTCGGTGAAGTCCTGGGAGTAGACGAGTTCGTAGCCGTCCGGGACTCCTGACTGGGCGTACAGGCCGCCGCCGGCGACCAGGGCGATCAGAGCGGTCGCGGAGCTCGCGGTACGAATGCCGCGCATCAGACGGTTCGCGGGACCACGAACGGTTCGCGGTACTCGCGGGTCAGCAGGCGGCTCGCCTCGACGTCGCCTTCGATCGTCTCCGTGTCCGGGTCGATCTCGAGCCCCGGGCCGACGATCGGTTGCTCGACTTCCGGGTCGACGCCGTTCTTCGACAGGTGATCGAGGAACCGGTCGGCGGTGTCGTTGGCGTGGCGGAGCTTCGAGGCGATCTTCGACACCTTGGCCGGCCCCCCGGCTTCGCCGCGCAGGTAGGAGATGTTGCCGAGGTGGCAGAGCGCGCTCGAGAGGTGGCCGTCCTCGATCGAGGCGGTCAGGTCCTCGCTACGGCGGCTGCGCACGGCGTCGACGAAGTTCGCGTAGTGGTTGGCGCCGCCCTTCCAGCTCTCGAGCTTCTTGCCCTTCTTGTTGTAGGCGGTGGCCTGCGTGTAGCTCGGAATCTGCACGTAGCCGTCCTCGCAGTGGACGATGACGCCGATGCTGGCGCCCAGATAGTCGTCCATGCCGTCGCGCCATTTTCCGGCCTGGGCCTTGGCGTCGTGCGGCAGGCCGCGGACCTCGAACAGCAGCGGCGCCCGCTCGTAGTCGTGGTACACGAACTGCGTGTTCGGGGTGTTGCCGTCGTCGACGTAGCCGAAGCGGCCGCCGACGCTGATCGTCCGCGGCGGCAGTGCCGACTCGCCGAGCGCCCAGCGCGCGATGTCCATCTGGTGGATGCCCTGGTTGCCCAGGTCGCCGTTGCCGGTGTCGAAGACCCAGTGCCAGTCGTAGTGCAGGCGTTCGCGCATCAGCGCCTTCTTCGGCGCCGGGCCGCACCAGAGGTCGTAGTCGACCGCCGGGTCGATCTTCTGGGCGCCTTCCACCCGGCCGATGCTCTCGCGTGGCTTGTAGCAGAGGCCGCGGGCGAGCTGGATCTCGCCGATGTGGCCTTCGTTGACCCACGCGAGAGCTTCCTGGATGGAAGGTGACGAGCGGATCTGCGTGCCGGTCTGGACGATGCGGTCGTACTTGGCCGCCGCGTGGACGATCTGGCGGCCCTCCCAGACGTTGTGGGAGACAGGCTTCTCGAGGTACACGTCCTTGCCGGCCTGGCACGCCCAGACCGCCTGCAGTGCATGCCAGTGGTTCGGCGTAGCGATGGACACCGCGTCGATGTCGTCGCGTTCCAGGAGTTCCCGGTAGTCGACGATCGCCAGCGGATCGGCGGCGCCGGCCTCGATCGCTTTGGCCCTCGCCGCTTCCAGCACGTTGCTGTCGACGTCGCAGAGGGCGGCGACTTCGACGCCGGGCAGATCGATGAACTGATTGATGTGGTCCCGGCCGCGTCCGCGCAGGCCGACGACGGCAACGCGGAGCGCCTCGTTCGGGCTCGCGGCGGCGCCGGCTGAAGCACGGCAGCCCAGAGTTGTGGTGGCGGCGGCAGCGGCGGCCGAGCCGAGGAAAACGCGGCGGGTGATCGCGGACATGGTGTTCCTCCCAGAGTCGGAAGCGCGCCCGGAGGCGGTCACCGATTGTAGCCGCCGCGGGCTGCTAGCGTGGTCGGCCGATGCGGTCGGTCCGTCACCCGACACCACTCGCGATCCTTGCAGCGACGGCCTGCGTCGCCTGCCTCAGCGCCTGTGCGGCCGAAACGCCTACCGAGCCTCCGAACATCGTCTTCCTGCTGGTTGACGATCTCGGCGCGATGGACATCGCCGCCTTCAACCCGGACACCTTCTACGAGACGCCGAACATCGACCGGCTGGCAGCGGGCGGGATGCGCTTCACTCGCGGCTATGCCGCGAACCCGGTGTGCAGTCCGACACGGTTCAGCATCATGACCGGCCGCTATCCGACGCGGGTGGGCGCCACGAACTACTTCGCGGGCCGCCGCGAGGAGAGGTTCGCGCCGGTGCCGCTCCACGACCGCATGCCGCTCGAGGAGTACACGCTCGCCGAGGCGCTCCGGGACGACGGCTACCGGACCGCCTTTCTTGGCAAGTGGCACCTGGGGCCGACGGAGGAGTTCTGGCCGCTTGCCCAGGGCTTCGACGTGAATGTCGGCGGCCACCGCGGCGGCATGCCCCGCAGCTACTTCTCGCCCTACTCGAACCCGACGCTCGAGGACGGTCCCGAGGACGAGCACCTCACCGCGCGGTTGACCGACGAGGCGCTCAAACTGATCGATGGCTACGCGGCGGACGAGGAGGGCAGGCCCTTCCTGATCTACCTCTCGTACTACACGGTGCATACGCCGCTGCGCGCGCCGGCGGACCTGATCGCGAAGTACGCGGCCAAGGCTGGCGTCGAGGTGGGCGCGCCAGCCGATCCGGCCGACTTCGGCGAAGAGGAGCAGGTCTGGCCGCGGGACGAACCGCGCCGGGTGCGCGAAGTCCAGAACCACGCCGTCTACGCGGCGATGGTGGAGACTTTGGATACGAGCGTCGGCCGCATCCTCGACCGCCTCGATGCCCTGGACCTGGCCGAAGACACGATCGTCGTCTTCTTCTCCGACAACGGCGGCCTGTCGACGGCGGAAGGGTCGCCCACCTCGAACCTGCCGCTAAGGGGCGGCAAGGGCTGGCTGTACGAGGGTGGCATCCGGGAGCCGATGATCGTCCGCTGGCCGGCCGTGGCGGCCGCTGGCCGTGTGACCGCGGCGCCGGTCATCAGCACCGACTTCTATCCGACGCTGCTGGAGGCGGCGGGTGTCGACCTTCGGCCGGGGAACGAGATCGACGGCAGGAGCTTCCTCGACGTGTTGCGCGGCGGAGAAGTGGGCGAAGTCCGGGTCACGGAGGCCACGGAGCGGGATCTGTTCTGGCACTACCCTCACTACGCCAACCAGGGCGGCTTCCCGGGCGGCGCGATCTTGCGCGGCCCGTACAAGCTGATCGAGCGCTACGAGGACGGCCAGGTCCACCTCTACGACCTGGAAGCCGACGTCGGCGAACGGAACGATCTGGCTGCCGAAGAGCCCGAGCGGGTCGCCGAGATGAGGGCGCGGCTCCACGCCTGGTACGGCGAGGTCGGCGCGGAGTTCCTGAGTGCCCTGCCGGACGGTGCGGAGCCGTGGCGGCCGCCGGTACGGGCTGGGGACGGAGGTTGAGCCGGCGCTACACGCCTCCGGGCCACCATCGCAGCGTCGAGGCCTTCCGGGAGCACCTGCGCGGGCTCGACCCGGCGTTCGACTGCGGAGACGAACTCCTCGGCGCTGAGGGGCCGCTGGCGCAAGCCCTTACCGTGTTCGGCCGTGAGGCGGACAACCGGTTCGCGATCCATCCGATGGAGGGTTGGGACGGGAACCGGGACGGCAGCCCGAGCGACCTGACTCGCCGCCGCTGGCGGCGGTTCGGGCTGAGCGGCGCGAAGCTGATCTGGGGCGGCGAGGCGGTGGCTGTGCTGCCGGAGGGGCGCGCGAACCCGAACCAACTCTTCATCGACGCCAATCGGCTGGGCGACTGCGTCTCCTGGCTGGAGGCGCTTCGCCGCGAGGTCCTGGCGGGGCGCGAGGAAAGCGGGGTGAGCGGCGCCCGGCCGGTGATCGGCTTGCAATTGACTCACTCCGGGAGACTGTCGCGGCCCGATCCGCTGCCCGCGTTGCCGAGGCCGTTGCGGGCGCAGGTCCACCCGGTGCTCGACGGTCGTCTCGGCAAGGCGGCCGAGCGTCCGCCGATCAGCGACGAGCAGTTGGACGAGACCGCCGGCGCCTACGTGCGCGCCGCCCGTTGCGCCGAGATGGCCGGCTACGACTTCGTCGACATCAAGTGCTGCCACGGTTATCTGCTCCACGAGTTGCTGGGCGCGCACACCCGGCCGGGTCCCTACGGCGGATCGTTCGAGAATCGGGTGCGACTGCCGCTACGAATCATCGCCGCCGTGCGAGCGGCGTGCGCCGGCATCGGCATCGGCGTTCGCCTGTCGGTCGGCGACGTGGCGCCTTTCGTGGCGGCCGGAGACGGCATCGGCGTGCCGGAAGTCGACAGCCCGAAACCGGCGGACCTCGGCTTCGGTCTCAACCGGTCGGACGTCTCCATCCCCGAACCCACTTGCGCCGAGGCGATTCGCTACATTGGTCTGCTGATCGAGGCTGGAGTCGAAGTGGTCAATGTGACGATGGGTTCGCCCTACAGTTGCCCGCACCTGTCGCGCCCGTTCACGTATCCGGCGTCGGACAGCTACTTGCCGCCGGAGGATCCGCTGCGCTCGGTGCTGCGTCAACTCGCTGCCGTGCGCGCGGTGCGGGCGGCGTTCCCAAGACTCCCGCTGGTGGGGACGGGCTACAGCTACCTGCAGGAGTGGTTGCCCTACGTGGCCGAGGCGGAGGTCGGCGCAGGCCACGTCGACTTCGTCGGCCTGGGGCGCATGGTCCTGGCCTACCCGCGCCTCCCGGCCGACGTGCTGGCGGGGCGGCCGCTCGAGCGGCGGCGGGTCTGCCGCACCTTCAGCGACTGCACGACGGGGCCTCGCAACAACATGGTCAGCGGCTGCTACCCGCTGGACGAGCACTACCGGCAGACCCCAGAGTTCGCCCGGATCAAGGAGATCAAGAAGGCGGCCGCCCTGTGAGCGCAACTCGCCAGGAACCGTCCGGCGGCCTGGCGCCGCTGCCCAGGCTCTGTTTCGCCGCGCTCCACGTCGTCGTTCGCGACGGCTACGCCCAGGCCGGCCACTCGCTCGAACAGCCCGGTTCCGCACAGGAGATCGAACACTGGATCGACTGGAAGGCGACGGCCGGTCTGCGCCGCTACGTCGACTCGCTCGGCTTCGGCGTCGCGGAGGCGATGGATACGGCGCAGCGCTTCGAGATCGGCTGGCCCAGCGCGCGACGGTTGATCGAGCTCTGCGCCTCGCTCGAACTCCGCAACGGCTTCCTGGCCGGGGCCGGCAGCGACCAGTTCGATGCGGTAGGCAGCAACACGGAACTCATCGACGCGGTGGCGGAG
Source organism: Holophagales bacterium (assembly GCA_009837085.1). Lineage (GTDB taxonomy): Bacteria > Acidobacteriota > Thermoanaerobaculia > Multivoradales > Multivoraceae > Multivorans. The sequence goes on from VXUF01000083.1 coordinate 38,829, forward strand.
CAGGCGGAGTTCATCGCCGAGTCGGGCGGCGTCCCCGTGCTGCTGCCGATGCCGCGGCTAACGGCCACCGGCGCCTCCGAGCGGGACTACGTCGACGTCTACGGAGCGATCATCGATCAACTGGAGGGTCCGTTGTTCCTGCACTGGCTGGGCGAGATGTTCCACCCGGCGATGCGCGGCTACTTTCCGGGCAACAGCCTGGAGCGGATCCTCGCCCGCCATGCCGACAAGGTGCGCGGGGTCAAGTTGTCGCTCCTGGACGAGGAGTACGAGGTGCTGCTCCGGCGGCGAATCGGCATGCGGGGACAGATCGTGCTGACGGGCGACGACTACCACTTCGGTCGGCTCCTGGAGGGGCAGCCGGCGGCCAGAGGGTCTAGGCTCAGCGGCACGTTCGAACTGAAGGGCCGGACGGTGGCCCTGGGTGACTTCAGCCACGCGCTGCTCGGCGCCCTGGACGCGGTCGCCGAGCCCGCGGCCGAGGCGCTTCGCGCCCTCGGCGCCGGCGACCTCGAGCGCTACCGTGAGTTGATGGGACCGGCCGAAGAACTCGCCCGCTTCGTCTTCCAGCCGCCGACCCGTCACTACAAGGCCGGACTTGCCTACCACGCCTGGTTGCGCGGACTGCAGGACAATCCGATGCTGGTCAACCGCGAGGATCTGGCTCGGGACGCCGCGTACTACCGCGGCGTGGCCGTGCTGGCGGCCAGGGCCGGTTCGCTGGGCGACGGCGACGTCGCCCGGCGCCGTCTGGCGAAGGCCCTGGCGGTCAGCACGGCCGCCGGTCGCTGATTCGATTCGAGTTCGCGCGTGTCCGCTCCTGCTGCTGAGATCACGGTCCGCGACGCGCGGCGCCTGGCGCTGGCCCGGGCGGGGATCCTGAAGCCCGACTGGACCGGCCTGCCGCGGGCGGCTTCGGGCCGCGGCGTGCGGGCGCGCCGGGCGCTCCACGCACTGATCGAGCGCTTCGGATATCTCCAGCTCGACACCATCTCGATTGCCGGCGCCCGCACCCACGCTCTCGTGCCGTTGTCGCGCTGGCCCGGAATCGATCGGAACCTGCCGGAGGAACTCCTGCAGCCGGGCGAGCCGATCTTCGAGTACTGGGGTCACGAGGCGAGCTGGATCCCGATCGATCTCTACCCTGCGTTCGGCTTCCGCCGCAAGGAGTATCGAAGCGGCAGGACCTGGCACAGCAAGGGGATTCGCGAGCACCCGGAGGTGGCGAAGGCGATCCTGCGCCGCGTCGAGGCCGAGGGACCGATGCGGTCGCTGGATCTGACGGGACCGATGCTGGGCGAGATGTGGCGCTCGAAGCGGGAACGGTGGGTCGCCTACTCGCTGTGGTCCACCGGGGAGCTGGCGATCCGGTCGCGCCGGAACTTCCAGCGGACCTTTGACCTGCCCGAACGAGTGATTCCCGAGCGGTGGCGGCGCGAGGACTGGACCCTGGAGGAGGGGGTTCGAGCATTGATCCTTCGTGCGCTCGAGGGTCACGGCTGGGCGACGATCGGCACGTTGGCCGACACCTGGCGGCTCAAGAACGTGCGGCCCCAGATCAGGGCCGCGCTGGAGGACCTGACTTCGGCGGGCAAGGCCACCCCGTGCGACGCGATCGCGGCCGGCGGCAAGAGGCGGCCGGGCTGGGTGCGCCCCGCCGATCTGGAACTCGCGGCGCGGTTGCGGCGGGTGCGTCCGGCGCCGGACCGGGGCGTGCTGCTGTCGCCGTTCGACCCGGTGCTCTGGCGACGACCGCGGGTGGCGCACCTGTTCGGTTTCGACCAGATCCTGGAGATCTTCAAGCCGGCCTCGCAAAGGCGCTACGGCTACTACTGCATGCCGGTGCTGGCGGGCGACCGGCTGGTGGCGCGCTACGACCTGAAGGCGCACCGGAAACGGGGGCGTCTGGAAGTGCTGGCGCTGCACTACGAGGCGGACGGGGCCAAGCCTCCCGCGGCTGATCGGGCGGCCGCGGAGAGCGGTCTTGCGAGGTTCGCGGAGGCGGTGGAGCTCGCTGTCGACTAGTGTCGCCGCGTCGAAGGAGACGCCCGCTGGCCGCCTTCGGCGGAAGCCGGCGGGGACGCCGGCGCACCCAGTGTGCGGTCGGTTCAGTACGCTGTAGCGCGATGAGGGACACGCATCGCCGGTGGGCAACTCCGATCGTCCTCTGCGCCGTGTCGCTGCTGGCCGGGTGCGGTGGCGATGTTCCGGATGTTGCAGACGGCGCGCCGCCGCAGATAGCCCTGGTCATGAAGTCCCTGGCCAACGAGTTCTTCGAGACGATGGCTGAGGGGGCGCGAGTGCACCACGAGGCACACGCGGACGAGTACGACCTGATTGTCAACGGCACCCGGAACGAAAGCGACCTGGCCCAGCAGGTCGCCCTGGTCGAGCAGATGGTGGCCTCCGGCAGCGACGCGATCGTCATCGCGCCCGCGGATTCGAAGGCCCTGGCGCCGGCCCTCGCGCGGGCCCAGGCGGCAGGCGTGGTCGTCGTCAACATCGATAACCGCCTCGACGCGGAAGTTGCGGCGGAGGCGGGCCTCGACGCGCCGTTCGTCGGCCCGGACAATCGCGACGGCGCCCGGCGGGTCGGCGAGGTGCTGGCGCAACGGCTCGCCCCGGGCGATCAGGTGGCGATCGTCGGCGGCATCCCGACCGCCTTCAATGCGCAGCAGCGACAGGCCGGCTTCGAGGACGCGATGGAAGCGGCCGGCGCCGAGGTCGTCGACGTCCAGAGCGGCGGCTGGGAACAGGCGCAGGCGAACACGGTGGCCGCGGCGATGCTGCGGGAGTATCCGGACCTGCGCGCGCTCCTCTGCGCCAACGACAACATGGCGTTGGGCGCCCTGGCGGCACGCCGGCAGAGCGGCCGCGACGACGTGCTGATCGTCGGCTTCGACAACATCGACGCGGTGGCGGAACTGGTCGCCCAGGGCGAGATTCTGGCCACCGCCGACCAGCACGCCGACCGGCTCGCGGTCTTCGGGATCGAGGCTGCGCTCGAGATTCTGAGCGGCGGTGAAGCCTACGACCGTCAGACGCCGGTGGACGTCATCGCGGCGCCCGACTAGGAGCCTGCGCGGCAGAAACTGGGTGCGCCGGCGTGTCATCCGTGCGCCCGATGACGGGCACACGGACTGTGACGCGTGTGGCGCGGTACCGCGCCACACGGGTTCCCGCCGGCATCCGGCGCGAAGCGCCGGCCTCTGGACCTTCTGCCGCGCTAGGGGAGCTTCGTCACGATCGCCTGGCCCGTGGGCAGGGCGAGCGGGGCTTCGGGCAGGTCGGCGAAGAACTCGTCCACGGCGTCCTTCTCCCCGCGGGCGGCGGGGAAGCCGTAGTCGTCGAAGACCACGATCCCGCCTGGGGAGAGGCGCGGATAGAAGTACTCCAGGCAGTCGAGCGTCGAACGGTAGAGGTCGACGTCCACGTGGACGAAGGCGAAACGACAGTTTTCGAGACCCTCGAAGGTCGACGGGATCCACCCTGGGTGGACTCTGAGGGACCCCGAGAAGCCGCCGAGCAGAGCGCCGACGGCCTGGGCGGACGTCGCCTTGAAGACGCCCTGTTCCAGATCGGGATCTCTCTCGGGATCGGGTGCCGGGAGTCCCTCGAAGCTGTCGAAGAGGTGGAGGGTCTCTTGATGCCCTTCCAGGACTCTCGAGAGAAGAAGCGCCGTGCCGCCCCGGTACACGCCGCACTCTGCGAAATCGCCGTCGACGGAGAGCGCCTGGTTGGCGAGGCGGTAGAGAACCTGGCAGCGGTCGCCTGAAACGACCGTGTACGGCTCGACGCCGTCGTACGCCTCCCGAAAGTCGGACTCGCCGCGCCAGGGCGCCCAGACCGGCGACGGCGACGTCCACTCGCGGTAGAAGCTCTCGTCCACGATCTCCACGGCGTGGGCGTCCCGCCTGGAGCGGGGGAAGATCTCGAAGTCGTATCCGAACCGGCGCAGCAGGCCCTTCGTCAGCCGGTATGCGGCGGCCTTCGAACCCCCGCGGACCCTGCGAACGAGAGAGAGCATCGGAACCGGCCGCGACTGTATCCTCGTCCCGATGCTCGCCGGGCGCTCCGATCGATGACGCTTGCCGTTGCCGGCTGGCGCCACTCCTTCTCGCTGGGATACCGGGGAGGACTCGTCCTGGTCATCCTTGGCCTGTGCGTCGCATTCGGCCTGGTAACGGACCACTTCTGGAGCGCCGTCACCTTCCGTACGCTGGCGAATCAACTGCCGCCGCTGGTCATCGCTTCGGCTGGTCTGACCCTGGTGCTGATCGCGGGTGGCATCGACCTTTCCGTCGGTTCCGTGCTGGCTCTGTCCGCTGCCGTCCTGGGCGTCCTGACGCTGGATCAGGGTTCTCCCCTCATCGTGGCGGCGCTCGCGGCGCTGGCTGTCGGCGGGCTATGCGGCGCGATCAACGGCGCGCTGGTCGCGCGTTGGTCCATCCCGTCGTTCCTGGTCACGCTCGGGATGCTCGAGATCGCGCGCGGCTCGACCTACCTGGTGACCGCCTCCAGGACGAGCTACCTGGGCGACCGGGTCGCCGCGCTGGGCTCCAACCTGCCGGTCCTGGGATTGTCGACCGCCTTCGTTGGTTCGCTCGCGGTCGTCGGAGCGCTGCAGTTCGTGCTCTCGCGCACCGCCTTCGGGCGCTGGGTGTTCGCCGTCGGCGGCAACCGCACGGCGCTTCACCGCTGCGGCGTGCGGCCCTCCCGGGTCCAGTTCGCTGTGTTCACGCTCGCCGGGTTTCTTGCGGCCGCCGCCGGGCTGTGCCAGGTCGGCTACCTGCAGTCCGCCGATCCGAACGCGGCGATCGGGATGGAACTCTCGGCGATCGCGGCGGTGGTCATCGGCGGCACGTCGCTCCTTGGCGGGCGCGGCTCGGTGACGGGCACGCTCCTGGGCGTGCTGGTGATCGCGGTGCTCCAGACCGGGCTCGCCCAGGCCGGCGCCACGGAGCCGACGAAACGGATCATCACCGGCGCGGCGATCCTGCTGGCGGTGGCGACGGACGTCTGGCGCCGGCGCCGGAGCGCGGCCGCCGTCTCCTGACACCGGCTATTCTCTGCCGTGTTGTCCCGGAACTCCGCAACCCGAAAGGAGACCGCCGTGAAGAGTCGACTGGCCATCCGGATGCAGGTGCTGTCCTTCGTGGCGTTCGCCGCGGCCGTGCCCTCCTTTACCCAGGAGCGCGCGATCGAGTTTCCCGACGTCGACGGTTACCGGACCTTCAGCGTCGACCTGCACACCCACTCCGTCTTCTCCGACGGCATGGTGTGGCCGATCATCCGCATGCAGGAGGCCGAGCGGGACGGCCTCACGCTGATTGCGGTGACCGAGCACCTGGAGTACCAGCCCTGGCAGAAGGACATCCCGCATCCGGACCGGAACCGGTCCTACGTCGTCGCCAGCGAGTACACCGAGGAGTCGGAGTCGGACGTGATCGTGGTCAACGGCGCGGAGATCACCCGCAGCATGCCGCCGGGGCACGTCAACGCCGTGTTCATTCAGGACGCGAACGCGCTGCTCGTGAAGAGCAGTGGTGCGGACTACATGACCCGGCTCCGGCCCTCCACGTCCGAGGAGCAGGCGGCGAGCGAGCGGGAGGCGAGGAAGGCGATCGAGGTGGCTAACGAGCAGAACGCCTTCGTGTTCTGGAACCACCCGAACTGGCCGTCGCAGCGGCCCGACGGCGTAGCCAAACTGACCGACATGCATCGCGACCTCATCGCCGAGGGCTTGCTGCACGGCATCGAGGTGGCGAACGGGGACTTCTACTCGGCCGAGTCGCTCCAGATCGCGCTCGACAACGACCTGGCGATCCTGGGCGTGTCCGATGTCCACTACCTGATCGACTGGGACTACCTGCCCAACGACGGTGGCCACCGCACGGCGACCCTGGTGTTCGCGGAGGAGCGGAGCACGGAGTCGATCAAGGAGGCCCTGCATGCGAACCGCACCGTCGCCTGGTTTGGCAACTGGCTGATTGGCCGCGAAGACGCTTTGATGCCCTTGCTCGAGGCTTCGCTCCAGTTGACGAAGGTCGAACGCAGCCCCGGTGACAAGCTGATCGACATCAGGCTCTCCAACATGTCGGACGCCGCCTTCGACCTGCGGGTCACCAGTGGCCACCGCTTCAACGGCCCCCCGTCGACCATGCGGGTCGAACCGCACAGTGACCTGGACCTGGCGATCAGCGGCGAAACCCGCACCAGCTTCGAGATCGCCTTCGAGGTCCTGAACGCGATCACGGCGCCGGAGACGCACCCAACGCTGCGGCTGCCGGTCGAGGTGCCGCCCCGGTAGGAGAGCGTTCCACACTGGGTGCGCCGACGTCCTCGTCGGCCTCTGAAACAGCGCGCGAGACCGCAGGTCTCGCTCCTGGCTGGCTCAATCCCGTTCGCCGCGGCGCTGGCGCTCGACGATCCGGCGCACCGAGTCCACGTCGGGCGCCCAGTACCGTTCCTGCTCCTCGATCGGCGGCTCGACCAGCGGCCGGACGACCCGGAAGCCCAGGAACCGGGCGTTCGTGTGGTACCAGACGCTCTGCGGGATCTGGGGGTCCATCCGCTTCCACGCCAGTTCGGAGCCACGGCGGGCGGCGCAGCGAAGCGCGGACGGTTCGTCCTGCCAGGAGCCGCCGCGGACGCTGCGTGGATACTCCTTGTCCGGCCACACGATCGGGTCGGCGAGCGGAGCGCCGTCGTCGAACTCCGCGTAGCCGGCGTAGGCGTCGAGGGTCCACTCCGCGATGTTGCCCTGCAGGTCGAAGATCCCCCACGTGTTCGGCTCGAGTCGGGCGACCTCGTGGTAGCGGCGGCCGCTGTTGCCGGCATGCCAGGCGAAGCGGTCGATTGCAGTTGCGTCATCGCCGAACGACCAGGCGGTTCCGGTGCCGGACCGGCAGGCGTACTCCCACTCGGCCTCGGTCGGCAGGCGGTAGAAGCGGCCGGTCTTCATCGACAGCCACTTCGTGAAGTGCCGGGCCGCGAACTGGGTCATCGAGATCGCCGGAACGCCCTCGACTCCCATGCCGAAGTCCATCGGCCGGTAGGGCGGCGTCGGCCGGCTCACCGCGTCGGCCCAGGCGGCGGCGGGTTCTTCGCCGCCGCGGTCGGTATCGAACATGAACACGCGGTACAGGTCCCAGGTCGTCTCGTGGGTCGCCATCCAGAAGGGGGCTATGCGGACGCGACGCCGGGGGGACTCGAGCTCGCTCCGCCCGGGTTCGCTCTCGGGGCTGCCCATCAGGAAGTCGCCTCCCGGAACCGGCGCCATGTCGAGGTGCAGTTCGCCGCCTCCTGTGCTGACGCGGGCAATTCGCTCCCGGTAGGGCCGCATATCGGATTCAGCGGCAGCGACGGCGTTCGGTACGTCGATGGCCGGCGGCCGGCCCGATGGCATTTCCGGGTACCGCCCGTCGCCCGGTTCCTGGACCGCCGCGACGAGCAGCATGATCAGGATCGGGAGCCCCTTCATCATGGGAACGGCCTCAGCGGCCGCGGAAGCTTGCCCGGCGCTTCTCGAAGAAGGCGGCGATGCCCTCCGCGGCATCCTGGGTGCGGGCGGCGTCGGCGATCGCCTGGGACTCGAACTCCATCTGGGATTCGAGATCCTCCGAGAAGGAGCGCATCACGAGCTGCCTGGCGGCCCCGAACGCCCAGGTCGGTCCGGCGGCGAGTTTGCGCGCCAGGTCGCCGGCGCGAGCGTCCAGTTCGTCGGCCGGGACGACTTCGTTGACGATTCCCCACTCCTGGGCTTCGGTGGCTGAAAGCGTGCGGTTCGTGAGGATCAGCTCCAGCGCGCGGTGGCGTCCGAGCAGCCTTGGCAGAAAGTAGGTCGAGCTGCCGTCCGGCGTCAGGCCGGCGCGCGTGTAGGCCATCGTGAACACAGCCTGGTCTGAAGCCACGACCAGGTCGGCCGCGCAGGCGATGGAGAACCCGGCGCCGGCGGCCGGCCCCTGGACCGCGGCCACGACAGGCGCACTGCCGCGAGTCAACCGCGTGATCGCCGCATGAAGGTAGACCGTCATCTCCTTCAGGCTGCGAGGCAGGGCGTCACCCGCCTTGGCGAAGGAGGCCAGGTCGCCGCCGGCGCAGAACATCCGCCCCTCGCTGCGCAGCAGGACCGCCCTTACCTCCGGGTTCTCGTCGCACTCGATCCCGACCTCGAGCAGGTCCTTCGTCATCTGCGTGTTCATCGCGTTCGCCGCGTCGGGCCGGTTGAGCGTGACTCGGGCGACGTTGTCCGCCAGTTCGAAGCGGAGCGTCTCAAGATCGTTCATGGCGGCGGATGGTAGCGGAGACGGTCGGCAGCGATAAGGTATGTCGACCAGGAAACAGGGCTCGACCGGACGGATCGACGAAACGGCACCTTCGCGGTGCGGGGAGACACTCATGGACGGAACCTCCAGGCGCAGTTTCATCACCGGGGCTTCGGCGGCCTTGCTCGCGGGCGGAGTCGGCGGTGGTACGGCCGCGGCCGCCAACACGGCATCGGACGTGGGCCGCGCGCGCGGCGACGCGACGCTGCGGGTCGGCCTGATCGGCTGCGGCGGGCGTGGGACCGGCGCCGCGGCGCAGGCGCTCTCCACTTCGGGGCCGGTCGAGCTGGTGGCGATGGCCGACGCGTTCGAAGACCGGCTCGACAACTGCTACGAGCAGCTCGCCGAGATGGGCGAGAACGGGTCGTTCGAGAACGGCAAGAGGTTGCAGGTGCCGGCCGAGAATCGGTACGTCGGCTTCGACGCCTACCGCAAGGTGATCGACTCGGGCGTCGACGTCGTCGTCCACGCGACGCCGCCGGGCTTCCGGCCGGAACACTTCGAGTACGCGGTCGAGCAGGGCAAGCACGTGTTCATGGAGAAGCCGGTCGCCGTCGATGCGCCGGGCGTGCGGCGGGTGCTCAAGGCGGCCAAGGTCGCGAAGGAGAAGAACCTCAAGGTCGGCGTCGGACTGCAGCGCCACCACAGCGCGATGTACAACGAGACGATCGACCGCATCCACGACGGCGCGATCGGCGATGTCGTCGCACTCCGCGTCTACTGGAACGGCTCGGGCGTCTGGGTGAGGGCGCGGAAGCCGGGTCAGACCGAGATGGAGTACCAGATGCGTAACTGGTACTACTTCAACTGGCTCTGCGGCGATCACATCGTCGAGCAGCACATCCACAACATCGACGTCGGCAACTGGGTCAAGGGCGGGCATCCGGTCGAGGCCCAGGGCCAGGGCGGCCGTCAGTGGCGGAACGGTCCCGACCACGGTGAGATCTTCGACCATCACTTCGTCGAGTACACCTACGACGACGGAGCGGTGATGTTGAGCCAGTGCCGGCACATCCAGAACTGCTGGGACCAGGTCGCCGAGTACGCGCACGGCAGCAAGGGCCGGGCGAGCCTGGCCTCCGGCCTGATCGAGGCGCCGGGCGGCTGGAACCACCGCGAGCCGGAGGACGAGAAGAGCCCGTACCAGGTCGAGCACGATCGCCTGTTCGAGGCGATTCGCGAAGGCAAGCCCTTCAACGAGGCGAAGAACGGCGCGATCGCCACGATGACGGCCGTGATGGGCCGGATGGCGACCTACTCCGGCAAGAAGATCACCTGGAAGGAAGCGCTCAAGTCCGACGTGTCGCTCGAGCCCGCGACCTACGCCTGGGACGCCGACCCGCCGACGGTGCCGGACAAGAAGGGCCGGTACGCGGTGGCGGTGCCGGGAGTGACGAAGGCGTAGCGCCCTCGCCCTTGTTGCGATGGCGACGCCAGCTGCGGCGCAGCAGATCTCCGAACAGGCTGTCATTGATGCGCAGAAGGCCTGGGGCGAGGGCATTGTCGCGATTGCCAAGACTCATGCCGATGGCGGCGACTACGCCGCCCGTGCGACGAAACACATCAATTACCTAAAT
>VXUF01000133.1 GCA_009837085.1 Holophagales bacterium
GGTCGGCATTCGATCGTCCGGCAACGAACCTGCGGAGTTCCCGATCCATGTCCGACGGATAGGGCACTGCAGGCAGGAGATCGACGAAGACCAGTGCGCTCCGCCCCGGTTCGAACCGCAACCGATGCGGCTCCGGAGCGTGCCATAGGAACCGGCACTCCAGACTGCCTCGCCGACCCTCACTGGCGCCGAATCCCCGGAACACACCCCGATCCGCGTACTCCCGCAGGCAGCTCAGGACAATCTCTCGCGGCGGAGTCATTTCAATCCACCTGTCCCCGCGACGATTCGGTCGTACGCAATGCGGTCGCCGCTTCGCGGCGTGTCTTTCCGGCGGCCTCCGGCCGCAGCCGGCGGGGACGCCGGCGCACCCAGTCTGTTCCCCTCCGGTTAACCATCCGTAGTCCGCCGCCGACCAGCACGGGAGGGTCCTGGGACCCTCCCCCAGAGCCCGCCCCGTGCGGGTTCAGTGGTAGTACGCCATGCAGCCGGGTTCGACCTTGCGGGGAAGGCCGGGCGGGTACTCGTTGGTCCAGAACTCCTTGATGGCCTGGCAGTTGATGAGGGTGGAGACGCCGTCGTTGGCGGCCATCTCGTAGCTGCGGGGCAGGGCTTCGCGGAGTTGTTCGGGAGAGGTGACGTACTCGCCGCGGGCGCCGAGGCCCTCGGCGATCTTGTCGTAGCGCAGGTTCTCCTGGAACAGGTACATGTGCATCGAGCGCGTGGCGCGGCGGGCCGATCCGTAGACGCCCCAGGCGTTGTTGTTGTAGACGATCATGACCGCCGGGATCCGGTACTTGGCCAACGTCTCGAACTCCATGCCGGAGTAGGCGATGCCGCCGTCGCCGGTGATGCCGAACACCGGCGACCCGCGGTACGGCTCCTGCGGACCCACGCCGTTCATCACCGCGGCGCCGGCGCCGACCGTGTAGCCGACGTCGGGTCCGATCGCGCCGTACTGGTAAGCGCCGTTCAGGATCTGGCCTGGGCGATGGGCGCGCAGCCAGCGCCTGGTGTAGCGGGCGATGCCGTAGCCGCCGGAGACCACGGTCGTCTGCTCCCGTGGCAGGTCGCCGGAGTAGAGGAAGTTCGAGAGTTCCTGCGCGATCACGGCCGGATGGACGGTGTCGGTGGCGGCGCTGTGCTTCAGGCCGAGTTCGACCCACTCCGCGTTCTGCTTCTCGAACGCGTCGCGGGCTGCAGCCAGCTCGGCGCGCCAGGCGGGGCGCGACGCCGAGGGCAAGGCCTCCGCGAGAGCCTCCAGGCCGCCGCGGGCGCTGGCGACGAGGCCGAGATCCACCGGCAGGTTGCGCCCGATGTCCGCCGCGTCCGGATCGATGCGGATCACCTTCGCGTCCGGGTCGAAGGCGACCTCGCCGACGTTGGGCATCGAGTACTGGCCGGCGAAGATGACGAGGTCGGCAGAGAGGAGCGCGTCGGGGCCGGTGCTGACCGACAGGGGGTGGCTGTCGGGGAAGTGGCCTCGCATCGGCCCGGATTCGACGACCGCGATGTCCGCCCGCTCCGCCACCGTGCGCAGGACGTCCCAGGCCCGGTCGTAGAACACGCCGGTCGAGGCGACGATGATCGGCCGTTCGGCCTTTCCGATCATCTCGACCGCCTTCTCCGTGTCCGCCTTGGACGGATGCGGATGGGACTCCGTGCGGTAGCTGCTCTTGTCGTGGTAGTAGAGCAGGTCGTCGGGGGCGTCGAACCGGGCCCGCGCGACTTCGCCGGTGAAGTCGAGGTGGACTGGCCGCGGCACGCCGGTGCGCAGATGCCGGAAGGCGTAGGCGGCGTACTCGTAGACCCGGTTCGGGGTGATCAGCCGCTTGCCGTACTTCTTGAGACCGGTGGTCGTCGGCTGCTGGTAGCCGCGCTGGATGCCGCGCTCGGTGTCGTCTCCGCTGACTGTCATGTTGCTGGCCAGCACCAGCAGCGGGGTGCGGGCGGCGTTCGCGGCGCCGATGTTCATGATCATGTTCGTGAACCCCGGTCCCTCGGTGCCCGAGCAGGCGGCGACCTCGCCGGTGACCCGGATGAAGCCGTCGGCGGCGGCGCACATGCCGCCCTCCGTCCGGCCGCCGTAGGTGGGGATGCCCTCGGCCGCGATCGCGTTGATCACCTGGTAGTTGCCGGGCGCGCAGAACAGCGCTTCGAGGCCCTCGTCGGCGCACGCGCGGGCGAACACCTGGGCGCCGTTCATCGGGAACTCGGCCGGATCGGGGGCTTCGTTCCGGGTGCGGGGGATCTCGTCGGGAACGCTGATTGGCCGATCCTCGCGGTCGGCGGCGGCGGCTCGGGCCTCCTGCGCGAACAGGGCGGCCGCTCCGACTCCGGCCGCGCCGGTCGCGACGAAGCTGCGGCGCGACAGGCCGGAGTCGTCCGCCGCAGTCTGCGCGGGAGCGGGCGTGCGGGACGGGCGTTGCGGTTCGTTCATTGTGGATTCTCCGGTTCAGCCGCCGCGCGGTACTCCTCGGGGCCGATGCTGCGCAGGTAGTGGACGAGTTCCCAGATCTCCGTGTCGTCGAGTTCGGCCTCGAACGGCGGCATGTCGAGGCCGGCGCCGAACTTGGTGGAACGGAAGAGATCGCCGTCGGTGGTCCCGAACCGCCAGCGTTCGGGGTCGGTGAGGTCGGTGGCCTCGAAGTCGATGTTCTCGAGCGCGCGGCCGTCGAAGCCATGGCAGATCTGGCAGTGGCGCAGGTAGTGCGTGCGACCGCTCTTCTCAGCGGCCTGGGTGTACGGCGTCGGGTTGACGGCGGGCACCGCCGGATCGTCGGCCGTGACGGCGCTCCTGGACGCTTCCGACTGGCCGGCCGCGGCCGCGGCCAGACCGAGCGACAGGACTGTCGCAAGGCGGAGCGCTCTGGTGGCAACTGTCATCGGGATGGCCCGGACAGTGTAACCGCGCCCGGCTTCGGCTACTCCGCGGGAGCGGGAAGCAGTTCGAGCCGGGCTTCCGCCGCCGCGAGGATGGCGGGGCGCGTGTAGAGCAGGGGAAACGCCTGGTCGTTGGCCCAGGGTTCGAACAGGTCGCGGTAGTGCGGGCTCCTGGGATCGCCGGACTGGCCGGGATTGTTCATCGCCACGGAGGCGTCCCAGTTGCCGACGTCGAGGACCATGCGGAACGAGGCGCCGGAACGTTGGTTGAAGTCGTCTCCGTAGCTCGTGTTGCCGACCGTGTCGCCGGAGCCGCCGCGCTCGGCGGGGCCGACATCGGCGAGCCGGCGGATGTCGTCCGGAAGGTGCGCCGACAGCGGATGCCGAAGTTCGATCTGGTGCAGGTCACCCCAGCGCCAGGCGGCGGGGTCAGGGCCCAGGCGCTCGCTGACGTCGACGAACGCGGCCCGCAGGCTGTCGAGGAGCGCCTCGTCGCGCGCCCGCCGCGGCCGGTCGCCGAGCCGCGGATCCATCGTCTCGAGCAGCCGGAGCAGGTGCTCGTCCTGGACCGGGAGCGGGTCTTCGCCGACCCCGAGAGCCGCCGCCATCCGCCGGCCCACCTCTGCCTCGAGGTGCCGTCGCCACCAGACCTCGAAGAGGGCGGCCGCGGCGCTGTCGGCGGCGAGCTCCGCGTTCCAGCCGCCCAGGAGCTCGAGCGCCGGCCCGGCCTCGGGCGTCGGACTTGCTCGTCCCAGAAGCGCGTGAAGACGGCGCGCGGGAATCGAGACGTAGTCGGTCTGTAGCCGGACGGCGCCCTCGACCGTCATCGCGTCCTTGGCGTCCAGCACTTCGGCGATCCGCTGTTGCCGGTACGGCCCGGCCCACTCCCAGCCCAGCGGCACGTCGTAGCCGGCGGGCAGGTTCATCTCGTTGGCGGTCGCCACCCAGCCGCGCTCCGGATTGAACTCGACCGGCAGTTCGTCCATGTCCCGGTAGCCGTTCCACTCGTACCGACCGTCGCCCGGTACCGGCAGCAGGCCGTCCCAGTTCGGCCGGACCGGCGCCAGGCCGCCCGGCTTCCAGCCGATGTTGCCGTTCGTGTCGGCGTAGACCTGGTTTTCGGACGGCGTTCCCCAGCGGTTCATCGCTGCCAGGAACTGGTCCCAGTTGCGCGCCCGGATGTACTCGATCGACCCTAGGTATGGCGCCATGCCGGGCTCCAGCCAGGCCGCGCGGAGACCGATCGCCAGGTCGCGGTCGGCGTCCTGGTAGAGCACAGGGCCATGGTGGGTAAAGCGGAGCTCCACGGTGCGGGCGTCTCCGCCGCGAACCGGGATCGTCTCCTCGATCGTCTCCATCGGCAGCCAGTTGCCCCGGTGCTCGTAGAAGTCGGGCTCGCCGGGCTTCGTCCGGTAGACGTAGAGGTCTTCCTGGTCGATGCTGAAGATGGTCAACCCGAAGGCGATCGTGCCGTTGTGTCCGATCGAAATGCCGGGCAGCGCGGGCTCGCCGGCACCGATCAGGTCGAGGTCCGGCGAGCTGAGGTGGACGATGTAGCGGAGCGAAGGTACGGCCTGTGTGCGGTGCGGATCGTTGGCCAGCAGGGGCCGGCCGGTGGCGGTGCGGCGCGGCGAGATTGCCCAGTTGTTGCTGCCCTGGGAGGCCGCGTCGACCTCGGTTTGGAAGCCGGTCTCGAGGTTGTTGAAGCGGACGCCGCGGGTGCCCAGCCGGTACAGGTCGAGTGCCTTGGGGGCCGCCTGGAAGGCGTCGAGATCGAGGCCTTCGGGTACGGCGAGCCGATGCTCCGGCTGGTACCGGTCGCGGAGCGCCAGCGCCGCGGCACCGTGCTCCGCCAGGAACCTCGCCCGGGAGAACTCGCTGGCGGCGTTTCGCAGCAGGCCATGGCTGCGGATCCGGGTCACCGCCTCCGGCGTCCAGTGCGACGGCTCGTAGCCCAGCGCCTCGAACTCCGGTGGCATCAGGTCGGGATGCTCCAGCACCAGGTCGACGTAGGCGTTCACGCCGCGGGTCCAGGCGGTGACGATCCGCTTCGTGTCCGAGGCGTAGGCGAGCCACTCGGCGTGCATGTCGCCGCGGTAGAGCAGCAGCCGGGCGGCCCGGTCCTGCTCGACGAAGCGGGGCCCGAAGACCTCGGAGAGCGTCCCCTCGCCGCGCCGGCGCCAGAGGTCGATCTGCCACAGCCGGTCGCGGGCCGCGTTCCAGCCCTGGGCGAAGAACAGGTCGTCCTGGCCGCCGGCGAAGACGTGGGCGACGCCCCAGCGGTCGACCAGGATCTCGACCGACGCGTCGAGCCCCGGGACCTCGAAGCGGGTCGTCTCGATCTCCTGGGCAACCGTCGTCGAGGCGAGGAACAAGGCGAGCGCGGGGGCCGTCTGGCGGAGCTTGCGCATCTGCGAAAGCGCACGATACCAACCGCCCGCTCGGCTAAGCTCTTCGCCCGTGATGACTCGGACCTGCTGGTCGAAGGCGTCTCGTGCGATCGCTCTCGCGGCGCTCGTGATGCTCGCTGCGTCAGCTCTCGTCGCGCAGGACGAGGGCGCGGATCCGGCGGATGCGGGAGATCAGGACGGTTCGGCTCCGGAGACCGTCTTCTACGAAACGGCCACGGTGCGGGCCCGGGCTCTGGAGGGCGCGACCGCCTCGGTCCAGGTCATCGAGGCGGACGAACTGCAGCACCTGGCAGTGCGCGACGCGGCCGAGGCACTACGGCTGGTGCCCGGCGCCTGGGTGCTCGGCAACGACTCCAGCGCCTCTCTCGCGGGCGTATCGCTGCGAGGCGGCGACGCGAACTTCTCTCTCGTTTTGATCGACGGCGTGCCGATGGCGGACAGCACGGACCAGTACGGCGGCGCCTTCCCGCTCGGCAGCGTGGGAGGGGCCGAGATCGAGCGCCTGGAGGTCGTGCGCGGGCCGCTGTCGTCGTTCTACGGGTCGAGTTCCCTGGCCGGGGCGGTGCAGTTGATCACCGCGGCGCCGCGCGACGAGGCGCCCTTCCTGGGCTGGAGCGCGCAAGCGGGAGATCACGACCACCTGAGCAGCCGGCTTTCCTGGGGGCGCGCGGGCGAGTCGTCGCACGGTTCGATCAATGCGGCGGTTCGCGAGGAACAGGGCCGGGTCGGCGAGGACGCGCTGGAGCAGCAGACGCTCAGCGCGCGCTGGGGCCGGCACCTCGGTGAGGCGTCCGCTCTCAGCCTCTCTGGGCGCTTCTCGGACTGGCAGGCCGACGACTACTCGGACGGCTCCGGCGGCCCGGTCTTCGGCAGCGGAGACCTGCGGGAGTCCGACCACAGCGACCTCGGCCTCGCCGCGACGGTCGACTTCGGCGCCGGGGAGGCATGGAGCCACACGCTGCGGTCGACGTTCTACGAGCACACGCTCGACAGGACGAGTCCTCCCATCGTTCCCGTCGTACCGCCGATCACCGAGTCCACGGAGTTCAACGACCTGCGGGTGGCCTGGACCGGCGCATTCGCTCCGGCCGGCGGCGCGCCGTACGACGTCAGCCTGGGCGTCGAAGGCCTCTCCGAGGAGGGCCGCAACCAGAGTCTTCTTCTGCTGCCGCCCTACTTCGGCGGCCCTCTGGCCGGCGACTACCTGATCGAGCGGGAGCGTGTCGGCGCGTTCGCTGAGTGGCGGTGGAGCCGCGGCGGTCTCGTGGCCGAACTCGGTGCGCGAGCCGACTTCTTCGACGGCGAAGGTGAGGAAGTGAGTCCACGCGTCGGCCTCCGCTACACACCCGAGGGTGCCGCCTGGTCGGTGCGGGCGTCGGCGGGTGAGGCGTTCAAGCTGCCGAGCCTCTACGCGCTGGCGACTCCGCGGGCGATCGGCGGCAACCCCAACCTGGAGGCCGAAACGAGCGCCGGGGCGGACCTGGGAGTCGAGTTCCGGGCCTCTGACGCTTCGGTGAGGGGCGGCATCACCCTGTTCTCGAACCGGTTCGAGAACCTGATCGACTTCGACTTCGACACATTCCAGATCGTGAACCGGAGCAAGGTGGACGCCGAAGGCGTGGAGGCGTTTCTCGTCTGGAACCCGTCGGCGCGGGTCGGAGTCGATGTCCGCCTCACCTCGCAGGACACCAAGGACCTGGCTACGGGGCGGAAACTGCGCCGCAGGCCGGATCTCTACGGCAGCGTCGGCTTGCGGGTTGATCTGAGCGAGTCGGTTCGGCTCGGCCTCGAGGCCCGGCACACCGGCTCCTATCTGGACGAGCAGATTCCGGCGCCGTTCCGGACCTCGGTCGCCGGACGGGACCTGGTCGGCCTGTCGCTCGCCTGGCAGGCCGCGGACAGGTGGCGGATCAGCCTGCGCGCCGACAACGCCTTCGACGAGTCGTACGAGACCCAGGTTGGCTTCCCGGGCCCCGAGCGGTCCGTGAGGATCGGGATTCGTTATGGGCATTAGGAGGATGAACGGATGAAGACGGTGTTGACGGTCGTCGCTGCAATGCTGCTGGTGATCGGAGCGGTCGCCTGCGTCGAGATTCGGGTAGGCGCCTCGGATGACGCCGAAACAGAAGAGGCCGCGGCCGCCACGGCCGTGGCACTCAACCAACTCAGCGCCGAGGAGATGGAGGCCGGATTCCAGTCGCTCTTCGACGGCGAGTCGCTCGACCGCTGGCGCGGCTTCAAGCTGGACCAGGTGCCGGCGGGCTGGTCGGCAGCCGACGGCGTGGTCCACTTCCTGCCGCCCACCGGCGACGACGCCGGGCCACGAGCCGATCTGTTGACCCGGGAGCAGTACAGGAACTTCGAGTTCCGCTTCGACTGGGCGGTGACGCCGGGCGGCAATAGCGGCGTCATGTTCCACGTCTCCGAGGACGCTCCGGCCTCCTACTCGACCGGCCCGGAGTTCCAGATTCTGGATGATGACGGCCACCGGGACGGTCAGCGCCTGGAGACCTCGGCGGCCTCGAACTATGCGCTCCACGCGCGTCAGGGCGGCGAGCTCGTTCCTGTGGGTGAATTCAACACTTCCGCGCTGCGGGTGGAAGGAAACCGGGTAACGCACTGGTTGAACGGCGAGAAGGTGGTCGAGTACGTGCTCTGGGACGACGACTGGAATGCGCTGGTTCAGGCCAGCAAGTTCGCTTCGATGCCCGGCTACGGGATGATGGAGACCGGCCACATCGCGCTCCAGGACCATGGCAACGAGATCTGGTTCCGCAACCTCCGCGTCCTCGTGCTGCCTGATTGACGATGACCATCGGCGGCCGCGAAGAGTTGGAGGCCCTGCGCCGGGCGGGTCGGGTCGCGGCCCGGTGTCTGGCGCGGATGGGTGAGGCTCTCGAGCCGGGCATGACGACCGGCGAGCTGGACCTGATCGGCCGGGAGTACATGGAAGCGCGCGGCGCGCGCTCGGCGCCCGAGTTCTGCTACGAGTTCCCGGCCGCCACCTGCATCAGCGTCAACGAGGAAGTCGCGCACGGTATCGCTGGTGAGCGGCGGATCGAGGCCGGCGACCTGGTCCACATCGACGTGTCCCTCGAACTCGACGGCTACTTCAGCGACACCGGTGCGGCGTACCCGGTGCCGCCGGTGAGCCCAGAGAGGCGTCGCATGATCTCGGCTACCCGACGCGCGCTGCGCTCCGCGATGCAGCAGGCTCGTCATGGCCGCCGCATGCGCAACATCGGCCGCGCGATCGAACAGACGGCGACCAAGGCCGGTTTCGGCCTGATCCGCAACCTCGGTTCACATGGCATCGGCCGCTCGCTCCACGAGGAGCCGAAGTTCGTGCCCGGCTTCGACGACCCGAACGATGAACGCTTCCTGCACGACGGCATGGTGCTGACGATCGAGCCGTTCCTGACCAACGGCCGCGAGCAGGCGAAGACCGCGAAGGACGGCTGGACGCTGCTCAACAAGCCGGGAACGACGACGGTCCAGTTCGAGCACACGATCGTCGTCACTCGCAAGAAGCCCCTGGTGATGACGTTGCCGTAGCGGGTGGAGCAGGAGTGAGAAGGCGGCGGCGAAGCGCAATCGGCACGACCCTCGGCCCGGTTCTCCTCCTGTGTGCCGTGGCTTCCCCGGCTCAGGAGCGGGCCGCCCCTCAGGGCGGCGCGACGGACGAGGTTTCCCCCGTCGTGCTGAAGGCGGTCGCCTATCGCACGGTCTCGGCCGAAGTGACGCTGGTGGCCAGGAACGCCGAGGGTTTCGAGCAGGAGTTGCCCGTAGTCAGCGATCAGCCGTTCCAGGTGTTCCTGTTCGAGCCCGGACCCTGGAACGTGCGGCCGGCGCCCGGAAGCGGATTCTGGGGTCGCGAGGTCTACATCGATCCCGCTCTGGAACCGGACGATCCAGGCGAGCTGCAGCCGGAGCGGGACGTGAGCGACGAGCCGGCTCCCTCCGTCGTGCCGGTCTTCGAGGTGCCGGTCTTTCCTGCGGTCGCCGTTTCGGGGCGGGTGGTCGGTCCGCGCCGACCGGTGTCGGAAGTCCTGATTCTTCTCGGCGACGTCGATCCGGAGCGGCTGGACCCGCGGTTCGGCCTGAAGGGAGCGAGGATCCGGTGTCCGGTGGCGGACGACGGCCGCTGGTCCTGCGACTTGCCGGGCACCCTGGTCCATCTCGTGTTCTGGCTGCCCCGACACTCGCCGGAGTACCGCTGGGAGACGCCGCTGTTCGGCCGGCGGCAACTTCGCATGGGCGATCAGAGGCTCATCCCCGGCGCCAGTCTGGCCGGTTTCGTCGCCGCGGGACCGGGCTTCAGAGAGTTGATCGATCGTTGTGTCGTTCATGTCGCGAAGGCCGATCCGGCCTTCTGGATGACCGGTCTCGAGGACGTCGTCGGCACGGTGGAGGTTGCGCGGGACGGTTTCTTTCAGGCGGCGGGCCTGGGCCCCGGCCACCATTGGATTCAGGTGGACTGTGCCGGCCGGGTGGCCGCGCGCGCCGGCCCCTACACGCTCGAAAGAGACGCCGAGACATTTCCGCGGAAGCGGGTCCCGCTCATGCGGAGTCACCTGCTGGAAGTCTCCGTTCTCCCTGCCGACCCGCCCTATGACAGCCACTGGGTGGCCCGGCTGAAGCAGATCGCACCGGAGAACGCGGTCGAGTTCTGGCGTCAGTATCGCCCCGGGGAGTATCCGCAGCAGAGGGCCGTGGTCGAGAACGGCCACGTCCAGTTCTACGTACCGGGCAACGGC
>VXUF01000136.1 GCA_009837085.1 Holophagales bacterium
CAACGTCGCGATGGACCGCTATTTTTTTTTTATTGTGTCGGAGTCGACCGAGATCTACACGTCGTCCGGCATGCCGCCGGCGAGTTCGTCCAGGCGTTCCTTCACCCGCTCGATCGTCGCCCGGGTGTCGGCGCCCGAACGGACGACGACGATGCCGCCGACCGTCTCGCCCTCGCCGTTCCAGTCGGCCAGGCCCCGGCGAATCTCCGGCCCGATCGTGACATGCGCGACGTCCCGAAGCAGTACCGGTACCCCGCCCGGGCCGGATGCGAGGACGATCGTCTCCAGATCCCGCAACTCCTGGACGTAGCCTCGCCCGCGGACCATGTACTCCCGCTCCGCCATCTCGATCAGCCGGCCGCCCACGTCGGCGTTCGACTGCTCGATCGCCTGCCGGACGACGGGCAGCGAAAGGCCGTAGGCGCGCAGCCGGACCGGGTCCACCTCGACCTGGTACTGGCGCACGAAGCCGCCGATCGAGGCGACCTCCGAGACCCCCTCGACGGTCAGCAGGCCGTACTTCAGGTACCAGTCCTGGAGCGAGCGCAGCTCCGCCAGGGACCGCGAATCCGAGTTCAGCACGTACATGAAGGCCCAGCCGACGCCGGTCGCGTCCGGTCCGAGCTGCGGCGAGACGCCCGGCGGCAGCCTGCCCTCGAGGCCCGCCACGGATTCGAGCACCCGGGAACGCGCCCAGTAGAGATCCGTGCCGTCCTCGAAGATGACGTAGACGAAGGAGAAGCCGAAGAAGGAGTAGCCCCGGACCACCTTGGCGTAGGGCACCGAGAGCATCGTCGAGGTGATCGGGTAGGTCACCTGGTCCTCGACCACCTGCGGCGCCTGCCCGGAGAACTCGGTGAACAGGATGACCTGCACGTCCGAGAGGTCCGGAATCGCGTCGATGCGGGTCGTCCGCACGGACCAGATACCGGCCGCCACCGCCACCACCAGTCCCCCGGCAACCAGCAACTGGTTGCGGAGCGACCATTCGATGATCCGGTTCAGCATCGGGTCACCGGCCGTGGTTGCCGTGGGCTTCGTGCGGGTCGACCGCCTCCTCGGGCTCGGCCGCCGCATGATCCCCGTGGTCCATGTCGTGGTTCATCCCGTCCATGTCGTGGCCCTCGTGGCTCATCTCGTGGCCTTCGTGCCCCTGGGCTGCGCCCTCCGGCGCCGAGGCCGCATCCAGCATCTGCTGGACCGCCGCCCGCAGCCTGGACTCCGAGTCGAGCAGGAACTGAGACGACGTGACGACGCTCTCCCCCGCAGCGAGGCCCGAGCGGACCTCGGCCAGACCGCCCGACGTCTGGCCCAGCTCCACTTCGCGGGGCTCGAAGCGGCCGCCGCCCTGGGCCACGATGACGACGCTCCGCCGCCCCGTCCGCAGGACGGACTCGGTCGGAATGGTCAAGGCTCCCGGAACGAGCACCGGATCGAAGACGACCGTGGCGAACATTCCCTTGCGCAGCCGGCCGTCCGGATTCGGCACCGCGATCTTCACCGTCAGCGTGCGGGTGCGCTCCGACAGTTCCGGCTCGATGAACTCGACCGTGCCCCGGATCGTCTCGCCCGGGAAGTAGGTGAACGTCACCTCCGCCTCGGCGCCCGGGCGAATCCAGACCACCTGATCCTCGAACACCTCGACTGAAAGCCACAACGACGTGATGTCGGCGATGTGGTACGCCTCCATCCCGGGCGTCACCGCCATTCCCTCGAGGCCCGGCATCCGCTTCATGACCAGCCCGCCGGCCGGTGCGGTAACCGTCAGCGTGCGGAAGATCTCGCCCGTCTCCTCGAGCCGGGCGATCTGCTCCGGAGAGATGTCCCAGAATGCGAGCCGGGCCCGCGCCGCCTCGACCAGAGCCTCGGCCCGCAGCCGGGCGTTGTCCGGCGCGTCGCGGAATCGGGCCGCGTAGCGGATCGCCGAGAGGAGTTCCTGCTCCGTCTGGACCAGTTCGGGCGAGTAGACCTCGAACAGGCCCGCGCCCTCGGCCACCGGCTCGCCCACGTGATTCACGTGGACTTTCTCCACCCAGCCGTCGTACTTCGTCGTCACGGTGACCATCCGCTCCTGGTCGTACTCCAGGTAGCCGACGGTCCGGATCTCGTGGCGCAGGTCGCGGCGCGTGGCCGTCTCCGTACGGACGTTCATGTTCTGGACCACGGCCGGGTCGATCGAGACCGTCGTGCCGGCGCCGAACGCCCGCTCCGCCTCGTCGGCGTAGACGGGCACGTAGTCCATGCCCATCTCGTCCTTCGCCGGCACGGGCGACGTAATCGTCGGGTCCATCGGGTTCCGGTAGAAGAGAACTTCCCGTTCGCCAGCCACGGCGTCAGCCTCACCGTCCCCAGCGGCAGCCGTCATCGGCCCCGCGTGGTAGCCGACGGTGCGCTGCAGCCAGGAATCGGCCGGATGGAGGTCCAGGGGATCGAAGAACAGGAGGAAGAAGGCGGCGAAGCTCCCGACCACCCAGGCCACACCGCGCAACCAGGTCCCAAGCGGCCCGCCGAATCCGTTCGTGCTGTCCGTCATCTCTCCGTCCCTCCCTTCTCCGCAAGGCCGCCGACTGGGTGCGCCGGCGTCCCCGCCGGCTGCCGCCGAAGGCGGCTGGACTGGCGCGCCGGCCGCAAGGCCGGCTCCTCTCCGAGGACCGCCAGCGATCTGCCGACCGCCCCTTCCAGTTCCGCGAGACCGATCAGGTAGTCGGCCCTTGCCCGGTCCGTCGCCGTCTGCGCCTCGAACAGGACATGCTCGGCGTCGAACAGGTCGAGCGTGTTGAGCGAGCCGGCGATGTAACCGGCCTCCGCCGACTCCAGCGCTTCCTCCGCTTGCACGATCAGCAGGTCCTCCAGCAGCCGCAGGCGTCTCCAGGCCAGTGGCAGCCGCTGGGTCAGGTCGCCCACCTCCGACTCCACCGTGAGCTCGGCGGCGCGCCGCTCGTCGACCGCGTGGGAGCGCAGATCGAGTGCCTCCTGTACAGCCGCCGCCCGGCTGCGCCGGCGCAGCGGCAGCGTGATACCGCCGCGCACGCCGAAGACATCGTTCCCGTTGCCGGCCGGGGCCAGCAGCCGGGCGGCCTCGTCGTCACGCGGGGTCACCAGCGTGTACGTGACGCCGACGTTGAAGTCGGGCTTGGAGGCCATCCGGGCGAGCCGTTCCAGCGTGTCGGCCCGGGCGAGTCCGGCCGCCGCGGCGCGCAGCTCCGGCCGCGACGATCGCGCCAGAGCCGCGAGTTTCCCGGCCTCCAGCGCGGCTTCCTCGATCGCCACCGGGAAGGAACCTCTCGTGACCGGCGTGGCGACAGGGCGGTCTCGCAGCGAATTGACCCGCGCGCGCAGCGCGGCTTCACCGAGGTCCAGGTCGACGAGCGCCCGCTCGGCGCGCGTGATCTCCGCCTGCAGCTTGAGCACGGCCTGGGTCGATCCCACGCCGGTCGCGTACCGCGCCTGGGCGACCTCCTCGTGCTGGATGAGATGCTCGAGGAACGTTGCGGCCGTCTCCCTCGAACGGTCGAGGAACGCCAGTTCGTGGTACAGGCGCCTGACCTCCGTGACCAGCCGCAGCCGATCCGCCTGGACGCCGTGCTCGAGGGCGACCGCGCCGTGAACCGCCGCTTCCTCCCGCAGGTCCAGCTTGGCCAGCCACGGCAGCGGCTGGCTGTAGCCGAGCATGAGCCGCTGCGGTCCGACCCGCGTTTCCGGCGGAGCGAGAAAAGCCGTGGCCTCCGCCGTCGGATCGGGCAGGGAGGCGACCTGGGGCGCTTTCTGCGCCGCCGCCCGCGCCCTGGCGAAACCAGCTCTGAGGCCCGGATTCCGCTCCAGCGTCTCCTTGACGAGCGCGCGCAGCGCTTCATCAGCGATTCCCTGGGCGACGCGGTCCGCCGGCGCCCGGTCCGGAAGGGCGCTCAACCCGTCCGCTTGGCCGGTCTCGGCCATCGATGTTCCCGCCCAGCCGACCGTCAGCAGGACGGCGGCGAACAGGCAAGGCGTATGTCGAACCATCTGATTCCTCCGCGGAAACGTGTTCTCCGCGGCCGCCCGCTTCCGGGGGCGACCGCTCCGACTCGCTTCAGCGGAGGATCAGAGCAACAGGGCCGAGTACAGCCTGTAGCGCGGGACAGCGGGCGGCGGGTCTCCGTCGCAGGCGAGCACCGCGGCCACGAAGCCACGGCTTTCGGGCGCGTCCGGCGCGGTGCCGACCAGGGCAGGCGGGTCGATGTCAGCGGCGGAGCCAGGGAGAATCCCGGCCGCAGCGGGATCGACGGACTCCGCGGCGCAGCAGCCCGTCATCACCATCTCGGTGTGCCCGCAGGACGCCGCTTCATGGACCGTCTGCATGGTGCAGGGGTCCTCGGACGCGGCGAGAGAGGCACACATTCCGGCCACCGGCGCCGCCAGGACGGCAAGCGCCAGGAACGAGCCCGCAAGCCTGAAGGTCGTGCGCATCGCCACTATTGTACGCCTTTCCTCGGATCGGCCTGAGATACTCCGGCCACTTCCCACAACGCACATCACCCCATCCCCGATTCCGGAGGTTCCGATGATCCCCTCTCACGCCCTGATCCCCGGCGCCCTGACGCGCCGCAGCTTTCTCCAGTCCACGAGTGTCCTGGCCGGCGTGCTGGCACTGCCCGGTCTGGCCCGCGGCGCCGAGGTCCGGCCGGCGCCCGGCATGCCGGCGCCACGCTTCGTGGACACGAACGGCATCCGCATGGCGGTCTACGAGCAGGGAACCGGCATCCCCGTCGTCCTCTGCCACGGTTTCCCGGAGTTGGCGTTCTCCTGGCGCTTCCAGCTCCCGGCGCTCGCCGAGGCGGGTTTCCGCGCCGTCGCCCCCGATCAGCGCGGCTACGGCCTGACCGACCGGCCCGAGGACGTGGCCGAGTACAGCCTGAAGCACCTCTGCGACGACATGGCGGGAATGCTCGATGCGCTCGAGATCGACAAGGCCGTCTTCGTCGGCCACGACTGGGGCGGTGGAGTCGTGTGGATGATGGCGCGGCTGCACCCGGACCGCTGTCTCGGCATCGTCGGCGTCAACACGCCAGGCGGACGGCCCCCCGGCATGCCGCGCCGGCAACCGACCGAAGAACCGCTGATCGTCCGGTCCGAGAACTACTACACGGTCCAGTTCCAGGAGCCCGGCCGGGCCGAGAAGGCCCTCTCCGCCGATGTGCGCAAGTCCTTCGAGATGCTGCTGCGCCGCGGCTACATCTGGGACGTCGAGGCGTTCAAGGCGATGCCGGCGGACTCACCCGAGCGGCAGATGGACCTGCTCCGGATGCTGGACCGCGAGGACTACCCAGGCGAGGTCTTCCTTTCCGAGGAGGCCCTGGACTACTTCACGGAGACCTTCGAGATCACCGGCTTCACCGGCGGGCTCAACTGGTACCGCATGGCCGGCAGGCCCTTCCCGGGCATCGAGAACGCGAAGTGGGAGATCGAGGTGCCGTGCCTCTACATCGGCGCCGAGAACGACGTCATCCTCCGGCCCTCCTCCGCCGACGGCATGGAGGACTTCATCGACGACTTCGAGAAGTACACCGTCGCCGACTGCGGTCACTGGACGCAGCAGGAGAAGCCGGCCGAGACGAACCGGGTGCTGATCGACTGGCTACGACGGAAGATCGCAAAGACCGCCTAGCTACACACTGGGTGCGCCGACGTCCCCGTCGGCATCCAACGAGCCGCGGAGCGGCGAGGAAGGTGGTGAGCCGAGCCGCCTCCTACTCGCCGACACGCTCCCACGTCAAAGCGTCCTGGACCGAGCCACCGTCGACTTCCCGCGCCGGCGGCCTGAGCGTCAACGTGCCGTCTCCGAACTCGTAGCCGCGCCGGGCGTCCGAGCCGATACACCCGGGGAACCAGCAACCGGGCCGCTGGTGGACGACGAATCCCTCTTCCTCGTGGATCGTGTACGGCCCGAAGTAGCTGACGTAGGTGCTCATCGCGGCGGCGGCCTCCTCCGCCGTCGGGCGGCCGCCGGCGGAGAGTTCCCGGCCCGGACGCACCAGGTGAACCGCCATGTGGCCGGAGGCCGTGTAGATGATGAAGCCGTCCTCGTAGGTCCGCTGCACCGGCAGCGCCGTGCCCGAGTCGTCGGTGCGGTCGAGCCGCGCGAACTCCCAGAAGCCGATGAAGCGGCGGTGCTCGTCCGTGAGTTCGGCCAGGTCGGATAGCCGCCTCCAGGTCAGCAGCACGACGCCGCCGTCGGCGCCGGCAGGTGGCTGCAGAGTCAGGCTGTCCTCCTCGAATTCGTAGTGACGGACGTAGTCCGAGCCGGCGCCGCGCGGGTTCATGCTCGCCCGCAGGTGGTGGGTGACGGTGCCCGCCTCCGGGTCCACCGTGAAGCCGCCGAAGTAGGACGTGTACGACCGGTAGGCCGCCAGGATCTCCTCGGGTGTCGCCTCGTCACCCGCATATGGCGCCCGATCGGCGCCCTGGATGACGACGCCCATCGTTCCGGCCGGGTCGTACATGATGAAGCCGGTCGACGATTCGTTGCGCGACAGTTCCTCGCCGTCGCCCGAGTAACGAACGACCGAAGCCAATTCCCAGGCGCCGTGAAACGGCGCGCCCGGGTCGCCGGGCGCGGCCGGGGCGGACGACTGGTCGGCGGTGGGAACAGCGCAGCCACCAAGTAGCAGGGCGACGCCGACGAGGGCACAGTAACTCGAACGCATGGTCAGGATCCTCCTGATTCGGTCGTATGGGCTTCAGGGAACCGCCAGTTCGGCGGCGGCTCGAACCCTTCCATACCCACGCCGAAGGACCCCACCGGGTTCGGCGGTTGCAGGGCGCGGAACTCATGGGCCTTTTCGAGGAGACGCTCGGCCACGTGCGGATGGTCCGTAGCCAGGTTCCGTTCTTCGAAGGGATCCTCCTCGATCCGGTACAGAAGCTGCTCGGACGCCGGCGCCGATCCGGGTCGGTCGAGCGGCGGGCCGATGACGACGAGCTTCCAGGCGCCCGACATCACCGACACCTGCTCCCGCTCCGGGTTCTTCTGGCCGACGAAGGAGTACAGGTCGCGCGCCGGTCCGTCCACGTCCGCGCCGGCGAGGACGTCGCGGACGTTTCGGCCGTCCAGTTCCTTGCCGCCGTGGTCGTTCAAGCCGGCGATGCCCATCAGGGTCGGCAGGACGTCGATGTAGGCGACCGGCGGCTTCACCCGGCGGCCGCCCGAGATGCCCCCCGCCGGCCAGCGCGCCGCCGCGGCGACGCGCGTGCCGCCCTCGAAGACGGTGCTCTTCGTGCCCCGGTAGGGCCCGTTGTCAGCGGCGCCGAGGCCGCCGCCGTTGTCGCTGAAGAAGAGGACGAGAGTGTTCTCCGCGATGCCGCGATCGTCTAGCGCCCGAAGAATGCGACCCACGCCCTCGTCCAGCGCGTGGACCATCGCGGCGTGGACGCGACGGTCTTCGCGGCGCTGCTCCTCCGGCGGCAGAGGCCAGCCGGCGGTGACTTCCTGCCAACTGCGCGGCGGCTCGACGGCGTCGAGGTGCGCGTAGCGCGGCAGGTCCTCCTCCTTGGCCTGCAGCGGAGAGTGGGCCGCGTTGAACGGAACGTAGAGGAAGAACGGCGCCTCGCCGCTCGCGTGCCGGTCGATGAACCGGACCGCGTGCTCGGCCACCAGGTCCGTGACGTAGCCCTCTTCGTCAGCCGGCTCGTAGCCGTGAAACCAGTCCCGTTCTCCGAACCGCGCCTTCGTGAAGTAGTCGATCGACGTGTTGTGACCGACGAACTCCGTGAAGCCGCGCCGCAGCGGGTGGTGCTCCCGGCGGACGTGGCCCAGATGCCACTTGCCGAAGACGGCGCGGTGCTCGTAGCCGGCCCTTGCCAGCACCTCGGCCAGGGTGACCTCCTCGGTGTCCAGCCCGAAGTCCTGCCAGGGTGCAATGACGTTCCGCATCAGCCCGTAGCGGATGGGATAGCGGCCCGTCATCAATCCCGCCCGCGTCGGCGAGCAGATCGGCGCCGTGTAGAAGCGCTCGATCAGCACTCCCTCGGCCGCAATCCGGTCGATGTTCGGCGTAGCGATCTCGCCGCCGTGGAAGCTGACGTCATGCCGGCCGAGGTCGTCCGGGACGATCAGGACGACGTGCGGAAGCCCTGTTTCCGGCGGCGGCGTCGGCGCCCCGCAGGCCGCCAGCAGGATCACCGCGCACGCCGGACCCGCACGGAGCCGCCGGAAAGCCGGTCGTCGCCGGCTGTGGCTACCCGCCAAGGCCCTCCGCCATCGCGGCACGCAGTCTGGCCATGGCCGCGGCTGCCTCTTCCGTCAGGTCGTCGACGTCCAGGGGACTCTGTTCCCGCACATCGTTCTCGAAGTCGAAGAAGTGGCCGTTGTCGTACAGCTTGTAGCGGCGATCGTGGACGAAGGTGACCGCCGGGAAACTCAGGAAGCGCGGCCGGAAGTCGGTGAAGACCCAGTCGCGGGCGGAGTCCGTTTCGCCGCGCAGCACTGGCAGGAAGCTGCGGCCGTCGATCACCCGATCCTCCGGCAGCGTGGCTCCCGCGGCCTCCGCCATCGAGGGCAGGAAGTCGCTGAAGTCGATCAGGGCGTCCGACACGCGACCTCCCTCGAAGCCGGCCGGCCAGGAGGCGATGAAAGGGACATGCACGCCGTAGTCGATCGTCCCGCCCTTGCCGCCGCGGATCACCGTGCCGTCCTGCAGCGTGCTGGTGATCTGCCTGGGGGTGCCATTGTCGGCGGTCAACAGGATCAGCGTGTCGTCCCGGACACCCAGCTCTTCGAGCCTGTCAACCATCCGGCCGATCAGCTTGTCCGTGTAGGCCACCATGTCGGCGAAGTAGGCGGGGGCCTCCGCCTTGCGATCGACGTTCCAGTCGGCACTGTCAGGCGTCGGCACGAACGGGGCGTGGACCAGCGCCATCGAGTGGTAGGCGAAGAACGGCCGGTCGGAGTCCTCGGCGACCTGCGCCTCGATTCGGCCGAGCAGGAAGTCCACGAACAGATCGGGACCGTAGTGACCCTCGTGGGTCCCGCCTTCCCCAGCCGGCCCCCACAACAGCGGATCGGCGTACCGCTCCCCCTTCTCGTGGTAGTGCCAGACCAGAAAATCGTCGAAACCGGCTTCCTCCGGCGTCTGCCCCAAGCCCTCGCAGCAGTCCTTCTCCGGTGCCCACGCCTGCTTGAAGCCCGACATCTGCCACTTGCCGGCCAGGAAGGTCGAGTAACCCGCGTCCTGCAGGAGGTTGGCGAAGGTCACCTCTTCGGGCGGCAGGACGCCCCACTCCGTGTAGTTGCGGCTGTTGTAGCGCCCGGTCACCAACTTGAGCCGCGAGGGCGCGCACAGCGGCGTCGAGTAGGCATGGGTGAAGCGGACTCCCTCCGCGGCCAGACGGTCGATGTTCGGCGTGTCGTAGGACGCGCCGCCGTACGCACCGATCGCTTCGAAGCCAAGGTCGTCGATCAGGATGAGGAGGACATTCGGCCGCTTCTGCGCGAACTGCCAGTTCGGCGGCGGCTGGAAGTTCTCGCGGCCCGCGAAGAACGGCGCCACCGGATTCGGCGGCTGCAACGCCCGGAAGCCGGCCGCCTTCTCGAGCAGGCGAGCCACCAGATCGGGGTGTCCCGCCGCGACATCCCTCTGTTCCAATGGATCGTCGTCGAGCCGGAACAGCATCGTCCGCGACACGTCGGCGGCGCCCTCGCGCACCAGCGGCGGCCCGACGACCGCGAGCTTCCACTCACCCTCCGTTACCGAGACCTGCTCCCGCTCCGGGTCGAGCTGGGCGATGAAGGAGTAGAGATCACGCTCAGGACCGGCGTCGGACTCACCGGTCAGCACGTCGCCGACGTCAACACCGTCGAGCGGCTTGCCCCCGTGATCCTCGATCCCCGCGATTCCCATCAGCGTCGGCAACACGTCGATGTAGGACACCGGCGCCTCGATCCGGCCACCGCCCTCGACGTCCCCGGCCGGCCAGCGCGCGGCCGCGGCCACCCGGGTCCCGCCCTCGAACACGCTGCCCTTGGCGCCGCGGGTGGGGCCGTTG
>VXUF01000088.1:0-35674 GCA_009837085.1 Holophagales bacterium
CTGCGTTCCCGGCGACATCGAGCGGGTACGGATCGACCTGATCAACTGGCCGGGCATCAAGACCTCGGGCTTCGACTTCCACCTGCACGGTCACATGGACGCGGGTCCGGGGGAGCTCTCCTTCGGCGTGGACAGCACCTACACGCAGAGCTACGAACTGAAGAAGCTCGAACTTGACGGCGTCGTCTACCGTGAGCAGAAGGACGTCGTCGGCCTGCTGAACCGTGATACGCCGATCGCGCCGCCGCTGCCGGAGATGAAGACACGGGCCTCGCTCGGCTATCGCTGGGGCGACTACAGTCTGATCGGTTGGGCCAACCACATTTCGTCCTACGAGGACAGCAACGTGGCCTGGACGCCGCCCGAACTGCTGCCGATCGACGAGTGGCTGACGTACGATCTGACGTTCCTGTGGCGCTTCCCGCGGCTCGGTTTCGATCTCGCCCTGTCGGCGATCAACCTGACCGACGAGGATCCGCCGCTGGTCTTCTTCGAGCAGTCCTTCGACGCCCTGACCGCGAACCCGAAGGGCCGTCGCCTGAAGGCGGTCATGAGCTACCGCTTCGGCAACTAGCGCGGGCAGTGTCGGTAGGATGGCGGGGCAGAGGCCCCCGCAGGAGACCCGTCGACGATGCCCAACACCCCGCTCGCGGTGGGCGCCCTGGTTATCGTTCTCCAGGGGTTGCCCGCGGCGGCACAGGAGGTCGGCGACGCCGCGCGGGCCGAACCCTCGTCGAGCGAAACCGCCGAGCGCGTGCAAGCAGACGTCGACGAGACGTCGCTCCGCTGGCTCGGCATCGCTCGGGTCCGGTACTCGATTCCTCTTGACTTCTCGGCAGGTGCCGGAGCCGTCCTGGCGCGGATGCCCGCCAGCTACGACTGCACCACGTTTTGCGAGTACCGCGGGTTTGTAGCGCAGATTGAACCAGGTTCCGCGGGAGGACAGCTCGGCGTCGGCTATGCGCGCGTGATCGCCACGCACAAGCCGCGTTCCGCCTTCCTGAACAACGTCTATGTGGGCTGGAGCGCCCGCGCCGTCCTGGTTCGCACTTGGGGAGACTCCGAACTCGATCCGGCGCGGCAGACGCTGGCCGGCTTCGAAGGGCAGTTCGCTCTGCCTCGCCTCTCGTTCAACCTGGGCGTCCTGCGGCGGATCAGCTCCGCGCACGAAGACGCCGACCGCTACGTCTACACGGCCGGTATCGGCTGGGGCTTCTGATGCCGGGAGCGGCCCGAACTGCGTCCCGGCGTTTCGCACTGGCTGCCCTGGTCGCGGCATTGCTTCTCGCACTGGGTGGCGCCGGCGCCGCGCCGGGTCTCGAGACGGACCAGTTCTTCGCCTGGGGCCGCCACCTCGAGGACATGACCGAGGTGCTGAACGCCCGCGTCAACCTGGAACTCGAGCGCCTGGTTGCCGACCTGAATCGGGACGGCGGGGAGCGCCGGTGCCAGAAGGTACGGTTTCGCTTCTTCAAGCGTCACCGCATGCTGTTCTTCGACGGCTTCGAGACCTGGTCGGTGAACTCACCCCTGGTCAGCCGGTCGCCCTTGGGGCCCGAGGAGATGCGGGAGTTCGAGCAGAAGTACATCTACGGCGGCACGTCGCCTCTGTTCGACACCGGCCGGTGGATGCCGCCGAGTCCGACGGTGGAGGTCAACGGCATACGGCTTGGTACGGACAAGCTGACCCACTTCCTGGGAACCGCCTGGTACTACCACCGGTGGTACCGAAAGGCCCGCGCGCGGGGCGTGACTCCCGCCGAAGCGGAGGATCGGGCTGTACGTCGGGGTCTGCAGCATGAGATCACGATCCTCGGCAGGGCCGTCTCGGGCGTTCTCTCCCTGGCCGACCTGGAGGCCAACTACGAGGGGATGTGGTTCTACGAGCACCTGTGCGCCGGCGACGACCCCCACGTCGTCTACGAAGAGGGGCTTTGGCGCCTCCGTAGACCGTTCGATCTGCGGGACTACGTGACGCCCGAGTGGGACGAGTCCTACCAGCCGAACATCTACGTGCGTCGGAAGTGGGAGAAGGTGAAGCCACGGATGCTGGGATACTGTCCGATGCTCGAACACCCGCAGGTCAGGGCGATGCGTCAGGAGTATGCGAAGAGGGACCTGGTCACGGAGACGGAGAAACTGATCGATGAGATGGTCACTGCTGGAAAACTGCCGGACCCCTCGGGGTACTCGATCGAGAGCGTGTGCGATGAAGCTGCGAACTGAGGCTCTGTTCGCTGCCGCGCTGCTGGCTCTGGCCTGCGGCGCGCCGACCGCTGAACCGGCCCCGGAGACCGCCGCGGCGGCAGAACCGGCTCTGGAGCGGATCGGCCTGGGTTCCTGCCTGAGGCAGGACCTGCCGCAGCCGATCTTCGACGCGATCCTCGACGACGACTTTGAACTCTTCGTGTTCCTCGGCGACAACGTCTACGGCGATGTCGAGTCCGACGACCTGCGCGAGCTGCGGGACGCCTACGCGATGCAGGCCGAAGCAGACGGCTTCAGCCGGCTGCGCCAGTCGGGAGTGCCGCTCGCCGCCACCTGGGACGATCATGACTATGGTCTGAACGACGCCGGCGCCGATTTCTTCGGCCGCGAAGAGGCGCAGCGGATCTTCGAGGACTTCTGGGACGTACCGCCGGATTCCGAGCGTGCCTCCCGCCCCGGGGTCTACGACGTCGTGACCTACGGCCCGCCGGGACGGCGGATTCAGCTCATCCTGCTTGACACGCGGTACTTCCGCTCCCCGCTGCGGCAGACCGACGAGCGCGGGGCGCCGGGCAAGGAGCGCTACATGCCGGATCCTGATCCATCGAAGACGATGCTGGGCGAGGAACAGTGGGCGTGGCTTGGCGAGGTGCTCCAGGAGGAGGCGGATCTGCGCATCCTCGCGTCGTCGATTCAGGTGATCGCCGATGGACACGGTTACGAAGCGTGGAAGCAGATGCCGGCCGAACGTGATCGGCTCTTCGCCCTCCTGCGCGAGACGGGCGCGAACGGCGTGGTGATCATCTCCGGCGACCGCCACCGCGGCGGCATCTACCGTCGCGACGACGCGCTCGGCTATCCGCTTCTGGAACTCACCGCGAGTTCCCTCAACTCGGCGTTCGCCGGCGAGGAAGAGGCCGGGCCGTACCGGGTGGGTCCAACCTATCGGCCGGAGAACTACGGTGCGCTGTCCATCGACTGGACTTCCCGTTCGGTGACGCTGGAAGTCCGCGGCATGGACGGCGAGCCGGCCCTCGGAGAAACGCTCGGTCTGGACGACCTGCGAGCCGAGTGAGAGGAGACAGCAAGGTGACGACACAGGAGCTCGAGCCCCAGGAGATCAACGGCGTTTCGCGGCGTCAGGTGATTCACGCCCTGTCCCTGGCCGGCGCCGCCGGCTTGCTCGCCGGTTGCAACGGCGATGCGACGACTGCCGCGGATAGCGCCGCCGATGTGGCCGCCGGGCCGATGCCCGACGACCTGTGGCGCGCCGGCGCCGGCGAACTCGCGGCGGCCATCCGCCGCGGCGAGGTCTCGAGCGTCGACGTGATCGAGTCGCACCTGGCCCGCGTGGAGGCGGTGAACGGCCACCTGAATGCCGTCGTGCGCGTGCTGGCCGACGAGGCTCGCGCCGCCGCTCAGGCCGCCGACGAGGCGGTGGCGGCGGGTGCCGAGCTTGGCCCGCTGCATGGTGTGCCGATCTCGGTGAAGGACAACATCGCAGTCGCCGGCACCCCGACCACGAACGGCGTGCCGGCCTTCGCTGAACAGAACGCAGAAGAGGACGCGCTGATCGTGACCCGGCTCAAGGAGGCCGGGGCGATCGTCCTGACCCGGACCAACCTGCCCGATCTCGGCCTCAGGGTCCATACGGACAGCTACCTCTACGGCGTCACGCGCAACCCGTGGGCCGCGGACCGCAATGTCGGCGGTTCGAGCGGCGGCGAAGGTTCCGCCCTGGCCAGCGGGATGAGTTGCCTCGGGCTCGGCAACGACATCGGCGGTTCGCTCCGCATTCCGGCCCAGTGCAACGGCATCGCGTCACTCAAGCCGACGCTGGGGCGGATCGCGAGTCCGGTCGCCGGCGACCTGTCCGGCCAGTTGATGGCGGTGGACGGTCCGATGGCCCGGCGCGTGTCCGATCTCCGAACCGCCTACGAACTGATCGGGCGCTATCACAAGAGCGACCCCTGGTCCGTGCCCGTGCCGCTCGACCTGGAACGTCCGGCGGAGCCGGTCAAGGTCGCACTGGTGCCCGAGCCCAGCGGCGGCTCGACTCACCCGGACGTGGCGGCTGGCGTGCGCGCGGCGGGCGAGGCTCTCGCGGCCGCGGGCTACGCGGTCGAGGAGATCGAACCGCCGCTGGTGGCCGAAGCGCGCCGCGCATGGGAGGTCTTCCTCGGCTACGAGCTTCACCTGGCGCGACAGGCGCTCGAAGAGATCATGTCGCCGGACGCCTACGACTTCCTCATGCGGGGACTCGAGGTGTTCGACGCCGAATCGCCGACGGAGTACGTCGGGATGTTCGCCCAGCGTCACCGCGTCGCCACCGCCTGGCAGGAGTTCCAGGAGGACTACCCGATCACGCTGGCTCCGATCATGACCCAGCCGCCCTTCGTCATCGGCTACGACCTGCAGGAACCCGGCGACGTTCTGGACCAGATGCGCTTCGAGGTCGCGCTCAACCTGCTGGGTCTGCCCGCCGTCTGCGTGCCGACGGGCGTTGCCAACGGCCTGCCCCAGGTAGTCGAGGTGATCGGCGGCCGCTACCGCGAGGGTCTGTGCCTCGAGGCGGCCCAGGCGATCGAGGACGCGCTCGGCATCGTCACGCCGATCGATCCTGTTGTGGCCTGAGCGCTCGCCGCCGACTCAGTGGATCTCCGCCGCCTCGCCCCAGGCTGCCCTTAGCTTGTCGAAGTCGAAGTCCGGCTCCTTGGCGGCGTCGATGATGACCCGTTCGCGTCGGGCGATCAGATCGGCCGCCGCTTCGACCTGGTCGGCCACGTCAGCGGGTATGACCACGGCACCGTGCTGGTCGGCGTGGATCAGGTCGCCGTCCGAGACCGCCATGCCGGCGACGGTTACCGGGCCGCCGTAGTCGACCACGTGGACGAAGGCATGTGACGGCCCGACCCGACCGGCGAGGAGCTGGAACCCCTCGGCGACGTCGTCGAGGTCGCGAATGCTGCCGTCCGTGATTACGCCGAGACAGCCCAGGCCGCGGTGGATGTTCGAGTTCACTTCGCCCCAGAAGGCGCCGTAGCCGCGGGCGCCGTCGTCGAGGTCCTGGATCACCGTGATCGTCGGACCGTCGCCGGAAGCCAGGTACTCGTAGTAGCCGACGGAGGCGCGGCGGGCTTCCTTGGGGTCCGCTGCGTTCGGGTGCTGGGCGCGGATACGGGCGGTTCGTGCGAAACCGACGATCGGCGGCAGGTCGGGCCGCGCGCACACCAGCGGGTCGACGGTGTAGCCGTAGCCGCGCCGCTTGGGCGCGACAACCTCCAGGGCGTTGCAGACGGTGGGCGTGTCGAGGGAACGGAGCGCGTCGAGAACGGCGGAAGAAGTCATGGGCGCGCAGTCTAGCTTGCAACGCTGTTGACGCGGTGGAGGATCACGTGTAATGTTGACATCGTCAACAACGCGGAGGAGAAACCGTGAACGAGGAACTGAGCCGGTTCGTACGAGAAGCACTGTCGCGCGGCGCGAGCCGCGAGGAGATCCGGGAGGCGCTCGCCGATGCGAGTTGGCGACAGGCCGACATCGACAAGGCCCTCAGCGCCTGGGTGGACCGGGAGTTCGTGGCGCCGATCCCGCAGCCGCGGCCGTACCTGGGTGCCCGGGAGGCCTTTCTCTACCTGGTGCTCTTCGCGGCGTTGTACACGGCGGCGATCAGCTTCGGCAACGTGACGTTCGTGCTGATCAACCGGGCCTTCGCCGATGTGGCGTTCACTCTGCCGGCCGCGGCGTCTGCCGAGATGTTGCGGTGGGGGCTCGCCTATCTCGTCATTTCCTTCCCGGCGTTCCTGCTGATTCAACGAATGGTGAGACGCACGCTACGCGACGATCCGGACCTGCGCTCGTCGCGGATCAGGAAGTGGCTCACCTATCTGACGCTGTTCGTCGCGGCGGGTGTGCTGGCCGGCGACCTGATCGCACTCGTGTTCTTCGGTCTGGGCGGTGAGCTGGCTATCCGTTTTCTCCTGAAGGTCGGGGTCGTGGCGGCGATTGCCGGCAGCGTGTTCGGCTACTACTTCTGGGACCTGCGCCAGGATGACGCGGAGGCGGCCGAAGCCGGTCAGGCGCCGAAGCTGCCGACTGTCTTCGCCGGCATGGCTGCGGTCGCCGTTCTCCTGGCGGTCGTCCTGGGACTGGCTGCCGTCGGTTCGCCCGGGAAGGCGCGTGAGCGCGGGCTGGACGTTGCCCGCGTGGGGAATCTGCGGGACCTCGTCCGGGGCGTCGACATCTACTGGGAACGGAATGGTTCCCTGCCCGCGGGCCTGGAGTCCCTCAGCGGCGAGCGGGACATCAACATCGTGTCGATCGTCGATCCGGAAACCCGGGAGCCCTACACCTTCAGGGCGACGGGCGACAAGGCGTACGAACTCTGCGCGACGTTCAGCCTCGATGCGCCCACCGATCAGGCGTCGCTACGGATGTATCCCTACCGGGAGCGGTTCTGGAGGCACCCCGCTGGCTACCACTGCTTCGACCTCGAAGCGATCGAGCCCGACGCGCGGCGCTGGTGAGTCAGACGGCGACCTGGACCTGAACCCGCTCTGAGAGCCGCGCGCCCAGGAGGTGCGAGGCATCCGCCACCATCTCGTGGAGGATCTCGCTGGCCGGGCGTGCCTTTTGCAGCATGCCGGAGGCCTGGCCGGCGGCGTTCATCAGCAGGTCGTCCCGTCCGGCGGTGCGGATGGAGTGGAGCAGGTCGCGGGTGAGCACGCCCTGGAGCCCCATCGGCAGTGCCCGGATGCCGCTGGCCTCCCAGGCCTGGATCAGCGGATTCGTGATGTTGCGCATCGTCTTGCCGCTGTAGAGACGGGTGACCACCGTGTCCTCGGTGGCGGCCTCCAGGATGCGCTGCTTTTGCAGCTCTGGCTGATTCGCCTCGTTCGAAACGAGGAAGGCGGTGCCGCACCAGGCGCCGATTGCGCCCGCCGCGATGACCGCCGCCAGGCCGCGGCCGTCGGCGACGCCGCCCGCGGCGACGACCGGAGTCGGTGCAACCGCGTCCATGACCTGGGGCAGGAGCGCCAGGGTGCCGATCTTGCCGGTGTGACCGCCGGCTTCCGTGCCCTGGGCGACGACGATGTCGGCGCCGCCCTCAGCGACGCGGCGCGCGGCGCGGGCGTTGCCGACGAGGGAGACGATCTTGATCCCGGCGTCCTTGAGCGCTCTCGAAAAGGGCGCCGGGGAGCCGAGGCCGGAGGCGAACACCGGTATCTTCTCTTCCAGCAGGACTTCCATCTGGGCGCCGGCGTAGCTCTGGCCCTCGGGCACCGGCCAACTCGGCGCCGGGGGTGGCGCATCGATCCACTCGATACCCAGGTTCTCGGCCATCTTCCTGAGCGCGTCGCGCGTTTCCGCCGGCACCAGGTCGCGGGTCGGCACCGTCGCCGAGGTCGGTCCGCTACCGGCCTTCTCGAGGAAGTTCGACGCCAGCAGCAGGTCGACTCCGAACGGCTTGTCCGTCTTCGCGCGCACCTTGTTGATCTCGGCCCGCAGGTCCTCGGGGCTGTAGGCAACGCCTCCGATCACGCCCAGGCCACCGGCCTCGGAAACAGCGGCCACCAGGTCGGCCCTGGCGACGGGTTCCGCGCCGCCCGCCACCGGGCCCATGCCGGCGGAGAACACGGGGTACTCGATCCCGAGCATGTCGCAGAGTTCGGTGCGCAGGAAGGGACGGGACATGGCGGCTCCTCTCGATTCCGGGACCGGTGGCGCCAAAGGGCGCGAGGTCCGCTGCGGTGCGTATCGGTCGACAATGGGTTCGTTGTTCGGCCCGCGAGTATACGCGTCTGGCGTGCGCCTCAGAGCAGATCGAGCTGGGGAATGCGGAGCTGGTTCGCGACCGCTTCTTCGACCACATCGAGCCAGCTCTCCCGGTGCTCCGCATCGAGTACGAGGACCCCGATGCGGCGGTCTTCCAGTTCGTTCCAGAGCCGATCGTCGATCTGCTGGCGGAAGGCGGGGTCGACGGCGCGGACACCGTCAGGTTGAGCCTCGCTGCCGCGCAGGATCGGGACGTAGACCTTCAGGTCGTACGTCGTGCACCAGGACTCGATCAGGGCTTCCAGGGCCGGCTGGCGGCCTCGGGCGAACAGAAGGTAGATGTAGTTGTCGAGGACGCTGCGGTCGCAGATCACGACCGGCGAACGGGCCTCCGCGGCCAGTTCGTCGGCGATCTGGGAATGGAGGATCCACGACTGTGCCTCCAGGGTCGTTCCCTCGTTGAGCGGCAGCGGACAACGGCGCGCTACCTCGACCACGACGTCGAGGTTGATATCGCGGCGTTTCAGGCGGGCGGCGAGCCCGTAGGCGAGGGTCGTCTTGCCGACGCCGTGGGTGCCGATGAAGGCCACTTTGAAAGGCATGGGCGGGTGCGACACTACAGCGACTCCCGGCTCGTGAGAGGATCGCGCCGAATGCGCCCTTTTCGATTCGCCGCTGCCCTGATGCTGACGGTCGTGGCGTGCGGGCCGGCGCCTGACGATTCGGCTGATGGCTCCTGGCCCGACCGCTCTCCGCGTCACGACGTGGTCGAGGAACTGCGCGCCGACCTGCTGAGACCGCGCGCCGAAGCGGACGGCGGCGGCACTGCGACGGTCGAGGAGCTCGGTGGGCCTGCGGTCGCCGGCCGGCCCGGAAGCTGGCGGATCGTCTATCGGGCGGGACCGTCGGGGGTCACGGTGGACGGGGCCGTCTATCTTCAGGTGTCGCCGTTCTGGGGCTGGAGCACTCCTCAGGTCGAACGCGAAGCGGCTGTCGGCTACACGACGATCGCTACCGACGCCGAGGGCGTGGATCTGTCGGCCGAGACGCTAGATCAGCAGTTGCTGGCCGTTCATGTCGGTGGCCGTCCCTTGCGCGAAGGGGAGCGGATCGAGATCACGTACGGCGCCGGTCCCGCGGGCGCGCTCGCTGACCGGTACGCGGAGCGGAACTCGCGATTCTGGGTGGCCGTCGACGGCGACGGCGACGGAGTCCGGGAGCTGATCGCGGAGTCGCCGGCGGTCGATGTGATGCCAGGGCCGCCGGCGCGGTTGCTGCTGCACCTGCCGTCGACGGCGCGGCCCGGCCAGTCGGTCGATCTGGTCGCGGCCCTGGTCGATGCGGCCGGCAACGGCTGGCCCGAGTTTCGCGGCGCACTCGCACTGCGGCTGCCTGAGGGCGTCGGCGTGGACGACGACCGCGGGACATTCGAAGGCGACGGCGCTTCCCGGCAGATCGTCACCTTGCCGTTGAACGAAGAGGACCGCGGCCGCCTCGTCGTCCCGCTCCGGCTGTCGGCCGAGCTCGGTGGCGTCGTGCGGGTGGAGGCGAGCGTGGACGGTGGATCACCTGCCTCAGGCTTCGAGGCGGAGAGCAACCCACTCCTCGTAGCTCCGGCCGGCCGGCGCATCCTGTGGTCCGATCTCCAGAATCACTCCG
The DNA here is from genome assembly GCA_009837085.1 of Holophagales bacterium. Classification (GTDB taxonomy): domain Bacteria; phylum Acidobacteriota; class Thermoanaerobaculia; order Multivoradales; family Multivoraceae; genus Multivorans. The sequence continues at coordinate 9,643 of VXUF01000088.1, forward strand.
GCCTCTCTGACGGTTCGGCGACGCCGGACGATCTGCTGCGCTACGCGCGGGATGTGGCCGCCCTCGACGCCGCGGCCGTGACCGACCACGACCACTGGGGCATGCGGTTCATGGACGGCGAACCCTCGATCTGGCGACGGACGCTGGATGCGGCCGACGCCCTCAACGACCCGGGGCGCTTCGTCGCGCTGGCCGGCTACGAGTGGACGAACTGGGTCGAGGGGCATCGCCACGTCGTCTTCTTCCAGCCGACGGCCGAAGCCGCGGCCGGCCTGCTTCTCAGCTCGATCGACGAGCAGTACGACGAGCCGCGGGAACTGTGGGCCGGCCTCGAGGACGTGCGGGCGCTGACCTTCGCCCACCACTCGGCCGGGGCTCCGATTGCCACCGACTGGTCTTCGCCGCCGCCCGCCGGAATCGAGCCCGTCACCGAGATCGTGTCCGTCCACGGGTCGAGCGAGGCTGCCGACTCACCGGGCATGGTCGTTCGGAACGCCCTGGCCGGCAACTTCGTGCGCGACGCCCTGGATCGAGGCTACCGGCTCGGCTTCGTGGGCTCGAGCGACGGCCACGACGGGCATCCTGGCCTGGGCCACCTCGCGTCACCGAGCGGCGGCGTGGCGGCGATCCTGAGTGACGAAGTGACCCGGCAGGGGATCTACGAGGCGCTGCTCGCGCGTCGGACCTATGCCACGAACGGACCGCGGATCGTGGTGCGCGCGAGCTACGCGGGATGGCCGATCGGCGCCGACATTCCCGCCGCCGCGGCTGCCGCGGGCGCGGTCGGCCCGATTGCCGGCGTGCCGCAGCAAACGCTGGTCGTACGGGCGATTGCGCCGGGGAGGATCACGCGGATCGAGGTGGTCAGCCGCCAGGGCGCGGCCGGCGCGGGCGCATTGACGGGCGAGGCCCTCTGCGGGGAAGCTCAGCGCGGCGGAGGTGAGCGGGAGTGCAGCCTGACCGTGCCGCTGCCCGGGTTTCAGGCTGGCGGCTACCTCTATCTTCGCGTCGTCCAGGAAGACGGCGGCGCCGCCTGGACCAGCCCGTTCTTTTTTGAGTAAGAGGGGCCTACTCGGCTGCCTCTTCCTCCACATGCACCATGATGTACTGCGACAGGCCCGGCTCGTCGAGCGTACGGTGCTCGCCATCGCCGATCTGGAGACAGAGGTAGTGCTCGCCGGGGCTGAGCTCGAGTTCGATCGAGTCTGATCCGTCTCCGAAGTGGATCCACGGGTCCGCTGTGGGGATCACGATACCCGGCTCCAGGCACTCCCCATCGATCGCGATGTGGTAGTGGCCCGCCCCCTCGTTGATCGCGCCGTCGCCCACCGGCTCGATGATGAAGTTCTCGGCCGCGAACTGCAGGTTGATCAGGCTGGGGATGGTGGCGTGGTTCTCGAGGTCCACGAAGTAGACGCGCGGCGCGCCGTCGTCGGCCGCTTCCTCGGCGTGGTCCATGTCGCCTTCCGCATGGCCGTGGTCAGCGTGGTCGTCGTCGGTGCCGCCTCCGCATGCGCCAAGCGGGAGCAGCAACAGGGCTGCCACCAAAGTCAGGGAGTGGCGGTTCTTGGCGAGGTCGAGGAGCATGTTCGTTCTCCGTAGTCCTAGGCGTGCGCGGTCGCTGTCGCGCGGAGGCCGAGCCCGGCCACGACCGCGAACAGCAACGCGAAGACCATGTTCGCGATACTCCCGTCGCCGCTCGCCAGCCCCATCCCCGCGATGACCAGCAAGGCCAGGGCGATGATGATCGAGAAGACGTTGCCCATCTTCTGGGCGTCTTCCTCGCTGCCGCCCATGCAACCGACACGGACCAGGAAGAAGGTCAGGACGGCAAAGAAGACGAGGAGGTTCCACCAGGACCCGGCCGCTGCATCGACCATGGCCTGGCTGGCCCACCAGCCGGCGCCGAGAATGTACGCGATCGCAAACATGAAGTTCTTGAACATGGCGAGCGGGAATGTAGCAGCTTGCGCCGTAGAACGCTACGCGCGAGTCGATGACGCTAGTTGGCCGCCACCGCGTGCTCGAGGACCTCGGCGTACTTCTCGTAGGCGGCCTGGCGGAGCTTCGGCAGGTGAGTGGTCGGGAAGAGATCGTCGGTGCCGGCGTACTCCCGCAGCAGCTGCCTCGCCACGGTGATCTTGTGGACCTCGGTCGGGCCGTCGGCCAGGGCCATGTGGAACGAATCGATGACACCGGCGGAATAGGGCATCTCGTTCGAGACGCCGAGCGACCCGTGGATCATCAGCGCCCGGGAGAAGACATCCAGGTAGACCTTCGGCATGACCGCCTTCACTGCCGAGATGTCCTTGCGGACCATCCGGTAGTCCTTGTACTTGTCGATCTTCCAGGCGGTCTGAAGCACGAACAGCCGGAACTGCTCGATCTGCGCCCAGGAGTCGGCGATCTTCTCCTGCACGAGCTGCTTCTGCGCCAGCAGCTCGCCCTGGGTCTCGCGGGAGAGCACCCGCTCGCACATCTGGTCGAAGGCGGTGCGGACCTTGGCGATCGTTCGCATCGCGTGGTGGATGCGACCGCCGCCGAGGCGGGTCTGGGCGACCACGAAACCCTGTCCACGTTGGCCGAGCAGGTGGTCCTGTGGGATCCGGACGTCCGTGTAGCGGACGTAGCCGTGCGAGCCCTCCTGCTCCCCCGCGCCGACCGCGACGTTGCGGACGATCTCGACCCCCGGCGTGTCCTTCGGCACGAGGAACATGGACATCTTGTTGTAGGGCGGCGCGTCCGGATCGGTCACGACCATGACGATGAGGAAGGAGGCGTAGCGGGCGTTCGAGGAGAACCACTTCTCGCCGTTGATCACCCATTCGTCGCCGTCGAGGACGGCGCGGGTCGTGAACACCTTCGGGTCGGAGCCGCCGTGCGGCTCGGTCATCGAGTAGGCGGAGACCATCTCGTTGTCCAGCAGTGGCTGCAGGAAGCGCGCCTTCTGTTCGTCCGTGCCGTAGTGGGCGATGATCTCCGCGTTGCCCGAATCCGGCGCCTGGCAGCCGAAGACGATCGGCGCGTGCGGCGCCCGGCCGAGGATCTCGTTCATCAGCGCCAGCTTGACCTGGCCGTAGCCCTGGCCGCCGAGTTCGGGACCGAGATGGCAGGCCCAGAGGGCGCGCTTCTTCACTTCCTCCTGAAGCGGCGGGATCAGCTTACGCCGCTTGGGACAGGACAGGTCGTAGGGGCTGCCGAGGACGAAGCGGAGCGGTTCGATCTCGTTCGTGACGAACTCGTCCATCCAGTCCAGCTTGTCCTGGAATTCAGCATCTGTTTCGAAGTCCCAAGCCATCGTTCTCTTCTCCTCTGGACCCTTGTTCGTGAAGGCCGCTTAGCGTACCGGATCGCCACGTAGACTCGCCGGATGTTCCCCAACGACGTTCTCTCACTGGGTGCGCCGGCGTCCTCGCCGGCATCCGGTTCCCGCGTGGCCCCGGTCGCCCTGGTGCTCCTTCTGCTTCTGGCCGCCGGCTGCGGCAGCGAACCCCGCGCGAGCGATCCAATGCCGGTCGGCGAATGGCGTCACTACGCCGCCGATCGGGCCTCGACCAAGTACTCGCCGCTCGACCAGATCAACCCGTCCAACGTCGAGCAACTGCGCGAGGTCTGGCGCTGGACGTCGGTGGAGACGAAGGCAGATACGGAGCACCGCGGCGGCATGTACAAGAGCACGCCGCTCTACATCGACGGGACCCTCTACATCACGAGCTCGCTCAGCCAGTTGGCGGCGATCGACCCGGGCACGGGCGAGACGCTCTGGGTCTACGACCCACGCAGCTACGACGCCGGCCGTCCTGCCAACGCCGGCTTCCAGCACCGCGGACTCGAGTACTGGAAGGGCGAGGTCGACGGCGAACCGGCTGAGCGGCTGATCTACGCTGCCCACCACCGCCGCCTGATCTCGCTCGACCGCGCGACCGGCCAGCCGGACCCGGCCTTCGGCGACGGCGGCATGGTGAACACCGCCCTCGGTCTCGGCCGCGAGATCAACGAGCGCCAGTACACCCACTCGGCGCCGCCGATCGTCTGCGCCGGCGTCATCGTGCTCGGTTCGATCATCTCCGACGGCCCGAGGGGACCGAAGATGCCTCCCGGCCACGTCCGCGGCTACGACGTGCGTACCGGCGAGCAACGCTGGATCTTCCACACGATTCCGCGGCCCGGCGAGTTCGGCAACGACACCTGGCTCGACGGGTCCTGGGAGTACTCGGGCAACACGAACGTGTGGACGATGATGAGCTGCGACGAGGAACTGGGGTTCGTTTACCTGCCGGTGTCGACGCCGACGAACGACTGGTACGGCGGCCACCGGCGCGGCGACAACCTGTTCGCGGAGAGCCTGGTCGCCCTCGATGCCCGCACCGGCGAGCGGAAGTGGCACTTCCAGGCCGTTCGCCACGGCCTGTGGGACTACGACCTGGCCTCGGCCCCGAACCTGGTCGACATCACCGTCGGCGGCCGCGAGATCAAGGCGGTGGCCCAGGTCAGCAAGCAGGGCATCACCTACGTGTTCGACCGCGAAACAGGCGAGCCCGTGTGGCCGATCGACGAGCTCCCGGTGCCGCAGACGGCGGTGCCCGGTGAATGGAGTTCGCCTACCCAGCCTATGCCGACGAAGCCCCCGCCCTTCGAGCGGCTCGGCTTCACCGAGAACGACCTGATCGACTTTACGCCCGAGCTTCGCGCCGAGGCACTCGAGATCGCCGAGGACTACGTGCTGGGGCCGATCTACACGCCGCCGCTCGAGGTCAGGGAGGGCGGCAAACTCGGCGTGCTGACGCTGCCCTCCGCCGCCGGAGGCGCGAACTGGCGGGGCGCCGCAGTCGATCCCGAGGCCGGCGTCCTCTACGTGCCGTCGATGACCAAGGTGATGAGCTTCGGTGTGCAGCTGGCCGACGCGGCCCGCTCCGAGTTCCGCTACGTCGACGCCCTTGGCCTCCTGGAGGGGCCGCGCGGTCTTCCCCTGGTCAAGCCGCCCTACAGCCGGATCACCGCGATCGACCTGAACACGGGCGAGCACCTGTGGCAGGTGGCCCACGGCCCGGGCCCGAAGGACCATCCCGCGATCGCCCACCTCGACCTGCCCGACTTGGGCAGCGCTTCCCACGGCATCCTCTCGAACGGCGGTCTCGTGCTGACCAGGGACCTGATCTTCATCATCCAGGCCGACTACGACCCGAGCCGGATGACCTTCATGGGCGATGCCGGGCACATCCGCGCCTACGACAAGCGCGACGGCGCGAAGCTGTGGGAGCACCGCGTCGAACCCACGCCGCACGGCACGCCGATGACCTATCTCCACGAGGGCCGGCAATACGTGGCCTTCACCGTTGGTGCCGGCCGCGGGGAACAAATCCCGGCGCTGGTGGCGTTGGCGCTGGAGTAAGCCTTGTGCCTGGAGAGGCCGACTCGTACGGCGTACTACGTTGACGGGCCTACCGCGCGCCGGCGAGCAGGGTTTGCAACACCTGCGCCGGCTGGGCGAAGTCGTTCGCCCCCCCGAAGCGACCGACCTCCCGGCCGTCGCGGTAGATGATCGCGGTCGGCAGGCCCGTGATTTCGCTGCCTGTGACTTCCGGGTCTTCCCACCCGGCAGGAGGCGAAGCCAACCCGTAGTACTCGAACGTGACCCGTGTGCCTTCAAGGCCGGCGTTGACCTGGAGAAGGTTGGGCAGCACCTGTTTGCAGACGCCGCACCAGGAGCCGAAGAAGACCCTCACCCGGGCCGGTTCGGCGTCGCGGAGTGCGGCCATGGCGGCGGCGTTCGGCTGGAAGGCGTCCATCCCGGCGCGGTAGCCGGGCGAGTGCTCGAGCAACTCGCCCAGGGTGCGGTCGCCGATCAGCGGGGGCCGGGGAAGGATCTTCGCGTCGCGGCCCTCGATGGGCAGGACGATCGTCGTCTGGTCCGGTGTGGCCTCGCCGATGTAGGACTTGTCGGGCTCGGCGACCACGTCGTAGCCGGGCCCCGAGACCAGCAGGTCCGAGCCCTGGAGCCGGTCCACCGCCATGCTGCGGGCCCACAGCAGGATGGGTTCGCCCAGGGAGTCGCTGAGGATCAGCATCGACGCGGCCCGTTGGGAGAGGTAGAGCCTGGCGCCGGAATCGGCTTGTCCGTCGACCTCGAGGATGTAGTCGTCGATGGGAAGGAACCCACTCAGCACGGGATGCGCAGTCTGCGCCGGAAGGTGCGTGGCAACGGCCAGCAGCAAGGGCAGAACCGGGAGCGTTGACGTGATCCGTCGGGTCGTCACGGCGGGGGATCCTAGCGCGGACGCGGCTTCAGGCGACTCTGGAGCCGGCGGGCTCTTCGTCGATCTGACGCTGGAGCTGCCTGGCGCGCGACCTCGCCGTGGCGATCGTGCGCTCCTTCACGCCCTCGTAGCCGCGGATCGAGTCGGGAAGCTCGGCCAGCTCGACGACCAGCGGCGCGGAGTCCGAGTCGAGCCGTTCGAGGGCCCCGTGGACCAGGCCGCGGTACCAGTCGAACAACCCGCGCTCGAGGCGGCGGTGCCGGGTCGCCCCGAAGATGTCGAGCGCGGTGCCGCGAAGCCCGCGCGCCGCGTACAGCAGCCGGAACAGCGAGCGCGACCAGGACCCCAGGCGGATCTTCCGCTTCCAGCCGAACCGGCGGAGTGTCGGCGGGTGGAGCAGGACCTGGCGGTTGAGTGAGCCGTCGTAATCCCGGGCGACCTGGTTCCAGGTCGGATCCTGGAGCCAGAGGCGCGCGACTTCGTACTCGTCCTTGACCGCGAGGAGCTTGAAGCCGTAGCGGGCCGCCGCCTCGCGTACCGCGGCGTGGCCCGGCAGCTTCGACTCCTCCGCTTCCGCCACGTCGGCGACGAAGCCGAGATAGCGCGCGGCGTAGCTACCGCCGCCGTAGAGCAGCAGGTCGGCGACGCGGCCGGGCAGGAGGCGGTCGAGCGACCCACCCCGCGGTGCGTCGGCTAGGAGCCGGTCGAGTTCCGGCCTGAGCTTCGGCGCCCACCCTTCGAGGCGTTCGCGGGCGGCGTCCACCGCCGCGGCCGCGGTCGGCGCTTCAGGCTCGGCGAGTCCGGCGGCGCGCCGGAACCGCTCCGGGTCGGCGACGGACAGACGCCCGTAGCGGAAGGCCTGGATGTTGTCTTCGACCGCGACGCCGTTCGCCACCAGCGCCTGCTCGATGAAGGGCGCCTGGAGCGGCAGCAGGCCCTGCTGGTAGGCCGCGCCGACCAGGAAGATGTTGCCGGTGACGCTGTTGCCGAGCAGGCGCTCGGTGGCGGCCTCGGCGTCCACGAAGTAGCTGCGGTCGCTGTCCGTGAAGAGGGCGAGCCGCTTGCGCAGCTCGTCCAGAGGGGGCATCCGCGCGGCGCTGTCCGTGATCACCGCCGCCGGGCTGATGCCGGCGGTGTTGCCGACGACGGCCGTGGTCTCCTGCGAGAACCGCTTCAGGTTGTCGGGCGCGATCGTGGCCAGCAGATCGAAGGAGAGCGCCAGATCGGCCTCGCCGTTGCCGAGCTTGTTGGCCCGGGGGATCGGTCCGCGGCTGAGCAGCAGGTTCGAGACCACCGCGCCGCCTTTCTGCGCCAGGCCGGTCTGGTCGAGGTGGACCGCGTACCGGCCCTCCATCAGGGCCGCGGTGACGAGGATCGCGTCGACGGTCACCACGCCGGTGCCGCCGATGCCCACGAGTAGCGCCCGGAACGTCGCGTCGTCCGGCAGTTGACGGACGGGTTCCGGCGTCTCGTCCTCGGCGAGCGGCGCCGCGGCTGCACGGCGGACCGGCTTCGTCCCGTCGCCCAGTTCGACCGTCATGAAGGCGGGGCAGTCGCCATCGATGCAGGAGTAGTCCAGGTTGCAGGACGACTGGTGGATCTGGGTCTTGCGGCCGTAGTCCGTCTCGAGCGGCGCGACGGACAGGCAGTTCGACTTCGCCGCGCAGTCACCGCAGCCCTCGCAGACCGCCGGGTTGATGTAGACCCGCTGCTTTGGCGTCTCCTGGATGCCGCGCTTGCGCTCGCGCCGCTTCTCGGCCGCGCACTGCTGGTCATAGACCACGGCTGTCGGGCCCTTGATCGCGCGCAGCTCCTTGAGCACCTGGTCGTAGTCGCGGCGGTGGCGGATCTCGACGCCGTTGTCGTCGCGATGGGGGAAGCGCTCCAGGTCCTCGGTCACCAGGACGACCCGCTTCATGCCCTGGAGCTGAAGCTGCTTCGCGACGCCCATTGAGCTGAGCAGCCCCACCGCGTCCTGCCCACCCGTCATGGCAACGGCGGAGTTGTAGAGAATGCGGAACGTCATGTGGAGGTCGGCGGCGATGCAGGCCTCGATCGCCTTGCTGGCGGAGTGGGCGTAGGTGCCGTCGCCGACGTTCTGGAACACGTGCTCCTGCTCCGTGAACGGCGCGAGACCGATCCAGCAGGCGCCCTCGCCGCCCATCTGCGGCAGCCAACTCACGCCTCGGTCCATCCACATCGCCATCGCGTGGCAGCCGATGCCGCCGCCGGCGACGTCCGACCCTTCGGGAAGCTGGGTCGACGTGTTGTGGGGGCAGCCGCTGCAGAAGTAGGGCGTGCGCGGCAGCGCGGCGGGCAGCTTCGTGGCCAGTTCGGCGGACTCGGCGCCGGCCCGCAGGTGCGCCAGCCTCTCGGCCGGCACGGCCTCCGGCAGCCGGTGCTCCAGGTACGCGCCGAGGATCCGCGCCATGTCGTGGCCTTCGAGTTCCCCGTGCATCGGGAACAGCGTCTCGCCGGCGGGCGTCTCCTTGCCGCCGACCAGGGGCCGGTCGGGCAGGTTGTAGAGAACCTGGCGGATCTGGGTCTCGACGAAACCGCGCTTGTCCTCGACGACGACGATCTCCTCGAGACCCTGGGCGAACTCGCGCAGGCGCCGCGGCTCGATCGGCGCTATGCAGCCAAGCTTGAGCACCCGGATGCCGTGGCGATCGAGCGCGGCTTCGTCCAGCCCGAGCAGTTCGAGCGCCAGACGCAGGTCGCGGTAGGGCTTACCGGCCGCGACCAGGCCGATGCGGTCGCCGGGGCTGGCGCAGCGGATGCTGTCGAGGCCGTTGGCGTGGATGTAGGCCAGAGCGGCCGCGGTGCGTTCGGAGAAGATCTGCCGCTCGAGTTCAATCGAGTAGGGGGGCAGTAGCCGCATGTCGAGCTGCTTCTCGAATTGGCGGCCGCCTATCTCCAGATCGGGCAGGACGGGCGGTGCCGTCCGCGGCAGGTCGACGACCGCGCCGCCGTCGGCGACGTTGGTCACGATCTTGAGCCCGGTCCACAGGCCCGCGTACCGGGACAGGGCGATCCCGTGCAACCCGAACTCGAGCACCTCTGCCGGGTCGCCCGGGTAGAGCACCGGGATCGAGAGGTCGAAGAGGCTGATCGTGCTGTCGCCGGGGATTGTCGAGCTCTTGCAGGCGGTGTCGTCGCCGGCCAGGACGAGGACGCCGCCGTGCTTGCCGGTACCGATGAAGTTGCCGTGGCGGAAGGCGTCGCCGGTGCGGTCGACGCCGGGCGTCTTGCCGTACCAGATGCCGCCTACGCCGTCGAAGCGTTCGTGGGGAACACGTTCCTGGCGCTGGGCGCCGTAGATCGCGGTCGCCGCCGTCTCCTCTTTGATCGCCGGTCGGCAGACCACATCGTGATCCGCCAACAGCTTGTTCGCTCGCTGAAGCTGCTTGTCGTATTCGCCCAGCGGCGATCCGGGATAACCGCTGATGAAGGCGCCAACCCGCAGGCCGGCTTCCCGGTCGCGGCGGTGCTGGTCCATCGGTAGCCGGACGAGAGCCTGGACACCGGTGATTGCGACGCGGCCTTCAGTGAGCGTGTATTTGTCGTCTAATGAGAAGGCCGTCATTACTCCCAAGCTTATCGCGGGCGCCGGCCGGCAGGCGGCTTGGCCCCTGTCGAATCGTCAGCCGGCTCGGAACTGAGCGAACCAGTCCCGACCGGAGGCTGCGGGCCGTCCGCCGACGATCGTTCGCTTGATCGCCCGGACGCCCTGCGGGGGATAACCGGCGATGGTCGCGGAAAGTTCCCGGGCGCGGTCGAGCACGGCGTCGTCGTCGACGACCTCGGCGGCGACTCCCATCCGTTCCAGCTCTCGCCCGGTGTAACGACGGCCGACGATCGCGAGCCGCGCCGCCACGCTCTCCGGATGGCGCAGCCGCAGCCAGGCCATGTTCATCGGCGCCGCCATCCCCATCTGGATCTCGCCCACGTGCAGAAAGGCCTGCTCGCCGGTAACCACGAGATCGGCGGCGAGTGCCAGCGCCGAGCCCGCGTTGATCGCGAAGCGTTCGAGCGCGGCGACGATCGGCTTCGGGCAGTCGTAGAGCGCCGCGTGGACGTCGAGCCAGAGGCCGCTGAAGCGCGGCATCCAGTCTGGCGGCGGATCGGCCCGGAACTCGCCGAGGTCCAGGCCGGAGCAGAAGGCGCCACCGGCGCCGCGAATCAGCAGGACGGCGACCTCGTCGTCTTCGGTCGCGGCGACGATCTCCTCGTGCAGGCGTTGCGCCAGCGGGCCCGTCACCGCGTTCCTGCGGGCGGGCCGGTTCAGCACGATCTCGGCGACGCCGCCCTCCCGGCTCGAGAGGACCGGATCGTCGGACGGGGTCACGTCAGTCGTCCTGGGCGTCGACGAACCAGTCGCCCGGGAGTGGCTGCCCTTCGTAGAGCCGTCCCTGGAAGCGCCTCATGCCGTGCAGCCAGCGGTCGACGTCGGTCGCCTTGCGCCGGACGTACTCCGCAACCTCGGGATGGGGGAGCACCCAGAAGCGCTCCTGGCGGACCGCGTCGATGCAGGCGTCGGCGGCCTGTTCGGCCGTGAGGACGCCGTCGCCCGAGGCCACGCCGACGGACAGGCCCTGCCGGCGGTTCCGGTCGGGGCTGTTGGCGCCGATGTTCGTCTTCACCGCCTGCGGGCAGTGCACGGAGACCCGGATGCCCTGGTGGCCATGGGTGATCGCGATCCACTCCGCCAGCGCCACCGCCGCGTGCTTGGTCAACGAGTAGGCGAGCGAGCCGATCTGGGTCAGCAGACCGGCCGCGGAGGCCGTACTCATGATGTACCCCTCGCCGCGCTCGATCATCGAGGGCAGAACGGCCCGCGCGGCGTAGACGTGGGACATCACGTGGACCTCCCACTGGTCGTTGATCTCCTGGTTGGGGACCTCGAGTCCGCCCATCGTCACGAAACCGGCGTTCGACATGAACAGGTCGATGGGGCCGATGTTCGCCTGCGTCGCCGCGACCAGATCGCGCACCGCGCCCTCGTCCGCCACGTCCAGTCCGATGCCCGTGCCGCCGATCGCCCCGGCGACCTCCTTGGCCCCCGCCTCGTCACGGTCGGCTACGACCACGTGCCGCGCGCCCTCGCGATGAAACGCCTCGGCCAGCGCCTTGCCGATGCCGGAGGCGCCGCCGGTGACAACCATGATCCTGTTTGCGATGTCCACTCTGACTCTCCCTTCTGCGTTGGCTGTGTGGTCTGTTGTCCGCCGTGCGGGCGGCAATTCTACGACTTGGGAGAGCTTGACTAACCGCCTGGGATTTGTTCCGCTTCATGTACGGTTTACAGGGATTCTCGATGAACGGAAACCGCACGACCGTCCTGGTCGCCGCAATCGTCGGACTGGTTGCGCCCGGAGCGGCCTACGCTTACCTCGATCCGGCGTCGGGCAGCATGATTCTGCAGGCGGTGATCGGCGGAGTGGCGGCGGCGGCGGTGGCGTTCAGGGTCTACTGGCGGCGCATCGCTACCTTCTTCGGTCTCGGGCGTGCCGATGAGCCAGAGTCCGACTAGTGCAGACGGGTACCGCGACGGAGAGCTTGCGAGCCGGCACGCGGCGCCCTGATCCAGCGCCGCAGGCTGAGCCGTCTTCCTTCCGCGATCCGGCCGGTCAGGTGGTCGAGGGCCGCGGCGGCCGAGTGTTCCGAAGCGTGGCTCCGGTAGCTGTCGAGGAGTACCGCCACGTACGGAGTTGCGGCCTCGTAGAGGCGCTGATCGTCGAGGGCGCCCTGGTTGCCGCCGACGAGGTCGATCCAGCCGAAGTGGGTGTGCTGCCGCCGCCGGGCGGTCTGGTCCTGGAGCATCCGCGGCTGCCGTTCATCTCCTACCCGTATGAATGGCCCTTCTCGCTTCTCAAGGCGGCGGCCCTGATGCACCTGGAGATGCAGATCCGGCTGCTCGACCGGGGAATCTCGCTTTCCGACGCCAGTGCCTACAACGTGCAGTTCCAGGGCGCCAAGCCGGTCTTCATCGACTGGCTCTCGCTGCGCCGCTATCGGGAAGGCGAGTACTGGCAGGGGCACAACCAGTTTTGCGAACAGTTCCTCAACCCACTGCTTCTCGCGGCGAAGTTCGGCACTCCCCACAACGCCTGGTATCGCGGGATGCAGGAGGGCATTCCCGGACGCGAACTGGCGGCGCTGCTGCCGCGGCGTATGCGCTGGTCGCCCAGGATGCAGGCCCACGTGCTGCTTCCGCTCAGGTTCGAGCGTCGGGCCGGTTCCCGGGGCGAGGCGGCGAAGCGGACGGCGAAGCGGCCCCTGCCACGCGGCGCGTACCGTGGACTTCTGACCCAGCTCCGACGATGGATCCAGGGCCTCGAGCCGCAGGGAACGAGCACCACCTGGAGTAACTACTCCTCGGCCTCGAGCTACGACTCGAATGAAGCGTCGCGCAAGGCGGAAGCGGTGCGGGCCTTCGTTGCCGCGGCGAAGCCGGAGCAACTCTGGGACGTCGGGTGCAACACGGGCGAGTTCGCCGCCATCGCGACTGAGGCCGGTGCGGGCGACGTCATTGGCTTCGATTCGGACTTCGGTGCGCTCGAGAGCGCCTGCGAGCGTGCCCGCGCCGATCGGTTGCGCTTCCTGCCGCTGTACCAGGACCTGGCGAATCCCTCACCGGACCAGGGCTGGGGACAGGCGGAGCGCCGCTCCCTGACGCGCCGGTCCCGGAGCGCGGACGCACTGATGGCGCTGGCCGTCATCCACCACCTGGCGATCGGCCGCAACGTGCCGCTGCCGCGGATCGCCGCTTGGTTCGTCTCGCTGGCGCCGCGAGGGCTCGTCGAGTTCGTGCCGCGCGGCGACCGGCGGGTAGACGACCTGCTGGCGCTGCGCGGAGATCGCTTCGGCGACTACACGCCGGCCGCCTGGGAGGCGGCGCTGGAGCCGTATGCGGCGATCGGGCACGTGGAGACGGTGTCGGAGAGTGGTCGGCGGCTGTACACGTACGAGCGGCGCTAGTCGGGCGACTCGTCGCCCGGCCGCAGGCTGATCAGGCACTGACCGCGGTTTCGAGCGCCGCCGCGATGGCGAGGGTCTGGCGGTCCGTTCCCCGTGGCGTGACGATCTGAAGGCCCACGGGCAGTCGAGACGAACCGACTCCGCAAGGTACGGAGATGGCCGGACAGCCGGTCACCGTGATCGAGTAGCAGGAGGCCATCCAGTCCGTGTAGCTCGTCATCGGCTGCCCTTCGATCGCCACCGGGTAGGGCTCGTCGACATCGAAGGGCAGGACCTGAACCGTGGGCAGCAGCAGGGCGTCGTAGCGTTCGAAGAAGTCGACTACGCGGCCGTGAAGGCGGGTGCGTTCCGCCTGGGCCGTCGCGATGTCAGGGCCAGTGAGCGCCAGGCCCCGTTCGACCTCCTCGATCACGGTGTCCTTCATCTGGGCGTGCTGCCCGGGGAACAGCGGACGCAGCTTGTCGGCGAACAGGCTCGCGCGCAGGGTGCGGAAGATGCCGCCGGCGCCGGACAGGTCAGGCGCGGCTTCCTCGATCTCGGCGCCCAGGTCCCGGAACACCGGCAGGGTCGCTTCGCAGACCTCGACGACTTCTCGTTCGATCGGGTAGCGGTCCAGGTTGGGGGTCCAGGCGAAGCGGAGGCCGCGGTGATCAAGCGGCGGGACCGGGTGGAAGGGCTCGGAAGGGCGGCCGAGCGAGATCGGGTCGCGCGGGTCCGGTCCGGCGATGACCGAGAACAGGAGCGCCGCGTCGGCGACGTTGCGCCCCATCGGCCCGAGCACGGCGAGATCGTCCCAGCCCTGCTCGGGAGGCACCCGCGGTACCCGGCCCGGCGTCGGCCGGAAACCGACGACGCCGCAGAAGCTCGCCGGGTTGCGGAGCGAGCCGCCGAGGTCGCTGCCGTCGGCGATGGGCAGCATGCCGCTCGCCAGCGCGGCCGCCGCGCCGCCGCTCGAGCCGCCGCAGGTGCGGCTGGGGTCCCAGGGGTTGCATGTCTTGCCAAAGACCCGGTTGAACGTCTGCGAACCGGCGCCGAACTCAGGCGTGTTCGTCTTGCCGATGACGACCGCGCCGGCGCGGCGGATCCGTTCCACGATCAGGGCGTCGAAGTCGGGGACGTTGTCTGCGAAGATGGGCGAACCGAAGGTGGTGCGGATGCCCTTTGTCGGGACCAGGTCCTTGACCGCGGTCGGCAGGCCGAGCAGGGGCTTGGCGGCGGCCGCGTCCGGATCGCTGAGACGCAGGTCATCCGCGGCGTACGCCTGCTCGAGGGCGTGGTCGCGGTCGAGGGTGCAGATCGCGTTGAGATCCGGGTTCCGGCGGTCGATCCAGCCGAGATGAGCTTCCAGTACCTCAGCCGCCGAAACCTCGCCGCGGGCCAGCAGCCCGGCGAGGTCGACGGCGTCGCGCGTGCAGAGATCAGGCGCGCCGTCGCACCCGGTCGGAACCGTCACTCGGCGCCGGTGCTGGCGGCTTCCCCGGCGGTCACGTGCTCGGCGAGGAAGGCCCGGATGACCCGGAAGATCTCCTGCTGCTCGTCGGGTGTGAAGTTGCCGTGGCCCTTGCCCGGCACGGTGTGGATCCTGTTGACGACACCCGCCTTGTCCAGCTTCGCGTGCAGGTCGAGGGCGTGCTGGTAGGGCACGATGTTGTCGACGTCGCCGTGGATCGTCAGGATCGGCGGCAGTCCGGACCGGACGTAGGTGAGCGGCGACACGCGCTTGGCGAGTTCCATGCGGTCGCTGCGCGAGCCCATCCAGGCGACCGCGTAGCTCTTCGCGTTGACGCCCTCGAGCAGGTCGCCGACATCGGTGATCCCGAACCAGTTGACGATGGCGGCGACCGGCATCTCGTACTCGTCGGCTGCGGCCCAGCCCGGCCGGTCGGCGTCGCGGCCGGGGCAGAGCCGGTCGAGGCCGGCGGAGGCCGGCAGCATGCCCGTCGTCAGGGAGAGGTGACCGCCTGCCGAGGCGCCAGTGACGACCAGGCGGGAGGTGTCGATGTTGTAGTCCTCGGCGTTCTCGTAGACCCAGCGCAGGGCGCAGCGGCAGTCCTCGACGGCGCCGGGCGCGAGGGCGTTGCGGCCCAACCTGTACTCGACGTTGACCACCGCCCAGCCCATCTCGAGGTAGGGGAGTGCCCGCAGCACGCTCGACTCCTTCGTGCCGCCGACCCAGCCGCCGCCGTGGATGTAGATCAGGGTGGGCACCGGCCCCTGGCCGCGTGGGGTCATCACGTCGAGCTTGGACTCGTAGCCGTCAGCCGTCAGGTAGGTGATGTTCGGAGCGACGCGGTAGCGGCTCATGATGTCGACCGTCACCGACTCGCCGTCCTGAGAGAAGGCGGGAACCGGTGGAGTGAAGAGCAGGGCGGCGATGGCGATGGCCGCCGCGCCCGCGGCGCTGCGCGAGGTTCGGCTGAGTCGAGTCACTGTGGACCTCCCTTGTTGGATCGGGATGTGGTTGGTGAGGACGAAGTGTAGCGATCAGGCGACGATGCCGCGGCCACGGTAGGCGGCGATCTCGTGGGTGGAGAGCCCGAGGACATCGGCGAGGACGACATCGGTGTGCTCGCCGAGCAGGGGCGCCCGGCGAGGGCTGAGATCGTGCCCTTCGATACGGAACGGCGGCCCGACGAGTTCCAGGTCGCCCCACTCGGGGTGCTTTACGGTGGCGAAGGAGCCCCGGGCCCGCAGGTGGGAGTCGGCGTAGAGGTCCCGGGCGTCTCGCGACGGAGCGGCGGCGACGCCTGCCCGCAGGAGTTCGCGGGCCATCCAGTCGCGGTCCCGCTCCCTGGTCCAGGCGCCGACGAGCGCGTCGAGTTCCGTTTCGTTCCGCTTTCTGGCCGCTGCGGTTGCGAACCGGGAGTCCTCGACCAGCTCAGGCCTGCCTATCGTCGCCGCGAGCCGCGCGAACTCTTCGTCGTTGTGGACTTCGAGGGCCAGCCAGCGGTCGATGCCCCAGCAGCGATAGACACCGTGCGGCGCCGAGGAGCGGTGCGAGTTGCCGGCGCGCTCCGGGATCGCGCCGGTCATTTCGTACTCGAGCAGGACCTCGCCGAGGATCGAGCTGACGCCTTCGCACTGCGAGTAGTCGATGAACTGGCCTTCGCCGGTACGGCTTCGGTGATGCAGCGCGGCAACAATCGAGAAGGCGAGCGTGATCGCGTTCATCAGATCGACGTCGCCGCCGCTGTGGGTCGGGTGATCGTCCGGGTAGCCGGAGATGTACGCGCCTCCGGCCACGCCCTGGTGGACCATGGCATAGCCGAGGTACTCGGTCTCCGGACCGCCGTGGCCGCGGCCCGACGAGGAGGCGACGACCAGTGCCGGATTCGCCCGGCGCAGGCTGTCGTAGTCGAGGCCGAGCTTGACCATGGCGCCGGGACGCATGTTGTCGTAGATCACGTCGCACTCGCCGGCGAGGCGCAGGGCGAGTTCGCGGCCTTCCGCCTGGGACAGGTCGAGCGCCAGCGACCGCTTGTTCAGGTTCATCGTGTTGAAGGCCATGCCCGCGTCCTGGCCGATCTTTTGCGGCGCCTCCTCGGCACGCGGCCAGACCACCGAGCGGCGGGTCAGGTCGAGGCGCTTGGGTCCCTCGACCTTGATCACTTCGGCGCCCAGGGTCGACAGCAGGACGCCGGCGTAGGGGCCGGCCCACACCCAGGCGAACTCGGCCACCCGGATGCCCTCGAGCGGGAGCTTGCGGGCAACGGGATCGGCAGGCGGGACGCCTCCGGCCGGCTTTCCGTTACCGGCTGCCGAAACCTCGGTGCGGACCTCGTTCGAGTGTTCGTCGAGCAGCGGCGCCGGTCGCGAAACCCGAGGCGGCGACGCGTCCATCCGGTATGGCCAGCCGGCGTAGCGGCGTTTCCCGGCACGGGAGTGATCCACCTCGACGAAGTAGTCGCGGGCCAGGTACTGCTGGTAGTCCATCACGTCCGCGGCGTCGTGGATCGGTCCGACCGGGATGCCCAGTCTGGCCGCGCGGTGGTAGAGGTCGTCGCGCTTCTGTTCGAGGGCCCAGGCGTCGACCTTCGGAGCGATGTCCATCAGGTGGTGGCTGCGGTAGGCCATGTCCTTCCATTCGTCGCCCTGGCACCAGTCCGGATTGCCCATCAGCTCGCGGAAGAGCTCGAAGTGGTGGTCGTCGAAGGCGTTCAGGATGACGTAGCCGTCGCTGGTTTTCAGCCTGCCCATGGCCGGTGGCCGGTCCGGCACGCGCGACCAGGTCGTCTCGTGGTAACGGGCGCTGGCCGCGAGTGGCGCCACCATGCTGATCATCACGTCCTGAATCGAGACGTCGACGCGGGCGCCGCCGCCGTGGTTGCGTTCGTAGAGCTGAGCGGCGAGCGCCAGCGCGGTCACCAGGCCGGCATGGTAGCCGGCCTGATGGCCGCCCAGGGCGACCGGCGCGCGGTCGATGTCGCGGGACCGGGCCGGCATCTGGTTGACCAGTCCACCGCCGTGAGTGAGCGTGAGCTCGCCGCCGGGCGCCCCGGAGCGGGGTCCCGAGAGGCCGTACGGCGTGACCGCCGCGACGATCAGATCGGCCGGTGTTGCGACCGGCGGTTCCCGGTCGACAACCAGGGCGTCGGCGGTCCGGAGCAGTCCGTCGAGGGCCGCGCGATCGGCCTCGTCGTCCAGCTCGAGGACGACGCCGCGTTTGCTCGTGTTGCAGTAGAGGAACAGCGGTGAGCCTTCCGGATCGGAGCCGTTCGCCCGGCGGGCGTGGTCGCCCGCGGGCGGTTCGACCTTGATCACGTCGGCACCCAGGTCCGCAAGCAGCTTGCCGCAGTACGGGCCGGCGACGCCCTCCGCGAGTTCGATGATCCGGAGGCCGGTGAAGGGGCCGATGCCGTCGAGGGAACTCGTCGCCGATCCCGGTGGGTTTGGTCTGGTCATCGGAGCTTGTAGGCCTCCCTCGCGGATCTCAGCCAGTCGTGTTGGTCCTTGTCGCCGAAGTAGTAGAAGACGGCTCCGTTGGGCAGCATGAGGACGCCGATGCCGCCGTAGCCGAGCATCTGCCGCACCCAGACCTGCTTCGTGCGGGTGCCGTCGGTGACCTGGATCTGCCGCGACCAGATCGAATTGTTGTACTTGTTCGGGTGGCCGTTGTGGACGGCGTCCAGGCCCGGATCGTCCGCGTCTTCCTGCATCGCGGCGGCCACCATGCCCGGATGGAGCACCTGGCGGTCGCCGATCCGGCCGCGCTGGACGTTCAGCAGGTTGGCGATCTTCAGGATGTCGTCCGGGGTCCAGAACATGCCGTAGCCGCCGAAGACGTAGCCGTCGGCCCGGTTGTCCGTGCGCAGCGACTGGAGCGCTCCGGCGGAGAGACCCAGCGGCCGGTAGACCTCGGTGGCCAGGAACTCCAGCAGGTCGGCAGGCTCCTTTGGCGAGGCCCCCGCTTTCTGGCCCAGGTACCCGCTCATGGCCACGGACAGCAGAAACGCGTCCGTCGTGTGGTACACCCAGCGCTTGCCCGGCGGCTCCATCGTCGGGTAGGCGAGGGCGCCTCGCAGCTTGCGGTTCCGGTGCTCCGGCACGAAGAAGTTCAGTTCGGTCGTCGAGTTCTTCTCGTCGTCCTGGTTGCCCGTGTCCCAGTAGTGACCGGTCGCCATGTCGAGGGCGTGCCCGAAGGTAACCCCGTGGAAGCTGCCCCGGGGCGGCTTGGGCACGTAGTCCCTGAGTTCGAGTTCGGTCACCTCGAAACCGTCCCGCTGCGCCAGCCGCATCAGCGCGACGGCGGCGACCGCGGTCTTGGCCGTCGAGTAGGACGGCAGGCGGATCTGCTCGGGATACGGGTAGTCGCCGTAGCGAGTGTGGATCGGGCCCTGGTAGTGGACGCCGCCGAAGGAGACGCCGAATGCGGTGAGGTGCTCGCGGTCGAAGCCGCCGCCGAACGCCTGCGGGTAGACCTGGGCGCGCGGATAGTCGTCCCGAATCTGCTCGATCGGCCGGACCGGCAGCCGAGAGGCCGCCTCGGCGGCGTAGGCCTCGAGTACAGCCCCTGCCTCGGGCGGCTCGCCGGAGGTGAAGCGCGTGGGGCCCGCGTTCCAGAGGTCGAACTTGAAGTACTTGCAGGTCTCCTGAGTGGCCTGGAAGGCCGCCGGCGAAGTGGCGCTGCCGTCGAACAGGAAGGACACGACACCGTGGTAGGCGCAGTTCTGGTTGCGCTCGACCAGGGTGATCGGCAACGAGGCCCGGCTTCTGCCGCCGTCTCCGGT
This sequence comes from Holophagales bacterium, assembly GCA_009837085.1. GTDB lineage: Bacteria > Acidobacteriota > Thermoanaerobaculia > Multivoradales > Multivoraceae > Multivorans. The sequence goes on from VXUF01000088.1 coordinate 29,108, forward strand.
CTCGCTCCAGATCCGGCCCGGACCGACGATGACGTTCCAGTAGGCGTCGCCGGTGTAGCGGAGCGCGCGGTTGGCGGGCACCAGGTGGGAGCCGCTCTGGACCAGGACGACGTCGGTCCGCGGAATGCGGCGCAGGGCGGAGACGATCGGCGGCTCATCCGCCCGCAGGTAGGTGTCGTGGTGGACCGTCCAGGAGGCTCCGCCGCCGCCGAAGAGCTGCAGCGTGCCGCGCATCTCGTGGCGCGGCGGCGCGGCGTTCTCCGGCAGGGCGAAGGCCGCGTTGTCGACGGGGGTCGGATGCTCACCGGCCAGGAGCTGGGATGCCGGCAGCGCGGTCCGCGCGACGTCACCCGAGCCTGCGAGGGGATCGCCGGGCAGGTCGCCGGCCGCCGTCGCGGGCTGGACGGCGGCAGCGCAGACGGTCCAGAGCAGGGCCGCGCATCGGGTCATGGCGGCTGATGGTAGCTTGCCGGCGTCGCCCGGATGCGTCGCCCGCCATGTACGTCCACCTGATCGACGGCACCTACGAGCTCTTTCGCCACCACTTCGGCGCGCCGAGCTATCAGAACGAGGACGGGCTCGAGGTGGGGGCGGTGCGCGGCGTCGTCTTCTCCGTGCTCGGCATGTTCCGCGATGGGGCGACCCACGTGGCGGTGGCGACCGACCAGGTGATCGAGTCGTTTCGCAACGACATGTGGCCCGGGTACAAGACCGGCGAGGGGATCGAACCGGAGTTGCGGGCCCAGTTCCCGGTGCTGGAGGAGGCCCTGGCCGCGCTCGGGGTCACGGTCTGGCCGATGGTCGAGCACGAGGCAGACGACGGGCTTGCCAGCGGCGCCGCGATGGCGGCCGCGGACGAGCGGGTCGTCGAGGTCCGCATCTGCACGCCGGACAAGGATCTGGCCCAGTGCGTCGACGCCGGCCGGGGCGGCAAGACGGTGCAGGTGGACCGCCGGCGCGGTCTGCGCTGGGAGGCCGACGGCATCCGCGAGAAGTTCGGTGTCGAGCCGGAGTCGATCCCGGACTACCTGGCGCTGGTCGGCGACAGCGCCGACGGTTTCCCGGGTCTTCGCGGCTGGGGCGCCAAGTCGACGGCGACGGTGCTCGCGCACTACCTGCACCTGGAGCACATCCCGGACGAGCCGTGGAACTGGGCCGTGAAGGTGCGGGGCCGGGATCGCCTGGCGGCGACGTTCCGTGAGGAGCGGGCGTCGGCGGAGCTGTTCCGGGAACTCGCGACCCTGGTTCGCGATGCGCCGGTCAGTGGCTCCATCGACGAACTTCGCTGGCGCGGCCCGCGGCCCGAGCTGGGGGCGGTGGCGGGACGGCTGGCGGCGCCCGGCCTGGTCCAGCAGGCGGAGCGAGTGGCCACGGACTCGACGTAGGATCCGCTTCGTTGTGAAGCTGATCGACAAGCTGCGCTCGGCGATCGCCGAGGAGCGGCCCTTTTACTCGTTCGAGTACTTCCCGCCCAAGACGGAGGCCGGGATCGAGAATCTCTACGCGCGCATCGAGCGCATGGGGCGTCTTGAGCCGGCGTTCGTCGACGTGACCTGGGGCGCCGGGGGCAGCACGGCGGAGTTGACCTTCGAACTGGCGAACACGATCGAGAACGTGCTGGGTCTCGAAACGATGATGCACCTGACCTGCACCAACATGCCGCGGCGCCGGATCGCTGCGGTGCTGGACGACTGCCGCGCGCGGGGCATCGGCAACATCCTGGCGCTGCGTGGGGATCCGCCCCGCGGCAGGGGGGCCTGGTCGCCGATCGCCGACGGCTTCTCGCATGCCTCGGACCTAGTGCGGTTCATCCGCGAGGAGCATGGTGACCACTTCGGCGTTTGCGTCGGCGGTTACCCGGAGGGTCACCCGGAGGCCCCGAGCCGGGAGCGCGATCTGGACCATCTGGCCGAAAAGGTGGCGACCGGAGCGGACTTCGTGATCACGCAGATGTTCTACGAGCCGGAGCTGTACTTCCGCTTCCTGGAGGAGTGCCGGGAACGCGGCGTCGATTGTCCGATCGTTCCCGGACTGGCGCCGATCAACGGCTACCTGTCTTTCCAGCGCATCACGGGCTTCGGCGCCAGCGCGCCGCCCGAGATCGTCAGCGAAATCGAAGCGCGCCGGTTCCACGACGCCTCGGTCCGCGAGTACGGCCAGGATCTGTTGACCGGCATCTGCAGCCGCCTGCTCGAAGGCGGCGCCCCTGGGCTTCACTTCTACACCCTGAACCTCGAGCGTTCGGTACAGGTCATCCTCGACCGCCTCGGCATCGTGCCGGAGCGCATCGAGCGTGTCTTGCCGTGGCGAAGCGCGACGGCGGTCCAGCGCCCCAGGGAGGACGTCCGCCCGATCTTCTGGGCCAACCGGCCGAAGAGCTACCTCGCCCGGACCCAGGACTGGGATGAGTTTCCGAACGGACGCTGGGGCGACGCCGGTTCACCCGCGTTCGGCGATCTCGGCGATCACCATCTCGCGTTTCGACCGATCAGGTCCGATCTGGCCCGTGAGCGGTGGGGCCGCGAATTGCACTCCATCGACCAGGTGCGCGAGGTGTTCGCGGGGTTCTGCCGCGGCGATGTCGACGGGATTCCCTGGTACGACTGGCCGCTGGACCTGGAGAGCGAACCGCTACGCAACGCCCTGGTGCGGCTGAACCTGGCGGGACTGCTCACGATCAACTCGCAGCCGCGGGTGACCGGAGCTCCGTCTGATGATCCCGCGGTTGGCTGGGGCGGCGCCGGAGGCCGCGTGTACCAGAAGGCGTACCTCGAGTTCTTCGTGGCGCCGGAGCAGGTGCCGACGCTACTGGCGGCGTTGGACGCCGGACCGAGCCTGACGTATCACGCGATCGACCGGTCCGGCACGGCCCACAGCAACTGCGACACGGTCAACGCCGTGACCTGGGGCGTGTACCCGGGTGAGGAAATCCGCCAGCCGACGCTCGTCGATCCGCGTTCGTTCGAGGTGTGGAAGGACGAGGCTTTCGATCTGTGGCTGTCCTCGTGGGCGGCTGTGTACGACGAAGGAAGCGAGTCGCGGCGCCTGTTACAGCGCATCCACGACACCTACTTCCTGGTCAACGTCGTCGACAACGACTACGTCGACGGTGACCTGCTCGGCTACCTGCTCGATGCCGTTCAGGCCGACGAGCCACCGTCCATGACGATCGTCGCGCCGGTCACGTAGCTGCCCATCTTCGACGCCAGGAACACCGCCGCGCCGGCGATTTCGTTCGGCTGCGCGTGCCGGCCGACCGGCGTCCGGCTGGCGATCGCCTGCCGTTTCTCCTCGGAGTCGACGAGCACGCTGGCGAAGTAGGTCTCCACGACACCGGGTGCGATCGCATTGACGCGGATGCCGAACTGGCCGAGTTCCTTGGCCCAGCCGCGGGTCATGTTGAGCACCGCTGCCTTGGTCAGCGCATAGGTCAGTTCGTTCGGGCCGGGGCGCAGACCGGCGATCGAGGCGACGCTGATCACGTTGCCCGAACCCTGCTTCTTCATCAGCCGGGCCGCCTGCTGGATATGGACGAAGTACCCCTTGAGGTTGACTTCCAGGGTCTTGTCGAAGGCCCACTCCGGCATGTCGATCGCCGGCCCGAAGTACGGGTTCGTGGCGGCATTGTTGACGAGGATGTCGAGCCGTCCGAACTCGTTCTCGATGCGCTCGAACAGGCCCGCAATCTGCTCCACGTTGCCGGCGTGACAGGCGATCGGCACCGCCCTGCCGCCGTCGGCCTCGATCGACTCGGCGACCTTGTCGAGCCCCTCCTGCTTGCGCGAGGCCAGAACCACGGTTGCGCCCTGTTCGGCGAAGCCGCGGGCGATGGCCTCGCCGATGCCGCGCGAGGCGCCGGTGACGAGGGCGATCTGATCGGTGAGGCTGAAGTCGAGGATGGGCATCGGCTGAGGTCTCCTGGGTCGAGGTCTGCTGCTGGGTGGCGCGTGAGCATACGCCGGGCGGTGCGGCCTCGCCTGGCTGCTAGCGTCGCGCGGCGGTGTCCGACCCTCCCTGCTCCGACCTGCGCGTGATCGAAGTCGCCGGCTCGCCTGCCGGCGCGTATGCGGGACGGCTGCTGCGCGCCTGTGGCGCTGACGTGCTGCGGCTCGAGCCACCGGGTGGCGACCCGTGGCGGGAGGTTGGAGAGCGGTGGCGGGGCGTCGGGGCGGAGTACGCCTACCTGAACGTCGGGAAGCGGGCCGCGCGGCTGAGGCCGAGCGAAGACCGTGGCCGGGCGCAGATCCTGGAACTGATCGAGCGCGATGGCGTCGACGTCGTGATCGAGAGCGCCGCCCCGGCGCCGCTCAGACCTCTGATCGACGAGACCGATGCGCCGCACGCCGTGTTGCTGCGAATCTCTCCGTTCGGCCTGGGGGCCGGGGCGCGCGAGGTTCGGGGCGAAGCGGGCCCGCCCCGTTCGAACGGCTTCACCGACGACGCCTGGTCCGGCCACCTCTACCTGAACGGCGCTCCCGATCGCGAGCCCATCGCCCGGCCGGGACTGCACTCAGCCTGCCAGGCGGGAGCCCACGCGGTGATCGGCGCTCTGGCGGCTCTGCTGGCGCGGCCCGCGATCGGTCGCGGCCAGACGATCGACGTCTCCCACGTCGAGGCGCTGGCCGCTCTGCACCAGTACACGACGGTGATGTGGACCCAGGCCGGGTACATCCTCGGCCGGGTCGGCAACTCCCAGGGCGGGCCGTGGCATCCGGTCGGCGTTCATCGCTGCCAGGACGGCTACGTTGCCCTCTCGATACCGAGCCGGGAGATGCTCGAGCCCTTCCTCGAGGCGGCGGGCCTGGCTCATGTCCTGGAGGACCCGCGCTTCGCGGAGGACGCCGACCGGGCCGAACACCGGCAGGAGTTCGACCGGGCGATCGATCCGTGGATGATGGCCCACACCGAGGCCGAGATCATCGAGCTGGGCGAGCGGGTCCGCGTGCCGATCGGTCCGGTGATCGACGCGCTTGAGGTGCTGGACGACCCGCACTTCCGGGCCCGCGGTTTCTTCGTGCCGATCGACGGCGACGGCGGGCCGCTCGTTCCGCGTGGGCCGTTCCTTCTGAACGGCACGGCGTCGGCGTCGGCCATCGATTCCTCGGTTGCGGGAACGGCGCCGGCGATGGACGGGGTTGCCGGTTGGCAGGCGCGGAAGACCGGCATGGCTCGAAGATCGTCGCCTTCCGCGTTGACCGACGGGCCCCTCCATGGCCTACGTGTGCTCGATCTCACCAGGGTCTGGGCGGGACCGTTGGCCATGCGAATGCTGGGCGATCTCGGCGCCGATGTGATCAAGGTCGAGGCCGCCTGGGCGCGTGGGCCGGCGACCCGGTCGGCAAGGATCGCCCGTCTCACGCACCTGTTCCCGGAGAACGATGCCGGGAAACGCTCGTACAACCGCAACGCTGCGTTCAACAAGATGAACCGGAACAAGCGGTCCGTGACCCTTGAGTTGAGCGAGCCGGAGGCCCGAGGCATCTTCGAGGCCCTGGTCGAGCGGGCGGACGTGGTCTGCGACAACTTCAGTCCCCGGGTGATGCCCAAGCTCGGCCTCGACCCGGATCGACTGCGGGAACTCAACCCGGGCGTCATCGCGGTCTCGATGCCCGGTTTTGGCAACTCGGGCCCCTACCGGGACCGGCTCGCGTTCGGTCCGCTGATCGAGTCAGCGATGGGACTCACGTCCGCGCTCGGCTACCGGGACGGCGGCCCCCACCGGTCGGGCATCGCCTGGCCGGATCCGATGACAGCCCTGCACACCGCCGTCGGGACCCTGGCCATGCTCTACGGCCGCTCGCAGTCGCCGGAGGGCCGGGGCGGCACGGTCGAAACTCCGATGGTGGAGGCGATGGCGACGATGTTCGGCGATCACATCCTGGCGGCGCAGCTTCACCGGGCGGCAGAGCCCCGGCGAGGCAATCGCCATCCACACCGGGCGCCCCAGGGTTGCTATCCGTGCGTTGGCGAGGATCGGTGGATCGCGATCAGCGTCGAGAGCGACCGGGAGTGGCTGGCGCTGTGCCGCATGGCCGGCTTGGCGCCGCGCTTCGCTTCGTTCTCGCTCAGAGAGCGGCAGGCGGACGAGGACCGGATCGACGAGCTACTCGCGAGGTGGACCCGCGGCAGGGAGCGGGACGACCTGGTGGCGAGGCTGCATCGCGCCGGCCTGACGGCGGCCCCGGTCGCCGACGCCCGCGATCTGGCGGAAGACTCGTTTCTCGAAGCGCGGGGCTTCTGGGCCGAAGTCGATCACCCGGAAGTCGGCCGGCGCCGCTATCCGGGCCTGCCGATCCACCTTAGCGCCACGCCGCCAACCTACCGTCGCGGCGCGCCCTGCCTGGGGGAGCACAATCGGGAGGTCCTCGTGGAGGTGCTCGGATTCCCGGCATGGCGAGTCGACGAGCTGGAACGTGCGGGAATTCTCACCGATACGCCGCCCGAGGGCGCCACCGGCCGGGGGGTCAAGAGAGGTTGACGCGCGGAGGCAATGCGATGACGAGACACACAGCAAACCGACTGGAAGTCCAGCCGAGAGAACTCGACTTCGTTCTCGAGGCCTGCCTC